>CAJUPL010000018.1 GCA_910588435.1 uncultured Eggerthellaceae bacterium | reverse complement strand
GACCTCCGCCTTGAGAGGGCGGCGTCCTAAACCGCTAGACGACGGAGCCACATAGCGCGGCGCTCAGTATACACCAACCTACGCGATGTGCATGCGTGAAGTTGGCTGGGGTGGAAGGAGTCGAACCCTCACATACGGCACCAGAAACCGCTGTCCTGCCATTAGACGACACCCCAACTAAGCCCACTGCTCTTCGCTGCCTGCGAAAAGCGCGAGTTAGAATGTTAGGGGTTTTGCGCCAGCGAGTCAAGCCATGTATTCCCACATGTGATCCATCGGCCCTGAACCGGCCCCAAGATCCAAGCCAGCTCCAAGCGCCCCGGAGATGTAAGCCTTGGCTTGCCTGCAGGACTCCTCAACGGAAAGCCCCTTCGCAAGCCCGCAAGCAATGGCGGACGAGAGCGTGCAACCAGTGCCGTGCGCGTTCGGATTGTCTATGCGAGGGGCGGTGAGCCAGACCTCTTCCCCATCCTCATCCAGCAGGAAGTCAGACGCACCCTCCAGCTCATCCAGCGCATGGCCGCCCTTCACCAGCACCGCAGGCTTCCTGTAGACGCCCCCATCAGGAGCAACCTTCTCCGCTATCACGCGTGCAGCCTGCACCATGTCATCTGCGCACATGATGCTCATGCCTGATAGCGCTTCCGCCTCAGGGACGTTCGGCGTGATCACCTGTGCAAGCGGGAACAGCCTCTCTTCAAGCGCGGTGATAGCGTCCGTTCGGATCAGCTCTGATCCGCTGGTAGCAACCATGACCGGATCCACCACCACATGCTGCGCACCGTGGCGAATGAGCGCATCCGCTATCACGGACACGATCTCAGCGGATGAGACCATGCCTATCTTCACGGCATCTGGCCGGATGTCCTCGAACACGGCATCAATCTGGTCACGCACCATATCCGGCAAGATATCTTGGACAGACCGCACGCCAAGCGTATTCTGCGCCGTTATGGCCGTGATGGCAGATGTAGCGAACAGCTTCAGAGCTTGTATGGTCTTGATGTCCGCCTGGATGCCCGCGCCACCAGAGGAGTCAGAGCCAGCAATGGTCAGAACTGAGAGCTTCTTCGTCTTCTGCGTCATCTTGCGCGCTCCTTCGGAAGGCATGCGTCCAGCGCTTGGCTCAGGCTACGCGCAGCCCCCTCAACATCCTTCGACGCAAAAATGGCAGACACCACCGCCACTCCGTCCACCCCCGTATCAGCAAGCTGACACACGTTCGCGATCCCGATCCCGCCAATGGCAACTACCGGGATGGTCACAGCGCGGCAGATGTCTGATAGCGTCTGGATGCTGACGGGATCCGCGTCGTCCTTCGTGGACGTGGCGAACATGGCCCCCACGCCAAGGTAGCTTGCGCCCGCCTCCTGTGCGCAAAGCGCCTGCTCCACCGTTTGCACGGACACGCCCACGATGGCATCCGGCCCAAGCTCTTGGCGCGCCTCTGCGCACGTTGCGTCAGACTGCCCAACGTGAACTCCATCCGCACCGCTCATCTTCACGGCCTGAATGTCGTCATCAATCACCAGCGGCACGTTCGCCACCTCACAGATGGGTACGAGCTGCCTGGCGCACCGTGCAAGATCCACGGTTGAGAGCTCCTTGTCCCGCAGCTGGATCATGGTAGCGCCGCCGGTGAGCGCATGCGCCACCGCGCTTGCAAGGCTGCGCCCGGCAAGCCAGCGCGCGTCTGTCACTGCATAGAGGCGCATGGCTTGGCGAAGCTTGGCCTCCGTCCACGTTCTGCTCAAATGCCTTGGAAGCGTCATTGTGCGTGGCCTCCTTCAAGTCAAGATCCGCTAGAGCTGCTCCACCTTAGCATGCTTCTCCAGCGCATTGCCATCCATGTTGAAGAGCGCGTCCAGCAGATACGTACGGAAAGACCCGTTCCCGCAAGCGGGCGTCATGCGCGCGGCCGCCATCTCCCCCGCAACGCCCATCCCACAAACCGCAGCCAGCGTAGCCTCCAGGAGCGCATCCTGCCCGGCCACGGCGTACGCGCCGCACACAGCGGAGAGCATGCACCCAGCGCCTGTGATCTTCCCCATGAGCGCACTGCCGTTGCGCACGGCGAACGCGTCCGTCTCAGTGGCCACTATGTCTATGGCACCTGTGATGGCCACCACAGCATGCGCCCTCTTGGCAACATCTCGCGCGAACGCGGCCGACTCAGCCAAGTTGTCCTCCGTGACAACATCCCCTGGGTCCACGTCAACGCCGCGCGTGGTGGAGCTTGCGCCCGCAAGAGCGCGCACCTCAGACATATTGCCGCGGATGACGGAGATGCCATACGCATCCAGAAGCTCAGATGCCGTCTCAGTGCGAAGGGCGCTTGCACCCGCGCCCACCGGGTCCAGCACGATGGGGTGCCCAAGCTGAGTGGCCTTCGCGGCGGCCAAGCGCATGCCCTGTATGGTGTTCGCGTTCAGCGTGCCGATGTTCAGCACAAGGCCGCCGCAGATGGACGTGATGTCCTCAACGTCCAGTGGCTCGTCTGACATGATGGGCGAGCCGCCGCAAGCCAGAAGCGCGTTCGCGCAATCGTTCACAGTGACGTAGTTGGTGATGCAGTGCACCAGCGGCACGCTTTGCCGCACCTCATCCAATGCTGCCTTCAATGCGAATTCCTTCATGAGTCCCTCCCAAGGTCAACGGTCAATCCATCCATCAAGTTGTTCACGGTGCGCATGGCGCACATCTTCCCGCACATGGTGCAGGTGCCGTCTGTGGCGGGCGGCGCGCTGGCGAAATAGGCACGCGCCTTCTCCGAATCCAAGGAGAGCGTGAACATCTCCTCCCAGTCAACGCGGCGGCGCGCGTCGGACATCCGGTCATCGCGCACGCGTGCGTGCGGGACGCCTTTCGCCACATCCGCTGCGTGCGCGGCAATCTTGGTGGCGATGAGCCCCTCCTTGACGTCTGCCGCATCCGGCAGACGCAGATGCTCCGCCGGCGTCACGTAGCAGAGGAAGTCCGCGCCTGAGCTTGCGGCGATGGCGCCACCGATGGCTGCTGTGATGTGGTCATAGCCGGGCGCGATGTCCGTGACCAGCGGCCCTAGCACGTAGAACGGCGCGCCGTGGCAGAGCCGCTTCCCAAGCGCCATGTTCGCGGTGATCTCATTCAGCGCCATGTGCCCGGGGCCTTCGATCATCACCTGCACGCCCGCGCCCCACGCGCGCTTCGTCAGGATGCCAAGCTCCACCAGCTCCGTGATCTGCGAAGCGTCCGTGGCGTCATACGTGGAGCCCGGCCGCATGGCGTCGCCCAGCGAGATGGTCACGTCGTGCTCGTGCAGGATCTGGAGGATGTCGTCGTAGAACTCATAGAACGGGTTCTCGTGGCCCGTGGCCTCCATCCACGCGAAGATGAGCGAGCCGCCGCGTGAGACGATGTTCGTGAGGCGTCCCGTGCGCTTGAACGCCGAGATGGTCTGGCGGTTGATGCCCGCGTGGATCGTGACGAAGTCAACGCCGTCTTCCGCATGGCGGCGGATGACGTCCAGGAAGTCATCCGGCGTTATGTCCACCAGCGCCTTCTCAAGGTATCCGATGGCGTCATAGATGGGCACGGTACCCACCATGAGCGGCGTCTGCTGGATGAGGCGCTCACGGAAGCTTGCCGTCTTGCCCGCGTTCGAGAGGTCCATGATGGCATCCGCGCCGAACCGCTCCGCTATCGCCACCTTCTCCCATTCCAGGCCCTCATCCGCCATGTCGCCGGATATCCCCAGGTTCACGTTCACCTTCGTTGAGAGCGGCCGCCCTCCCGCGCACGTGCCCACGCCGCGCGGCTCAAGCCTTGCGTGATGGATGTTCGCAGGGATGGCCAGCGTTCCGCGCGCAACGGCGTTACGCACATC
Organism: uncultured Eggerthellaceae bacterium; assembly: GCA_910588435.1. Lineage (GTDB taxonomy): Bacteria > Actinomycetota > Coriobacteriia > Coriobacteriales > Eggerthellaceae > MGBC163016. Next base: position 35,144 of record CAJUPL010000018.1, on the reverse strand, counting down.
CTCTGGCAGGTAGCCCTCCGCCTGCGCCACCTGGCGCATGGCCTCCGTGATGACCCCTGCGCGTGCATGATCGATCTGAGTGATGGGTTTCGTGCTGGATACAGCATCATCCATGGCATCTCCCTTCGTTGGCATTACCCACATCAGGTCTAGGGTCGGGGCATTCGCGTGCCCCCTCTCAGCCCGCCGCCGCGCGCCCACGCGCGTTGCAAGCTCCCCTGTGATTCTGCCAAGGATAGCGAATGCGGCCCGCTCGGATGCGAGAATCCGGTGAACGCGGATATGCGTGCGGATATGTGACCTAGGTCAGGTACGGCCTCAGAGCGGGAAGAAGATGGCGATGGTGCCAGACTCCACGCCTATCATCACCGCTTCGCCCTTCAGCTGGTTTGACAGCCCCAAAGACGTGCGGTTCGTGAGCAGCGCGTCGTCAAGCTCCCATTCAAGGCCGCGCTCGAAGACGCCTTTGCACTCATCATTCATGGCGAAGACGGACACGATGCCCTCCTCTTGCGCCGGTGCTTCGAAGATGTCCGGGCCGGTGAGGAAGATGACCTCTTCTTGTTGCCCGATCACGCGAACGCGGATGCCCTCTTCTGAGAACCTTGCGAACAGCTGCAAGTTCGCAAGAGTGTGGTCAAGGCGGCGTCCAAGCGCGCCGAAGATCACAACCTGCCCAGCGCCCAGGCTCTTCGAGCGCGAAAGAGCAAGCTCCATGTCAGACTGGTCCTTGTGCGAGGAGAAGCGCGCCGTGCGGATGCCCTTCGGGATGTAGCCCAAGGAATCAAAGTCCCCTATCGCCATGTAGGGCTTGATGCCGATGTCCATCAGGCTCTCATAGCCTGCGTCCACGGCTAGGATGATGTCGAACGCGCCTGCGGCGTCCAAGCGCGCGAACTCTTCCGCATTGAAGTCAGACGCCCCTACGAGCGCCACAGTCTTCGTGCCCAAGGGACACCTCCTGACCATCTCTCGGCTTGTTCGGTCTGCTAGAATACCACGCCGAAGCGGGCCAGACGGCCGCGTGGCGCGCATGCGCCATGAGGAAAGTCCGGGCTCCACAGGATGAGATGCCAGCTAACGGCTGGGCGGGGTGACCCGACGGATAGCGCCACAGAAAAGAAGACTCCTACTGGCATGCGGCACCTTCACTGGTTGCCGCCTGGGCGTCTCCAGTGCGTCATATCCGCTTGATAGCTGAGGGAGCAGCCTTGGGCGCTGTGACCGAAGCTAGAATGCGGAGATGATGTGCTGGAGGCGTCCAGGCCACGGAAAAGCTGAAACGGTGTGGTAAAAGCGCACCAGTGCGTTGGCAACAACGTAGCTTGGCAAGCCCCATCTGGAGCAAGCGCAAATAGGGATGCTATACGTGGATCCTGGCGTGCATCCGGGTTGCGTGCTCGAAGCCTGCGGCGACGCAGGCTCTAGATAAATGGCCGTCCCCGACAGAACCCGGCTTACAGGCCCGCTTCCCTTGATGATCTCCGCTTTTTCTGTGTGGGCGCTCGCATTGCGAACGCAGCTGTGCCCCCCCCCAAGAGTGGGCGTTCGCATTGCGAACGCAGCTGTGCGCTAGCACAGCGAAATGAGGGTGATAACCCGAAACACCCGGATTGCTGGTCTGCGCCAGGCTACCTTGCCTGACCAGTTGCTGGGTGCCGGGTGTTCTTGCCCTATCGGGCAAGTTACGCATTGCTCATCGCAATGCTGCGTCTCCAATGGAGACGCCCACAATAAGGAAGGTACGGAATAGCACCCCTTCGAAAGCTTTGACCAGCAAGCGAACGCGTCTCAAAGCCGCTATGAAAGAAACAGCCCGCAGGATTGCGGGCTGTGATCATCTTCAAAGCCGCAGAGAGCTGCAGCGCGGAACAAAGCTAATCTACGTCCTCGAAGTCATCCTCAACGTCACCGAAGCCAGAGAGGTCCTTCTCGTAGACGCTGGCAACAGGCGTTGCCGTCTCAACCACAGCGGTTGCCGTGGCCGCAGGCGTGGTGTACTCGGTTGCCACGTCCTCCTCATACACAACGTCTATCTCACCGGCGTCACGTCCGATGCCCGGGATGTTGTCGATGTCGTCATCGTAGCCAAGGTCATTCAGCTTGCGCGTTGCGTCGTCGATGAAGTCACGCAGGATGTCAGCGTACTCCTCACGCGTATCCTCACGATCATCCTCAAGCTTGCGAATGGCATCCAGCACGTCTTGCCTATCAGCGTTCGCACGGTTGATGATGCGGTCAGCCTCTTCACGGGCATCCTGCATGGTCTCAGATGCCTGCGCGTTCGCCTTGACGATGATCTCATCAGCGGAGCGCTGCGCGATGATGAGCGCCTGGGAGATAGCGCTGTCGTTCGCGCTCTTCTCAGCCAGCTGCGCCTCAAGGTCAGCGATGCGCGCGTCCTTCTCAGCAAGCGCCTCTGAGGATGGGCCGGCCATGATCTCACCGGTGATGCCCTCAGGCTCAACTTCCTCCTGCACCACGATGGTCTCTTCAGGCTTGGCGGCACGAGCCTCTTCAAGCTCTTCCTCAAGCTCAGCGATGCGATCGTTCAGGTAGTCGATCTCATCGGCGACGTGCTCAAGGAACACATCGACTTCGTCAACATCGTAGCCCTTGCGGTCAATGGCAAAGCTTTGGTTGTGGATGTCCTCTGAGGTAATAGCCATCTTCTGGGTCCCTTTCGCCGCCTATCCCTAGCGCCTTTGCGCCAAATCCTGCTAAAAGATGAAGTAAAGCACTCGCACGGCCAATTGTAGAACAACTATGGCTATGATGGGCGATATGTCCACCATTCCTCCAATTGGCGGGATGAACTTCTTGAAAAGATCCAGATATGGATCGCAGATCTTTGAGAGCACGTTGTCAATGTCTCCTAGGATGCCGCTCTTCGTTGGGATCCACGACAGCAGGATGTAGACGAAGATGATGAACGTATAGATGTCCACCAGCTCAACTATCAGGCGCATTATCATCTGGCCAACTCCTTAGCACGGGCTATAGCTGCATCTATGCCGGCGCCCGCGCATCTTGCGAACCCGGCCTCATCCATTGCCGCAAGCGCGGCAAGCGTGGTCCCTCCAGGCGAGCAGACAGACACGCGAAGATCCTCCAGCGTGAGGCCGTCTTCTGTGAGGCACGCCCCAGTGCCTGCAAGCGTCTGGCGCGCCAGGGCAAGTGACAGATCCTCTGAAAGCCCAGCCTGCGCCCCCGCTTGCGCCAAGCATTCCGCCAGGTAGGCGAAGTATGCCGGACCGCCGCCGGACAAAGCGCACACGGCATCTATCTGGTCCTCTTCCACCAACCAAGACTTGCCAAGCGCGGCGAAGAGCTCATTCACATACGCCGCCTCTGCGTCCGTTGCAGCCGTACCCGCGCACACAACGCTCGCGCCTGCGCCCTCAGCAAGAGGCATGTTCGGCATCACGCGAACCACATGCGTGTCAGCAGGCAGCGCCGCCTCCAGGCTCTCCGTTGTGATGCCTGCTGCGATGGACGCTACGAGCGGGCTTCCGTTCGCGAAAGGTGCAGAGGCCGCCAGCTCAGGGAGGACTTGCGGCATGACCTGCGGCTTCACGCACAGGAGCACCATGCACACATCTTGCGGCAGCTCAGCAGAAGGTGCCAAGACCGGGAAGCCATAGTGCGCCTTCAGCTCATCAGCATGAGGGCCGTCAGGTGAGACGATATAGAAGCCGCGTTCGCGAACTGCAGCGGCTGTGGGCTCTTCAGAGGCAAGCCAGCCTGAGAGGATGGCCTCCCCCATCTTGCCGCAACCGATGAACGCGATGCGGCCTGCCGTCAAGGGGTCATGCATCGTCAGAGGATGCCCTGCGTCATGAGGTTTGCGCGCTCAGCGTCTGAGAGCGCGTCCCCGCGGCAGATCACGAACGTCTTGTCGGCCACGCAGTCAACGGTTGCGTCCAGTGCGCTTGCCGCGCCGAACGAGAAGTCCATCATGCGGTGCGCCAGGGAATCCGGCACGCCCTTGAGCACTAGAACTGCCACGTCGCCAACCTTGAGGGTGCTGGTCACGTCAGCTGCGTCCTCATAGCTGCTTGGGTGCATGACCTTCAGCTTTCGCCTGCCTGCAACGCTTGAGAGCGCGCTTGCTGCGGCGCCGATCACAGGCACAGAGGGCGTTGACGCGGGCGCCGTTGAGGAGAACAGGGAGTCAAGCCCTTCGCTTCTCCTGTTGCTTGCGGCAGACACGGCCGCCGTGCCCTCTGGCGTCATGGAAGGCGGCAGCGATGAGTCAACCATCTCACGGCAGTGGCTGCGGGACGGGATGCTCTCCGTGAGCGAGATGGAACGGTTCGAACGAGTGCGCTCCTCAACCTCAGAGCGGGAGAGCAGGCTTGGCAGACCTGAGCTGAAAGAGGAGCGGAACCCGCCTACAGAGCGCGTGCTGTAGCCCGGATCCTCATCTTCTTGAGCTTCATCCTCATAGTCTTCGTACTCGTCGTACTCATCGTATTCGTCATATTGCTGCGCCTGCTGCTGGTTATCCAGCCCCAGCTTCTCCTTTATGGAGCCGAAAACGCTTCTGGTGCTTGCCATTTGAGCTCTCCTGACCGTCTTCCCGCGTGCGTCACTGCTCACGCGCAGCGCAGGAATCCCATTGTGTGTCCATTAAACATCATTTGCAGGTGCTTTAGCCGCTCACATCAGAAATCTTCGCTGAATATCGCGCGCCCGATGCGCACGATGGTGCTGCCAGCTTCTACGGCAAGCAGCCAATCCTCGCTCATACCGGCGGACATCTGGTCGAACGCTCCTGCAACTTTAGGGTCAAGGGTGCCCCTGATCTGATCCATGAGGCCAGCCAACCCAACGAATGCCGCCCTTGCTGCCGCTTCATCCCCGCGGGGCGCCATGGTCATGAGCCCACGAACGCGAACGTTCGGAAGTGACGCCACCTCTTGCACGAGGTTCGGCGCCTCATCAGGAGATGCGCCGCTCTTCGATTCCTCCCCTGAGACGTTCACCTCTATCAGCACGTCTTGCACCTTGCCCAGCTTGGCCGCCTCTGAGCTGATCTTGTTCGCATGCTTCAAGCTGTCAAGCGAATGGATCAGCGACGCGTGCGCCACGATGTCTGGGATGCGCCTTGATTGGATGTTCCCGATGAAGTGCCACTCTGCCTCTGGCAGTGCGGTTGCTTTCTTGACCAGCTCATCTGGCCTGTTCTCGCCGAACGCGTGCGCGCCCGCTTGGAAGGCCTCACGGGCGCCTTCCACGTCAACCGTCTTGGATACGGCCAGCAAGAGCACGTCTTCTGGATTCCTTCCAGCGCGCTTGCACGCCTCATCCACCTGCATGCGCTCGCGCGCGTAACGCTCAGCTATCCCCATATCAGGACTCCTTCCTGACTGCGAACGCGCCGTGGCGGCCGCACGTGCCGTCCTCTGCGCGGTACGAGAAGAACCTGTCAACGTTGCAGACGGTGCACGTATCAACATCCACGATGCGCGCAGGGTCAGCCCCGTGATCAACTAGGTCAGAGCGTATGGCCACGCCCAAGTCCACATGCCTCTCTGGCAGGATCACGCTATGCCCGAACTCCTCTTCGAAGAGCGCAAGCGTATCCTCTCCCACCTGGAAGCACTCGCCGTGGATGTATGGGCCTATGTAGATGTTCACCTCAGATGCCTCACGGCGAACGTCATCCGCGCTGGCCTCTTGACCTGCAACAGCGCCCGCAAGCACGTCAAGCGTCTTGGATGCTATGCGCGCATGCGTCCCCCTCCAGCCGGAATGGGCAACAGCGAAAGCGCCTGACGAATGCACCATGATCAGCGGCACGCAGTCAGCGAAGCCCAGCACTGCGAACACATTCGGGCACGTGATGAGGAGCGCATCTGCCCCCTCCTGGCTCTCTTCAAAGGCGCTTTCGAATGCGGGGCCAGCAGGTTCCTTGATGCGAACGATGTTGCTCCCATGCACCTGCACGGGGTTCACGAGGGTTGCGCCTTCAGCGCCAACCGCGCTCATGAGGTGGCGCATGTTCGCAACAGCGGCCTCTTCGCCCTCACCTGCGAACCTGCCCAGGTTGAGGGACTCATACGGCGGCGCGCTCAAGCCCCCGACGCGTTCGGTGAAGCCCATCACCACGCCGCAAGCGGCCTCAAGCGAAGGGTCTGAATAGAAGCGAACGCCTGAGACATCCTCATGGACGCTCAGGCGTGGAAGATCGAGATGTTCGCGCATGCGCGGGTGCAACGGCTCCTACTGGCGCTTCAGGAAATCAGGGATGTAGTCCTCATCCGCGTAGCCGCCCATGGGCTGTGCTGAGAACGTGGTGGGAGCTGCCTGCATGGACGATGCCGCCGCTGAGTATGACTGCTCAGATGCGAAGGATTCCTGCTGCGGGATGCGGGAGCCGAACGTCATGGATGACTGCGCTGGCTGGCTGTTGAAGCCAGTAGCGATGACCGTGATGCGCACGGCGTCCTTCATGTTCTCATCGATAATCTGGCCATAGATGATGTTCGCGTTCTCATCAGCGCAGAGCTCTATGGTGCGAGCCGCGTCAGAGACCTCCGTCAGCGTGAGGTCCGGGCCGCCTGCGATGGAGAACAGCACGCGGGATGCGCCCTGGATGGAGGCCTCCAGCAGGTTGGAGTTCGTTGCCTGCTGCGCCGCCTCAAGCGCACGGTTCTCACCGGATGCCAGGCCGATGCCCATCATGGCCGTGCCCGCATCCTTCATGACGGTGCGGATGTCCGCGAAGTCAAGGTTGATGAGGCCGGGGACGGTGATGAGGTCAGTGACGCCCTGGATGCCCTGACGAAGCGTATCGTCCGCGATTCGGAACGCGTCAACCATGGAGGTCTTCTTGTCAACGATCTCAAGCAGGCGATCGTTCGGGATGACGATCAGCGTGTCAACCTTGCCGGAAAGGAGCTCTACCCCCTGCTCAGCCTGGTTGCAGCGAACGCGGCCTTCGAAGCCGAACGGCTTGGTGACGATGCCAACGGTGAGCGCGCCGATCTCTTCGCGCGCGATCTCAGCGACGATGGGAGCAGCGCCCGTACCCGTGCCGCCGCCCTCACCAGCGGTGACGAAGACCATGTCGGCCTCAGCCAGCGCCTCGCGGATCTCAGCGCGGGACTCCTCGGCTGCCTGGCAACCCACCTCAGGGTTAGCGCCAGCGCCGAGGCCCTTCGTCAGCTCTTCGCCGATATGGATGGTCTTGTCTGCATCGGACATGAGAAGCGCTTGGTGATCGGTGTTGACAGCGATGAACTCAACGCCGCGAACTCCTGTCTCAACCATGCGGTTCACCGCGTTGGTGCCGGCGCCACCGACGCCCACCACCTTGATCACTGCCAGATGATCTCCTGTGAAGTTCGGCATTTCAATGTCCTCCAGTGCTGGTGCGTTTATGGTTCATTTCGTGTCAGGCGCGAAGCAACGGAGCGCTTCCGCGCATTTGGATGATAATTGTACACGATGGCGTACCTTATGCAAGGAATCCGTCATTCGTCCATAAACGCACCTAAGCGGGGACTCAAATGATGACCCCTGAGGTCAATGACACTTCCCCGTGCTTAATGTCATTGACCTTTTTGGTCATATTTAGAGATTGATGATGCCTGCCGTGTTCATGACGTAGGCCACCAAGATCACCACCACGAAGACTGGTGCAATGTACTTGATCATCACGACGAACAGCTTCTCGCCGGTGAACTTGCTAGACTGCTTGACCTCCGAGATGAGCGTCTTCGGCTTGATGATCCAACCAACGAAGATGCAGGTGAGCAGCGCCACGATGGGCATCATGATGGTATTGGACAGGAAGTCGAAGAAGTCCAGCAGCTGCGAATCCTGATACTCGCCGATGCCGAACACGGAGTACATCAGATCGATGGAGAGCAGCTCGTTATAGCCCAGGTTCACGATGGTTGCCACGATCACCAGGAAGACGGTGCAGACCATGATGGCGAACTTGCGCCCCTTGTTGGTAGCGTCATCCACGATGGAGACCAGCGTCTCGAAGAGCGAGATGCAGCTTGTGAGCGCCGCGAAGAACACCAAGGCGAAGAACAGGAAGCCGATGATGTTCGCCGCGAACCCGAAGCCCAAGAACACCTGCGGCAGCACGCCGAACATGAGGCCGGGGCCTGCGGTTGAGGCAACGGTCTCGCCGGAGCCCTGAACGGCAACGGCAGCCGGGATGATCATGAGGCCAGCAAGGATGGCGATGCCGGTGTCGAACAGCTCGATGCGGCGCACGGAATGCTCCAGATCCTCCTTCTTGGAGAAATAGGAGCCGTAGGTGATCATGATGCCCATGGCCAGCGAGAGGCTGAAGAACATCTGACCCATGGCCGCAACCACCAGCTCAGCGCTGAACTTGCTGAAGTCCGGGATCAGGTAGTACGCAAGGCCGTCCAGCGCGCCCGGCAGCGTCAGCGCGAAGATGGAGATGATGATGGCCATGATGATGAGCGCGGGCATGAGGACCTTGTTCACACGCTCGATGCCGCGCTTCACGCCGAAGGCCACAACGGCCACAACGCATGCGATGAAGATGAACATCCAAAGGTAGCTCTCTGCGTTCTGCAGGATGAAGCCGCCGAAGAACTCACCGTCAGCGATGGCCTCTGCGGGCTGGACGATGTAGGACGCCATGTACTTGGTGACCCAGCCACCGATCAGCGCGTAGTACGGCGTGATGATGAACGGCACCGCGGACGCCAGGATGCCGATGATGGTGAACTTCTTGCCGAAGGAGCGGAACGCGCCGATGGCAGACTGCCCGGTCATGCGGCCAAGCGCCGTCTCAGCCATCATCAGCGCAAAGCCGAACGTGACCACCAACACTATATATGTGATCAGGAACGCGCCGCCGCCGTACTTAGCTGCAAGGTAGGGGAAACGCCAGAGGTTCCCAAGGCCAACGGCAGATGCCGCCGCCGCAAGTATGAAGCCCCACTTGCCCGACCAGGACGCGCGGGCTGGAGCCGTTTCAGTGGTTTCAGTTGAGTTCGCCATCTTCATATCCTTCGTGCAAGGTCATGCAAAAACGGCGTTGATTATACGGTCAGTACTCCACATCCCAGAGGACAAGCCCCTTCGCGGGCGCGTTCTCCCCGGCAGCGGAGCGTGTCTTCGCCTCCAGGACGTCCTCTGTCCACGAGGGCTTGCGCTGCCCGCGACCCACCGCAACCAGCGTTCCCACCATTGCGCGCACCATGGAATGAAGGAACGCATTGCCGCGCACCTTGATGCAGATCAGCGGCTCTGCGAACTGTTCGCACTGGAAAAACGAGACCTCGTCCACATAGCGGTACGTGCGCTTGCCTTCCGCCGACGCTGCCATGCAGAAGCTCTTGAAGTCATGCTCCCCTATCAGGTGCGCCGCCGCCTCTTGCATGGCGTCCACGTCAAGAGGCCTCTTCACATGCCATGCGAAGGGCTCTGTGAAGATGGGTGGGTATTCGCGGTTGAAGATGAAATAGCGGTACTCGCGCATCTTCGCGCTGAAGCGAGCTGAGAAATCCTCCGGGCGCTCATCAAGCGCACGGACCGAGATGCCGTCCTGCGTGAGCGCGTTCATGGATCGGATGAAGCTTGCGGGGTTTCGCGATGCCATCTCCCGCGCGCTTGCGCTGAAGCTCACCACCTGCGTGCGCGCGTGCACGCCTGTGTCAGTGCGGCCAGCGCATGTGGTCTCCACCGGCATGCGGAGGAGGGTGGACAAGGCCTGCTCCAGCTCCCCTTGCACCGTCAGCTGACCTGGCTGGCGTGCGAACCCTGCGAAGGGCGCCCCGTCGTATGCCAGCGTGATGGAATATGTTCGCGCGTCGTCCATGCCGTGAGGATTGTAACCCCTTTCCCACGTTCGCCTATATATGACCCGGGAGGTCAATGACAGTTCCCCGTGCTTAATGTCATTGACGAGTGAGCTTATATATAAGTGTGGAAGTCAATGACATTAAGCACGGGGAACTGTCATTGACCAAAATGGTCATAATTAGGGAGAGGGGGCTATTCGGTGACGGATTGGCGGAACTCTTCGCGAAGGGCGTCCCCCACGCCAAGCTGGTCGTGCACGAAGGAATCTATGTTCCCGTAGCTCTCGCAGACCGCCTCCAAGAACGCCTCGATGTTCTCCCGACGCGCGCGGTGCTCTTGCACATAGCGCTCGGCCTGATCCTCGTCCCCATTCGCGATGCGCAGGAACTTGGCGAACATCTCATCATGCTGAGCATCGCGTGACACGTTCGTGTAGAGGTAGTCCTCCATGATGTCTGACATGCTGGCGCCGAGCACGGTGAGCACCAGCATGGACATGATGCCGGTCCTATCTTTGCCGCCTGAGCAATGCTGATACACGGGAAGCCCGCATGAGGTTCGCGCTATCACCTGCGCCATGCATTCGCGCATCTGGCCTACGGTGAGCGGGTTCGCCAGCGAGCGGTAGAACTCATCGGGGTTGCACGCAACGTCGCGCCCGACGCGCTGACCGTCGCTTGCGCCAACCTCGTATTCGATCCCAACCTTCTCCTTGTCGTAGAAGGGGATGTGCAGGAAGTCCACGCCGGGGTGCGCAGGCGTTGGACTGGCTTCAACCTCCCAGCCGCAGCGGAGGTCTATCACGCAAGAGATCCCTAGCCTGCCGAATAGGTGCTCCCTGTCAGCAGAAGTTGACCCAGCCAGCGCGCTTCCGCGGAAGATCAACCCACGCTTGATGGTGCGGCCGCCATACACAGGTATCCCGCCAAGGTCACGCACATTGCGAACGCCCGTGAGCTTGATGGCTCGAAGGCTTGGATGGCAGCTTCCCTGCCGTCGGGCCTCTCTCAGTATGTCAGGCATCTCCTCATGCATGATGCGGAAGAGTATAGCATCGGCAACTATCAGACCTTGCCTACTTGTGGCCACGCTCCACCATGTAGGTGCCAACGGCGCACGCAAGCCCAAGGAGCGCTATCCCGAACATGACCCAGATGACAGGCGTGAGGCCTATGGCATCGCCCACTGCTCCCAGAACGGGTGCCAGAACGCCACCAACGCACACGGCAACGCCGAACGAGAGGCCGCTTGCCATGCCCAGATGCGCTGGAAGATACGACTGGCTCAAAGCAACAGCCGGCGGGTTGAAGAGGTTCACCGTCCAGGCCAGCACCATCACAAGACAAACGCATAGCCAGACATTCCCGGACGTCACGAACGCTGCAAGGGACGCAGCCATCAGCGCAAAGCAGAGCACCATGAGCTTCGGCGTTGGGATCTTGTGGGACACGAAGCCTGACACCGCCGTGGCAACAGCGCCCATCACGGAGAACACGGTTATCAGCAGCGCCGCACTGTCCTCAGACACCGCGAACGCCCCTACCAAGAAGAGCGGGAACAGGCTGGTCACGCCGTAGAACACGATGGACCTGACCGACAGCGCTCCTAGCACGATGGTGAATGCGCCCCACCTGTCCTTTGCAGCAGCGCTGGCCTCATCCTCTATGTTGCGCACCCCGAACGAGCGGAAGCGGCTATTGAAGGCAAACAGGAGCACCGCATAGGGCACGCAGATAGCAAGGTAGACCAGCGTCCCCGGAAGCCCGAACGCGGTGATGGCCGCAACGCTGATGATGGGACCCAAGCAGAATCCTATCTGGCCGCCCACAGAGAAGACCGACATGCTGACCGCCTTGTCATCCCCGCCGGTCAAGTTCGCAAGGCGCGCGCCCTCTGGGTGCAGCATGGCATTGCCGATGCCGCTGACCATGGCGGACGCAACTACCAGCCAGAACGACTCCAGCACACCAACGAACGCGATGCCAGCCCCCGCCAAAAGGACCCCAACAGCCATGAGCCAAGGCCTAGCGTGCTTATCCCCAAGCCAGCCGAACAGAGGCTGGATGATAGCGGAGGCGATGTTGGACGCCAGTATGAGCGTTGTCACCTCAAGGTATGACCAACCGCTCTGCATGGCCAAGAATGGCAGCACTGACGCCAGGCCGCCCTGCGCCGCGTCCACGCAGATGTGGCCGCCCATGAGGATGTACGGCAGCCTGTTGGGTAACGCCTTCTTGGAGCTTCGCATCTGGGATGAAGAGGCCTTCCTAGAGCTCAGGTTGCCTCATCAAAGCGGCGGGAACTTCCAGAATTCCACGCTCTGCGCGCGCATGGTGCCATAGAAGTCATACCCGCCAAGGAATGCCTCGTAGATCTCCTTGTACTTGCCCTCCATGTCCCAGTCTTCGAACTCGTCCTCATATGCAACGGACGCGATGAAGAAAGCCTCACAAAGGCCGGTGTCTATGTTGGCTCCGTTCGAGATGAAGACGGGCTGAGTGTAGATGTCCTCACCCTGCACAGCCTGGATCTGGGAGAACAGCTCCTGGTTCTCCTGGTAGTCCTGGCGCAAGATCCCGTAGTCCGTGGTGCTTGCGAATATGAACTGGGGATCCCACTGGGCTATCTGGTCCAAGGTGACTTCCGTATTGCCAGAGACCCCAAGCTCATCCGCCACGTTCAGCACCCCAGCCGACTCAGCAGGAGCATACCCTGCGAACGTGCTGGTCCAGCTGCCCTCTGCGTCAGGATCCATGTTCGCAAGATAGACAGTGGGAGATGCGCCCTCATTCTCCATCTTCCAGTTCTGGACGCGCTCATTGAGCTCCGCCGCCCATGCATCCATCTTGCCTGTGAGCTCCTGCGCCTTGTCCTGGCAGCCAAGCACCTTGCCAGCGCATGCGATGGACTCATAGATGGCGTCTGCGAAGACCTCATCCTCGTCCGAGAGGGCGATCACGGGGATCTGCGTCTGTTCTTGCAGCTTGTCGCACTCATCTGACGTGAACGTGGCCAAGATCACATCGGGCGCAAGGTTCTTGAGCTCTTCTGTGTTCACATCCTCAAAAGAGCTTCCCTTGCTGACGGAGGTGAGGTTGCTGAACGTCTCCTCGAAGGCCACGGTGTAGGGCCTAGACAGGCTGCTCTGCTTGTCCACGTCAGTGACGCCCGTGAGCTTGTCTTGGCCGCCAACGTATGCAACGTAGCGCGTGGCATCGCCAACTGTTGCAGCTGAGGTGACATCGATGGGCAGTAGCTCTGAGCGGCCATGGACGTCCGTGACGAACTGGGTGTCAGGGGTCTGGTCTCCCTCTTGCACCTCTTGAGCGCTCTCCCCTTGCTGGCTGCAGCCAGTGATGGCGAATGCGAGCGCCGCAGTGAGCGCGCATATGAATGCGGTGACGAGTGCTTTCGTGGGCTTCTTCATGCAGGATCTCCCTTGTTAGCGTGTGGCGAAGAGTTTACCGCATCCAAGCCCACGCCGTGCGTTCGCGAATCCATGCCTGCGCTACGCATTGCGCTTGATGCGCAGTTACCTGCAAGCCCATGCACTCTCCCTTAAGAGTGGGCGGGAGGGATCAGAATGTGGCGCCATGCAGCGCTTCGCGCATGCGGCGGGATGCACCCTCATTCATCATGGGGATCCTGTTCTCCATGAGCTCCACCAGCTTGGCCTGATTCATGGGGACCATGCCCTCGAACCGGACTATGTCAGTATCGTGCGAACAGTTGACCATGGTCTTGCAGGTCAGGTTCGCAACGAACGTCTGGATCTCACGCGCCATCTCCACCTCAGTGGGAGCTTCCCAAAGCCCTGCCTCTATATCCTTGGCTAGCGGCCAGCCCTTCGTTGGTGTCATGCTGACCACCAAGATCCTGTTCGGTGCCGCTTGGCTGAAGACCTCAGCAGACGCCAGCGCATTCTCCTGACCGTTGCCAGCCCCTGCCATCCCTGCCAGATAGAAGAGCGTGAAGTTGATGTTCGCATCATGGAGGCGGCGCGCCTGCTCCACTATGTCAGCCGCAGTGTGGCCCTTCTCCATGAACGCAAGCGCGCTATCAAGACCGCTCTCGGCTCCTATGGTGATCTCATCCACGCCGCGGCTTCGAAGGAGTGTCAGCTCCTCGTCCGTCTTCGCCGCAACATCCAGGATCCGGCAGAATCCGCCGTAGCTCTTCACTTGCGGGATGCGCTCCTCAACGGCATCGAACACCTGGACCAAGCGGTGCGTAGGCAACGTGAAGGGGTTCCCGCCAGTGAGGTAGATGCGGCGCGTGGTTGCCATGGCCTCCTTCGCAATGGCGTCTATGTCATGCTTGACCTCATCCATCGGGATGGGCTGGAACGGCACGCCGTTGAAGATGTCGCAGAAATGGCACTTGCCATGCGAACAGCCCGTGACGATCTGGAGCATGGGGCTGCTCATGTCATGTGGCGGCCTGTGCTGAGGGGATCTTATGGGCATGGCTTCTCCTTGGCTGGCAGGAGCGAACGAAGCGCGGGCAGCATGCCGCCCGCCACGATGAAAGCGCCCCCTACGATGGTGGACGATGAGAGCGGCTCTTGATAGACCAGTGCGCTCACCAGAAGCGACACCACGCACTCCCAGTATGCGATGGTGGAATACTCCACGGCCGGGAGGTTCCGGCCCGCAACCAGCAAGAGCCCCAGTGCGAACGGGCCGCATATCATCCATAGAGCGAACGCGAAGCCCCAGTTCGCAGGATCCATAGTCACCTCGCCCAAAGGCCAGAAGGCGCAGAGCACGCACGCCACCACCAGTGACCCAACAGATGCAGCTGCGAAGTTCCAAACACCGCGCACGATGGAGTCGCAATCCTTGCGGTATCCGTTGAAGAACAGCGACGCCCCGTAGAAGAGCCCGCTCAGAAGGCCCAGCGCATCTCCCAGGCCCTTCTTGGGATACCCGGGCTCAGATGTAGCCAGGTCGAATCCGAATGAGATGCCCGTTTCCTTCAAGCTGACCATGCCGGACGTGAGCAGCATCCCCGCGAACACGAAGAGCAGGCATATCCATTGCGCCGCATCTATGCGTTCCCGGCGGAAGATTCGCGCCAAGATGGTGCAGAACAGAGGGCCCGTGTAGATCAAGAAGATGGCATCGGCCAGCGTGGTCAGGAGAGTGGACACCATGTACAAGGACATGGCGATCCCAACGCAAAGGCCGCCGAGGATGATGGATGAAGTAAGGCGCGTGTCCCTGAATAGACGCGCGCGGTGCGTGGCGATCAGCATGATGGCGAACACGATGAGCGCGCACACCATGCGGCCAAGCGTCATGAACGCCCCGATGGGCTCACCTGCCACCACTTCGGTCCCAAAGAACTCAGGGCGGGTGGCACCACGGGTCAGAAGCCCCGTAAGACCCATGCCGGTGGTTGACAGCAGCAGCGCGATCACGCCCTTGCGCTGATCTGCGACGAACGCTGCTCCGCTTTGCAGCTTATCTGGCATGCACTCCCCCCCTACGTATGCATGCGATGATACAGGAGGTTGCAGCTTGGGACGCGCGCAAGAGCAGCCGAGGCCTCAGGCGCGCCTTCAAGCGCGCTTGGCGCGGATCTTACCTGAGCTGATCCAGCTCTTTCCTGGCAAGATTCCATTTGCGGGTGCCGTACCCCGCAACGCCGGCAGCCACGAGCGCACAGATGAATACGAACGCATTCGCCACCATCGTGTTCGCCCACTCAGCGCCAGCAGTGGTTGCAGTGGTCTTGATCAGTATCAAGACCACCATCACCACGAAAGCTGCTATGGCTTGGATCATGCCAGCGCGCTTGCGGATCTCAAGCTCTTGGATGCGCTCTGCACGACGGCCCTTCTTATCCTTCTTGCTCATAGCTCACCTATTCCGAATGCTCAGGCTCAAGCCTTCTGCTCTTCTTCGATGGTTGCAGGGTCAACCTCGTAATCGAACCCTTCGATGTTGTCAGACGGCGGCATGGCATCAGTGAGCTCAGCCAGAGCATGCTGCGCCTTCTCGATATGCACCTGATGGATGGGCTTGCGGCCGAACACCCAGTTGTAGATCCAGAAGGTGAACAGCGCCGTGAGCGCAAGACCGCAAACGGCAAGCGCGAACGACCCAAGGTGCACGAGGCCCGCCATTGCATGCTCACCACCAAGGAAGAGATCCATGCCGATGTTGTAGGTGTTGTAGCCGCCAACGGTGATCATGACGGAGAAGCCCTGTCCGGCGAAGTTCGCAAGAGCGCCGGAGATGCCGAAGGGTGCCAGGATGGCGCCCACCATCCACGCCGTCATCAGGATGTAGAGAGGCGTGGTCTTCGGCGTGATGGACCTGCAGATGATGAAGAGCACCTGGAAGAAGGCAGCAAGCAGTCCGCCCACCCAGAATGCGTTGAAGAAGAGCATGCCGCCTTCGGTCTTCGGCACGCCCAGGTCCTGAGCTGGAGCCACGCCCAGCATGCCGCACACGTACCCGATCGCCACGCAAACAGCCATGAACAGCACGTTGAACCAAACGACGAACCAGACGCAGTTCCAGATGCACTTGCCCATCGACTCATTCTTTGTGGTCCAAGGCCCCACCGCCTTCATGCCAACGGCCATGGCAAAACCGGAGAACGGGAGCAGCGCACCGAACGTTGCCCACTCCTCGAAGTACTGGTAGATGGCAAGGCCGCCAAGGATGCAGCCGATGACGCCCATGGATACCAGCGTGGCGCCGCCTGTGAAGAACGACATCGGCGTGTCTGTCAGCACCAGCTGCCAGAATGCCAGAATGGCCTGCGCAATGAGCGCGAACAGGCCTCCCAAGAAGAAGCTGTAGATGACAGTCTTATAAGGCTTCATTTCTCTCCCCCTAGACATGATGAACCTCTGCGCAACCCCATTTGCTCAAGGAACATCCACTGCATGACTTGCGCGCCTCCCCATAGGCGCGCCGATGCAGAGATTATATTGGATAGCCTAGCGAATGATGATCCGAAGGCAACAAAAAGGCGTGAACAGGGATTCCCTGCTCACGCCCCATCTTTTGAGCCTTGAGCCTAGTTGCCCTGCGCACGAGCCAGCTCGTACTCCTCTACCAGCTTCTTGGTGACGTCATGAGGCGCCTCCTCATAGCCTTCCAGCTTGATGGTATAGGTGCCAGATCCACGCGTGATGGAGCGCAGGTCCTTCGTGTATTCGATCACCTCAGCGTAAGGCACGCGCACCTTGATGATGGTGTCTCCGGCATCTCCTGCGTCAGTGCCGATGATGCGGCCACGGCGCGTGGAGATGTCCCCCATCACAGCGCCCGCGTAATCCTCTGACACCGTGATGTCCATGGTTGCCATGGGCTCCAGCACCACAGGGTTGGCCTTCTCAGCCGCGGCGCGGAAGCCTATGCGCGCGGCGGTCTTGAACGCCATCTCGTTGGAGTCAACCGAGTGATATGAGCCGTCGAACACGGCGCACTTGATGTCAACCATTGGATATCCTGCCAGGAAGCCCTCAGCCATGGCCTCTTGCACGCCCTTGTCAACCGCCGGGATGAGCCCGTTCGGGATGACGCCGCCCTTGATCTCATCAACGAACTCATAGCCCTCGCCCGGGTTCGGCGTCAGGCGCAGCCAGCAGTCACCGAACTGCCCGGCACCGCCGGTCTGCTTCTTGTGACGGCCTTGCGCCTCAGCCTGCTTGCGGATGGTCTCCCTGTACGGGATGCGGACGGGAACCAGCTTCGCCTCAACGCCTGCTTGGTCCTTCATGCGGTTCAGCAGCATGTCAACCTGGGTCTCACCCATGGCATGCACGATGGTCTGGTGCGTCTGCTCATCGCGCGTGATCTTGAGGGTTGGGTCAGCCTCTGCGGCGCGCGCCAGGAACGTGCCCAGCTTGTCCTCTTCGTTCTTGTTAACGGCCTCTATGGCCACAGGATAGAGCGGCTCCGGTAGATCGAGCGGCATGATGTTGATGTCACCCTCAACGGAGAGCGTGTCCCCGCTGCGCGTCTCAGCCAGCTTGGGCACCACGATGATGTCGCCCGCCTTCGCAGACTTCACATCTACTGGCTCCTTGCCCATCATGACCTGGATCTTGCCCAGGCGCTCCTTCTTGCCGGTGCGCGAATTGATCAGCTCAAGGCCCGGCTCAAGGTAGCCGGAGAGCACCTTCAGGAAGCTAAGGCGGCCGACGAACGGGTCAGAGATCGTCTTGAACACGAATGCAGAGGGGCGCTTCGTTTCGTCTATAGGAATGGTCACGCCGTCAGACATCTGCTTGAAGCCGCCGTGGCTGCGCGGATGCGGGAAGTACGTGGCGATGTCCTCCATCAGGTTCTGAACACCCTGCATGATGATGGTGGAGCCAACGAACACGGGCACTATGAGCTCTTGCGCGATGGCCTTGTCAAGGAGGGATTCCAGCTCTTCTTGCGTGAGCTGCTCTTCGCCGTCAAGGTACTTCATCATGAGCTCATCGTCAGCCTCAGCCACCAGGTCGCACAGCTTGTCGCGGGCCGCAAGCGCCGTTTCCATGTACTCCTCAGGGATGTCCTCCACTACCTCTTCGGTGCCTTGAGCTGAGTGGTAGCGCGCCTTCATGCGAATGACGTCGATCACGCCCTGGAAGTCCTTGTCAACGCCCATTGGGA
Organism: uncultured Eggerthellaceae bacterium; assembly: GCA_910588435.1. Lineage (GTDB taxonomy): Bacteria > Actinomycetota > Coriobacteriia > Coriobacteriales > Eggerthellaceae > MGBC163016. The sequence goes on along the minus strand of CAJUPL010000018.1, from coordinate 16,716 downwards.
TGGTGACAGCACCAAGGCGGGCGCCGAAGCGCGCGTGCAGGGTTGCCATGGCTGCGTCGAAGTTCGCGTTCTCACGGTCTATGTGGTTGATGTAGACCGCGCGGGAGATGTCCATCTTCTCAGCCTCACGCCAAAGGCGCGTGGTCATGACCTGCGGGCCAGCCACAGCGTCCACCACGAAGAGCGCCATCTCAGAGGCCTGCATGGATGCCAGCGTATCCCCGATGAAGTCCGGGTGCCCTGAGGTGTCAAGCACGTTGATCTTGAAGTCCTTGTAGGGAATGGGCGCAACGGACGTGTTGATGGTGAACTTGCGCTTTATCTCCTCAGGGTCATAGTCAAGGTATGACTTCCCATCATGAGTGGTTCCCATCCTGGGTGTCTTGCCGGAAACGTACAGCATGGCCTCTGCCAATGATGTCTTTCCAGCACCATCCTGGCCTACTAGCACGATATTGCGAACATGCTCAGTTGCTGGTGCTGCCATATCAGAACCACCGTCTTTCGCCTCTTGCGCCTGATCGCCTCTGATGAGGTGGGCGCTGGTCAATAGGACATGCCACATGGGTGCTGCGTTGATGGTGCGAATGCGTGTGACTTCGCGCGTTGAATTCTACCTCATATGGGCATGCCTGCGTATAGGGCAAGCATGCCGCCATCCCTAAGAGCGTGCGGCTGCTCCCTCCCTTTCTGGGGTCCCGGATGCACCCCCCCTATGTGTGGGCGCTTGCATTGCAAGCGCAGCTGTGCGCTAGCACAGCGTAATGAGGGCGTCAGCCCGAAATGCCCGGATAGCTGGTCTGCGCCAGGCAAGGTTGCCTGACCAGTTGCTGGCATCCGGGTGTTCTTGCCCTGTCGGGCAAGTTACGTTGCACTAGCGTGCAACTGCGCTTGCAATGCAAGCGCCCACAAGTAAGGGGATGCTGCGGCTGCAATGCAAGCGCCCACAAGTAAGGGGATGCTGCGGCTGCAATGCAGCCGCCCGCAGGAAGAAATCAGCAAGGACCAAACCAGAAAAAAGGCGAACCCCGAAGGTGTTCGCCTATTGTTCCTATGGTGGAGCATAGGGGGATCGAACCCCTGACCTCATGGCTGCCAGCCATGCGCTCTCCCAGCTGAGCTAATGCCCCGAAAAAGTGCTTGCACACTATAGCACATGAATCTCATTCGTTCACCAACATCATGCGCACATCACATCTTCATGTTCTGCATGACAAGCATTAGACTATGTCCAACACACTTACGGTCAGCAAAAGCGAAGGAGAACCATGCTCTTCAAGGACATCGCCATTCTGGATGAGGACTTCAACTACTGCCCTAGCGTCTACGTTGGCGTGAGCGGAGACACCATTGACTACATAGGGACTGATGCACCCGAGAACGCCGCGGATTACGGCCGCGTCTATGACGGCGCTGGCAAGCTCATGGTGCCAGGCCTCTACAACGCACACGCGCACGCTCCCATGACGCTCCTTCGCGGATACGCAGAGAACCTGCCGCTGCAACGCTGGCTTGAGGAGAAGTGCTGGCCGTTCGAAGGCAAGATGACGCCTGAGGACAATTACTGGGCCACGCTTCTGGCGTGCGCAGAGATGGCGCGCTACGGCGTGGTCAGCTTCTCTGATATGTACTACGCAACCCCTGAGCGCGCAAAAGCTGTCACGGAGGCGGGCATGAAGGCGAACCTCTGCGAGGGGCTCTTGGCGTTCGAGCCCAAGCCGTACTCTGAGTACCCCATCTGCGCCCAGAACGAGGAATACGTGCGCACTCTGCACGGCAGCGCGAACGGGCGCATCCGCATGGATTACAACATCCACGCGGAATACACCTCCAACCAGCAGGTGTGCGAGGACATCATCCAGATCGTGAAGGACAAGGGACTGCGCCTGCACGTGCACGTTTCTGAGACGGAGAAGGAAGTGCGCGAATGCCGTGAGCGCCACGATGGCATGTCACCCGTTGAGTACTTCGCGAACATCGGCGCGTTCGACATCCCTTGCACCGCCGCGCACTGCGTCTGGGTGGATGACGCTGACATGGACATCTTGCAGGACAAGGGCGTGTTCGTTGCGAACAACCCTGTCTCCAACATGAAGCTTGGCAGCGGCTTCGCCCCCATCCCGAAGATGCTTCAGCGCAACATCAACGTGTGCGTGGGCTCAGACGGCATGGCGTCCAACAACAACCACAACCTCTTCTCTGACCTGTACGTCATGGGGCTCATCTACAAGGGAAGCACGCTTGACCCGGCTGTTGTTGAGCCGGCACAAGTGCTCCGTGCCGCCACGCGAACGGGCGCGCTGTCACAGGGCCGTGAGGATTGCGGGCTGATCCGCGAAGGCTTCAAGGCAGACGTTGCTGTGCTGGATGTGACGGGGCCGCAGTGGTGCCCGATGACGCAGCCCATCTACAACGTGGTGTTCGCTGGAGATGGGTCTGATGTCGTGCTCACCATGTGCGACGGTGAGGTGATCTACGAGGACGGCCAGTGGACAGGCATAGACCTCGAACGCGTGAAGGCCGAGGTATCCCAACGTGCGAACAGGATCATCTCCGAGCTCTGATGCTGCACCCTCCCCCTCTCTGTGGTAGGGGGAGGCAATGCAAGCGCCCACTATTGGGGGGCAATGGCGTCAAGCACGGGGAGATGGCATTTGATATCATCTCCGGCATCATGGGTCTTGAGGTCAGAGCATATGCAGATGAGGATATCCCGCAGATGCGGGATATCTGGAATGAGGTGGTTCGCGCTGGGATAGCCTTCCCTCAAGAGGAAGAGCTCTCGCTTGATGAGGCGCGCGCCTTCTTCGCCAAGCAGAGCAAGTCAGCCGTGGCTGTGGAAGACGGCGCCGTAGCTGGCCTGTACATCCTGCACCCGAACAATGTTGGCAGGTGCGGCCACATAGCCAACGCAAGCTATGCAGTTTCTGCCAAAGCTCAAGGGCGTGGGATAGGAGAGGCCCTGGTCAGAGACTCTCTTGCATCAGCCAAAGAGCTTGGCTTTCGCATCATGCAGTTCAACGCCGTTGTGGCATCCAACGCAGGGGCACGCCACCTGTATGAGAAGATCAGCTTCAAGCAGCTGGGCGTGATAGAGGGCGGATTCCGCATGCCAGACGGCACGTTCGCAGACATCTGCCCGTATTTCATCAGCCTCTGAACGCAGGGGCATGCGCGCTACAGCAGCATGCTCATGAAGTTGAACAGCTTGTCAACCTCGATGGGCTTGGGCAGATGCCCATCCATCCCGCATTCGAGCGCCTTGTCGCGGTCCTCATCGAACGCATCAGCCGTGACGGCCAAGATGGGGATGCTAGCCAGCATTGGGTCATCAAGCTCACGGATTGCCATGGCGGCTTCATAGCCGTTCATCACGGGCATCTGTATGTCCATCAGCACCAGATCGAAATGGCCAGGGCCCGCAGCGATCAGCTGATCGAGCGCATCCTTCCCGTCCACTGCCTTCTCAACCTTGAAGCCTACGTCAGTCAGCAGATCCTCTGCCAGCTCACGGTTGAGCATGTTGTCATCCACCAGCAAGATGGTGTATCCAGAAGCCGCATCGAAGCTCATCTGCGGGGCGCTTGCCACATCCGCGCCCTCTGACGGCGTGCCATCAGATAGCCTGAACGTCAGGTCCACCGTGAACGTGGTGCCAACATCAACCTGGCTCCTGACCTCAATGCGGCCGCCCATCATGTCAACAAGGCTCTTCACGATGGCCATCCCAAGCCCGCTGCCTTGGATGCCGCTGATGGTCTGCGTGCGCTCTCGCTCGAACGGGTCGAAGATGCACTTGAGGAAGTCCTGCGACATGCCTATGCCGGTATCCTCAACGGTGATGCGATAGCTGCCGAAGCCCGGCTGCGCACCCGACATCTCCTCCACCTTCGCCGTGATCTTCCCGCCAGACGGCGTGAACTTGATGGAGTTGCCAAGCAGGTTCAGGAGCACTTGATTGAGCTTCAGGCGATCGCAGATCACCTCTGGATGCTCAAGGCCAACGGTTTCAACCTCCAGATCCAGCCCCTTGCTGGCTGCCTCATGCTGGAGCATGGCGCGCAGGTCATCGAAGACCTCGTCCAAGTTGCAGCGCTGCTCATCCAGCGTGACCTTGCCCTGCTCTATCCGGCTCATGTCCAGGATGTCATTGATGAGATTCAGCAGGTGGTCGCTGGAGTTCTTGATCTTCGCAAGGTAGTCGGACACGCGCTCTGGCTGATCCATGTGGTTGGAGGCCAGAGTGGTGAATCCCACGATGGCGTTCATGGGCGTGCGGATATCATGGCTCATGTTCAAGAGGAACGCGCTCTTCGCCTGGCTGGCGCGGTTGGCGTTGCCAAGCGCCTCTTCCAGAAGCGTCTTCTGCTCCAGCTGCTCGCGGATCTCCTGATCCACATTGCGAAGGCCGATGACCACCTGACGCGCATCCTTCCAGATGCCTGCACGCACCACGGTTGCCTGCCGGTACCTCTTCTGATTGCCTCTGTAAGCGCGATACAGCACATCGAAGCGCTCTGTCCCCTCAAGCTGGCTCACCATGTTGGAGGCCGCAAGCGCATCTGCGAGAAGCTCTCTGTCCTCCTCCAGGACCCTCGTGCTGATGTATGACTCAAGCGCGCTGCCAACAGAGGGCGCATCCAAGAACATGCGCTCAAGCTCATCGTCTTCGCTTGAGGCTATGCGGAGCACCTCGCCCTCGCCCGTATCCAGGTCATACGAGCAGACCACCAGATAGTCCCCGCTCAGAGCCTGGATTAGATCGCGCGCACGGCGCTCCTTCTGCTCCTCATGAGCGCGCTGGTCCGTCACATCCAAGAGGAAGCGGTGATAGAAGCGCTCACCGTCCTTCTCTATGACCTTTATGTTGCCCATGACGTGCACCACGCTGCCGTCATCGTGGCGCACGCGGTATTCCGTTGAGATGCTGTCCCCCACATCCTGCAGCTGGAGGATCTCCTCTTTCAGGCGGTTCGCATCCTCATCCATGACAGATGATGAGATCAGGCTGAATCCACCGCGAACGAGGTCCTCCTCGGATTCGAATCCGAGGATGTCAAGGGCCGTCTGGTTGATCCCTAGGATCTGCGTGCCGTCTAGGCTATGCGTGAGCACGCCGCAATCAAGCGAGGTGAAGATGGTCTCCAGCGTGCGCGTCTTCTCTATCAGGTCATTCTCATAGGCGCGCTCTTGCGTGATGTCTATGCCCACGCCAACGGTGCCCATGACGCTGCCATCTATGTCATACAGTGGAGACTTGTACGTTGTGAGCAGGCGCGTGCCCTCACCTGTCTGCACTACCTCCTCTGATACGCACGTCTTGCCGGATGCCATCACCTGGTTCTCTGATTCTATGCAGGCGGGGTCATCCTCTTCCACGTCCCAGATGTAGGCGTGGCGCTGGCCTTGCACCTGCTCTTTGGTCTTTCCCACCGTCTTGCAGAAGCTGGAGTTGACCTTCTCATGCACGCCGTCATGCGTCTTGTACCAAACGAGGCTTGGGATGGAATCGATGGTGGCGTCAAGGAACTGACGCGTCTCCCAGAGGTCATCAGCCGTCCTCCTCTGCTCCTGCCAATGGCTGAAGCGGAAGGCCAGCTCCGCCCCATCAAGCGGGGCGAACCAGACGTCTGCCAGGACCTGGGCATCTTCACCCAGCAAAGACAGCGTCCCATGAGGGGCGATGAGGATCAGCTGCGCTCCTGGCTTGAGCGCTCCTGCAACCTTGCGAACGCAATCCCGCACGCTTTCGCCATCCGCTGAGAGGATGACCACATCTGCTGAAGAGGCCAGGGCATCATCAGGATGCGCGCTCTTCTCCACGTTGCGGCAGAACCCGGGAAGCTCTGGGATGCCCTTGATGATATCGGCTTGCTCATCGGTCAAGCCGACGAGGTAGATGCACATTGAGTCGCGATACACGGCGGCACCTTTCCTCAAGATGACAGTTTGGTGACATTCTACAACGTCACGAGGAATAGTGCCGCCTCAGTTGATGCAACCCTTCTCAGATGAGCTCTTAGGCTTTCTCTATCGCCTCTATGATGGGGCTGAGCGCGCCGTCCGTGTCGTACTCAGACACCTTGCCAGCGTCCACTTTCGCAGCGAACTCTGGGTCCATGGGAAGCGTGGACACGGCCTCTATCTCGTACTTCTTGGCGATCTCTGCCCCTTGAGGCTTGCCGAAGATGTGGTGCTCCTTGCCGCATTCGTCGCACTTGAAGTAGGCCATGTTCTCCACCAGGCCTATGACCGGAACCTTCAGCGAATGCGCCAGATTCACGGCCTTGCCAACGATCATGCCCACCAGCTCCTGCGGGGCTGACACGGTGACGATGCCGTCAACCGGGAACATCTGGAAGATGGTGAGGAACACATCTGACGTGCCCGGAGGCATGTCGATCAAAAGCACGTCAAGGTCTCCCCAGTTCACTTCGCAGAAGAACTGATGGAGGATGTTGGTGATGACCGGACCGCGCCATGCAACCGGGGTATCCCCCTCAGGGAGCAGCAGGTTCACTGAGATCATCTTGATGCCCTCAGATGTCTCTATAGGATTGATGCCGTCAGCATCCGGGATGGGCTGTTCTGTTGCGCCGAACGCCTTCGGGATGGATGGGCCTGTGACGTCTGCGTCTAAGATGCCCACCTTCTTGCCTGACTTGGCCAGCTCAGCAGCGATGAGGCTGGTCACCAATGACTTGCCAACGCCGCCCTTGCCAGACACAACGGCGATGACCTTCTTCACATCAGAGCGTCCGTTCGGCTGGTACTTCTGCGGCTCTGCGTGCTCACGCGCGCCGCAGCCAGACACGCCGCAGCTTGAGCAGGACCCTTCGCAGCCCTCAGGTGCTCCTTCTGGGATGTTGTTCTCTTCGCTCATCTTGCCCTCCTAACAAGAGAGGCGGCCCGGAAAGACCGCCTCTGACCGTTTATGCGATTGTATTGGAAAAGCGCCGAAGCGCAAATCCCGATGCTACTTCACTGATGCGTAGAAGGTAGCGTCTTCGAACACATCAGAGATGGACTTGCCTTGGGAGAACGGAAGATCCAAGAACTCCGAGATGGTTGGCACCAGCGGGCTGCAGTCAACGTAGTGGCCCTTCTCATTCAGCTCATCAGTGTCCTGCACGCGCCAGTAGCGGTCATTCACATCCGTGAGGTAGTAGCTCTTGCCGTCCAGATCCATGTATACCGAGTGGTTGGCATGGAGGTAGGGCTGGAGCTCCTCAAAGGTGATGCTGAGCGCCTCTTCTGCTTTTGCTCCCATATCGCTTCTCCCTTGAACATAGGGGATTTCCATATGAGTCCATCATAGCAATTCTGCAGCTGCTTTCGTAGGTGCATGCTGCCATTTTTGCGAACGCTTGAGATCATCGCCAGTCTTTCACCAGCATGCCCTGCGCAACATCTGCTGCCACATCCTCGCCCTTCAGCTCTTTCAGGACGGCAAGCCCGAATGCCAGCGCGGTTCCAGGGCCTGTAGCGGTGATCAAGTTGCCGTCCACGCAGACATCCACCCCAGCTTGGTAGACGCCGTCCGGGAAGCCCGTTTCGCAACCTGGATAGCAGACCGCGCGACGTCCCTCAAGGAGGTGAAGGTCTGCCAAGATGGTGGGACCTGCGCAGATGGCGGCCACGTGCCGGCCGTCCTTCATGCGAGAGCACAGCTCATCTGTGAACGGCTTGCACTTCCCCAGGTTCTCAACGCCCACTGACCCTCCTGGGACCATGAGCACATCCGCTTTTGAGAGATCGGTGTCTGCCAAAAGCGCATCCGCCTTGATGGTGACGCCCTGAGCGGCCTCCACATCAAGCTTGCTGCCAACAGACACCAACGTGACGTCAACGCCACCTCGCCTCAGCGCGTCCACTGGGGCTACCACCTCTAACGGTTCTGCGCCATCTGCAAGCGCAACTGCAACACTAGCCATATGGAACTCCTTTCGTCTTCATTCGCCTCACTTGAGCATAGCACCGCCCTCCTCCCTCCCCCGCCGCTCATATATGACCTGTAAGGTCAATGACATTTCCCCGTGCGCAATGTCATTGACCTATTTGGTCATAATTCGCCGAGCCCCATAGGATCGCGCCATTCGACGTGACCCTATGGCACACAAGGGACGCAGGAAACCGCACGTCAAAGAGGACGTGACAGGCAATCATCAAGCCGCCCAAGGCACCAGCGCGCAGCTTTCGAAGGGTTCACAATGCCCGAATGTGGCTCAGTGCGGCCGCATTCGAAGCATGCATATCCAGACATCCGGAAGAAGGTGACTTGATGGACACCGAAAGCGTGAACAGCTTCCTGATCCTCACAACTAGCGACATAGACAACTTCATGTACACATACATCTTGGTGGCGCTGCTGGTGTTCACCGGTCTGTACTTCACCGTCCGCACGGGCTTCGTCCAGATCCGCTACATCAAGGATATGTTCACCCAGCTCTTCGAGAAGCGCGTGAACCAGGGAGACCGCGCCATCTCGTCGTTCCAGGCCATGATGGTGTCAACCGGCTCCCGAGTGGGCACGGCGAACATCGCAGGCATAGCCACTGCGCTTGCCACGGGCGGCCCGGGCGCTCTCTTTTGGATGTGGATCATGGCGCTCATCGGCGGCTCATCGGCGTTCGTGGAGTCAACGCTGGCGCAGATCTGGAAGGTTAAGGAGACCGAGGGCGAGTTCCGCGGAGGCCCCGCCTACTACATCCAGCAAGGGCTTGGCAAGCGCTGGATGGGGATTCTGTTCGCCGTGGCGCTCATCGCCTGCTATGTGGTGGGATTCAACCAGCTCCAGGCGTACAACGCAACCTCCTCGCTTGAGTACTACATCCCTGACTATTCCACCAATGGTGCAGCGCTGATCATGGGTGCTGTGCTCACCGTGCTCACGGCGCTGGTCATCTTCGGCGGCCAGAAGCGCATATCCGTCATCAACTCGTTCATCGTTCCCATCATGGCGCTTGGATACATCGGGCTTGGGCTCTTCGTCACCATCAGCAACATCTCCCTTCTGCCTGATGCGTTCTCGCTCATGTTCCGCTCGGCCTTCGACTTCAGCTCCTTCTTCGGGGGCTTTGCCGGATCCGCCGTGCTCTACGGCATAAAGCGCGGCCTGTTCTCGAACGAGGCCGGCATGGGATCCGCACCGAACGCAGCCGCAACGGCGTCTGTGTCCCACCCGGTCAAGCAGGGGCTCGTGCAGACGCTCTCTGTCTATGTGGACACGATGTTCATTTGCACATGCTCTGCCATGCTCGTGCTGGTGTTCATGGTGCAAGACCCACAGACCGCCTCAGCGCTGAACGGCATGCCGCTGGTGCAGGCGGCGGTCCACCATTTCACGGGAGATATAGGGATCGCGTTCATCACGGCAGCTGTGTTCCTCTTCGCCTATACCAGCCTGATCGGCAACTACTTCTATGCTGAGTCGAATCTGAAGTTCATAACAGGCGAAAGGCCTCGGCTCGTATTCTGGTTCCGCATCATCTGCCTGGCGATCATATTCGTGGGATGCTTGGGCAACTTCGACCTGGCATGGAACACCGCAGACATCCTCATGGGCTTCATGTGCATCATCAACCTGATCGCCATCCTGGCGCTTGGTAGGTGGGCCATCCTCTGCCTGAAGGATTACACCCGCCAGCGCAAAGAGGGGCTAGATCCCGTATTCAGCGCGTCGTCAATTCCCGGCTTGCCTCCGTGCCAATGCTGGAATGAGCCATTCGACCAGCAGATCGAAGAGGAGCTGACAGAACAGCACCCTGCATGAGGGTGCGTGGTCAGCGCTCTATGGGGCGCGTTGGATCGCTCACCCAGTCAGCGTAGCTTCCCACATAGCAATCAAGCGATGAGTAGCCACAAGATGCCAGCTGCTTGCAAGCCTCCTGCGCACGCGCCCCTACCTGACAATACACGATGCACTCATCATCCGGCTGAACGCCTGCGGCCTGGACACGCCGCGCCAGCTCTGAAGCCGCGCCAGAGCCTGCAGCCTGCGCAGCGAAGAAGTCAACGCAGACCGCACCCGGGATGCGTCCCTGCACATATTCCGCTGGCGTGCGAACGTCGATCAGCGGCAGCTTGCCAAGGTTCGCCTCTACGAATGCCGCATCTACCACTTGATATCCCATGCACTGCTCCTTGCCCTTGCCTGAGGGTCTAGCCTACCAGAGAACCGGCCCCTTCCAACATATCCCGGAGCACACGCTCAGCAAGCGCAACCTCTGAAAGCGCCCCAAATAGCACCTTCAACCCTATATATGACCAAAAAGGTCAATGACATTAAGCACGGGGATTTGTCATTGACTAAAATGGTCATCTTTTGGAGGTCGAGGAGGCGCTCAGAATTGGCGGTCTTCGTAGATGCGTGCTGCAACTGCCGCGCTTGCGGCATACAGGATGAGCACGCCGCAGAACACTGCTCCCACGATGAGACCGAACATGAGGCCCGCGTTCGTCAGGAGACCCTCCATCGTCGCGTCAGGGAAGAGACTATCTAGCAGGCCACTGTCGCCCATCAGCCAGATGCCGAACGCCAGCAAGAGCACCATGATGACGGGAACGAGACGCGTGCCCTTCGTCAGGCCTAAGCGCATGATGAGCGGGAGCGCCACCGCGGCTGCCGCGAAGACGAGGGAGGCCGCCATGAGCGTCGCGCAGACGATCGCCTCGGGTGGGTTCTCTGCCAAACTGAGCGCTGGGATGGCCATCGCATCAGGCAAGAGCGCCATCACGCCCACGATCAGTGCCGCCAATACCAGCGATGCCGCGCAACAGGCGGCCGTGATGAGCGCTAGGCTGACGTATCGCCCGTAGGCCACGCTGCGGCGGCTGATGGGTAGCGTGAGCCGGAAGCGCTCCCAGCCGTTCATCTCGTCGTAGGCGCAGAGGGAGAAGAGGCACATGAAGGGGGTCATGGCTGCCATTGCGGCTGCGCCCGTCATCACGCTTTCCGTGAGCACGGCCATGACCACGCCAACCAAAGCGCACAGAAGCCCAAGCTGTATGAGACCGCTTCTCATGATGATGAAGTCGGACTTGATCATGGCGCTCATAGTGCTTCTCCTTTCAGGCGGAAGGCCAGGTATTCGTCAACGGAGGCGGGCGTGACGGGCACGTTCGGGAAGGTGCGGGCGAACGCGAACCGGTCAGGCACCAGCGCCTTCGTGTGATAGGCCTCGCGCAGCAAGAGGACGCCTTCGCTCTGCGGGCTTTCGGCAAGCAGAGCCACGTCAGCTTCACGCAGCTGAGCCACGCCTGCGGTGTTCGTGATGGCATCCTTCGCCTCGTCGAAGATGACGCTGCCCGCGTCCAGGCAGATGATGCGGTCTGAGAGCTTCTCCAGGTCAGAGGTTATGTGCGACGCCAGCAGGATGGTATGCCGCTCGTCATCCATGAAGGTGCGCAGCATGTCCAGCACCTCGTCGCGCGCCAGCGGATCAAGGCCCGCGGTTGCCTCATCTAAGATGAGCAGCTCCGGGTGATGCGCCAGCGCGAAAGCCAATGAGAGCTTCATTCCCATCCCCCGCGAAAGGTCCTTCACGCGCTTCTTCTCAGCCAGGGAGAAGGCGCTCACCAGTTCATCGAAGCACGGTTGATCCCAGGCAGCATAGGCTGCGCGCCCCAGCTGCGCTATGTCAGCAACGCGCATATCAGGGACGAACGCGCAGGTGTCCAGCACAACGCCGATGCGCTCCTTGAGCGATGCTGTCATATCGCGCGGTGCGCTCACTTCATGCTCTAGCACGCTCAGGCTGCCGCCATCGGGCGCAACCAGCCCTAACAGGCACTTGATCAACGTGCTCTTGCCGGCACCGTTCGCACCCACTATCCCCAGCACCGTGCCAGTGGGCACTTCCAGGGTGATGGGGCCAAGCTTGAAATCAGCGTATCGCTTCGTCAGTTCTTCTGTCTTGACCGCATAGGGCATGTTCATCACGCTTTCTCAAGGCGCAAGCGACTAGCCCTCTTCATCCAGCAGAGCATCCAGCATGGCGTGCAGCTCATCGCGCGAAATGTCAGCTGCCGCGGCCTCTTGGATGGCCTGCGCTAGCAGCTCTTCCACGCGCTTCAGGCGCCCCTCGCGCAGCAGCTCCCTGTTGCCGCCAGCAACGAAGGACCCCTTGCCCTGCACTGTGTCTATGAAGCCTGCCTCCTCCAGCTCAGCGTAGGCGCGCTTCGTCGTGATCACGCTGATGCGCAGGTCATTCGCCAGAGAGCGGATGGACGGGAGCGCTTCCCCTTCCGTCAGCTCGCCTGACAGGATGGCATCCTGGATCTGCTGGGCTATCTGGGCATAGATGGGCTTATCGCTTGCATTCGCTATCAGTAGTTCCAAATCGTGTCTTCCGTTGTGAGCTCGATAGTGTATATACCCTATATGCACACTATAAACAGTCATGCATGGCGTGTCAACATGCCTCCCTGCGAAAGGGGCAGCGAGCGCCTGTAGGGGAAGAGGATGCAACTGCGGCTGCAATGCAAGCGCACAGACATGCTCTTTGTCTGTGCAGCATCCTTGACGCAGCAAGGAGGTGTCAGGGTAGAATTCGCTGCATGGGAAGAGAAGCGAAGAAGATGGAGCTCTTGGCACCTGCTGGGGGCATGGATCAGCTGAAGGCTGCATGCGCCTTCGGGGCGGATGCGGTCTATCTTGCAGGACGCCAGTTCGGCATGCGGGCGAAAGCTGCCAACTTCTCAGACGAGGAGCTCCCAGAAGCCGTCAAGATAGCGCACTCACAAGGCGCCCAGGTGCATCTCACCTGCAACATCATGATGATGGAAGATGACCTGAACGCCCTCCCACTATTCCTGGAGCTTGCTCAAGACGCAGGCGTTGACGCGCTGATCATCGGGGACATGGGCGCGTTCGCGTTGGCTAAGCGCTACGCCCCCAAATGCAAGCTGCACGTGAGCACGCAAGCCTCGGTTGCGAACTCAGAAGCCGCGAAAGCCTGGCATGCGCTGGGCGCCACCAGGATAGTCTGCGCTCGCGAGATGACATTGCAAGACATATCCAACATGCGCCAGCACATCCCTGATGACCTTGAGATCGAGGCGTTCGCACACGGCGCTCAATGCATGGCCGTCTCCGGAAGATGCCTGATCAGCAGCTATCTCACAAGCCGCTCCGGCAACCGCGGGGAATGCACGCAGCCCTGCCGCTGGAGCTACACGCTTGAAGAGGAGAAGCGGCGCGGGCTCCATTTCCCGGTTGAGGAAGACGGCACCTCCACGTTCATCATGAACGCGAAGGACCTCAACATGGCTGCTCACCTGCAGGACCTTGCGAACGCTGGCGTTGACTCCATCAAGATAGAAGGCCGCAACAAGAAGGCGTTCTATGTTGCAAGCGTGGTTGCCGCATACAGGCGCGCGCTGGATGCGGGACACTCGGATGATATCCAGCAAGAGCTGGCCGGGATATCCCACAGGCCCTACAGCACCGGATTCTTCTACGGAAGCCCTGAGCAAGCGACTGATTTCGACGGTTACGAGCAAGAGACCATGCACGTGGCCGATGTGCTGGGCACAGAGGATGGCCGCGTGTTCGCAAGGTGCAGGAACCGCTTCGCTGAGGGGGAAGAGCTGGAAGCGCTGACGCCCAGACGCGCACCCTTCAAGATCCAGGTTGATGACCTCAAGTGGCACCCTGAAGAGCAGGACCCCCGTTCGCAGGCAGTGGATGTGGCGAACAGGTCCTGCGCAACGTACTCATTCAAGCTGGCCCCTGACGCGCCTGTCCCAGAGGCGGGCTCATTCCTGCGCGTCCGCAGGTACAGGCGGAGCTCACGCCACTGAGCAAGCGCTGAACGCCAAGCAAGCGCGATGCGCAAGCTGGCGAAAGGGCCTCAGTCAAGCAGCTTGGTCAGCGCCCCTTGGGAGATGATGCGCACGTCCTTGGTAGCGCGGGATATCGTGGTGTACAGGCGCCTGCGTGACAGGTCATCAGCCGGGAAAGCTACCTCAGAGGCATCCGGGATGATCACGTGGTCGAACTCAAGGCCCTTCGCAAGCTTCAAGGTGAGCGCGAACAGGCCCCGCTCGGGCAGGCTGCCGCTGTCATGCAGCACCGGCGGCATGGCGCCTCCCAGGAGCTTTGACAGATGCTTGAGCTCACCGCCGTCGCGCGCGATCAGTGCCGCAAGCCCGCTATCACCGGCCGCCTTCGCCTCCTCTAGCGCGCTCAAGAGCTCCCGCTCATACGCACCCGCATCCTCGCAGATGCAGATCCCAGGCTCTGCCCCAGACCTGAGCACGCTTGCAACCTTGACCTCTCCGCTCACCTTCGCAAGCTTCTCGAACAGGCGCGTCACCTCTGGCGTTGACCTGTAGCTTGTGAGCAGCTGGCACGTCTCCACCTGCGGGCGGACGCGTGCGAACAGCTCCTCCACGTCCGCGAACGTGGCGCGGCCGTCTTGTATGGCCTGGTTCTCATCCCCCAGCATCAGGAAATGGGCGCGCGGGTAGAACTTGGCCAGCACTGCCAGCTGCGCCGCCGTGTAGTCTTGCACTTCATCCACCATGACATAGCGCACGTCCGGCTCCGACGTGCCGCAAAGCGCCATCTTCGTATACAGCCACGTGATGGGCGTGAGGCCCTTGGCGCCAGTGAGCCGCATCCCGATGCGGTCGATCTTGAGCCACGCGTCATCTTCCACTTGCCGCACGGCGTCCGCGAACAGATGGCGAACGTATGTGAGCGCCAACCTGTATTCCTCTTCTTCGGTCTGCGGATTCACTGTCTCCCCGAAGATGTCAAGCTGCTCCTGCACGGAGAGCGTTGCCAGCATGTCCTGGTATTCCGCCCGGTGCGCCAGGTTCTTCATGCGCGTCTGCACCTTCTTCAAGAGCTCCTCGCGCGCAAGCGTGATGCGCCGGGGCCCCATGGGAACGTTCTTGAAGCGCTGGATCTGCTGCATGATCTGGTTCGGATTCAGGAAGCGAACGCCGTCCACGCTGACCTCGCGAAGGTCCTTCAGCGTGAGCTCAAGTGCGGGAACGCCTGAGTCAATCTGGTCAAGCTGGCTGATGTCCGCCTCCAGCTTGCCGTGCGCGCGGTCACGGCCTGCGTGGCGCGTGGCGAACTCATCCCACGTGATGGTCTGCGGGTTCGTCTCCCCCATCTCTGGGAGCACGTTCGCGATGTATCTTGCGAACAGCGGATTCGGCGTCATCAGGACCACCTGGTGCGGCGCCAGCGTGTCGCGCTGCCTGTAGAAGAGGTACGCGATGCGCTGCAACAGGACAGATGTCTTGCCGCTGCCGGCGATGCCGCTCACGATGAGCGTTGGCACGTCCTCATGGCGGACCACCGCGTTCTGTTCCTTCTGGATGGTGGCCGTGATGGCCTTCATGTGAGATGACCTCTCCTTTGAGAGAGAGGCCAACAGCAGTGGGTCTTCGATGGCCACCGTGGTGTCGAAATAGGCGTTCAACTGGTCACGTCTGATGCTGAATTGCCGGCGCAGCTTCAAGTCAACGTCTATCTTGCGCCCGTTCGCCTCATACGAGGTGGGGCCGTTCGCCTGGTTGTAGTACACCTCCGCCACCGGGCTTCGCCAGTCCACCACCATGCGCGCGTAATCGTCATCGGTCATGCCAACGGTGCCTATGTAGAGCTCTTTGTCGTCCTTGCCCGCACCGTACCCCAGCACCACCTTCGCGAAATAGGGCTCCTCAAGGAGCACCCGGATGTCCGAGAGCTTGCGCGCCGATGACTCCTGAGAGATGTTGTAGCTGTCTATCTCGCGGTTCACGGCTGCGAATGCCGCGTACATCTCCATGGCGTCGTCGTATGCAGCCATGTTGAGCGAGAGGTCATCCGCCATGGACTCCTTGTCACGCGCTGCCTTCTCGTCCGTGGTGGCGATCTTCTCCTGGATGGCTTGTTGCATCTGAAGGAGCTTGGCGTACGTGGCGCTCAAGTGAGCCTGCTCCTCTTCGAATGTGATGTCCTTGGGCAAGGGATGCACCTTCCTTATCGCGAAAATGAGACGGACTAGCATATCACGAACAGCTGCTAGCCTGCCCTCCCATGCAAGAACCCTATATATGACCCAGAAGGTCAATGACATTTCCCCGTGCTTAATGTCATTGACCATTTTGGTCATAATTTGGGACGGACATCCTTTCTTGTGGGCGCTTGCATTGCTTGTCGCAGCTACCTAAAAGCCCGAAGGGCGAGAAGGTAGCGAAAATGAGAGCGGCAGCCTGGAATGTCCGGATTGTTGGTCTGCGCCAGGCTAGGTGGCCTGAGCTGGTGCTGGCATCCGGGTGTTCTTGCCCTGTCGGGCAAGTTATGCATTGCTCATCGCAATGCTGCGCTTCCAATGGAAGCGCCCACAGGTTAGGGGGCCAATGCTGCGGCTGCAATGCAGCCGCCCACAGGTTAGGGGTTGGGAATGAGGTGCGCACGCCAGCGATCAGGGTTGTTGCATTTGTGCCTTGCCGCCCATTGGCAAGCGGGAGCGTGTATGAGCAAGGCGTGCGTTTCACCCGGATCAGGCGCACGCGAGCGCGCCAAGGCCGCTACATGGGTGCGAATGGAATGAGCAGCCATGTTAAAGGCCGCGTTGAATGAAGCGGGATAGGTGCACCACGTGCACCTATCCCGTAAGCCGGACCGAACGAAGCGAGGCCGAAGATTCGGAAGGTTTGGCAGAAAGAGATGTAGGTTCAGCCTTGAGCCGCCGAGTTTTCGGAGGGGTCCCG
>CAJUPL010000017.1 GCA_910588435.1 uncultured Eggerthellaceae bacterium | reverse complement strand
CTGTCGGGCAAGTTACGCATTGCTGGCGCAATGCTGCGGCTGCAATGCAGCCGCCTACCGCAGGGGGGTGCACCTGAAAAGGTGGCCGGGAGGCCACCAAGGCCGCTACAGGTGCATGAGCGATAAGCGAATGCAACTGTTAAAGGCCGTTATGAAAGTGCATGGGCGTGTTCTTCGCCCATGCAGCATTTTTTGGGGCAACAAGGCGCGAAGGCCGCAATAAAAGGAGTGGGCAAGCTCTTTGCCCGCGACACCGGATTGGGCAGCAGGGATGCGGGTGGCATCTGGGGGAAAGGGTATACTGGCGGGATGCAAAAGACAGAGTCACAGAGTTCAATTGGCATACCTCAAGCCATGCTCTACCACAAATACGGCACGCTCTGGGAGACCTTCTTCCAGGAGCTTGGCATTCCCACCATCACAAGCACGCCTACAACGCGCGCAACGTTCGAAGAGGGAGACCATCGCTCCATCGACGAAGCCTGCCTGGCCTCCAAGGTCTTCCTGGGCCATGTCTCAGAGCTGCTGGAGCAGACTGACACCATCTTCGTGCCAGCGTTCGGCGCCTCCAACCCGCGCGAAGGCTTCTGCACGAAGTTCCAATCCCTCCCGGACATGGTGCGCGCCACCTTCCGTGACCAGCATCCTAACGTGGTCAGCTTCCTGGTGGAAGACGTGACCAACCCCAAGAAGACGGCGGCCAACTACATAGAGCTGGCCGAGCAGCTAGGCCGCACATCCAAGGAAGGCAAGCGCGCCTACAAGCGGGCGCTGGCTGCCCAGCGCGCGAAGGACACAGCTCACGCGAAGGAGCAGGCAGAGACGCTCACCCTCATAGGCAAGCTGCGGGCACTTGCTGAGAAGGACGCAAGCGGGCAAACTGAGGCCCCGTTCGCCATCCTCATCATGGCGCATCCGTATATAGGGCACGACGCCTACGTCTGCGCGGACATCATCTCCTCCATAGAAGAAGCGGGCGGCACTGCCATATTCGCAGACCAGTTCCCGCACGCTCAAGCGCTCAAGCGAAGCTACGATTTCTCGGAGACGCTGCCGTGGCTTGTGAACCGGGAGATGGCGGGAGCTGCGTGCGCGCTCAAGGACCAGATCGACGGCATGGTGCACATCAGCGCTTTCCCGTGCGGTCCGGATTCGCTGTTCACAGACGCGCTCGCCCGCCGCATGAAGGATGTCCCCATGCTGAACCTGGTGATCGACGCGCAAAGCGGCAGCGCTGGCGTGCAGACCCGCGTGGAGAGCTTCATGGACATCCTGTCCTTCAACAGGCAGGGAGGTTACGCGAATGACTAAGCCAGGGCTCCTCCCCAAGAAGGCCTTCTTCAAGCGCAAGAACCGCCACAAGGACCTGAAGGTGGCGGTCTTTCGCTACGCATACTATGGGCCCGCATTCAAGTTCTTCGCAGAGCAAGTGCTTGATTGCGAATACCTGATGCTGCCGCCCGGCACCAAGCGCACGCTTGAGGTGGGCGCGCGCATGTCGGCCGATGACGTCTGCACGCCGTTCAAGCACATGATGGGTGACTGGGTTGAAGCGCTTGAGCGCGGTGCGAACGTGCTCGTGCAAGTTGGCGGTCCGTGCAGGCTGGGCTTCTACGGCGAGATGCAGGAGGAGATCCTGCGCGACGCTGGCTATGACTTCGTGATGCTCAACTTCTCGCACGGCATCCAGCAAGGCTACTACGGCTGGGCCAAAGAGGTCATGGCGCTGGTGAACCCCGACATCAACGTGCCGTTCGGCGTCAAGCAGCTCCTGGCCTGCGGGCACATGATGACCAGCCTGGACAAGGCGCGTGACAAGTATATGGCGAACGCCGGCTTCGAAGTTGACAAGGGCGCATATAAGCGCGCATGGCAGGGGCTGCTCACGCGGCTTGAGGGCGTCGCCAGCCTGAAGGAGATGGACGCGGAGTTCGCAAGCTATGAGCGCGAAACGGACGCCATCAAGCTGGACAAGCCCGCAAACCCGATCAAGATCGGCATCATCGGCGAGATGTACACCGCCATTGACGAGGACTCCAACTTGGGGCTTGATGAGAAGCTCATGGACATGGGCGTTGAGGTGCACCGCATGCTCAACTTCTCAAACCGCTATACGCACTACAACGAACCCAACCTGCGCCGCGGCATCTCTGAGTACGCAACGTATGACATGGGGCCAACCACCACGCTCACGCTGGCTGCGGCCAAGCGCTACGCGGAGGAGGGCTTCGACGGCCTGGTGCACGCGAAATGCGCCGGCTGCACCCCCGAGATAGACTCCATGCCAACGCTTCAGCGCATCGCGGAGGACTACAAGATCCCCATCCTGTACCTCACATATGACACCGAGACCTCAGACACCGGCCTCATGACGCGCCTTGAGGCGTTCTACGACATGCTGGCCATGAAGCGTCAGCACACCTGACGCAAAAGGTGACAGATCACACCGCACCAAGCATTCGAAAGGCAAGCAGATGACAGAGGCATATCTGGGAATAGACATCGGGTCCATCTCCACCAAGGGCGTGGTGATAGACGAGGACGGCAACATAGTTGCGCGCTCCTACCTTTGGACGGAGGGCGATCCTGCGAACGCCGCGAAGCGCGTCTCCGCCGAGCTTGCAAGCCAGCTTGAGGGCGCCCCGGAGGACCTGAGCATCGTAGGTGCCGGAACTACCGGCAGCGCACGCCGCCTTGTTGGCGCCATGCTTGGCGCTTCAGTCATCAAGAATGAGATCACCGCGCACGCGGTTGGCACTACGCACATCCATCCGGATGTGCGCACCATCCTTGAGATCGGCGGCCAAGACTCCAAGATCATCTGCGTTGAGAACGGCATCGCAACTGACTACGCCATGAACACCCTCTGCGCCGCGGGAACAGGATCCTTCCTCTCAAGCCAAGCCCACAGGCTTGGCGTTGAGGTGGAGGAGTTCGGCGCTATCGCCCTCACCTCTGAGAATCCCGCGAACATCGCTGCGCGCTGCACCGTGTTCGCAGAGTCTGACCTGGTGCACAAGATCCAGGTAGGCTACGCGCGCGAGGACATCATCGCCGGGCTTTGCAAGGCCGTGGCGTCCAACTACCTGAACAACGTTGGCAAGGGCAAGCGCATCACCTCGCCCGTGGTGTTCCAGGGCGGCGTCAGCAAGAACGAGGGCGTCGTACACTTCTTCGAAGAGCTTCTGGGCTGCCCAGTCATCGTGGACGCGGACGGGCACCTGATGGGAGCCTACGGCGTTGCGCTCCTGGCGCGGGCGGCAGGCCCTGTGGGAGATGCGGAGTCAGGGCCGTTCGCGGGTGGCGCGTTCGATTTCAACGCAGTGCAGGACTTCCAGTTCAAGACGCGTGAGGTTGAATGCCAGAAGTGCTCCAACAACTGTGAGATCATCTGCGTCTACCGTGATCGTGACCTGATAGATTCCTGGGGCAACCGCTGCGAACGCGGTGCCATCTCGTAAGCGCCCCTTTAGGTTCCCGTCCCTACAGGTTGTTCGCCTCATCCGGGAAGCGCAATGTGACCGTGGTGCCCTCGCCCGGCTCTGACACAACGGTCATGGAGGCGCTCTCGCCGTAGAAGCCATGCATACGGTCATGCACGTTCTTCACGGCTATCCCAAGGCCCGTGTCAGACTTCGGATGCATCATGGAATCCCGCGTTTCAGCATCCATGCCAACGCCGTCATCAGCCACGTTCACCAGCACGTCCCCATCCTCCACGCTGGCCGTGATGCGCACGCTGAGCAGGCCGGATGCGGGCATGGCGTGCTTGACCGCGTTCTCAACAAGCGGCTGCAATAGGAACGGCGGCACCAGCATCTCCTCGATGCGCGTTGCATGCGGCCCCAGGTCAACTTGCATGGCAAGCCTGTCTTCGCCGAAGCGCGCCACCTCGAACGAGAAGTAGCGCTGCGTCTGCTCCAGCTCACGTGCAAGCTGGATCCTGTCCTGGGAGTTCTCCAGCGTTGAGCGATAGAACACGGCGAAATCACGCAAGAGCACGCGCGCTTTCGCAGGGTCAGTGCGGATGAGCGAGGCGATGGTGTTGATGGTGTTGAACAGGAAATGCGGGTTGATCTGGTTCTGGAGCATCTTGAGCTCCATGGCGGTGGCCAGGTCACGCTGCTGCTCCAGCTCCGCGGCGGCGATCTGCGTTGACAGCAGCGTGCCGAAGCCCTGCGCGATGGATTTCTGCGTCTCTGTGATGCGGCGCGCGCTGCGGTAATAGAACTTGAGCGTGCCGAAGATCTCACGACCTAGCGTGAGCGGGATGATGATGGCGGCTTGGATCACCTTGCTGCCCTCGGGAAGGCCGATGTCTTGGCGCGTGTAGATGGCGCGCGGCACCCCTTCGGCGATCACGTCATGCGTGGCCTGCGTGCGGATCTTCGCGCCCGACGGGTTCTCCGCCTCCATGTAACCCGCGTACCCCAAGATGGTCTCACGGTCAGTGATGGCAACGGCTATAGCCTGCGTGCTTGGCAGCAGGATCTGGCAGATGCGCTGCGCGGCTTCCATGTCAAGGCCGTCGCTTGTGAGGTCCACCATCAGGCTTGAGAGCTGCAGCATGGAGTCAGTCTGGCGCGCGCGGATGGAGTCAGGGTCCAGCAGCAAGCGGATGATGATGGCAACGGATATGGTGAAGATGAGCCCCGCCGCTATCACCAGCGGGATGGACAGGGGCGCTGAGAACATGGCCCAGATGAGCACGCCTGCCGCTATCAGCGCAACAAGCCCTGTCAGCATCTCCAAAGAGAGCGGGCGCGGCACCATGTGACGAATGCGATTCTTGCTGTCGAACGTGCGCAAAAACGAACCTCCTCCGCACCTCGAACCGTTTTTACAAAAGATACAGGAACGGTTAATATACTTACAGGTTATTGTGCATTTTTATTTTGTGAAGCACACAACGCTGAGGAACAAGGAAGCGAATATGACGCCAAATACGCAGAACGGCCCTGCAGGACAGAGCGGAATGCCAGGACCAGCTTCGAATATGCCCGGGCAAGGAAGCGGGCAGGCACGTCCAGGTCATCCGCAACAGGCCTATCCGGGCGTTGCGCAGGGCGGCCAGCAGATGCCGCATCAGGCGCAGCCCATGCCCCAGCAGATGCCGCAGCAGGCTCGTCCCGCACAGCGCGCTCCTCAGGGTGCACAGCCCGGGCCGGATGGCAAGGCTCCTCGCGGAGGCCAGCCAAGCGGTGCTGGCACTGGCAACGGCGGCAGCGGCGGCAACGGTGGCAATGGCAAGAAGGCTCCCCGTTCTGAGAAGGGCAAGCGCAACCTTCGCCTCCTGATCGGCGGCATCGTCATCGTCGTCATCGTGATCGTGTGCGCACTCGTGTTCGCGAACGGCTTTGGCAACAACGGCTTCTATGATTCTTCCGCCAAGGAAGGCCAAGCCTCCTACAAGACGCTTGAGGAGATAGAGGCTGAGCGCAATCGCCAGATGCAAGAGGGAATGCTGAACATCTCCATTGCGTCTGTCATAGAGTTCCAGAACGGCACCTCTCCGGGAACCGCTTACATTGAGAACGTGCCTTCCAACCGCTACGTCTTGAAGGTCACCATCACCACTGACAGCAATGGTGAGGTTGTCTATCAATCCGGCGGCATCAAGCCTGACAGCTTCATCGAGCAGATCACGCTGACGCAGCCGCTGGCGGCTGGCACTTACCCTTCCACTGCCACCTTCACCGCGTATGACCCCAACACTCTTGAAGAGGTTGGGCAGGCAGCGGCAAAGGTGACGCTGGTAGTTGATGAGTAAGCTGCCTGCTGACAGCATGGCCGCAAGACGGGCTGACATCTAAGGCTCCATGAATCCGGCTGTCGTCATACCCACATTCATCACAGGCGCGCGCAGGCGCTCTGAGGTGAAGGGCATCGTCGGCAACTACGATCACACCACCAACATCAACGCTGACGGTGAGCTTGGGCGCTGCCTGAGCTCGCTTGAAGGCGTTGAGAACCTGGGGCTGGTCATCATCTTGGTGGCAGCTGACCGCAATATAGAGGCTGAGGCGCTGCAGAAGGTGCGCACGACCGCCTCTGAGCATCCAAGCCTCTCCACGCTGATCATAGGCCCAACTGAGCTTGCGCTAGTGAACCAGCGCATGGAGCAGCTGGGCATCCACGACGTCAGCCAGCAGATCGGCCTTCGCGGGTACGGCGCCATTCGCAATCTTGGCCTCGTGGTGGCGAATGCGCTCGGGTTCGACGCCGTCATCTTCTTGGATGACGATGAAGTGATAGATGACCCGGATTTCATGCGCAAGGCTGCGTATGGCCTGGGCAAGCTCACCAAGAAGGGCGTGCCCATCCTTGCGAAGACCGGCTACTACATAAACGATCAGGGGTCGTACTACTCCAAATGGGAAGACCGCTGGTACAACCGCTTCTGGCAGCAGGGCAGCGCGTTCAATGACTGGATCCGCAAGGCCATGGCAGGCCCGCGTCTATCCCGTTCCAATCATGTTTGCGGCGGTTGCCTGGCCATCCACAAGGAGGCGTTCCGTCGCCTTGCGTTCGACCCATGGATAGCCCGCGGTGAAGACCTGGATTACATGCTGAACCTTAGGATGTACGGCTCAGACATCTGGTTTGACAACAAGTGGAAGCTGCGCCATCTGCCGCCGAAGACCAAGCATGAGGGCGCTCGCTTTCGCCAAGACATCTTCCGCTGGCTGTATGAGCACGATAAGCTGGAGTACAGCCATTCGCTGATCGATCTTCTGCGCATCACGCCGCAGTCCTTGAAGCCCTACCCAGGTCCTTTCCTTGAGAAGGGCTTGCAGCGGCGCATCGCCATCACGGCGTTCTTGCGCAGCCTGGTCAGGCCTGACAAGAAGGCGTACAGGCGCGCGGCGAAGGAGGCCTTGGGCGAGGCCAAGCGCTACGCTGAGGAGAATTGCGCGAACTACTTCGAGTTCCAGCGCACGTGGCCGCAGATCATGGAGCGCATCGCCTCTGACAGGCTGCTCACGAACGCGCTGGTGCAGTCAGCGCTGCTCATGCAAGAGGCTTCCCTTGATACAGGGGCACCTGCTGAGGCCGCCGTTGCTGAAGACGCGCCGGTGGAGGTTCCTGGGCGTCAGGTGCAGGTGGATCCAGGGATGACCACGCAGATCCGCCTTGACATGACTGACTAGGCTCCTCCCGCTTTGGATATCAGCGTCATAGCCGAATGGCTGCCCGCTCTGCTCGCCTTCGCAGTGACCGGGCTTGTTGTTGGCATCTTGTCTGGCATGCTAGGGATCGGCGGCGGCACGGTGCTAGTGCCGCTCTTCAAGCTTGGGTTCGGAATGCCGGCACTGGGTGCCACCGCTACCTCCATGTTCACCATCATCCCCACGTCTGCATCTGGGTTCGTGGCGCACCTGCGCGGGAAGACGTGCGTGCCGCGGTTCGGCGTTGCTGCGGGCATTGGGGGCGCTGTCACCTCGCCTGTGGGAGTCTGGCTTGCCAGCATCTCGCCTGAGTGGACAACCATGGTTGCAGCGGCGGCAGTGATCGCGTATTCGGCAAGCACCATGCTGGTGAAGGCCGTGAAGCTGTTGCGGAAGCAAAGATCCGGTGGCGCGCCTGAGGCCCTTTCGCAAGCTGATGAGGTCAAGATGGCGAACGGATGGAAGCCTGTCCTGCTAGCCGCTGTCATCGGGCTTGTAGCTGGCGTGCTGTCAGGGTATGTGGGCATGGGCGGCGGATTCCTGATCGTGCCGATGTTCATGCAGCTCTTGAACATGCCCATGCGCCTTACCAGCGGCACGTCGCTCATTGCCGTGATGATCTTGGCGGTGCCTGGGACCGTAGCGCAGGCTATGCTTGGGAACGTTCAGTGGGCTGCCGGGATATGCGTTGCCATCGGTGCCATCCCCGGGGCGGTCATCGGGTCCAAGCTCATGAAGCGCGTACCTGAGCTCACCCTGCGCTTCATCTTCGGCGCATTCCTCCTTGTTGCCGCCATCCTCCTCGTAGTTGACCAGGTGATGTGAGCTAGAATACCCACTTGCGGGGGCGTGGTGGAATTGGCATACACAGCAGACTTAAAATCTGCCGCTTCGGCTTCAGGGTTCGAGTCCCTGCGCCCCTACCAATATATGAGCTGGATCCCGTTCGCAGGTTGCGAACCATGAAAAGAGGCGGGCCCCACGATCCGCAGGGCCCCACACCCCTCGACAACTAGATCATGCGCACTGCGAATGATGGTGAGTACGCGGCCACGCTCTGGATCTTCACGCAACCGGAGGCTGCGGCGTGGATGTATTCGCCGTCCCCCAAGTAGATCCCCGTGTGGTAGACGCCGCCCTTGCCGCCCCAGAAGACCAGGTCTCCGCGGGAGGCTTCATCAAGGGAGATGCTCTCCCCCATGCCGGACTGCGCGCCAGCGGTGCGCGGAAGCTCTATGCCAAGAGCGTTCCTGTAAACATAAGCGGTGAATCCGGAGCAGTCGAAACCGGCCGGAGTGGTGCCGCCATAGACGTAGCGGGTACCCAGAAGGCCGTAGGCCTGATCCACGAGGGACTCAACCTGCTCCGCCCGGACAGCAGCCGGATCGAACGCGGCAACGTCCATGAGGGATTCACCCGTGCCAAGGTCAGAGGTGAGCGCCGTTGCGCAGGCGCTGGCAGCTGAGGCTGCCATTGGGATGGGATCGTCAGCGATGGTTGCTGTTCCGTCCCAAGTTGAAGTGCTGCTAGTGGTGGTGCTTGCAACATCTGGAGTTGAAGACGTGGCAAATGCCGATGGAATGCTTTGGGCCGATGTGGCTACGCTTGCGCTGAGCATCAATGCAATCGATGCACCTGCAAGCATCCTTTCGCTCTCCAGGAACTTATTGGCCTTAGCCACTGCATGCTTGCATGCGGCTATCTTTGCTGCGCTTCGCGTGCTCAAACGTCATCCTTACAACAGGTCTGCTCTCCTGCGCCTTGCAGACGGGCTTCCACTTGATACCCTCAAGTGCCCTTGACGCTTCTCTCGCGAAGGCGGCGCGAGTCGTTTGTGGTGTGTTTTCCTCGCCTGGTTTCCCGTGCGAGGAGTGCGTTCGCGTCTCAGTGGGATGAAAGATTACTTTTTCGAATCGGTTTGCTTGCGGAGATGAAGGTTTCTACACAAAGTGCGCCTTTGTCATTCGCATTTCGTTCACAAAGGGCCTCTGAACTGGCGTTTCTTCACACCCCTTACACATTTATGTGTAGAGGAGTCCACATTTGCGAAGGGGGCTGGAGGGCACCTTCATGCACCCTGAAAGTGCTGCACCCCCCTATTCGTACGCGGATGCCTCTCCCTCCATCCGTAGGCGGCTGCATCGCAGCCGCAGCATTGCGCTAGCAATGCGTAACTTGCCCGATAGGGCAAGGGCAGCCGGAAAGAGGATATGGGTTTGGAAGAGCAGCCTGTCGCAGATGGCCTATCTGGGAAGGTAAGGCAGCATCCCTTGAGGGGTAGCTCATGGGATCCTTAGCTTGGAGTTGGTCTGCGCCAGGCTAGGTTGCCTGACCAGCTGCTGACATCCGGGTGTTCGCGGACTGGCGTCCGCGTTACGCATTGCTCATCGCAATGCTGCGTCTCCAATGGAGACGCCCACGGATGGGAGCGCAATGCTGCGCTTGCAATGCAAGCGCCTACGGATAGGAGGGGGCCGCCTACCGCAGGGGTTTGGGTTGGATCGGTGGCCGTAAGGCCACCAAGGCTTCTATCTCACCTTCCAGATTGCTAGCACGAGGACTGCAGCGGAGAGCACGGCGGACAGACCGAATGCGCACTGGAATGCCAGTTGCGCGCCCCCTGCAACGGCAAGCCCTGTCACCAGCAGCATCATGAGAGCGGTGCCGAATGACGCGCAGCACTGACGCAAGGTGGTGAAGAAGATGGATCCGTCGTTCATCAGTGGCCCAGGAAGCTTGGACATGCCCCACGAGATGAACGGTCCGATCATAGAGCTCACGCCGATGCCTCGCACGGTCTGCATGAGCGTGAGCAGCCAAAGCGGCGTATCGGCCGTGACGAACGCCATAGAAACAGCACCGATGGTGAGCATGCTTGCGCCACCTATCAGCACAGGACGCGCGCCGATCTTGTCGGACAGGATGCCTCCAAGCGGGTTGAACACAACAGCCAGCACGGTTGCCGGGATGAAAACTATACCGGCGTCAAGCGCGGTCAGTCCACAGACGTTCTGCACGAACAGCGGCACGATGAGCGTGATGCCCATGAAGGACGCGAACAGAAGGCACTGCCCAGTAAGAGACGCAACATAGGTCCCGTTCGACATTATGTCCATGCTGATGAGCGGATTCTGTATCCGCTTCTGACGCACCACGAAGGCGATGATCAGCGCAATGCCTATCAGAAGCGGGATGATGGTCTGAAGGTCTGTGAGCCCCAAGCTGGCCGCGTTCGTGAACGCAAGCAGAAGGCCGCCGAAGCCGAGCGTGGACTCTATGAATGAGAGCCAGTCAAGGCGCGCTGAGGTGTCCGGCGCGTCCTCTTTGCGGAAGAGCGCCAGTACGCAGATCAGCAGCACGACCAGAAGCGCTGCCAGCATCCAGAAGAAGCTGCGCCATCCAAGGCTATCAACAAGGGCACCGCCGATGAGCGGGCCGATGTTCGGCGCGAATCCCATGGCCACGCCCGCAATGCCCATAGCGGTGCCCGTCTTGCTCTTCGGGAAGCGCGTCATGGCGATGGTCTGCAGGATGGGCAGCGTGATGCCGGTGGCCACGGCTTGCGGCACGCGCCCGATGAGCAGCCAGATGAAGTCGGGCGCCAGCCAGTCCATGAGGGAGCCCAGGAGGAACAGCGCGCACGCCAGCGTCATCAGCTGCTTGATGCTCATGCGGCGCGAGAGGTGCGCCACCAGCGGCACGGTGATGCCGATCACCAGCATGTATAGCGTGGTGAGCCATTGTGAGACGGATTCCACGGTGCCGAACGTGGCCTGCACGCCCAGCAGCATGGAGTTCATGACCGTTTGCGTGAGCGAGCCCAGCGCGCACACGATGGTCACTATCGCGAACATTATGTATGTATCTCTGTTGCTTGTTGCCTTTTCCATTGCCCCTCCTGTTTGTTGGGGCATATCTTAATGGAAAGAGAGCGGTTCCCGTAAGGCACGCATCCCGCTTGCTGCCCCAAAAGTGCTGCACAGGCAAAGAGCATACCTGTGCACTTTTATAACGGCCTTTAACTTCTTGTTCCGCCGTTCTGACGAAGCGGCGGAATGAATTGACGCTGCGGCTCCGAATGGCACCTGACCTTGCCATTTTCTTCGGGCTCGGCGTTGGCCAAAGCCAACTTGGCCCTCAGACATGGCAATCTCAGGCACCCTTCGAACCCTCGCTGCCTTTGGTGGCCCTGAACCTCTTTCGATCCCTCATGCCACTTTGCCCGATCTGCTTCACCTGTGTTCTTGCTGCCTCGATAATGCTGCACAGGCAAAGAGCATGCCTGTGCACTTTTAGAGCGGCCTTTAACTTTGCATGTGCAAGCACAAGCAAAGTAGCGGCCTTGGGGCGCTCACGTGCCCCGTTCCGGGTGAATTCTTGCCCTCCTCATAAGACTCACCTCCCAAGAGTGGGCGCTTGCACAGCGAAATGAGGGCGGCAGCCCGAAATGCCCGGATAGTTGTTCTGCGCCAGGCTAGACTGCCTGACCAGTTGCTGGCATCCGGGTGTCCTTGCCCTGTCGGGCAAGTTACGCATTGCTGGCGCAATGCTGCGTCTCCAATGGAGACGCCCACAAGTAGGAAGTTCCTCTCCTGTAGGCGACTGCAATGTTTGCCCTTCAAAAGTGGGTAGCCTGACAATGCTCCTCCTCTCCTGTGGGCGGCTGCATTGCAGCCGCAGCTGTGCGGGAATCCGAGCTGAGCGCAAGCGATGCGAGGATGAGAGCGCAGCGTAACTTGCCCGCAAGGGCAAGGGCAGCTGGATGGGTGATGTGGGTGAGGGAAAGGTGGCCTCGCGCAGATGAACTATCCGGGTGGTGAGGGTAGCAGCCCGCATCGTCCGGCAAGCGGGTCTGCGCCAGGCTAGGCTGCCTCACCTGATGCTCCGCTCCGGGTGTTCGCAGGCTGTCGCCTGCGTTACGCATTGCTGGCGCAATGCTGCGCTTGCAATGCAAGCGCCTACCGCAGGGAGGGGTACAGCCGCCCACAGGTAAGGGGAGGCAATGCTGCGCTTGCAATGCAAGCGCCTACCGCAGGGGGTGTGCAGCCGCCTACCGCAAGGAGAGTGGATAGGCGCACGAAAGTGCGCCAAGGCCGCTACTCATGAGCATGCTTGCATGATCATGAGTTAAAGGCCGTAGTAAAAATGCACAGGCATGTTCTTTGCCTGTGCAGCATTTTTGGGGCAGCAAGGATGCCAATGTTGCAGGTTGATAGGTAGCCGGGTGGCCATAATGAATGGAGCGGGTGCTTGCACCCGCGACACATTTTCAAGGCCGCAGGTGAGCCAAGGTAGCAAGCCTGCAATCGCCCTTCGCTATGCTTTCTTCTTGCGGGTGATGAAGAGGGCAGCCGCCAGGATGGCGAACATCACAGGAATGCCAACAGACGCGGCAACCACCAAGGGGCTGATCTGGTCAGCATCTGCCGTCACCGTGTCAGCTGTGACCGTTGGCACCCTGTGCCCTCGCACCAAGATCCTGTGCGAGTTGATGCCATACGGCGTGCAGGTCACCAGCGTTGCCAGATCCTTGCCTGGCTGGATCAGCGTCTGGTCGATCTCCTCCGGCAGCACTATGCGGATCTGGTCAACCTCATAGGTGAGAGTCTCCCCTAGCGTGTGGAACATGAAGAGGTCGCCCTCTACCATCTTGTCCAGATCCGTCAGCAGCTTCGCCGAGGGCAACCCTCGGTGACCGCTGACCACGCAATGCGTGCTGGTGCCTCCAACAGGCAAAGACGATCCCTCGATATGCCCGATGGCAACCTGGAGCACGCTCTCGTCCATCCCGTGATATACGGGCAGAGAGACGTTCAGCGAAGGGATCTCAAGATAGGACATGACGCCATTACTCTCGACGTTCAGCTGCGCCTCATACTCCTCACGCTCCTGGCCGTCCAGCCTGAAGGTCTGCGGCCGCTTCAGAAGCGCAGCATTGTACTCAACGGCATCATTCCAGATGCGCTCTTTCTCCTCAGGAGAGAGCTCATTGACTGCCTCAACGTAATTCGCAATGGCACGAGATTGATGGAACGAATTCCACCAATCAGAAACAGTGGGGTAGGCCATCAGGCCTACCCCAACTAGCAGCACGAGAACTACAACTATGGTTGTGATGCGCTGCTTCATCTACTTGCGATCAGCTGCTTATTTCGCGTTCTGACGACGGCGAACCACCAGGAACACCACAGCGCCAACGATCAGCAGACCGCCAACAACATAAAGGATCGTGGTACCGATGCCACCAGTTGACGGCAAAAGTCCGCCAGTCCTGTTAACAACATCCACCACTGGAACGCCTTGGCCATCAGTAGCGGTTACTCCACTAACGCTATAGCTCAACTCAGTCTTATCATCATTAGGAGTAGAGGTGATGATGATCTCAAGCGGACCAGCAAGAGAGTTGTATCCCTCTGGCGTTTTTGTTTCGTGCAGATAATATTTTCCCGCGTCCAAACCAGTCAAAGTCACGCGGCTGCCATTAGCTGAAAGAGGTTTAATTACAGCAGAGCCACCAGACTTGGAGACAGTATAAATACCATCTTTTTCGACAAAGAGCACAGGGGCACCATCAGCTGTGTTAGCGGTCAGGCTGAATTCTGCGCCTTCCTGGACATTGCCGCCTTCATATATCTTGTGCACACCGAAATTCCAGGTATAAGTCTTGGTCTCCTCCCACACAGTCTTGTGACCATCACCATATTCGAGCTGCGCCTTATTGACCTCAGGCTCAGTTGCAACTGCCTTGTCATTCAGGACAGCTGTGTACTCGATGATGTAATCACGAGTCTGGCCCTTCTCAAGACCAGCGAAGAGCGAGTCAGCGAGGGTCACCTCAAATGTGCAGTCATCTTTAGGAGTCAGGACAGGACTCCAGGCATCATCTGGTACTGCCGCATTTGTAGCGGCATCAATCACAGCGGTAATGCCCTCAAAGGTGAGACCATCATCCATGACATCATGAACGACATAGTTCTGGGCACCATATGCGCCAGTAACAATGATCCTGAAATTAACAGTGTCTCCGATGGAAGCATCGCTCAAGTCGCCCCAAGCATCACCTTCTTGAACCTGCTTATCAAGCTTAGGCTTTTCATTCTTCTCTTGGATATTAGCGTTGGTTGCTGTTGTATTCAGTGAGCAGAGAGCACCCATTGAAGAATCAACTGCATAGTAACCAAGGTCCAGGCCAGTGATGACAGCCGCCCCCTCTGCTGCTGTCACGCTCTTGCCTGCAATCTCGTTAGCGATCGCATAGTCAACCGCTGCAGTTGCAAGGTCTGCCGCGTCTGTTTGCTCGTCCTCTTTAGCGCCAGCCCAAGTGACGTATCCGGTTTCAGAGATATTGACATACTTTGCCCCTGGACCGTCTGGCTGCCCCTCAACGCCCTTAGCAAAGAATTGCTTCCATGCATCTGGGATGGTGTACGAATATGCGTTGTTGTCTGCATTGAAAGACTCGAGCACAAGAATCTGATACGCAGTATAGGTATAGCCATCTACTGCATTCTCAATGGTGATTGTTCCGTTGCCATTTCCGCTGGTCCCCGGTGCTGGGGTCTCGCCGTCAGCGAATGCTGCCAGCGGGGTCAGTGCCAGCGTCAGCAGCGCTGCCAGCACGAACCCAAATGCTTGCCTGATCTTAGTCTTAGCCACTTCTGTTCCTCCTTACTTCAAGTGGTTAGGCTCTCCTGTTACCGAACTTCTCCTCTCCTCCGCGTCTTCCCCCTCGTATAAGCAACTATAGCGAACGTCATGATCAAACCACCACCGACCCAGAACCACTCAGCCCCAATGCCTCCTGTTTCTGGAAGGGCGTTTCTGGCATTGACGAATCTGACCTTAGGTTGATCCTCTGTGATGGTTCCAGTTGCAATATGAGCATCAATATCTTCGTTGTTGATACGAACGAAAGGCTCGTAATCCCCTTCTTTTCCATTGACCTTCTTCTCAGTAACGGTGTATTGCGTCCCTAAGGGCAAGTAATCAATGATCACGTACTCATCGCCTTTGATGGAGAAAGTGGCGTGATCCCAAAGGATGATATCGCTCTCAATTGGGTCCGATTGGCCGTTCTTATACTTTGAGTATGCGAAGTCATCCACCAATGGCTGGCCATCCTTGCTGAGTCCGATCTCGAACTCGAATACATCGTCAGGATCATAGCCATTGCCAGATATCTGCTTCTCAACCTTCAAAGAAGATGTGCTGGTGCTCTGCGTGCCAATGACCGAAGGTAAGGTGAACTGCATGAAGCATGTTGATCCAGAAGCACCGCGCTCCGTGTAGAAGAACTTCAGCGAATGCTCCTGGCCATCTCCGTGAGTTAGTGCAGCTCCGGTCTCATCTTTGATGTGCTTCCAGAGATCCACGTATTCACCAGTGGCGCTATGAACACCGCCAATATCGCATATCAGCTTGCCGTCCAGATAAACCCACATATCGTCATCACCGAAGAAGAGATACTCAAGGGGGCCAACATAATCTTTATCAAGATTGAACTTGACTTCATACTCCATTCCAAAGTATGCGTTGCGATCCTTCCCGAAATCAGAAGATGGGAAGCTCCAACTGAAAGCCTCCTGTTCCTTCTCTCCAAAGTACCACCTATTCTTGCTAGCGCCGAACTTCATGTCATGCCCAACATTTCCCCAGTAAGGCACTTTGTCCATAGCCCAGAACTCATTTGAGAAGAACTTGATCGTATTGCCAACTTTGTAAGGCTGGAATGAATCTAGGTTAGAGAGAACTGTTTGGGAATTCGCGCCACTGCCCTGAGTAACAGAGGTCAAAGTGTACGTATCTCCAACTTGCTTGAACCCAAGATTGTAATCGCTGAACGTTGTCTTTCCTATTGCCTTGTCACCACCGAAGAGATTCGTTGGCGCAGATACTCCATTTGTAAACGAAGGCAGCCCATTGGAGCCGAGTTCGCTCTCTACCAACCCAAACGAACAGAGCTGGAAGTTGTTCGCATTTCTATTTGCAGCATTGATGGGGTACCCATTGAGCTTTTGCGTATCCAACCCTGAGCCAGCATTTGTATTGCCGAAACCATAGTGGGCGACAGATATGTCCTTAGCTTCTTCGTAAGATTCAGTGTAATTACCATCATTATTGATGCCCTGACGCAACGTATAGTTGTACTGCTTCTTGTTAGTATCAGCTGCCTCGTAGATCCCACTTTCTACATAGTCGCTCTTATAAAGATTTCCATCGCTTATATCGTAATCATGGAAAAGGGAAGACAGGTACTTCGTCTTATCATTGCAGTCATACTCAAGGCGAAGCATAGTATTCTCAGTGATGTAGATGTAATTCTGATCAGCTGCCGCAGTAACATCACGGTTTGTGAAGTGGGTGGTGTTGGCGTCATATGCATGTGCATTCCACGTCTCACCGCCATCATATGAAACACTGATGCTCTGCAATTGATAACCGTCGTTATCTTGCAGGGCATCGAAGTATTTCAAGTTCGGCGCACTGTGGTACTTGAATGATCTTTGGTTATAGACCTCTGTCAGCTCATCAATTGTGTCCACAACATACTTATTATTACTACCAACAAGAGGAAGCTCCGTGGTGGCAGGAATAGATCCATTCGTGGGGAGCCCACTGACGCTCGTGTCTATGACACTGAGCTTATTGCTAGATTCACTATCTGTATTGACCCTTTTAAGGTTGGCATAGTACAGGACGCTGAACGTAGGATTCGGCACTTTGCCTGCTTGGATATCCATCTCATTTGAAAGCAATTCGAACGTTGTTGAAACATTGTTGGTGTCAGTTATGAGAACCTCAGAAACCTCATCCTCTGAAGGTGTGCTCAATGAATTGCCCTCTTCATCAAAAGTGTTTTGCGTGATGACCAATTCCGCACCAACATCTGCTTTGGCCTCCTCGGCAACCTCTTCGTAGTTGATGCCGTCAAGTATGGGATACACTAGAGCAGGCTTCAGCTGCAGCTTGGCAGTCAGCCCAAGGGAGGCGATGTCCTCAACGGGTTCGCCGTCAAGGGTGGCCTCGATGTTCAGAGTGGTCGCCCAAGCAGGAGTGTCTTCCTGGGTTGATTGAGGATCGAGATCCTTCGCTTCGCTCAGGATGGCAGGGTCTGTTGCGTTCTCGGAGTCGGCAGCCTGTGCAGCAGCGTCATCCTGTGCCTCCACAAGATCGGTGGAGGTACCTGCGGGATCCGCATTTCCATCGTCAGCCACGTCACCTTCAGGTTGAGCATCCGCAGGTTCGGTGGACGCACCTACGGAGTCAACGCCGTTCTCAGTGATGCGGACCTTCAGTTCGCCATCAAGGTCCTCGGGCGCCTCAAGCGCCAAGATCATGGAGTCATTCTCATACACAAGGCCGTCAGCCATCAGCGCAGCGAGCTCGTCAGCAGGAATGGCAGAGCCAGCTTGCACCTCGTCCACCACCTCGGTGTTGCCGTCCTCGAGCTCCTTGCGCTCCTTGTCCTTCAGCACCTCAGAAGAGATCTCATCGAAGCAAAGATCAGTGTGAACATGCTCTTCATGACCACAAACGGGCACATCCTGATAGCATGAGTCGCCATGCTCATGGTCAGCTACCACTTCCTCTTCCTCGCCGCAGATCAGGTTGCCAGCAGCGTCAAGGCACATCGAGCTGTGCACGTGACCCGCGGATTCCTTAGTGCAAGTGAGGATGTATTCGGGAGCAGCCGGTTCAACAGGTTCGACCGATTCGTCCCCTTCAGCGCCTTCGGTAACCTCGGGCTGGACCAGCGTGTAGCACTCAGGCCCATGGACATGGACAGTCTCTTCTATACCGCAAGCTACAACCCCATTCGCATTCAAGCACGCTGGCACATGCAGGTGCCCGGTTGCCTCTTCCTCGCAGATGAGCTCCAGCGTGTCCGGGTCATAGCACTCGGGAGAGTGCACGTGTGCGCCCGTGTCAGGCAGCGAGCAGACCAGTTCGCGGGAGTAGCAAGCATCAGTGTGCGTGTGCTCCTCCATCCCGCAAGCAGGCTTGGCGTACTCAAGCGTGACCGCCGGGATCATCAGCGCCACGGTTGCCACGCACGCAAGGCAGATGGCAACGGCCACGGAGACGCGCCGCAGCCTGCGGTTCTTGTGGAACCGCTCTTTGTAGTTGTTCATCCTTCTTGAGAAACCTTGATTCGCCATGATCTTCTCCGAATCTAACTTACCAAACCGAAGGTATCCGGTGGCCAGATGCTTGCCGTGACGCGCCCGACCAGCTGATCGGGGGAAACGCAGCCTATGGTGGAGCTGCGGGAATCAATGGAGGTTGAGCGATGATCGCCCATCACGAAGTACCTGTTCTCAGGCACCTGATACGGGAGCTCGATGTCGCACTCACCCAGCGCCAGCTCAGCCACGTAAGGCTCATCAAGCTTGACGCTGTTGACGGTGACGCGGCCTTCCTTGTCAATGTCAACCCAGCTGCCGGGGCCCGCGATCACGCGCTTCACCAGCACCTTGTTGTTGTAATAGAACGCCACGATGTCCCCTTGCTTGAGGTCAGTGGTCTTGAACGCCAGGACCGTTGAGCCTTCCTTCAGGGTGGGCGTCATGGAGTTGCCGAAGATGCGCAGCACGGGCACGAACAGCATGGACACCAGCACCGCCACAGCCGCAACCGCGATGATGGCGAACGCGGCGTTGCGCCATGCGTTGGTGAAGTGGCTCTTCTGCGAAGAACGCGCCAGCTCGTCTTTCAGGTCATCCAATGCGGGCACCTGCACGGGAGGGGTTTGGGGCTCCTCGGGCGCAGGCGCATTGGCGTATGCCGGTGCAGGCTGGGCAGCGTAAGCCGGTCCAGCTGATGCTGGCTGGCCACCGTAGGCTGGTCCGGCTGGTGCAGGTTGTGCTGGCTGGCCAGCGTAAACCGGCCCAGCTGGTGCAGGCTGGCTTGGGTGAGCCGATCCAACAGGCGCAGGCTGACCAGGGTAAGCCTGCGTGAGGGGTGCGCCTTGATATGGCGGAGGCCCTGGAGGTGTCTGCGGGAACTGCGCCATCGTCAGTCACCTGCCCCGTTCGCCATGGCGTCAGGGTTGTACCCAGCATATGCAGCTTGTTGGCCCATGTTCGCATAGCCGTTCATCTGCTGCTGAGGCATCTGATTCTGGTAGCCGAAAGCCATCCCCTGGTAGGGGGTGGGCTGCTGCGGCATCTGCCCCTGCGCAGGCTGCTGATAGGGGTACGCCCCCTGAGCTGGCTGCGCGGGATAGGGCGCGTTCATGCCACCCTCATAGTTGGGATATGCCTGCTGATAAGGATACGCTGCTTGAGCGGGCGTTGCTTCGACGATGGCAAGCTCGGTATCCTCCTCAACGGGCACTTCATACACAACAGGCTCTTCTGCCTGCTCATCCACGGCCTCGACGATAGGCGGCTCAGCTGGCTCTTCCGTTTGCACCTCAAGCTGCTCCATCTGAGGCATGGGCTGCTGACCGAAGGGCTGCTCAGCCTGTGCGGCCGCTGACTGCTGGTAGAACTGTTCGGGCTGGGGAACCACAGGTTGCTCATACGCCTGCTCAACCTGCGGGGCCGCGTGCTGCTCAAATGACTGCTCAACCTGAGGGACCGCAGGCTGCGGGTAAGGCTGCTCTGGGATGTATGGCTGCTCCTGAACGGGCGCGTTCGCAGCGAAAGAGCCGTCCTGGACGGGTTGCATCGAAGGATCCGCCACGGGAGCGTATTCCGGCTGCGGGAACGCAGGCTGCTCATGAGGTTGCTCAGGTTGCGGGAACGCGGGCTGCTCATAGGGTTGCTCAGGCTGCGGCATCATCGGCGCAGAGTAAGGCTGCTCGGCCTGGGCAAGCTGCTCCTCATTCGCCTGCTCGTTCGTGACGCCCATCTGGGCCTTCAGCTCTTGCAGGCTCTGCGTGTACTGCGTCTGCACCAGCTGCGCTGCCTCCAGCACGCCAGCCAGGCGCGACACCGCGTTCTCAGCCAGGCGCGCGATCTTCTCCTGGCACGCCGCCCGGTTCTCCATGACCTCCAGCTCAGCCTGCACGCGAGCAAGCTGCTCTCCCTGCTCAACCAGCAGTTCAAGCAGTTCCACCCTGGAAAGCTTGCTGAGCTTCTTGTCTTTTGAACGCGCCAAGTCTCTCTTCTCTCTACGTCATCACGCCGCTGCCACTACCATCTGCAGTGCGTGAGCCTCATTCGCCACGCGCTGTCACGCCTTGCGCAAGCGTCCTCCCAGGATGACCAGCATCACGCCGCATGCCCCGAACGCGATCAGGTACACCTTGCCCAACGTGGTGGACATGGCTGCGAACAGCTCCCCCACGCTTGGCACCGTCAGCACCACCTTGCCGATCACGTCCGCATAGCGAACTGGCTGCACATCCTCTTCAGCATTCGCGTCACCTTTGGTGACCAGCTGCCCTTCAACGCTCTTGTTCTCAACCACACGGTGCGTGACCGTGTCCCCGTCAGAGCTGGCGAACGCGATCACGTCGCCCTGTGCCAGCTCCTTCGGCTCGGTTGGCGCCACGTAGACCATGGAGCCAACCGGCATCTCAGGCTCCATGGAACCTGTGAGCACCATCATCTGCTGCCACCCCACAAGCCCCGGCAGCGCCATCAACAGCGCCGCCACCAGCGTGATGGCAACGAACGCCGCACCCACGCAGGTGAGCACCACGCCCAGAGGGCTTCTGCGCTGGGCGCCTTCGGTCATCAGCGACGACCGCCGTACTGTCCCTGCCCGTATGGCCCGGGCTGCCCTGGCTGGGCTCCCTGACCTGGATAGGGCTGCGTAGGCTGCGCTGGGTTCATGGGCTGCTGCCCATAGCCCGCATTCTGCATGGGCTGGTTCGGCATGCCCTGCGCAGGCATCGCAGCTGCTTGCGCACCACCTGCGAAGGTGACGCCCATGGCAGCACGCGCCTCTTGCATGGCTTCCTGGTGCTCTTCCTTGCGCTTCTTCGCAACGAACACCAAGCCGATGATCACACCAGCCAGCAGGATCAGCCCAAGGCCCACCCCAAGCACCGGCGGTTCGGACAGGAATGCCTCGTCCCCGATGTCAGCCTTGCGGAACATGCCATTGACGATGCCATCCTCTAGGCCGGATGCAAGCGGGGTCTCGTTGTCACGGATATCCTCCACCGTTGCAGGCGTCTCAGCTGCAGGAACAGCGTCATCCGGTATCTCTTCGGCCGCAGGCTCAACGGCAGTGGCCGGAGCGTCTTCCGTAGCCGCAGCTGCCGCCGCTGCCGGAGCGGTTGTGGTGGTGGTCACGGTCTCCTCTTCGGGCTGGACCACCGTCACGTCTTCCGGAGTTGCAAGACGCGTGTAAGTGAACGTATACACATTGTCAGCCGGGTTGGCCAAGAGCTCACCCGTCAGGTTGTAGGCCTGCGGCGCATAGCCCTCAACGTAGCGGTAAGCCAGCATGGGGCTTTCGCCGATGTTGCCGTAGAAGGATTCAGACGGGTAGAGCTCAGCGCCCTGCTCATCAACATAGCGAACAGTGTAGGCCACGTTCTCACCCAGGATGCCGTATGACACCACAAGGTCAAGGTCACCGCTCACAGTGAGCGAGGACAGAAGCTCAGAGGTGGTGTCATTGTCACGTCCGCTCACCTTCCAGCCGCGAACGTAGTACTTGGACGCGTTGTCAAGCTTGACATCGCCCTGGTGGAATGACAGCTGCGCGCCAGGTTTGAGGTTCTTGTACACCAGGCAGTCTGTCCCGTCAGAGAAGGTGCCTTGCGCGCCTGCATAGAGGCGCACCGTATAGTTGTAGGGCTTCTGAGCTGCGAAAGCCTGCGCCGGCGCGAACGCCGCGATGCAAAGGCCCAGCGCCAGAAGCGCGCAAAGGACCACCTTGACCAAACGGCAGGAGCTGATCATGCCAGCCTTAGCTGGGCTGCCAGCAGATCCTGCGAAGCTTTCGCCGATCATGGCTGCTCTCACATCGATCATAGCTGCGCACCTCCCCTCTCAGCGCTGCGTTGCTTCCTGCGCCCGATGATGGCCACGATCAGCACCAGAAGGCCAAGGGCCGCAACGGCACCAAAGGCCATGATGGTCCCCATCAGGGTGTCGCCCGTTTGGGGAAGGCCTTGGCGGCTGGCTATGTTCCTAGGGCCGTTCGACTCAGGGCCAGTTGGCGGCGTGAGCTCAACCGCGAAATCCATGGAGAGATCTGCCAGCGTACCCTGGTAGCTGTTGCCCTGAGTCTCACCGTCAAGCGTGATGTCAAGCTGGACCAGGCCCTCTTGCCCGGTGGTCAGCGTGCCCAGCAGGAAGTATTCCTTAGTGATGTCGGACACCTCATGCAGGCCGACGTCTTCGCCTGCCGTGCCTTCGCCGCCTACCGTGTCAGACGAGAAGAAGGTGTCAGTCTGCCCGTCCGGGCCGGTGTATGCCAGCGTGTAGGTGTAAGCGCCGCCAGTTGCAGACTGCGAAGTCTCCTCAAGGGAGCGCAGGATCTGCGTTGTCATGTACCAGTCAGTGGACTGGCTGTTGGAGTTCTTCAGCGTGATGGCCATCTTCGCCGTGTCACCCGGCTGCAGGTCAGACGCCAGCTGAGCCACGTCATCAGAGTTGAAGTTGCAGTCCATCTGCTCAGAGGACGTGAACGTGACCGTCCAGGGCGTGGAGCTGGTCATGGTCTCCGCGAATGCGGGGACGCTCAAGCAGAGGGCCAGCATGAGGGCGATCATTGCCGCTGCTGTGTTGCGGATCTTGCTCATCATGTCTGCCACCCCCTATCCCAGGCTCAGTTCGCCATTGTTGACGGTGAGATTCTTGCCCCACGCGCTGAGCGCGGCGTCGGACACGTTGTGCTCTTGGATGGCGTCAACCTCTGCCTCAAGGCAGAAGCGCAGGCCCTTGTAGTCATACTTGATGGTGATGGTGCCGTCCGGACCCTCTTCGCGGGATTCTGTGACCATGTGCGTGACAGCCGGGTCAACCGAGATGGAGCTTGTCAGCGCAGGCGTTGTGCTGCCGGACTCAAGGACGCGCGAGTAGTATGCAACCGTGCGCTCATCTGTTGAGTCACCCTCATCTACCACCCAGCCGGAGTCCTTCGCCATCTCTAGCTTGATGAGGTCCGGGCTGACGACGTTGGTCTTGTTGCCGTCCTTGTCCTCCCAGTACTTGTACAGCTTCACGCGAACGTACTGGTTGATCTGGCCGGTGTTGCTCACCTGGAGCTGCTCTGGGTAGGCGCGGCCGATCTGGAACTGCTCACCTGCTGGCAAGAGGTCTTGCAGCAGACGATCCGCCTCTTCAGTCTTCGGCGTTGACCAGGAGTCATTGCCCTCGTAGTTGCGCCATGCAACCTTGTTGCCGTTCTCAAGCAGCGTGACGCCGATGTCCGAGATGGACAGGCGCGCCAGGTAGGTGTCAGAGTAGTAGCTGAGCGCCGCGCGGGTGCCGCCAACGGCTGACACCAGCAACAGGATGACAGCTACTGCGAACAGCGCGATGTTCACGCGCTTTGACCCAATGGCGGAAGAGAAGCGTCCCATCATGCCTCACCTCCTCCAGTTTGCCCAGCATCCAGGATGTCGGTCCAGTCTGCATAGGGCGTGCCGTCTGGCTTGTAGATCACGGGCGTTGTCTCATAGATGACAGCCACGTTGAACGATGCGTCTGGCTTGGCATCTGCCGGCACGCCAGTGATCTTGATGTCCAGCTTTTCTGTCACCTTGCCGGGTGCCAGAGGCGCGTTGTAATAGTAGTAGCCATCCCCTTCGTTCAGCTGCCAGCCGGAGCCTTCGAACTGAAGCGGGTAGGTACTGCCTGAGAACGCCTTCACGCGAACGAAGACGGACATGGATGCTGCATCCTCAGCTAGAGCCGTATTCGTGATGGTCACGTGCTTGGTCCAGTCATCGAACTCCTCGTTGATCTCAGTGCGCTCATCAAGCGGGAGCTGGATGGTGCCCTTCGCCGTTGCATACGTTGTGAAGTAGGCCTGCGCCACGCCAACGCTGGAAAGCACCAGCAAGATAGCTGACGCTGCAAGCACAACGGTTGCGAACGCGCTTCCGCGCGCGTGCTCGTGCGGTTGAGTTGACGTGTGGCTTTCGTGCACTGTCATGCTCACGCCACCTCCGTATCCTTGTTCCACGTCCAGCCGCTTTCGCCTTCGCCCTTCTGGAACGAGTTGATGGCTGCACCGCCGCGGTTGCCCGTGCCGTCATATGCGTTGGCGAACGTGACCGTTGTGGGATCATTGCCTGCGGCCGGGCCGTCTGTTGGCGTCACCCGGATAGGCCACTGGATGACGTCATTGCCATTCGGCTTGTAGGATGAGCCGGAGTAGACCTCTGTCACCGTGATATCCACGTCCACAGGGATGTTCTTGATGGTGGCTGATCCCGTTGTGCCCTCTTTTATGGTGATGGAGGCAACGTCTGAAAAGACCACCTGGCCTTCGCGCGTGCCCTCTATCTGGAACACGAACGTGTGGCTTGTGGTGGTGCCCTGTATCTGCTGCAGCTCATCAAGGTTCTTCACTATCTGAAGCTCACCTGTGCGAACATCTTCGGAGTACTTGAGGAAGACCTGGACGTCAGACATCCAATCACCAGGTGTGGCCGTGGTTGGGATGCTGTCATCAACCGTTACCTTGGTTGGCACCGTGATCAACTGCGGATCAAAGGTGTAGCGCATGGTGTTGCCGTATGCATGAGAGACCCAACCATTCTGGCTCTCCTCCAGGCCGCGCTGGGTGTTAGCGCTGATGTCCGCGCCTTTTTGGGTGATCACCATGAGATACATGCCCGCAGCAAGACCCTCAGCCGCTTCGCCTACCGGAGCCGTTGTCACGCCAAGCTCATCTGCTGTTGCCGTCACACGCGCAGCTGCTTGCGCCATCAAGATGAGGTCATCTGTAGACACGCTATCTGCTTGAGCGCCGTTCAGGCTGTCTATCTGAGTCCCGAGGATGGCCTGGTATGGCTCTGTTGCCTTCAACGTGAATGCGTCGTAGCCATCCATGGGAAGGGCGGCTGCAACCTTATATAGGCTGAAGTTGATGTCCTCAGGCGCGTTGGCGTTGTTCTTGGTGTCCACCTTCGCCGTGATGGAGAACGTGTCATTCAACACATCAACCGCCTGGGCCTTCTGGCCTCCGTGAAGGGTCAGGGCGCCTGTCAGGCAAACGGCAAGGAGGCCAGCTAATAAAGCAGCCAGCATGTTGCGCCCGGCTCTTGGCCTAGCTATTCGCTTTTCCAATGCGCCTCCTCTCAGGTCTCAATACCACAAGATGCAAGCGTTGTTTACGCTTTGCTTACAGTTAGTACACAATCTACTATGCCATGCACTGAGGAGTCAAACCGAAAAGCCATTCCACACAAATAAAACCTGCTTGCGCCCTGAAAAATGCTGCATAAGTAAAGAGCATGCCTGAACACTTTCAAAGCGGCCGCTACTCACGTGCGCCTTTGCAGCACTGAAGATTTCCTGTGGGCGCTTCCATTGGAAGCGCAGTTGCACGCCAGTGCAACGTAACGCGGACGCCAGTCCGCGAACACCCGGATGCCAGCAACTGGTAAGGCAATATGGCCTGGCGCAGATAGCCTCC
The DNA here is from genome assembly GCA_910588435.1 of uncultured Eggerthellaceae bacterium. Classification (GTDB taxonomy): domain Bacteria; phylum Actinomycetota; class Coriobacteriia; order Coriobacteriales; family Eggerthellaceae; genus MGBC163016. The sequence continues at coordinate 14,690 of CAJUPL010000017.1, read as the reverse complement.
AAGCTGAAGATCCCATGAGCTACCCCTGAAGGGGTGCTGCCCCACCTTCCCAGATAGATCATCTGCGTCAGGCTAGGTGGCCTGAGCTGGAGCTAGCATCCGGGTGCTCTTGCCCTGTCGGGCAAGTTACGCATTGCTTGCGCAATGCTGCGCTTGCAATGCAAGCGCCCACATGGTAGGGGGCAATGCTGCGGCTGCGATGCAGCCGCCCACATGGTAGGGGGGGGGCAATGCTGCGGCTGCAATGCAGCCGCCTACCGCAGGGGGGATGCAAGCGCCTACCGCAAGGAGTGGGTAGCCGCCTACCGCAAATGATTTCACCCGGAACGGTGGCTGTAAGGCCACCAAGGCCGCTACATCCCGCATGAGCGTGAAAGCGAATGCGGGATGTTAAAGGCCGTAGTAAAAAGAGCGGGCACAGTGTGCCCGCGACACCGGATTGGGGCATAAGCAGAGAGGGTGCAACAGGTTAGGCCAAGTAGCAATAGGAATCAGAAGAGATTCGTGCGCACAAAAGAAAGCGAGAAGCCACGGGGTGCCTCAGATTGCCGTGAAAGCGCGCCTGAGTTGGCTTCGCCCAACGAAGAAGAAGCGCTTGGAGCGGCAAGATGAGGTTCATCCGTGGCTTCGCAGCGTCAAGGGGGTTACTTCTTCAGATCACGCTCCACTTCGCGCTCGATGCGCTTCGCGTCACGGTTCGCCTCAGCGCGCGCCTCATCCTCAAGCTTCTCCTCATGCACGTCCGTTGCCAGCTTGTCGTGCTTAGCGTTCGCGATCTTGAGCACCGCCCCGGTAAGAGCGAAGAGCGCGATGGCGTTCGGGATCACCATGAGCTGGTTGAACATATCCGCAAGCTCCCAAACGAGGTCATTGGAGAGCAGCGAGCCCATGAAGATGAAGATCAGCGCGATCACGGTGAAGGGGATCACGGCTTTCTTGCCGAAGAGCCATTCCACGTTCAGCTTTGCGAACAGGTTCCAGGACAGGATGGTTGAGAATGCGAAGAACAGAAGGCAGATGGCCACGAACCATGCGCCGAAGTTCGCGCCGAAGAACTGGCCGAATGCCATTTGCGCGATGTTGGTCTTGGTGATGGTCTCCGCGGTGAGCGTGGCGTAGTCGCCCGTTGCCAGCTGACCGTCACCCACATACAGCACGGAGAGGACCACCAGCGCGGTCATGGTGACCACGATGATGGTGTCGATGAAGACGCCGATCATAGCCACGACGCCCTGCTCATGCGGGTTGCGGACCTCGGCCAGTGCGTGTGCATGCGGGGTGGATCCCATGCCGGCCTCGTTCGAGAACAGGCCGCGCTTAGCACCCTGGCTGATGGCGGCGATGATGCCGAACGTGGCGCCGCCTACGGTTGCCTCCGGATTGAATGCGCACTCGAAGATGAGCGCGAACGTGGCCGGGATGGCCGGGGCGTTCATGATCAGCACGATGATGGAGCCCAGCACGTAGAGCACCGCCATGATGGGGACCACCTTCTCAGTGACCGCAGCCAGGCGGGAGACGCCGCCGATGAAGACGAGGCCCGCCAGGAACACCACGATGATGCCCATGACCCAGGTTGGCACGCCGAATGCGTTGTTCATGCTCTCCGCGATGGAGTTGGATTGCACCATGCAGCCCATGAAACCCAGCGCCAGGATGATGGCCACGGCGAAGAAACCGGCCAGGAACTTGCCGCCGTTGCCCTTGAACGCCGTGGTGATGTAGTACACCGGGCCGCCGTGGACGGTGCCGTCTTCGTCGATCACGCGCGTCTTCTGCGCCATGACCGCCTCGGCGTAGTTGGTTGCCATGCCCAGAAGCGCGATGATCCACATCCAGAAGATGGCGCCTGGGCCGCCCACGATGATGGCGCCGCATGCGCCCACGATGTTGCCGGTGCCAACTTGGGCGGCAACTGCCGTTGACAGCGCCTGGAACGACGTCATGGCGCCGCCCTGGTCACCGCCGCGCAGCGAGAAGTCACCGAACAGGCGCCTCCAGCCTTCGCCAAAGCAGCGGAACTGGATGAACTTCGTCCGGATGCTGAACCAGATGCCCATGCCCAGAAGCAGGATGATCAGGATGTAGTTCGACAGATAATTGTTGATGGTTGTGACGATGCCTAGCAGGAACTCTTCCACTTTCTCCCTTTCTCAACGCTAGAAGACCCGAGAGAAAGCGCCCTTAAGGGAAGGCCCGCATGCTCCTCTGTCCGTTTGCCTGAGAGATTCAGCTTGTCGTGAGACAAGCCTTGCACCTTCGGCACTCACTTAAGAGTTCTCCAGAGTCTTCTCCGCTTCCGGTCTGCGAAATGCATTCCGAAAGCATCATAGAAAAATGACCGCAGCGGATTATGCACCTACATCTATATATGCGCAAGGGAGAAACGCAGATACACCGGGTCATGGTCAGAAAAGGCGAAGTCAAGGTCAAGCGTGCGCTGCTCTATGCACTCCACGTTGTCCGAGCAGATGAACGCGTCCATCACCCACCGGTCATTCGTGCCGTCATAGGGCGCGCCTGCGTCGCGGCAGGTGGCGGCTGATTCGAACTGGCCCGCATCCAGCTGCTCTTTCGCTATCACCGAAAACCCTTCCGGCACGCTTTCGAAATCGAACGGCTTGGCCCAGCTGGCCTCTGTTTGCGTGTGGTTTCCGAAGACCTCGTTGGACGTACCCAGCATGTCGTGGTTGAAGTCTCCGCCGGCGATCACGTAGTTCCCGGCATCACGCTCAGCGGCCATGTCCGCGAACAGCATCTCGCGCTGGCCGCGCATGATGCTCTCATCGGCACCGTAAGCGGAGAGATGCACGTTGAATAGTACCAGCTCCTTGCCCGTGCTTGCGTCCCCTTCGCCAGCCAGAGGCACGCGAGTGATGGAGTAGCAGCGGTCAAGGTCAAGGAACTTGCTCACGCCCTCTGAGATGGGAAGGCTCCGGCGAAGCGCGTCATGCATCTGGTAGCGCGAGAACGTGGCCATGCCGGCCTTGTTCGCACCGTGCGGCTCATAGGGCGGCCAGGCCAGGAAGGCGGAGTCGTAGTTCTGTGCGAAGACGGTCTCGAATGTGGGGAAGGCGCTGCGAAGGAGCTGGTATTCGTCCACGTGATGGCTGCGCGTGCCGTCAACGTCCACTTCCTGGAAGAGCACGAAGTCTGGGTCAAGCTCCTTGATGGCGTCTGCGGAGCCTTCGATGTTCGCCGTCACGTAGTCAGCGCTCTTGGCAACAGAGCCTGTGCCGCCGTCCATGAAGAAGCTGAAGTCTGGCCCGTACGCGCCGAAGCCCAAGTTGGCCGCCACGATGCAGAGCTCTTCTGTGCCTGATGCCTCAGGGGTGGTCATGACCTCCGCGTCTGCGGGAGCCTCTACCTCAAGCGGTAAGTTGTCCTCTATGCGGTAATAGCTCAGCATGACGTACAGCACGTATGCGATGACAGCCAAGATGACCGCGCCCAGGACGCAACCGATTCCCACCAAGATCCGCTTCTTCAATGGTGCCTCCTCGTTGATGTAAGGTCATGCCACCTTGCCACATGCAGCATTTTGGGGAGGCAAGGCCCCGCTTTCACGAACGGGTGCGGGAGACGGCGGCCCGCCAGCCATCAAGCAAGCGAGACCTGTTCGCCAGATCATCTTCAGGCAGGAACACCTCCGCACGCTCCGGCAGCTCCATGATGGCCTCCAAGCTGGGCCAGAATCCGCTCTTGAGCCCTGCCAGATATGCAGCGCCCAGCGCCGTTGCCTCCGCGTCCTCCGGCCTGCGAACGGGGCGCCCAAGCATGTCTGCCTGGAACTGCATCAGGAAGTCATTGGTGGACGCGCCTCCATCCACGTTGAGCGCGCGCAAGGACACGTTCGCGTCCTCCTCCATGGCTTCCACCAGGTCACACACCTGATACGCCAGCGATTCCAGCGCCGCACGCACGATGTGCGCACGTCCGGCTCCGCGCGTGAGCCCATAGATGGCACCTCTCGCCTCCGCGTCCCACCACGGTGCGCCAAGGCCGGTGAACGCAGGCACGATATAGACGCCCTCGGTGTCCGACACGCTGCTGGCGATTGCCGCCGAATCCTCCACGCGCTCAAGGATGCCCAGCTCATCGCGAAGCCACTGCATGAGCGCGCCCGCCATGAAGACGCTGCCCTCAAGCGCGTAATCCACGCCTTCCATCTGAGGCGCGGACGCCGCGATGGTGGTGATAAGCCCGTGTCCGCTCAGGCAGGCGTCGTGCCCTGTGTTCATCAGCAGGAAGCAGCCGGTGCCGTACGTGCTCTTCGCGTCGCCCGGGTTCCAGCAGCGCTGCCCGAAGAGCGCCGCTTGCTGGTCTCCGGCAACTCCACAGATGGGGACGCCTTGCACGATCCCCGGGTTCGCCGTCACACCGAAGCTGCTGGCCGAGGGGAGCACGTTCGGCATCATGGATTCCGGGATGCCGAACAGGTCAAGCAGCCACGGATCCCAGCGTAGGTTGTGGATGTCATAGAGCATGGTGCGGCTGGCGTTGGTCATGTCAGTGGCGTGCACCTGGCCGTAGGTGAGCTTCCAGACAAGCCAGCTGTCAACGGTGCCGAATGCGAGCCGGCCCGCGTTCGCAGCCTGCCGCGCGCCGGGCACCTGGTCCAGGATCCAGGCGATCTTGCTGGCCGAGAAGTAGGGGTCCGGGATGAGGCCGGTGGTGTCTGTGATGCGCTTTGCCGTTTCTGGGTCACGCGCGATGCTTTCGATCATGTCGGCGGTGCGGCGGCATTGCCAGACGATGGCGTTGTAGAGCGGCTCGCCTGTTTCCCGATCCCAGACCAGAGTGGTCTCGCGCTGGTTGGTGATGCCGATGGAGTCTATCTGCTTGGGATCGACGTCGTGCGATATCAAAAGCTCCGTCAGCGCGCCGAACTGGGAAGACAGGATGTCTTGTGGATCATGCTCCACCCAGCCGGGGTGCGGATAGATCTGCGGGAACGGGCGCTGCACCATGCCGGCGATCCGGCCCAGCCTGTCAACCAGCATCGCGCGCGAGGACGTTGTGCCCTGGTCAAGCGCGATCACGTAGCTCTTTGTTGTGCTGCAAGTGCTAGCCATGCTGCTCCTTAAGTTCGTCCAAGAAACGATAGAGCATCGCGCAGCTTCTGTGCAAGCACAGTTATCTGTAAGCCTGAAGGGCCCTTCCCTCAAGAGTGGGTGTCGGCGTTGGAAGCGCACCCCTAGGGCACTTCCTCGCCATGCGAAGCAATTTTCGCATGGCTCAGGGCGCAGCTACCTGGAAGCCCGGAGGGCGGGAAGGTAGCGAAATGAGGGTGATAACCCGAAATGCCCGGATTGATGTTTTGCGCCAGGCAAGGTTGCCTGACCAGCTGCTTGCATCCGGGTGTTCTTGCCCTATCGGGCAAGTTACGCATTGCTGACGCAATGCTGCGCTTGCGATGCAAGCGCCCACATGAGGGGGGGGGAGGACAATGCAGCCGCCTACCACAGTGGATACTCACTATTGGGGTTACCCCCTTCTTGAAGGGGCCTTCGTTCCCTGTGGGCGTTCGCATCGCGAACGCAGCTGTGCGGGAATCCGAGCTGAGCGTCAAGCGAAGCGAGGATGAGAGCACAGCGTAACTTGCCCGTTAGGGCAAGAGCACCCGGGGCAAGGATATGGGTCAGGATGTCTTGCCTAGCCCACAATGCCATAGAAGGTGGCCGGTAGGCCACCAAGGCCGCTACATTCCGAATGAGCGTGAGCGACATGCGGAATGTTAAAGGCTGTAATAAAAGTGCATGGGCGCGTTCTTCGCCCATGCAGCATTTTTGGGGCAGCAAGCATGGCGACGCTTGCGTGCGTAAAAAGAGGTTATTCTCCTAGCTCGGCGGCCCAATCGAAGTCTGGGGGCGGGCCTAAGGGCATGCCATTCTCCCCCACAGCGCCCGAATGCCCATCCCATAGGTGCTCCTCCATCAGCACACGGCCGTCCGCATCGAAGGCAACGCCCTCTTCCTCCAGCATCTGCTGCTGCACGTCAGGCCCTCCGAACGCGAACCCTTTCGCCATGCTGCCGTCCTTGAAGACCACTCGATGGCACGGGATGCTGTCAGGGTCAGTGCCGGGTTCCGGGTTCGCACGCAGGGCATACCCCACGTAGCGCGCGGACCTGGGCGCGCCGATCAGCCGCGCCACCTGACCGTAGGTGGACACCTTGCCACGCGGGATGCGCTGCACCACGCGAAACACCCTGTTCGCAAAATCTCCCATGGCATGCATTAGAACACATCCCCGAAACATTCGCGCGGGTTGGCGCCTCCGTGCGGCCCCGTTCGCTACCATTCAAAGAGCGAACAGCAGGCAAGCGAACGCGTGCGGCACGCGCCGCACGTCCAGAAAGCGAGAGGCGGCACTTGGAGTTCCTGGTCTCATTCCTTGAGGGCGTGATCACGTTCGTGTCTCCATGTCTGCTGCCCATGATCCCCATCTACGTGACATACTTCGCCGCGGGCGAGGAAGTGCGCACATCCACCGTGCTCAAGAACTCGCTGGGGTTCGTGCTTGGATTCACCATCGTCTTCGTGTGCATGGGTGCGCTTGCGGGCACGATCGGGTCATTCCTCGTGCAATATCGCGTGGCGCTGAACATCATCTGCGGCGGCGTTGTGATCCTCTTCGGCCTGTACTTCTTAGGCATCATCAAGCTGAGCTTCCTCAAAGGTCCGCAAACCTCCCTGACTGACCGGCAGCTGGGGTTCCCCTCGGCGCTCCTGTTCGGCATCGTCTTCTCTATAGGCTGGACGCCGTGCGTAGGCGCGTTCCTGGGATCAGCGCTGATGCTGGCATCGCAGCAAGGCTCCACGCTGATCGGCGTCCTGATGCTGCTTAGCTACTCCGCTGGCCTCGGCATCCCGTTCGTGGCCAGCGCGCTTCTGATCGACAAGCTGAAAGGCGCGTTCGGCGCCATCAAGCGGCATTATGACGTGATAACGAAGGTATGCGGGTGGCTCTTGATAGCCATCGGCATCCTCATGGCAACCGGGCTCTTGGGCAACCTGCTCACATTCCTCAGCTAAAGGATGGCGAACATGACGAAGAACGCGAACAAAAAAGGCAACGCAAAGAGCGTTAGCAGTTCAAAGGGCGCGAACGCGGCCAGCACGAAGGGCGCAACGGGCGCAAAGAGCGTGAACGCGTCCGGCACGAACACGGCTGACAACAAGAAGTCATTGATCATAGGCTTGGTGGTCCTGGCCGTTGTGATCGTGGCGTCAACCTTTGCATACAACGCGCTGGCTCCGGAGGCCTCAACCTCCAACCTGCGCGAGGAGACAACGTCCTCCACGCAGCAAGAGGAAGAGGACGTGAAGGCGCCTGACTTCACCGCCGTGAACGCGGAGGGCGAAGAGGTGAGCCTGTCATCATTCGAAGGCAAGCCCGTGGTGCTCAACTTCTGGGCCAGCACGTGCGGCCCCTGCAAGAGCGAGATGCCCGGGTTCCAGGCTGCCTATGAGGAGCTGGGGGATCAGGTCAACTTCGTGATGGTGAACATCCCTGGATTCAACGGCGAAACCGAAGATCGCGCAAAGGCGTTCCTTGCTGAGAATGGCTACACGTTCCCGGTCCTGTTCGACACCTCCGGCATGGCCGCGCAGCTCTACGGGATCTCATCCATCCCGCAGACGTTCTTCCTTGACGAGCAGGGCTACGTGGTCATCATGGGCTCCGGCGCTCTCCCCGAGGAATCCCTGCAGCAAGGCCTTGACATGATCCTATAGGCGCATTTGGCGCGATAATGGTGCAACAATAGGGGAAACACCGCCAAAGAGGAGGATGCTTGAAGCGGATCCCGTATCTTGATGCGCTGAGGATCATATCCATCTTCGCCATCGTGCTGCTGCATGTTGCAGGCTCATACTGGTACAACCTGGACGTCGCAAGCCCTGACTGGGTGATCGTCAACGCGTACGACTGCCTGCCCAGATGGGGCGTGCCCGTGTTCGTGATGATCAGCGGCGCGCTGTTCTTGGACCCGGGAAGGCCGCAGCCCATCCGCAAGCTATGGACGCACAACATCCCGCACGTGGCCGTCATCACGCTGTTCTGGGGGATCGTCTACGCGCTGCTGTACAACACGCCCGCAGACCTCTCCCCTGCCTCCCTGGCCGCGTTCGCAAAGAGCGCCGTCTTCGGGCCGCAACATCTGTGGTTCATGTTCATGCTGATCGGGCTCTACATCCTGGCACCCGTGCTGCGCTGCATCACGCGCGACGCAGCTGCAACGCGCTACTTCCTGGGCCTTGGCCTGGTGCTGAACATCGCCGTGCCCGCCCTCACCCTTGCGAACGCCCCTGACACGGTAGAGGAGTTCCTGGATCTGTTCATGCTCCAGATGCCGATGGGGTATCCGTTCTTCTTCGTGCTGGGGAGCTATCTAGCAACCAATGACATCACGAAGGGCGTGCGCTACGTGACCTACGGGCTGGGCGTGTGGAGCATCATCTGTCAGACCGCCGGTTCCATGCTGTCCTCGCAGGCCGCGGGGTCTGCGAACAACGCCTACATTGCCAGCACATGCTTCGTGATCTTCTCAAGCGCTGCTGTCTTCTTGCTGGCCAAGCACGGCTTTGCGCGCATGAAGGATGGTAGTGATCTTACGAAGGGCATCGCTGCGCTTGCACCCTGCACGCTTGGGACGTACCTGATCCACATCATCGTGCTGAAGACGCTCATGGCTGCTGGATTGAGCGGGCTCATGTTCGGGCCGCTTGTGGGAGTGCCGCTGCTCACCGTGATCGTGACCGCCCTCTCCTACCTGATAGCTTGGATGCTCAAGCAGATCCCATTCGTTGGCCGCTATCTGGTCTAGCGGGGTCCTCAGGCGCCGCCGCCGATCACCATGTTCTGGAAGCGCTCGGACATGAAGGCGTTGTTGAAGTTCTCATCCACCCACTCTTCGAACGCATTCGCAGGCGGGATGCCCGCGTCCCGCTCAGCGCGGCGGTCGAAGCACATGATGGTCATGAAGATGTCCGCGATCAGATAGATGGAGAGCAGCGTGATGAAGACGGCTTTGCGCTTGGTGGTTGGGCGGCCTAGGCCGTAGAGCAGCTCCGGCATGATGGCGCGGTACCAGATATATCCTAGCGCGCCCCAGAAGAAGAGGAACGGGATGGCAACCCATTTCGTGATGGCGCCCGGCACACCACCGGCGATGTAATCCCAGGACACGGCGCCCATGAACGTCTCCATGCCCCAGCCTGTGAGCTGCTCAAGCAGGCCACCCACTAGCATGGAGACCAGAAAGACCGCCCAGCCCGGTGCGTGCACGCGCCGAAGCTGGAACGTGACAAGCGTGAGCAGCACGGCACCAACGCCGTAGAGCGGGCTGAACGGGCCCCACACAAGGCCAACGCGGCTCTCCGTCACACCGGCCGAGATGAACATCCAGACCTCTTCCAGGATGAGGCCCAAGAAGGATCCGATGAAGAAGATCATCACTATCTGATACCACCCAAGCTTCAGATGGTCCAGGTACTCAGAGCGAACTTCGCGCTCCGCCTTCTGCACCTCTTTGATCTGCTGGCGCGTCAGGCGAACGGGCTTGCCTTCTCTGCTCTTGCCTAGCTTTTGCGCGGCCCGGATGGATTCGATCATCTGGACCTTCTTCTGGATGTCCGCAGACACCAGATCGTCGTCCACCACGCCGTGCAGCTTCTTGCCACGCCCAAGCCATGCCCAGAAAGCGCCTATGGCCCAGATGACCAAATAGATGACAGCAACCACGATGACAAGGCTGACTATGGACAAGAGCATGCGTTCTCGCTTTCCTCTGATGAAGCAAAGGATTCTACCTGATATGCGCCTGCGTCACTGAATGGTCAACTGCGTGTTGCGGGCGACGGCATTGCAGTAGAATGGCGCCCATGAAGGTGAAGGCGAAATACCTCTTGTTGATAGCTGCGGCGGTGTGGTTCGCGGCAGGCGTGAACATCGCGCGCCTTGGCGTGATGGCGGCGATGGAGGGTGACGCCGCCCCGTGGATGCTGGCTCTAGGGATCCCCGTGGTGTTCCTTGCGTTCCACACGATGTTCAGCAAGCTGGTGGGCAAGCATTCTGACCGCATCCGCGGCTACGGCGAAGAGCGCATGCACGTGCTCAAGTTCTTCGACGTGAAGGGCTACATCATCATGGCCATCATGATGGGTGGCGGCATCGGCCTGCGCGCCGCAGGCCTTGTGCCGGGATGGTTCGTGGCGTTCTTCTACACCGGGCTTGGCTGCGCTCTTGCGCTAGCGGGCATCGGGTTCGTGGTGCATTATGCGAAGCGCGGCGGCAACATCACCTGCCCCGTCACCAAGCGCACCCGCCTAGCCTGACCCACACATGTGGGGGGGCTGCGTTCGCAATGCAAACGCCCACTCTTAAAAAGGGAGGATGCCTACTCTGAGACGTATCAGGCAGCTCTAAAGAGCTGCGCTACGCGACGTCTTGCCACTACCCTGTATACGCATCATCAACGGAGTTCGAGAAATCCTGCGAGGCAAGCCAAGCGGCCTCTTCGTCAGTCTCCGGGATGTCGATGCGCTCATGCCAGCTATTTGATGCTGGCTCCCAGGTCATAGGCTTGCTGCAGACCCGGATTGCCTTCGATGGCACCCTTCTCATACACGCCCTTGACGGAAACGACGCCCAGGTCTTCTAGCTTGCAGTAATCGGCACAGACCTTGTAGCTGTTGATGGTGGGCTCAGCGCGCCCCTCGTCCTTGTCCTCAAAGCAGAGCAAGAGCGCCGTCTGCTTGATGGTGAACGGCTTGCCGATCTGGCAGAACATGCGGTCTTGGAATGCGCGCAGCTGTGCCGGAAAATTGTAGAAGTACATGGGTGTTGCCCACACCAGCACGTCGCATTCGCGAAGCAGCGGATAGAACTGCTGCATGTCGTCCTGCTGAACGCACTGGCCATCGTGGCTGAAGCAGTATTCGCAAGCCATGCAACCGGCTATCTTCGCTCGGCCAACATCTATGCGCGTCACCTGGTTACCCGCAGCTTCCGCTCCTTTGGCGAAGCTATCCGCCAGCATGCTGGAGTTCCCGCCTTTGCGCGGACTGCAGTGCACCACCAATATCTTCTTTGACATGACGCCCTCCTTCTCTCTCTGCTGCTCACTGTAACGCATAGCGCCAAAGGACGTCTTGCATTGCCACCTCCTTACGGGCGGCTGCTTCCCCCTACCCTGTGGGCACTTGCATTGCTTGTCGCAGCTACCCCCCCCCTAACCTGTGGGCGGCTGCATTGCAGCCGCCCACTCTTAAAGACCCCACTCTTGAAGTGGTGTCCTCAGGAAGGGGATGGTTCACCCGGATGGGTGGCCGTGGGGCCACCAAGGCCGCTACTGCAGCCGTGAGCGTCAAAGCGAACGGCGCCGTTAAAGGCCGCTATAAAAGAAGCGGGCTATATGCACCATGTGCATATAGCCCGTAAGCCATATCCTGGCAGCAAGGAGCATGAACAGTCCCCCTGCTCAGACGGTCACTTCAGGAAGACGTATTCGCGATTGCTGGAGAGCTCTGGGGCGAACCGGTAGCCAAGGCCCGTGAAGCCCTTGAGGTCCTCCGGATCCTCCACGCGGTTCTCTGCCATGAAGCGCACCATCTCGCCCCGTGCCATCTTGGCCAGCGTCCCCTTCTGCATCACCTTGCCATCTACCAGCTCACCGAAGACCACCTTGAGCAAGGAATCCCCTTCGCGAATGTGCGCGCTCACGCACTTGGAGTACTCAACAGACGCAAGGTTCACCACCGTGCGGTCCTCATCCATCACCGCATCGTAGATGGACGCGTCCCAGAACGCGTAGAGGTCAGGCGCGCCGTCAACGGCAAGCTTCGCCTGCATCTCAAGGCGATACGGCGTCACACCATCGAACGGGCGCAGCACGCCGTAGAGGCCGGATAATATGCGCAGGTGCTCTTGCAAGTAAGCGTAGGCGTCATCATCCAGCACGCCCGCGCCCATGTACTGATACTGGATCCCCTCGTAGGACATGATCGCCGGAGACAGATCGCGCCGCAGATCCATATGCTGCAGGCGCTCGTAGTTGGCCTCAGCCAGCTTCTGGCTGCACCCCCAGAGCGCCTTGCACTCTTCAAATGACAACCCGTGAAGGCGGTCCAGCAGGATGCAGCTTCGGTCTATGAAGACGGGTAGGTCTTCCCAAGGGATCACTGCTTCAGCGCGCATCTTCTTCGCCGGAGAGATGATGACCTTCACAGAAGCTCCAGCGTGTCTTCCGGATTCGCAGCCGCCTTCACCTTGCCCTTTGCTGAGGTGATGATCCCGTCCTCATCGATGAGATACGTGGTGCGCACGATGCCCATGTACGTCTTGCCGTAGTTCTTCTTCTCCTGCCACACGCCGTATTCCTCGATGACCTCATGGTCTGGATCCGAGAGCAGCGTGAAGGGAAGCCCGAACTTCTCCTGAAAGCGCTTGTGTGAGGCAACCGAGTCTTTGCTCACGCCCAGCACGACGGCGCCCTTCTCTTGGATCTGCGGGTAGAGCTCCGCGAACCCGCACGCCTGCTTGGTGCAGCCTGCCGTGTTGTCCTTGGGATAGAAGTACAGGACGACCTTCTTGCCGCGGTAGTCTGAGAGCGAATGCTCAACACCGTCCTGGTCTGGCAACGTGAAATCTGGCGCCTTCGTTCCAACCTCTAGCATGGGGGCTCCCTCCTGTATGGATCAGTCCAAGCATTATACGAGCGCATCTAGAATGACGCCCCCATTAGCAGGCACTTCCATTGTCTCTCCCTACCTGTGGGCGTCTCCATTGCAGCCGCAGCATTGCTCTTCCTCTTGTGGGCGTCTCCACTGGAGACGCAGCATTGCGCACCCCCCTTGTGGGCGCTTGCACCGCAAGCGCAGCATTGCGCCAGCAATGCGTAACTTGCCCGACAGGGCAAGAACACCCGGATGCCAGCAAATGGTCAGGCAGCCTTGCCTGGCGCAAAACATCAATCCGGGCATTTCGGGTTATCACCCTCATTTCGCTACCTTCTCGCCCTTCTGGCTTTCAGGTAGCTGCGCCCTGAGCCATGCGAAAATCGCTTCGCATGGCGAAGAAGTGCCCTAGGGGGCGGCTGCAATGCAGCCGCCCACTCTTAAGGGGGTGTCCTCGGGAAGGAGATGCTTCACCCGGATCGATGGCCGTGAGGCCACCAAGGCCGCTACGGCAGCCGTGAGCGTCAAAGCGAACGGCGCCGTTAAAGGCCGCTATGAAAGAAGCGGGATATATGCACCATGTGCATATATCCCGTAAGCCATATCGTGGCAGCAAGGTGATCAAGGCATTGTGGGTGCAGCTACATCAAGCAATGCGAACGCCCACATGAAATCAGAAGAGGTCCTCACCCACCCCGAAGCTCAGCGACGCTCGTAGACTATCTCAACGATGCCGTTGCAAGCTTGGGTTCGTACCAAGCGCAGATCTAGCCTGCATCCTTCTGCACCGAACAAGGGAATGCCTGACCCTAGGATGGTCGGGATCATTGACAAGTGGAACCAGTCCACCAGGTCAGCGCGCATCAGCTGCTGCGCTACCGAAGCGCCACCGCAGATCCAGATGCCGTTGCCCTCTTCGCATCTCAGCCTTTGAACCAAGTGAACCGGATCTTCGCTTGTGAACTGCACGCCCTGCATCGAGGGCTCATCACGATGCGTGATCACATAACAGGAAAGTCCCTCATAGGGCCATTCTCCCGGTGCTAGCTCCGTGACGATCTGATAATAGGTGCTCCAGCCCATGACCACCGTATCGATCCCTGCGATGAACCCCTCATAGGAATCTGATCCGGACCCTTCAAGATCATGCCCCGAAAGCCAATCCACGCCTCCACGCTCATCAGCGATGAAGCCATCCACGCTCATGGCTATGAATAGCGTGATATCCCGCATGATGGCCTCCTTCGCAGCGTTCCGATCTGCCTCTCATGATACGGTAGAGAGGGTCAAGCTGTGAGCAGGGACAAGCCCCTGCTCACCGCGTGTGACCTACATCAGCTTCTTGCCGGCGTTCCAAGCGCCGCCTACCTCCTCGCCCACTACACGATAGATGCGGCGAGTTGAGTCGTAGACGATCGGGCGCATCTTATCGAAGTCAACGTGGCCTTCCGCATCCAGCACTGACTCATCCACGCGCGTATTCACGATCTCACCGATGAAGCGCTTCTCGCCACCCCAGTCCTGCACGTCCTTCACGACGCATTCCATGGTCAGCGGGAACTCCTCGATCACCGGTGCATCCACGTGCTCAGAGCGAACGAACGTCATGCCTGACGCCTCAGCCTTGTTCACCTTGCGTCCCGTGGCCATGCCGAAGTAGTCAGCCTCGATCACGTGCGCAGCATCTGCCGGGGCCACCGTGAAGGCGCCCTTCGCAAGGATGTTATCCGTAGTCTTGTGATCGCCGATATTGATGGCTATCTCATTGCGCGTGCATTCGCCACCCCACGCCACATTCATGGCGTTCGGCACGCCGTCCTCGTCATAGCTTCCCACGATGAACACTGACTGCGGGAACAGCTCGCCCGCGCTTCCCAGATCCTTCTTCATGGCTCCTCCTTCTGCCAGCCTCGCTTCGGTTAGCATCTGCAGCTTGATTCGCTTACAATCCTAGCGGTAATGGAAATGGTTTCTAGTACGGTAATCAAAGTTATGTACTTACCTTTAGGA
>CAJUPL010000016.1 GCA_910588435.1 uncultured Eggerthellaceae bacterium | reverse complement strand
CGAAAACTCGGCGGCTCAAGGCTGAACCTAAAGGCCGTCACCTGCCAAACCTACCGAATCTTCAGCCTCGCTCCGCTCGGTCCGGTGTCGCGGGCACGATGTGCCCGCTCTTTTTATAACGGCCTTTAACTTCTATTCATGTTCCATGAATAGAAGTAGCGGCCTTGGCGCGCTCACGCGCGCCCAATTCCTAATTATGATCTCTCAGGTCAATGACATTTCCCCGTGCTTAATGTCATTGACCCTTTTGCTCATATATAGGATAGAGTTGCAGACCCATTCGCACGTTAGAGATTCCGCTTGCCAATGGGCGGCAAGGCACAGGTGCGGTGCCTTGCCCTACGTCCACCTAAGACTCAGCCTCTGGTCAGATCCGTCATCAGCAAGGTAGGTGTTTCTGGTTGACGTAGGGCTACGTCGCCCTGAGCCGTGCGAGGATCTGAACGCACGGCGAAGAAGTGCCCTTGGGGTGCACCGTTTTTATGGCGTGCCGCAACGCATCAACCCAGAATGCTGGCGTGCGCAATATAGCTCCAACCCGCTTGCTTGCAGGCGGCTGCATCGCAGCCGCAGTTACCCCCCCAATTGTGGGCGCTTCCATTGGAAGCGCAGCATTGCGATGAGCAATGCGTAACTTGCCCGACAGGGCAAGAACACCCGGAACGAACCAACTGGTCAGGCAACCTTGCCTGGCGCAGAACACCTATCCGGGTGCTTCGGGCTTATCACCCTCATTTCGCTGTGCTAGCGCACAGCTGCGCTTGCAATGCAAGCGCCCACAGGGAAGGGGGCATTTCGGGTTGAGACAAGCAATGCCGACGCCCACTCTTGAGAGAGGGCATCTCTGGGAGGGCATTTCGGGCTGTTTCTCTTGAAAGGTAGAAGGAATGACTGTTTCAGGTGTGTAAAGCCCTTCTTTTGCTTGTGTTAACTCTGCTTGATGGCCCCGGTCAGGTTCATCTTCTCTGCGAATATCGGATGCGGAAGATGAACGCTTGAGGTGGAAGGGGTGGAACATGGACGGAGGCACATCGGCGTTCATGATGGTCAGCACCATGCTGGTATTGTTGATGACGCCAGGGCTCGCATTCTTCTATGGTGGCCTGTCAAGGCGCAAGAACGTAGGCAACACGATGATGATGGTGTTCGTGAGCATCGGCATCGCGGCTCTCACGTGGACGACGATAGGCTGGTCTTTGGCCTATGGAGGAGATGCAGCGAATCCGATCATTGGTGGCCTGGATCAGCTGATGCTGCTCGGAAGCGTCTCAGACATGCTGATAGAGGCAGATGCACCAGGAGATGCATCATATCCATCGCTAGTTGACATGGCATTCCAGATGGCGTTCTGCATGATAACCACCGCCATCATCACTGGAGGCGTTGCTGGAAGGATGAGGTTCGGAGCCGTTGCCGCATTCCTCACGCTCTGGACGCTTGCGGTCTATCCGCTGCTGGCTCACATGGTCTGGGGCGGGGAGGACTCGCTCATCGGAGGGATGATCGGAGCACTGGACTTCGCAGGTGGAGACGTCGTTCACATCTCCTCAGGCCTGACCGCTCTCATCCTATGCATCATGTGCGGCAAGCGGCATGGCTTCGGTGCGATGAGCTATCGGCCTCACAATGTCCCATTCGTGGCTTTAGGGGCGTCTCTCCTCTGGTTCGGATGGTTCGGCTTCAATGCTGGGAGCGCCTTTGCGCCAGATGGCGTTGCAGCCCTTGCTCTGGTGAACACCGTTTGCGCATCTGGTGCTGGAGTCATCTCATGGATGCTGACCGAGCGTTTGCTTGTGAAGAAGCCCACGCTCATCGGAGGTTGCACGGGATTGGTGGCTGGCCTTGTGGTCATCACGCCTGCTGCAGGCTTCGTAGAGCCTTGGGCTGCTGTGGTCATGGGGCTTCTGGCACCTCCAGTCTGCTACTTCGCCATCTCTCACATGAAGAAGGCCATCGGCTACGATGATGCCCTAGATGCTTTCGGATGCCATTGCGTAGGAGGCGTGTTCGGGGGCCTTCTGACTGGCATCTTCTGCGTGCCGGAACTCTCGTGGACGAGCTTTGGTGGACTATTGTACACGGGAGACCTCACGCTCTTGGGGCAGCAAGCCCTAGGGATAGTGGTGACTGTGGCCTTCGTTTGCATAGCAGATATCGTCATAGGCTTTGCAGTGAAGGCGTGCTTCAAGGGAAGCTTGCGCGTGAGCGCTGATGCTGAGGCTTTGGGCCTTGATGTTGCGGAGCATGGAGAGTCAGCTTATCCCGCATACGTTGGGCTTGACTAGGAAGGGGCTCGTAGAGATGAAGAGAGTGATAGCCATCATGCGTCCTGAGAAGATGGAGCAAGTGAAAGAGGCTCTGTTCGCGAAGAGCGTGAAGGGGATGACCATCAGCCAGGTGATGGGCTGCGGCAATCAGCATGGCTGGAAGGAGCATTATCGCGGGACCGAAGTGCTGCTGAACATGGTGCCGAAAGTGAGGATAGAGGCTGTGGTGGATGACGGGGAAGTTGACATGGTGGTGGATGCCATCATGGATGCAGCGCGCACAGGGGAAGTGGGAGATGGCAAGATCTTCGTGAGCCCTGTGGAGGAGGTCATCCGCATCCGCACAGGCGAGAGGGGAGAAGCCGCTATCTGAGCCTGCTCTCAGCTCTAGGGAACGGCGCCTGAGAACCAGAGATGCATCGTTGATGAACCGTTACTTTGCCCGGTATAATGGCAGACGATAGGCTAACTGCTGCTACTGGGGGTCAAATGGTGCTGAAAGCGGCTGAGATGATGATGCGCAAGCGTGGTCGCGCCATCCTTTGCGTCATCGTCGCCATCGCAATGGTCATGCCTGCTGTTCCATTCTCAGAGATAGGCCTCGCATTCGCTGACCCTTCATCTGACCAAGTCTCCACTGTTGAGGATGAGTCCCTCTCAGATGACCTACCAGCTGCTCCTGAGCGCATCAATGTTGATGTCCCGCTAGGTGGCATGGTGGATGAGAGCGGCGCCATATCCATCTCTTGCGAAAACGATACCGAAGAGGGCCAAGCTGCCATCGGTGAGTACATCCAGCAGGAGGAAGAGAAGGACCAGGCTGCTCAAGCGGCAGCAGCGGCAGACCAAGAGCGCCTCCAGCAGTCAAATGCCCCAGACCCGTCAGAGCTTTACGAGGCTGAGCAGGCAGAGCTCACAGGTGAGGTGGTCCCAGAGGGCACCGATCCGTCTCTTCCCCTTGATGAGATCATCCGCGTATCAGACGATGCCGCATCAACGCAGCTCTACTCCACGCACAGCCTGCAAGCGGCCTCTCTTTCAGATGCTCCTGATTACTCCATGACGCCTGTTGTGCAAGATATCAAGAAGGTCACGCTGTACAAGAGCACCAGTGGTTCTGTGGTGCAGGATTCCTTCTGGGTGAATAGCGACGGTTCGCCTGACATGGGCGCGAACTATATGCTCGTCGAATGCAACCGCACGCCTTCATTCTATGCTGAGATCGTCGGAGGCTACTTCCTGGATTACCAAGGTGACCGGGATAGATACGACTTCCCGCTATATCGCTATGTGGTCACCTTGAAGCTCCCAAGCGCTGAAGGGCTCCCTGCGAAGACCGTTGACCTGGTATGGGGATTCAAGCAGAACTCTCCTTCGGCCGGATACGTGAGCGTTGGAGGCAAGACGGGCTATCCCAGCTTGACCCCCACGGTGAATGACAGCACCATCTTGGCGTCGTTCGCCACAGTGGACGGCTACGACGAGGCTCGCACCACCGCGTATCTGAACGCCTACAAGATGGCGCCGTTCTCATCAGCTGAGGACATCGTGGCCTCGGGAAACGCCGCACCTGCCAACAGCCCTTTCGCCACCAAGAACATCACAGAGCTCTGGCCCATCCATGAGACGGACGGCATGAAGGTGAGCCTTCTTGAAGCTGAGGCGCCAAAGATCGTGCGCAACTACGTGTACTTCGCCGACGGAAGCCACGTGGTGCAAGATGTCACCTACCAGCAGTCAAAGGGGCTTGTGGCCTCATATATAGCGAACGACACCGGCATGCTCTATCAGCCGAACATGTGGCTCATGGATAGCGTTGCCCAAAAGGGGATAGACGATATAGCTAGCTTCATCCGCAGCAAGACATACGACGGCTGGTTCACGGCGTGGATGAAGACGAAGACGGCCAGCAAGAACGTGACCATACCGCGTCCCGTACGCGACCACTTCGACACCAACATGCACGATAACGCCGAAGAGGTGGCCGCTAATCTGATGGCGAACATCCCTGCCTGGAGCGGGACGGGCGCGAATACTTACGCTTGGAGCAACATCATCGATACGGCGAAGGCGGACACGCCAACAGACGATTGGAAGAATCCTCAAGCGACGGAGATCAAGCTGTTCAACCTGCTGTTCCTGTACTCGTACTACGAGACGGTGATGTCATTCGACGTCGGCGGCAGCGAAGAGCTGGGCGCGCGCAAGGACGCGGACCTGTTCTTGGCCACCGCCTTCCGAGGTAGCGTGATAGCCGGCGGCTGTTCGCTCATCAACATGACAGCGTCTGTCACCTCGACAGTGATGCTCAGCCTTTCCTACGTTCAGAACCTTCAGGAGAACGCATTTCCTGCCATGTTGTCCCGCTACACAGGGACGGCTAGCCCTGTGACCTTGGTAGAGCGCATAGTGACGCGTACCACCGACTACGGAAGCATGGCCAACTGGTTCGCCGACTACATGAGGACCATCGCCTACTTCTGGGAATACGAGCCTCCTAAGGTTGAGGGCATTTCCGACAACAACCAGCTGGTATGGCGAGGCTGGGACCAGGCGAAGCGGTTCCCGAACCAGATCCTGTACTGGCTGACGCTTGAGCCCGGCTGCCAATACTTCGCTTCCACGTCCATGATGCTGTTCACCGGGCCCGTGGGCCTGTACTACAACAGCTACGAGATGACTGAAGACCGCCAGAATGCGTTCAAGAGCAAGCTGACGGCGCGATTCGAGCCGGCTGCTCGCTATGCCGTGAACGTTGCGTCCATCGTGGGGATCTCCCGCGTGAATGCGGTGTGCGTGGAGAGCTTCGACCAGCTAGCGTCCACATTCGACAGCGGAGGCAGATCCTATTTGGAGCGCGAAGGCCTCTGGGGCAAGACGGTCACGCAAGACGCGTATCACAAGAAGTTCACGGAAGGCATCGCGATCTACAACGGGAACTCCACGGGCGCCCTGGCCATGACGGTGAACATCTCGCTCCAGAACAAGAGGATCTTCTTCTTTGGGAAGGCGTTGAATGTCTCAGGTTGGGAATATGCGCTCTCGCACGAGATGGCGCATGCCCTTGATAATGACGTGTTCCTTGGAGGAGACCGCCGAGCAGGCACTGAGGATTATACAGATGGCTTATTGACGCAGTCATATGGTGCCCAGAACTACATCATGAATCTGAGCTGGGAGCACGCCAAATCAGCTGATGTGGCTGCCAACCTCACTCGTGAGCGAGTGATGACGAAGGCCAACTTGAACGACTACTACGCCAAGATGTACGAGACGCTGGACGTGCTCGACTACGCAGCGTTGCAGGCGTTCTTGCGACTGGACAAAGACGAGCAGAATGCAGTGGCAACCCAGCTTCGGTTCGACGGGCACAACGGCAACAGCGCGCTGGACACCGGCGCCACGGCTGTCGTGTTGTGCAACCGCCAGACCGTCCTTGCCGAATACGATGGCACCACCGCCACCATGACCACGAATGCCTCTGTATTCAATGATGGCTCTAAGAAGTTCGAAACGCCTGAAGACGTGTATGACAACCAGATAGTCTTGAAGCCTGGAGTCACGGGGAAGACCACATGGTTGCAAGCGAACTATGTGGCTGATAGCTTGGCGGGGGTCTGGTGGTTCCCGATACACAACAACGGCAACCGCGCTGATTCTCGCGGATTCAAGCTGTTGATGTATCAGATCCTCGGCCGCGAGGGATACGATGCCTGGGCCAACTTCGGACGCACAGGCGGCGGTGACCTCGCTAAGCTCAAGGCCATCACGGGATGCGACTCATTCAAGCAATGGCAGATGCAGGCATGGGATGAGATAGAGGCGAAGAAGGACCAGCTAGGGTATGTCAGCTTCGATGCGCTGGTGGACAAGTTCGAAGCTGCCTTGAAGACAGACGCCAGCAAGGCAGACCGCAATCTGAGCCAGATGAGCAATCTGCGTTGGCGGATGTACTACATGATGAAGCGCGTTACCGACGACTTCCGCAACGGCATCTACGAGAACCAGGCCCCGGTCACCTACATTCACAACCTGGCCGAGCTGCAGGCCATCGCCGAGAACCCGTACGGCAACTACGCGCTGGCGAATGACATAGACGCCAGCGGCACCGGCATTGAGCTCTCAGGGGCGCTGATCGACGGCGTCTTCTGTGGCAAGCTGGACGGCCAAGGACACAAGATCTTCGCCGAGAACGAGCTTTTGCCGTACGTATTCAACAATATGAAACAGGCCTACATCAAAGACCTGACCATTGCGGGCGGCGTGGTCATGCGGCCGTCCCTCGCGGCCACCAACAGCGAATGGGAGAACATCAGCTACGACGTCTATTCCCACAAGATATATACGGTGGACGACCTTCTGGAGATCCCTGAGGTTTCGGCGCAGGGCATCAACGTGTTCACGCTGATGAACGATCTAGACTTCTCGGACTGGTCGGCGCAGAACGCTGCCGCAGGCGATCAGAAGAAGCTGTCGGTCATCACCGAGCCCATCGTCGGCACGGCTGGGCAGTACAAGGAATTCCACAGCGACGGACATACCATCACTGGCCTGCACGGGGTGTCGCTCTTCGACCGCGTTGCGTTCATAGACTTCCACAACGTCACGTTCAAGGACTGCGACAACCTGCAGAACGCCAACAGCGGCGACGGCGTTGCCATCGTAGCGGCGCAGGCGCACAAGGGCAAGTTCTGGAACCTGAAGTTCGAGAACGTGAAGGTGCAGGGCAAGTACCGCGTGGCCTTCGTGGTGGGCAACGACGGCCTGATCAAGGCCGACACCACGAACGGCGGCTCGGAGGCAGGCTCGCAATTCTCACGCATTCAGGTGAACAGAGGCACCATAGGCGTCGGAAGCAACGGGTGCTATGCCGGCTTCATCACCGGGCGAGCGTCGAACAGCGATTTCTCCGACATCTATGCGCATGGGACGCTGACCACTAACAGCCCCTACGTCGGCGGGTTGGTGGGAGCCATCAACAAGTCGTCGCGTTTCGACCGATGCATCTCGAACGTGAACATCGTTCGCAACAACGGCAACGGCAACAACATCGGCGTGCTGTTCGGCGATGTGGAGAGCCCGAACGTGAATGCCATGAGGATCTCCAGCTGCATCGGCCTAGGTTCGCCGGGCACTACGCAGGCGAACGCCTCCGGGCGCCTGACGAAGGTCGAGGCGCTGGCGGGCACCATGAAGAACTGCTACGAGAATGCGTCGCAGGCCTATGGGTACACGCTTTCGGGCGTTGAGGGGGCCGACGTCGGTTGGGTGCGCACGGGCGATGCCGTGGCGTGCGACAACAGCGGCGCTGCTATCGAGTTTGCGGAAGACGTTCCCGATCTGCGCAACAACAAGGACTTCTACACGGCGCTCGGGTTCGACGACAGCATCTGGGACTTCGGCGTCACTATGCAGCATGGCTTTCCGGTGTTAGCCGTTCTGGACCGTAGCTTCTACGAGTACGACCTCGACATCGCCATCGACTACCTGAATGAGAGCGTGACGTTCAAGGGCACCGACATCAAGGACTTCTATACCATTTTGAAGGGCTTGCCGGTTTACAACCTGAATCCGAACAACACCTTCTACGAGCAAGGCGCGTGGGTTGAGATCAGCGGAAATCAACCCGTGCTCTATTTCACAAGTTGCATGAATACCGATGGATACGTGCCTGTGGGAGAGATCATCGACGACGAGCGCTTCGTCACCGACGAGGTGAGGGAGAAGGGCTACCGCAGCATCACGCTCTCGCGCGATAAGTCGAAGTCAGGCAAATATGCGTCTTACAGCAAGACGATCCAGCTCCCCGCAAGGATTGAGAACCCTCATGCAAGGAACATCTCTGGTGTGCGTGCGAACTCGAAGGGAATCGGCTCCATACGCGTGACAGCAACTGATGCATCAGGAGCTTTGCCTGCCCTTGAGTATCGCCTGAAGGCGGAAGAGGGTGCAGAAGAAGCTGCATGGATGCCCCTTACCGAGGCAGTGACCAAAGTGTCTCCAGGCACATATGAGGTGAGGACGCCCAGCACTGCGCATGCGTTCGCATCTCTTTCAAGCGATGTGGTGGTGAACGAGTTCGATCCCAACGCCGTCATCTTCCCGCTTACGTTCCAGGTTGACGGTGGGGTCTGGGCAGATGGATTCGACGTGCCCACTGAGTACAACAACGAAGAGGCGTTGCTGATCCCAGGTGCTGAGGCCATCAGCCGTGAGGGGCACACGTTCATGGGCTGGTTCAAGGACCCTGAGTGCACGGAAGGCCCCATCACTGAGATACCAGCTGGATCCATAGAGCCAGTGACGCTGTACGCATGCTGGAGGGTGAACACCTATCCTGTCACGTTGAACCTTGGCGGCGGTGAGCTTGCAGAAGGCCAAGAGGATGTGACCCAGCATGAGTATGGCACCCAGATAGAGCTTCCAGAGGTGCAACGTGCGGGTTACTCGTTCGAAGGCTGGTATGACAACAGGGCTATGACCGGTTCTCCTGTCACTCATATCCAGGCTACAGATGTTGGAGAGCGCCACTATTGGGCGAAGTGGGAGCCTAAGACGTATCGCGTCTCCTTCGATCTTGGACATGATGGCAATGGTGATGCCGCTCCTGAGATCGATCTCAGCGCCTATGAGGAACACACCACTGGGACGACGCTGCGCCTTCCTGATGGTGACGTCATGGTATGGGAGGATCATACATTCGCCGGATGGTTCATGGATGAGGAGCTCACGGATGGCCCCATCACTGACATAGCGGCCGAAGGGTTCGAAGATGTGCAGCTCTTTGCCAAGTGGGTGGGGGATGCATGCATCATCTCCTATCACGTGGATGGGGGCACCCTCTCACCCGATGTGAAGACCATCTATGAGGTAGGGGTGGATGGTTTCCAGACAGGTGATGAGGTCATCCTTCCCTCTGCTGATGATGTGCAGAAGAGGGGATATGCATTCGCTGGCTGGTATCTGGATGAAGCGTGCACTGACGGTCCATATGCCAGCGTGGGCCTGGACGTCAAGTATCTTGACCTCTATGCAGATTGGGATGCAGTGGAATACTCCATTTCATTTGCGCTAGGGCTTGGTGAGTGGACGGAAGGCTTCGAACCTCCTTCAAGCTATACCGTTGATTCTCGAGACACGCAGCTCCCAAGCGCAGATGATGTCGTGCATGAGAGCGCATCGCTTGTGGGTTGGAGAGACGCCTCAAGCGGGCTCATGGTCAGGGTCATCAACTCTGGCAGCATAGGAGACAGGTCATTCATCGCCATCTGGGATGATGAGTCATTGGATCCAGACCCTGGCCCCGATGACGGGACCAGCCTCATCATAGAAGAGGTCAGCTTGAATGGCTTCGGACACGCTGAGCTCTCTTGGTTGGATGATGACTATGCGCAGATGAGAGTTCTCCGCTCCAAGATGCCAACGTCTGAGGCAGATTTCAACATACGAACCCCTGAGGGCGTGTATGTGAAGTCCATCACGAAGCGCGGGCGCTCCATGCTCTTCTGGTTGACAGACCTTGTAGGTCTGACTGAGTCTCAAACAGAAGAGAGCGATATCTGGGATGTGGTGCTCAGGCGAGATATTCCCATCCCTGCCGAGAGGACCCTGACGCTTGAGGTGATCCCTATCGATGAGGATCCAATAGAGCCTCCTGCCCCCAAGCCGCCCGTCACAGATGGCGATGGCGGAGATGATGGTGATGGCGGGAACGCAGGTGGAGACGATGGCAACATCGGCGGTGATGGAGGAAGCGACGGTGTTGGGGCCGGTGATGAAGGCGACGGTAATGGTGGTGACAATGGAGGCGGCACGCAAGGCGGCTCGGGCTCTGGTGGCTCAGGCGGCGGCGCATCTGGGCGAGGCTCCGGACAGGAACTGGCTCAGACGGGAGATCCCCTCTTTGGCTGGCTGGCATCCCTTGGCTGCTTGATCGTCATCGCTTTCGCCTTGAGCGCATTCGCAAGGCGCAAGTCCCAAAGGTAGCCTGACCATCCACTGACCGTGACCGAGGGCATGGCCATCTCAGGCATGCTCTCGGGTCTGTGTTGTAGAATCCCTAGTTCATGATCTTGCAAGCTGAGCATATATCCAAGTCATTCGGTGGCAGGCAGCTATTCGCTGATGTCTCGTTCCGCCTTGAGGCTAATGACCGCCTTGCATTGGTGGGCCCGAATGGCGCTGGCAAGACCACCATGCTGAACATCATCTCTGGCGAGGAGGATGCGGATTCTGGCAGCATCGTCCTTGCGAAGGGCGCCCGTGTGGGGTATCTGGAGCAAGAGGCCATAGAGATGGATGACAGGCCCATCTTCGAAGAGGTCATCTCATCTCAAACTGAGATCCTAGAGGCTGAGCAGCGGCTAGCAGCGCTTGAAGCAGGTTTGGGACAAGACCCAACCGAGGCGCAGCTTGCAGAGCTTGGGCGCGTTCGCGATGCATACGAGATGATGGGCGGATACACGCTAGAGGCGAAGGTGAAGTCAGTGCTCTTCGGCATCGGCTTCAAGGAGGAAGACCTCAAGCGTCACACGTCTGAGTTCTCAGGTGGATGGCAGATGCGCATAGCGCTTGCGAAGCTCCTGGTGCGAAACCCCGAGGTGCTGCTGCTGGATGAGCCCACCAATCATCTTGACCTTGAGTCCGTCAGATGGCTTGAAGGGTTCCTTCGTGCGTATGAGGGCACTGTGATAGTGGTCAGTCATGACAGGGCCTTCATGGACAACATGGTGTCAACCGTGGCTGAGCTAGGCAACGGCGGACTTGACCTGTACAAGGGGAACTACTCTCAATACCTCAAGGCTCGTGAAGAGAAGATCCAGCGCCTTCGCGAAGAGCGTGCCTCTCAGCTAGAGGAGATGAAGAAGCTAGAGGCCTTCGTCGAGAGGTTCAGGTACAAGGCATCCAAGGCCAAGCAGGCTCAAGACAGGTTGGGAAAGCTGGAGAAGCTGAAGTCTGAGCTCGTGGAGATACCTGAGGAGAAGAAGTCCATCCACTTCAACTTCGTGCAACCGCCGCGCACAGGAGATGAGGTGGTGCGCGTATCTGATGTGTCCAAATCCTTCGACGGCAAGGAAGTGTACAGCGGGATAGACCTCAAGCTCTACCGCGGTGACAAGGTTGCTCTGGTGGGTCCGAATGGTGCCGGCAAGTCAACGCTTCTGAAGATGGTGGCTGGCGTGCTTGCGCCAGACTCTGGCAGCATCACCTATGGCGAGCACGTGAGCCTAACGTACTATGCACAGCATCAGCTTGATGAGCTCACCAGCACCAACACCGTCTTCCAAGAGCTGGACCAAACAGCTTCTGGCTGGTCCATATCGCAAGTGCGCAGCCTCCTTGGCGCATTCCTCTTCAAGGGCGATGACGTTGAGAAGCGCGTATCCGTGCTGTCAGGCGGGGAGAAGAGCCGCTTGGCGCTTGCCAAGATGCTGGTGGCTCCAAGCCCGCTGCTTTGCCTTGACGAGCCAACGAACCATTTGGACATCTCAAGCGCAGACATCCTGGAGCAGGCGCTGAAGGCATTCGAAGGCACCATCCTCTTGATCACGCATGACAGGCATCTGATAGAGAGCGTGGCGAACAGGATAGTGGAGGTCAAAGACGGCAAGGTCACTGATTACCCTGGCGGCTGGGACTACTACCTGTTCAAATCAGAGCAAGAGGCCCAAGATGCGGTTTCTGATGATGAGGCTCCTTCGCAGAAGACTGACGGCAAGACGCATATCACGCGCGTGTCTCACAGAGGAGGGGATGCGCCTCAGAGCGGCAAGAAGACCCGTGAGCAGAAGCGCGCAGAAGCGGAAGCCAGGCAGAAGAAGAGCCAAGCAACGAAGGACATCCGCCGCAGGATAGAGAAGCTGGAAGAGCGCATGGCCAAGGATTCTTCCCGGATGGAAGAGATATTGGAGCTTATGTCAGACCCTGACTTCTACATCAAAGAAGACGCTGCTACGGATATCATCAAGGAGCACGGGACGTTAAAAGCCCGCATGGAAGAGGATGAGATGAGCTGGCTTGAGCTCACAGAGGAGCTGGAGCAGAAGCTTTCGGAGGTTGGCGCATGAGCGCAGATGACATTGCATATTACGCGTTCGCCATCGTGAGCTTCGTTGTGGCGCTCACGGTGCATGAGGTGAGCCATGGGTTCGCGGCGTACAAGCTGGGAGACCCAACGGCCAAGCGCTCGGGCAGGCTATCATTGAACCCGCTGAAGCATATAGATCCATTCGGCACCGTGATATTGCCTCTCCTTCTGATGGTGATGCACATGCCCATCTTCGGCTATGCGAAGCCGGTTCCATACAACCCAAGCTACTTCAAGGATCCGCGAAAGGGCGATGCCATCACCGGCCTTGCAGGGCCAGCGTCCAATCTGGTGATGGCGCTCATAGGGGCTGGCATCGCGCAGGTCATATATCACGCATCTCCCAACCTCTTGATGGGGCAGGGTGGCTACTACGTGATGCTCTTCTTCGCCACGTTCGTCTTGATAAACCTGTATCTGATGTTCTTCAACCTGATACCCATCCCGCCGCTCGACGGCTCTTCCATCATCGCGCTGTTGATACCTGAGAAGATGCTGCCCAAGTGGTATTCCATACAGCACTACGCTTTTCCCATCTTCATGATCGTGGTCATAGCGCTGCCGTATCTCATCCACTTCAACCCGTTCTCTTGGTACCTTGACGTGACAGCTGGGAATCTTGCGAACGCCATATTCCCCATCAGGATATCTTGAGGATGATGCATGGCTTACAAGGTTAGGACAGAGGCCTTCGAAGGGCCGTTCGATCTTCTGCTGTACCTGGTCAGCAAGAAGCGCGTGGATATCGGCGCCATCTCCATCTCAGAGATAGCTGACCAATACCTTGCAGAGGTATCTCGAATGAGGATGCTGGATCTTGATATTGCGTCTGACTTCTTGCTCGTGGCCTCAACCTTGCTAGAGCTGAAGGCACGCGCTCTGCTGCCCAAGCCGGAAGTGGAGCTGGATGATGACGTGGAAGGCTTGGCGCCTGATGCTGCGCGTGAGGTGCTGGCCCAGAAGCTGATCGCCTACAAGCAGTTCAAGAGCGCATCCGATGAGATGCATTCGCGCTTCACGTCTGAAGGGCGCATGCACGCGCGCCAGTTCGGACCTGGGCTGGAGTTCTCAGACGTCATGCCGGACCTCTTGAAGGGCGCCACCTTGGATGGGCTGGGTGAGATCGCGTGCGCGCTCATTGCCAGGCGCGAGGTCTTCCTCTTGGAGAGCGAGCACATAGCCAGCAAGCCCATTCCCGTAGAGACGTACGTCCGTGGCATACACAGCAAGATCATGGAAGAGAAGAGGCTCTCATTCCATGAGCTGATACGTGACGCTGCTCGCCCTGAGCATATCGTGGTCACCTTCTTGGCCATACTTGAGCTATACAAGCGCCAGATGGTGACGCTGGATCAGCCTGATGCCTTCGGCGACATAGATATCAACTACATAGAAGGGTCAGGGTCGCTCTTCTTGGATGAGGAGGAATCTCTTGGATACTGAGCAAGCCTATCTTGAATCTGCCTTGGAGGCCATCCTGTTCGTGAGCGCAGACCCTGTTCCTGCCAAGGATCTTGCGCAGATGCTGGAGATCCAACCTTCAGATGCGCAGCGCTTGCTGGAGGGCATGGCAGCTGAGCGCCAGCAGAAGGAATGCGGGATACAGCTTCGGCAAGTGGCTAGTGGTTGGCAGCTGGTCACGCATCCTGAGCATCATGGGCTCATAGAGCGATGCATAAGGTCATGGGATTCTAGGAAGCTCTCTCAAGCCGCAATGGAGACGCTGGCTATCGTTGCATACATGCAGCCTGTGACGCGGGCTCAGATATCATCTGTCAGAGGCGTTGCATCTGACTCTTCTGTGAGCTCTCTCATAGAGAAGGGGCTGGTCAGGGAAGCGGGAACCTCTGATGCGCCAGGGAACCCCATCCTCTACGGGACCACACGCGCCTTCCTTGATGCTTTTGGTTTGAAGAGCATAGATGATCTGACGGATCTTGCGGAATTCGCTCCTGATGAGGAGACGGAGCGCTTGATACGCGAGCGCCTGTCTGCAACCAGGGAAGAGATCTCCCTCACGGATGATGAGGCCAAGGACTTGGCTGAGCAGATGCTCTATGACGATGATGCGGAAGCTGCGATAGCTGGGATGGTTGCAGCTGATGCGCAGATAGCGGCAGAGGACGCTGCTGATGCCTTGACCAGATCCGCTGAGGTGGACCCCCTTCGCAAGATGATGCAGGATGCCCTTGCTTCTACGGCTGATGTGGTGGAGAAGATAGACTTCAGCGTCCTCAAGTTCGATACCGACGATGAGTGAGGAGCGCCTTCAGAAGATCTTGGCTCGTGCCGGGATCGCATCGCGCAGGGCGTCTGAGGAGCTGATAGAGAGCGGCCGCGTCACTGTGAATGGCAAAGTGGCGAAGCTGGGGGAGAAGGCTGATCTGGCGCGCGATGAGGTGGCCTTCGACGGGGAGCTCGTCTCTGTCCCAGACAAGCATGTGGTCATCGCTTTGAACAAGCCTGTGGGATACGTGAGCGCAATGAAGGATGGCCGTAGCAGGAAGTGCGCATCTGAGCTCCTTCCCATGGATGCCCATCCCTCCCTCTTCCATGTTGGGAGACTGGATGCTGACACCAGCGGCCTGCTCTTGTTCACGACAGATGGTGAGCTTGGCAATAGGCTTGCGCATCCGTCTCACGAGGTCATGAAGACATACGTGGCTCGCGTCAAAGGATGCGTGAGCGAAGATGACATCAAGAGGCTTGAAGAGGGCGTCATGCTGAAAGACGGCATGACGTCTCCAGCGCAGGCAAGGCTCTTATCAGCTGGCAGGGCATCTGTGGTGGAGCTCAAGATACATGAGGGGCGCAACAGGCAGGTGCGGCGCATGATGGAGGCGCTTGGGCATCCTGTGATATCGCTTCAAAGGGTGGCCATAGGCAACCTCACCCTTGATGGCATCCCCGAAGGCGCCTGGCGTGAGCTGACAGACGAGGACATCCAGCTTCTCTTGCCATGACCTGAATAGGTACGCTCTATCGCGCATCCACAGTCATGTGCGAACCATTACAATGAATGCATATCGAAGATGAGCATCCAGGGGAGAGAAGTGGAAGAAGCGAACAAGACAGCATTGCCGCCATTCAAGGACATCGCCATAGCAGGGCTTGGGCTCATAGGCTCATCGTTCGCTGGTGCTCTGAAGGCCTCATATCCTGATGCGCATATCTTCGGGGTGGATCCTGATTCCCGAAGCGGCGTCGTGGCGCTTGAGCGAGGCTGGGTGGATCAGGCTGGCACTCCAGATTCCCCTGAGTTCGCAAGCTTCCTCTCAGATGATGCAGACCTCCTGATCATCGCCACGCCCGTGGCCGCAGTGGATGACTACTTCAAGCTGATAGCCGATACCGGCTTCTCAGGCGTTGTGACAGATACCGTGTCAACGAAGTCTCACATCCTTGACTCAGCGCGTGAGATGCTCTCAGACAGGACGCGCTACATCCCAGGGCATCCCATGGCAGGATCGGAAGCTAGCGGGATAGACGGCGCGCGCACTGACCTCTTCGAAGGTGCGAACTGGATCCTCTGCCCAGATGATGAGACCGACCCAGATCACTTCCAGAAGCTGCATGAGCTCATCTGCGGGATAGATGCACGTGTGGTATCGCTCCCGCCAGAGGACCACGATAGGGCGGTTGCCGTTGTGAGCCATGTGCCTCACATGGTGGCGTCATCCCTCATGAGGCTTGCCACTGACCATGCTGATGAGAACAACGCTCTCATGCGCTTGGCCGCTGGTGGTTTCAAGGACACCACGCGAGTAGCTGCAGGCTCGCCCGAGCTTTGGTGTGGGATCGCGTTCGACAATGCAGAGGCGCTCGCCCAAGGGCTGCATGAGATGGAGGACATCATCTCCTCATACGCAGACGCCATAGAGAAGCGTGACGCTGACCAGCTGACCCATCTCTTGCGCGTTGCGGCTGATGCGCGTCAAGCGCTTCCGGCTCAATGGGTCCCTGGCTCTGACAAGCTCTTGGAGGTCCGCATCCCGATGGTCAACCGCACGGGCGTCATCGCTGAGGTGACCACCATTGCAAGCTCTGTTGGTTGCAACATCCAATCCGTTGAGATAGACCATCTCTCAGAGGGCAACGCTGTGCTCTCCCTTATACTCACTGATGAAGGTGATATCGGGCAGCTGTCATTCCAGCTCATAAACGCAGGTTATACGGTATCGTTCAGGCCCATAGAGCCGAAGGAGCATGCTCATGTCTGATCAAAGCGCATTCCAGGTGAAGCCGCTCGCATCTCCCTTGAAGGGCGAGGTCCGGGTTCCAGGGGATAAGTCCATATCTCACAGAGCGGTGCTCTTCGCATCCATGGCAGAGGGCACGTCCAAGCTCTCTGGGGTGCTTGATTCTGACGATGTCCGTTCTTCCATCAAGGCCATGCAGCAGCTAGGTGTTGATGTGGATCTGACCGAGCAAGCGGATGGCTCTTTGGCAGGCACCATCACCGGTTGGGGCGGAGGCGGCCCCATCCAGCCAGATGAGCCCATTGACTGCGGGAACTCAGGCACCACGGCAAGGCTCCTCATGGGCATGCTGGCTCCTTGGGAGATAGAGGTAACCATCACAGGTGATGACTCCTTGAAGCGCCGCCCCATGAGGCGCAACACTGCCCCTCTCATGAAGATGGGCGTGCAGTTCAAGCCAGATGAGGCAGATCATCTTCCCATCACGGAGATGGGCAATCCCAACCTTCGCGCCATAACCTATGACGCACCCATGGCTTCCGCTCAGCTGAAGACAGCTGTGCTCATGGCTGGCGTGTATGCGAAGGGCACCACTACGTTGAATGAGCCAGCGCCATCAAGGAACCACACAGAGCTCATGCTGCCAGAGTTCGGCGTGCCAACAACGGCGGGAACGCGAGTTGCAAGCGTGTCAGGGCCAGTGATCATGCACGCATCAGACGTGAACGTTCCAGGAGACCCATCAAGCGCTGCGTTCTTGCTGGCAGCAGCCATCTTGAAGCGCGGAAGCAGCGTATGCGTGAAGGATGTCTCCCTGAATCCTGCAAGGATAGGCTTCGTTCGCACGCTCGAGCGCATGGGGGCCAACATAGAGGATGTGCGTGATGGCTACGAGGGCAAAGAGCCCTATGGCACCATCAAGGCTTCATTCACAGAGCGCCTCCATGGATGTGAGATCCCAGCGCAGCATTTCGCGTCCATCCTAGATGAGGTCCCCATCCTCTCAGTAGTGGCAGCTCACGCGAAGGGCGTCACCGTATTCAAGGGAGCTGCTGAGCTGCGAGTCAAGGAGACGGATCGCATGCAGGCGGTGATAGACGGGCTTGAGCTCATCGGGATAGACGCTTGGGAAGAAGGGGACAACCTCTACATAGAGGGAGACCCAGACCTCCAGGTCCCGCAAGGCGTAACATTCCAGACGCATGGGGATCACAGGCTTGCAATGGCTTGGATGGTGCTTGGGCTTTGCAGCGGAACTCCCGTAAGCGTTGAGGGCGCTGATTGCATGTCAGTGAGCTACCCTGGCTTCCTTGATGACATCAAGAGCTTGGAGGCCTAGGTGATAGTAGCCATAGACGGACCTGCCGGCGCTGGCAAGTCAAGCGTTGCGAAGGCGTGCGCCAAGAAGATCGGATTCAAGTGCTTGGATACCGGTGCCATGTACAGAGCTGTTGCATGGCTGGCCGTTCAGCGAGGGATCGCCCTTGATGATGACGCGGCCTTGGGCAAGCTTGCAGATGGATGCAAGATAGAGTTCCGCCATGAAGACGGCAACCCCATAGCCAGCGGCATCTCCATAGATGGCCATGATGTCACAGAGGCTATCCGCACCACAGAGATTGACAAGGCTGTGAGCCCTGTGTCTGCTGCAGGCAGTGTTAGAGAAGCCATGGTGGACCAGCAGAGGCGCATAGGTGATGCCGGTAACTACGTGATAGAGGGCAGGGACATAGGAACCGTGGTGTTCCCTAACGCGGATCTCAAGATCTATCTCACGGCAACGAATGAGGAGCGTGCGCACAGGCGTGTTCGCCAGAATGCGGACAGAGGCGTTGGCTCCATTGATTACGCTGAGGTGCTTGAGGACATCATCAGGCGCGATGAGGCTGATAAGAATCGTGGGAACTCTCCATTGCGCCCGGCAGATGATGCCAAGGTCATGGACTCAACGGGAATCTACATAGAGGACATCATCGAGAGCATCTGCACGTATGCGAATATCGTGCAAGAAGGCGGCAAGGTGGAGTAGTGGGCCTCTTCCTTCCATATGAGAAGATGTGGGACATGCCGCTTGGCGGCGTCTCTGATGAGAAGCAGATCCCGCACTGGTTCGGCAACCTTGCATTCGTCGTAGTGGGGGCTGTGTGCAAGGTGCTCTTCCGCTATACGGTATCAGGTAGAGAGACGCTGCGCGCGTTCAAGGGCAAGTGCGGCGCTGTGGTCATATGCAACCACACATCGTTCCTAGACGTGGCTTTCATATACCTCTCAGCCCGTCCTTCCCAATGGATCCGCTTGATGGGGCGTGACAGCCTGTTCGACAACGCTCACGGCCTTGTAGGGCAGATACTCTCCAGGGTGGGGGCGTTCCCCGTGAAGCGTGATTCTGCAGACAGGACATCCATCAAGCGCGCAACCAAGATGCTGAAAGACGATGAGCTGGTTGGCATATTGCCTGAGGGCACGCGCCGTGGGAAGGGCACGAAGATCCCAAGCTTGCATGCAGGTGCCGCATTCATAGCGAAGATGGGCAAGGTGCCCATGATCCCCATGACCGTTCGCAATGCTGAGCTGGTGAAGCAGAAGGGCCAGCGCATCCATTTCCCGAAGATCACCGTGGAATATGGCACGCCCATAGTGCTCGCTGACTTCCAGTTCCTGGATAAGGCAGACAGATTAGAGGCATGCACTTGGTATGCCATGCGCGAATGCTTCGCAATGTCGAAGAACATCCCGGCTGAAGAGGTTGATATGGTATCTCTCTTCCCGGAGACACGTGATTATTCGGACATCTTCAAGGAGCATCCCATCCCAAAGCGCACACCTGTTGAGGCAATGGCCGCATGCAGGTGAGGCTTGCTAGGTTCGCGGGCGCTTGCTATGGCGTCCAACGTGCGCTTGGTATGGTGGATGAGCTGGTGTCCTCAGGTGCAAGCGTCTCAACGCTGGGTCCCTTGATCCATAACCCTCAGGTTGTATCCAAGCTAGAGGATCAAGGCGTGCACGTGGTGGATGAGGTGGCTGACGTTGAGCATGGAACCGTGGTCATCAGAAGCCACGGCGTGAAGCCGCAGGTGAAGGATGAGATAGCCTCTTTGAAGCTGGATATGGCTGATGCAACATGCCCTCACGTGGCACGGGCTCAAGATGCGGCGGCTGAGCTTGCTCGGAGCGGCTGCCATGTCCTGGTGGTGGGAGAGGCCGGACATCCTGAGGTTGAAGGATTGGTGGCCTATGCAGAGGAGTCTGGCGCTACTGTAGATGTGGTGCTCACACCCGAAGACCTTCCAGATGACCTGACAAGCCCTGTTGGCATCGTCGTGCAGACAACGCAAGTGCGTGACAACTTGGATGCCATATGCAGAGCGCTTGAGGCGCAAGGGATCCACCCTGAGGTGAAGGACACCATCTGCTCTGCCACTAGGAAGCGTCAGCGCACAGCTGAGGAGCTTGCGCATGAGGTTGATGCCATGGTGGTCTTGGGTGGCAGGAACTCATCCAACACAACGCGCTTGGCTGAGATCTGCGCTAGGGCATGCCCTGCAACGTACCATATCGAATCCCCTGATGAGCTCTCCCAGATCAGCTTCAAAGGCTGCAGCGTCATAGGGCTCACAGCCGGTGCGTCAACTCCAGCAGATCAGATATCGAAGGTCATGAGCATCCTTGATGAGCGCGATGCTTGATAGGTCATCTGCCCCGCGCGCTGTCATCGCATCAGTTGATGAGGACTCGCCCGCTTACCTTGCAGGCTTCGAACCTGGAGATGCCATCACAGCTGTTGATGGCGCTCCTTTGAGGGACATCCTTGACTGGAAATGGATGACGTCAGAGGATGCGTGCGTGCTCTCATACATCGGCGTGGACGGAGATGCGGGTGATGTAGAGCTTGAGCGCGATGTGGGGGAGAGCTGGGGGATAGCCTTCACTGATGCCATCTTCAACGGCGTGAAGGTGTGCAAGAACGACTGCACCTTCTGCTTCATGAAGCAGCTGCCGCGTGACCTTCGCAAGACTCTGTACGTGCGTGATGATGATGTGCGCCTGAGCTTTCTGCAAGGGAACTTCGTCACGCTCACCAACCTTGATGAGGCTGACGTTGCAAGGATAGTGGAGCAGCGCATATCGCCTCTGCGCGTGTCTTTGCATGCATCAGACCCTGAGGTCAGGCGCGTCATGATAGGTCGAAATGCCCAGAAGGGCATTGACAACCTAGAAGCGCTGCTTGCAGCGGGGATAGAGTTCGACGCTCAGATAGTCTTGGTCCCAGGAGCCAATGATGGTGATGTCTTGGATGAGACCCTTCGGTGGGCTTATGAGCGCCCTAACATCAAGACCGTGGGCATCGTGCCGCTTGGGTATACGAAGCACCAGAGCGCTTTCTCCAAGAGCTTCAACGAACCTGAGGATGCGCTCAAGGTCATCCAGCAGATCCGTCCTTTCCAGGTGCGCGCAGAGGCTGAGCGAGGGCACGCATGGGCATATGCGGCAGATGAGCTCTACCTGAACGCATACGGGGATGATGTCTTGGATCAGCTTCCAGGGGCTGGGTTCTACGGGGATTTCTCCATGTTCGAAGACGGCATCGGGATAGTCAGAGCTTGCGTGGATGACTTCCTAGCTGCGGAGAATGAAGGGTGCTTGGGGGAAGCGCATGACCTCTTGCAGGCGCAAGGGTTGCACGCTGTCATCTTGGCCGGGATGGCTATGGAGCCTTACTTCGGACGTCTCATAGAAGGCTCATCGCTTGCGGGAGCTGCATCAGCCCTGTTCGTTCGAAACGAGTTCTTCGGAGGCAATGTGAATGTGACAGGCCTCTTATCAGGAGAGGACATGGCTGCTGCCATTCGAAGCTATGAGGGTACGGATGGGTGCATCTATCTTCTGCCTGAGGTCGCGTTCAACTCAGATGGCCTCACGGTAGATGGCATGACGGCAGATGATATTGCTAGGGTTTCCGGCAAGGAGGTGCTGTGCGCGCCCTCCAATCCGCTAGACTGTATCCTATCCCTGATACGAAACCTTAAGGATGGATGATATGGCCTTGCCATTGGTGGCAGTGGTGGGTAGGCCCAACGTGGGCAAATCCACGCTAGTCAATAAGATAGCTCAGACCAACGATGCCATCGTGCATGAGATGCGCGGTGTGACGCGTGATCGCAGCTACCACGAAGCTGACTGGAATGGCGTGAGCTTCATGCTGGTGGATACCGGCGGCATAGAGGTCTCAACAGACGATGACTTCCAGAAGTCCATTCGCGCTCAAGCCTATGAGGCGAAGGACCAGGCGGATGTGATCTTGTTCCTGGTGGATGGCCGTACAGGTCTTCAGAGAGACGATGAAGAGGTGGCCCGCATCCTGAAGAGGACGGGAAAGCCGGTCCTCTTGGTGGTGAACAAGCTGGATGACCCAGATGCTGAGGATGTCACTTGGGAATACTACCAAGTTGGCTTGGGTGAGCCGTGGCCTGTGTCTGCCGTGCATGGGCATGGCACGGGAGACCTTCTTGATGAGGTGGTCTCCAAGATACGTGAGGCTGGGCTTGATGCTGAGGAGCAGGAAGATGCTGCTGTCAGCATCGCCATCATCGGGCGGCCGAATGCGGGCAAGTCATCGCTCACCAATAAGATGACGAAAGATGACCGCTCTATCGTGAGCCCAGTGGCCGGCACAACGCGCGATGCAGTGGACACGCTGGTTGAGCATGACGACGTGCTCTATCGCATCATAGATACAGCGGGCCTCAGGCAGAAGAGCAAGATCACTGAATCAGTGGAGTACTACGGCTTCGTTCGCGCGATGCGCGCCATAGACAGGGCGGATGTTGCGCTGCTTGTGATCGACGGAACCTTGGGCGTGACGAATGAGGATCAGCGCGTTGCAAGCTATGCTGCTGAGCGTGGGTGTGCGCTTGTGGTGGTCCTCAACAAGTGGGATCTGGTGGAAGGCCCAGAAGCCAAGGAGAAGGTGCGCGATGAGCTCAAGGAGAAGCTCATCTTCGCAAGCTATGCTCCTGTGGTTGCCATCTGCGCCATCTCTGGCAAGGGCGTTGAGAGGCTCTGGGATCTGGTGGAGGTTGCATATGACAACTTCACCGGCAAGCTCCCAACAGGTGCTCTGAACCGTTGGCTGGCGGAGATCCAGGAGACGGGGCATACCGTGACCAAGGGAAAGACCGTGCTTCGCATGAAGTACGTCACGCAAACAGGCACGTGCCCACCGCAGCTCACCTTCTTCTGCAACAGGCCAGATGTCGTCACAGACAATTACGAGCGCTTCTTGGAGAACCGCTTGCGCCAGTCATTCAAGCTTGAGGGCACGCCTGTGAGGCTGCGCTTCAAGAAGAAGGACTGATCTGCCCATGATGATTCTCTTCTTGCAGCTTCTGCTGCTGTTCATCGCTGCGTTCTTGCTCGGGTCAATCCCTTGGGGTGTGATCATCTCGCGCCTTGCGTATCACAAGGACATCCGCTCCGAGGGCTCTGGGAACATCGGCACTACCAACGCCATGCGAACGCTTGGCAAGGCAGGTGGCGTCGCTGTCTTCGTGCTGGATTTCGGGAAGGGGTTGCTATCAGGCTGGCTGGGGTATGTCTTCGCTGGATGGTGCGCAGTGACGCTGGCTGAGAGTGATGGCATGGCCTTGGAAGCGGCCGCCTCTGATGCCTTCGGGATCTGCTTGCCCGTTGCCTTCATAGGATGCGTCCTCGGGCACGTTTTCAGCCCGTGGCTCAAGCTCAAGGGAGGGAAGGGCATCGCCGTTGCTGTTGGAGCTCTCTTCTTCGTGTTCGGCCCCATCCCAACGCTGATAGAGATACTGCTCTTCGCTGTGCTCGTGGTCACCACGCGATATGTGTCCGTAGGCTCCATAGCTGCTGCCATCCTCTGCCCGTTCTTGGCCTTGTACCTGTATTGGGGTCACTGGCTTGGATTCGCGCTCATCTGCTTGACGGCCTTCGTCGTCATATGGGCGCACAGGGGCAACATCCAGCGCTTGCGCGCGGGAACTGAGAACCGGATCGGAAGGAAGGCGTGATATGAAGGTCTGCGTCATCGGATCTGGTTCTTGGGGAACGGCGCTCTCTCAGGTCTTGGCAGATGCTGGGCATTCTGTGATGCTCCATGCCAGACGCGAAGAGGTTGTGCAGGGCATCAACGAGGAGCATAGGAATCCAGATTACCTATCAGGGTCCACGCTTCCGCAAGCTGTAAGGGCTTCGACCTCATATGAGACATGCCTCGAAGGCGCGGATGCTTGCGTCGTCGTCACGCCCTCGGCATATCTCAGG
The DNA here is from genome assembly GCA_910588435.1 of uncultured Eggerthellaceae bacterium. Lineage (GTDB taxonomy): Bacteria > Actinomycetota > Coriobacteriia > Coriobacteriales > Eggerthellaceae > MGBC163016. The sequence goes on along the minus strand of CAJUPL010000016.1, from coordinate 17,568 downwards.
AGCACTGCTCAGAGCATGAAGGACCATTGCCCGGATGACCTTCCCATCATCATATGCTCGAAGGGCGTTGAGGCGAAGACGGGCAAGCTCCCTGCAGAGGTGATGGCTGACGTGCTGGGTAGCTTGGACCGCTTCGCGGTGCTGTCAGGCCCAACGCACGCAGAAGAGGTCATCCGTCGCTTGCCATCAAGCGCTGTTGCGGCTGCGGTGTCTGCAGATGTGAGTCGCCTTGCACAAGACCTCTTCTCAACGGGCTATTTCCGCACGTATGCATCTGATGACATCGTAGGGGTAGAGCTCTGCGGTGCGTTCAAGAACGTGATAGCCATTGCGGTTGGCATCTCATACGGGTTGAAGCTTGGAGACAACACAGCTGCTGCCATCATCACGCGCGGTCTGGCGGAGATGAGCCGCATGGTCCAGGTCTGCGGGGGTGAGGCCATCACGTGCATGGGGCTTGCGGGTGCCGGTGACATGGTGGTCACATGCTTGTCCAGGCACTCCAGGAATCGCAGGTTCGGCGAGGACTACATCGCTCGCGGGCTCACCTTGGAAGACTTCGAGCATGACACTCATATGGTGGTGGAGGGCGCCATCGCATGCAAGACGCTCGATGTCCTGAGCAAGCGCCATGGAGTGGAGCTCCCATTGACCGATGCTGTCCGTGCCGTTGTCTGGGAGGGTGGAGATGCGAAGGCCTTGGGTCATGAGCTGATGGACCGCCCTCTGAAGAGCGAATTCTGATCGTAGCAAAGGATAGAGGAGCGATATGCGCGTTCTTGTGGTCAATGCTGGAAGCTCAAGCCTCAAATGCCAGCTGATAGAGACTGATGGCAAGGTGTCCCTCATGAAGTGCCTTGCAGAGAAGGTGGGCAAGGATGACGCATACATGAGCATCTCCTTCGCACCTGATTTCCAGAAGAGCACATATAGCGTCTCTGGGCTCAGCGTGCCTGAGTGCTTGAAGCGCTTGCTGGATATCCTCGTTGATGACCCCGAGAGCCCTATCAGCGGGCTGGGTCAGATAGATGCCATCGGGAATAGGATCGTGGCAGGTGGCGAATACTTCAGCAAGGCAGCGCTCATAGATGAGGCTGCGCGTGAGAAGCTGGATCTCTGCGAAGATCTGGCGCCCTTGCACAATCCTCCCGCTGATGCCTGCATCGACATGATGCGCTCCATCATGCCTGATACCCCGCAGGTGGCCGTGTTCGACACCGCCTTCCACACCACCATGCCGCCGAAGGCCTATGTGTATCCGCTGCCCATGGAGTACTACGAGAAGTACAAGATCCGCAGATACGGTGCGCACGGCACAAGCCACAGATATGCGGCACAGCAGGCGGCGAACCTGCTTGGCCGCCCCTTGAGGGATCTGGGACTGATAACCTGCCATCTTGGCAATGGTGGTTCCATCACAGCGGTGAACCACGGCAAGTCCATCGACACTTCCATGGGATTCACGCCCCTTGAGGGTCTCATGATGGGCACCAGGTCAGGCAGCATCGACCCTGCCATCCTCACCTACATCATGCGCCGTGAGGGGATCAGCTTCGATGAGATGGATTCCGTCTTGAACAGGGAGAGCGGCATCCTCGGCGTGTCTGGGGTGTCTGCCGACATGCGCGATGTGCTGGATGCCGTGAAGGCCGGAAATGAGCAGGCTGAGCTTGCCATAGATATGTATGTGTACAGGATCCAGAAGACCATCGGCGGATACTATGCAGCCATGACGCGGACGGATGCCGTTGTGATGACGGCCGGCATCGGGGAGAACTCCGCTGAGCTGCGTGAGCGCATCTTCGACGGTCTGGCTCATATGGGCATGATCTTGGACAAGAAGCGAAATGACGTGACTGGAGAGATAGGCGTGAACCGCATCATCTCCATAGACGATAGCCCCATCAAGATATGCGTCGTCACCACTGATGAGGAGATGCGCATCGCGCGCGAGACCAGCGACCTCGTCAGTCAGATGATGTAGCTCTCATCAAGGAAGATAAGGTAGAAGACATGAACATAACGGTTTACTGTGCCTCCTCTCCGCTCTCATCAGAGAAGATGAAGAGAGCTGCCAGGGAAGTGGGGCTCTGGATCGGCAAGAGCGGGAATGCCCTCGTGTATGGCGGCAGCTCCATCGGGCTCATGGGCGAGGTGTCCAAGGCAACGCTTGAGGCTGGCGGCGAGGTATTCGGCGTTGAGCCTCAGTTCTTCATAGATGCAGGTGTTGCCCAGCATGACCTGACTGAGCTCTATGTGGTGGAGACGATGGAAGAGCGCAAGGCATTGATGATAGAGCTAGCTCATGTGTTCGTGGCGCTTCCAGGCGGCGTCGGCACGCTGGAGGAGATATCTGAGATCATGAGCCGCGTTCGCCTTCAACTGACAGCTGGCCCGTGCTATTTCCTGAATCTGGATGGATTCTACGATGGCTTGCGAGCCCTTGTGGGGCAGATGATAGAGGCCCGCTTCATCGAGGCCGAGCAGGCTGAGGCTGCATTCATCTTCGCTGATAGCGTGGATGAGCTCATCTTGCTCTTAGATGAGAGGGCTGAGCATCCAGGTGCCGGGGCTGACATGCCCGTTGTGCCTGAGTCCAATCTCCAGATGGGCTAGGTCTCAGTGCCCTTGCGCTGCCAAAGCTGCCGCTAGATCCTAGGTCCAGCGGAGCGAACGTCCTGGCTTGCCTTCGGATACTTCTCCTTGAAGTTGTCATCGAGCATGCGCGCAAGCTTCAACGCTTGTGCTCGATAGGCATCCTCATCATCCCAAGAGCTCTTGGGGTCCAATATCTCATCAGGGCATCCCGGGCATGACTTCGGGATGAGCACGCCGAATATCTCATCTGGCATGAACGCAGCATCATCAAGCTCCCCTGATAGCGCGGCATTCACCATGGCTCTGGTCTGAGCAAGCGCCATGCGCTTGCCGTGCCCGTTCCATCCCGTATTCACCAAGAAGACCTGGGCGTCAGCGCCCTTCACCTTCTCCTTCAGCATCCTTGCATAGACAAGCGGGTCCAAAGGCAAGAAGGGCTCTCCGAAGCAAGTAGAGAAGGTTGGTGTGGGCTCGGTTATCCCAACCTCTGTTCCTGCCACCTTCGATGTGTATCCGGACAGGAAGTAGTACATGGCTTGGTCCAGCGTGAGCTTGGATATGGGCGGCAGCACGCCGAATGCGTCAGCTGTTAGGAAGATGACTGTGCTTGGCACATTGCCGCGCCCGCTTGGCTCTATGTTGGCTATGTGATAGAGCGGATATGCTGCGCGAGTGTTCTCCGTGTAGCGCGCGTCAGCGTACATGGGCTGGCGGTCTTCGCTCAAGACCACATTCTCCGTCATGGCGCCATAGCGGATGGCCTTGTAGATGTCGGGCTCATGCTCTGGGTCAAGCCCGATGCATTTGGCGTAGCAGCCCGCTTCGAAGTTGAAGACGCCGTCATCTGCCCAGCCATGCTCATCGTCTCCGATCAGCAGACGAGAAGGGTCTGCGGAAAGGGTGGTCTTGCCAGTGCCTGAGAGCCCGAAGAAGATGGCTGTGCGGCCGTCGTGCGCCATGTTCGCCGAACAATGCATGGGCAAGATGCCCTCATCTGGCAGTGCGAAGTTCATGATGGAGAACACGCTCTTCTTGATCTCACCGGAGTAGCGCGTGCCGCATATGAGAGCCCTTTTAGCCTTGTAATCTATCATGATGGCTGCATCGGATGCTGTCTGGTGCAAAGCTGGGTCTACATGGAACCCAGGCGCTACCAGGATCTGGAACGGCTCCTCTTCGATGGAGCTGCTCACGTGCAAGAGCTGCGAGATGAAGAACGCCTGGCTTGGAAGCTCACAGGCTATCCTGAAATCCATAGAATGACCCGGCTGCGTACCTGCGAACCCTTCGAAGATGAAGGCATCCCTCTCATCAAGGTAGCTTGAGACCTGCTCATAGAGGGCGTCGAACGCGTCCTGGCTGATGGGTTGGTTCACAGCACCCCATTCCACTTTGTCAGCTGTAGCGCTGTTGTGCACTATGAACTTGTCCTTGGCCGACCTTCCAGTGCGCTTGCCTGTGAGCACGTTGATGGAGCCGTTGTTCGCCAGCACGGCGCCCTCGTCCTTGATGGCGCGCTCTATGAGGATAGGGGATGGGAGGTTAACGTTGGACATGATCTAGCGCTTTCCCTTCTTGTTGCGCTTGCTTGGAGCATCGCTCTTCTTGGCGTTCCTCTTCGGCTTTGAGCTAGATGAGGAGGCGCGCTTCTTCCTGTTGGCTCTGCCGGGGCGCATGTCAGGATCCCCTGGGCGCAGGTCCTTGCGCTTCTTGGCGCCCTTCCTGAGGTCCCCGTATCCGGTGTAGTCGTACTCTGGATCCTTGCGCTCCTTCTTGGAGCGGGCCTTTCGCGCCTTCTGCCTTGAGCCTCTCTTGCTCTCGCCGTCGCGCGCCTTCGCCGCCTCTCTCCTTGAGGGCTTTGCAAGCTGGCTCATGTCGAGGTCATATGACTCTATGCGCATGACGGGGATGCTGCGTCCGATGAGCTGCTCTATGGCCTCCAGCCTGTCTATCTGCTTCTGAGCCACAAGGGACACGGCGAATCCCTCATTGCCCGCACGTCCCGTGCGCCCGATCCTGTGGATGTAGTCCTCCGGCATGTCCGGGAGGTCATAGTTCACAACGTAATCCACCTCTGGGATGTCTATGCCACGCGCCAGCACGTCTGTTGCAACGATGATGCCGGCGTTTCCCTTGCGAAAGCTCTGCAGCGCGCTCTTCCTCTGGCCCTGCGTCTTGTCAGAGTGGATGCATTCGGTCTTGAAGCCACTGCGGTTGAGCTCACGAGCCAGATCCTCAGCGCGCCTCTTCGTCCTTGCGAACACGATCACGCGGTCATGGCCTTTCTCATCCAGCAGGCACTTCAGGAGCTCTGGCTTCTGGGAGTTGGATGCGGGCATGACGAACTGCTCTACGATCTTCGCCGTCTCGCCCTTCTGGGCCACCTGCACCACCTTGGGCCCCACCAAGAGCTCAGATAGGTTCTTCTGGATGGATTCGTCGATGGTGGCGGAGAAGAGGAGCGTCTGCCTCTCTTTAGGCACCTTCGACACGATCTGCTTGACGGCGGGCAGGAAGCCCATATCCAGCATGCGGTCAGCCTCATCAAGCACTAGCACCTCAACTTCTGAGAGGTCTGCCACGCCGCGCTCTATGAGGTCATTCAACCTGCCTGGGGTTGCTATAAGGATGTCCGTTCCGCGGCGAAGCTCACGGATCTGGGAGTTGTAGGGCTTGCCACCGAAGACCACCGTAGAGAAGAGCCCGCATGAGCGGGATATGATCTTGGAGTTGTATGAGATCTGCTCTGCAAGCTCACGCGTTGGGGTGATGACGAGCGCGCGTGGGGCGGTCTTTCCTTTTTCGCGCTTGCCCAGGCGGCTGAGCACTGGAAGAAGGAATGCTGCCGTCTTGCCCGTGCCCGTGCTTGCGGCAGCGATGACGTCGCTGCCTTCCAGGACATAGGGGATGGCTTGCTGCTGTACGGGTGTGGGCGTTTCGAAGCCCATGCGGTCTACTGCCCTGAGCGCTTGCTTGGGAAGCCCAAGGTCACTGAATGATGTCATGTATATGGATTCCTAACTGAAGATGTGGTGATATATGTTCGATTATAGAGCAAGGGGGCGGCGGTTCGCGATCTCCGGGATGCCTCCATGGTATATTCAACAGCATGAAATACGAGAGGACAGAGGCGGATGTGCCGCGCATCAACGTAGATGATGTGGCGCTCATATTCGAAGGCGGTGGCACTCGCGCAAGCTACACATCAGCTGTTGTTGCAAAGCTGATACGCGAAGGCGTGAGCTTTGGGCATGTGTATGGCACGTCTGCTGGCGCAAGCAACGCTGTGAACTATGTCTCATGGGACGCCCCTCGTGCTGAGGAGTCATTCACGGGCTATGTGGCGAACCCTGAGCACATCGGTTGGGCAAGGCTCCTCTCACGCAAGCATTTCTTCGACGGTCCTTGGATATATGAGGGCGCAGAGGAACGTTACAGCGAAGATGACGTCATGTCATTCGATTGGGATATGTTCATTGCGAACCCCTCAGAGGTCCACATCGAGGCTTTCGACGCTGACACTGGCGAAGATGTCATCTGGACGAAGACTGACATGGCTGATGCGTCTGACATGATGAAGAAGGTTCGCGCATCATCGTCGCTTCCGGGTTTCATGGAGCCAACTGTGATAGATGGTCGCACGTACATGGATGGTGGCCTTGGGTCAGATGTGGGCATCGGCCTGATGCCGGCTGCAGAGGAGGGCTTCTCGAGGTTCTTCATCGTGAGGACGCAACCGAAGGGATACCGGAAGAAGAAGCAGAACCCGCTCGTCTCGTTAGCCATGAAGCGCGCATTCAAGGATAAGCCTCTGATCTGGCAGGCGGCGGAGCGCAGGTGGCATGAGTACAACGATCTCTGTGACAAGATAGAGGGGTTGGAGCGCATAGGCGCGGCTCACGTCTTCTATCCCGATGAGATGCCCGTGAACAACAGGACCACTGATGTGGATGCGCTATATTCCTCTCTTGAAATGGGGCGTCAGCAATCAGAGCGCGACTTCCCGAAGTGGATGGAATGGCTTGCCGGATGAGGCAGATGAAAGCTGGTCTTGCATGAAGAAGGGCGGATGCATCGCACCCGCCCTTCGCTGAGATGCTCTGTAGCAGATCATGCAGGCTGGACGTTCGCCTCATTGATCAAATGGAACATCTCCTCTGCGTACTCACGGTAGAGCTGGATGGCTTCCTGCTCCTTCTCAGAGAACATGCCCTTGTAAGTGAACAGCGCATTGGAGAACATGCTGACCGGATCGGTTGATGGGGCTAGCGCTGGTGCCTCAGCATCCCCAAGCTTCATGTCTGCTTCCTGATCCCATGCCTCTATCCCGCGCACCGCTTTCGCGAAGTCCTCGGGGAGCTTGCCCTCTTGCCCGAGCTGCTGGATGGTTGGCATGAACTTGGATTGCTCATCCATCATCTTTTGGAATAGCTTCTGATACGTCATCGTGAGCGCCTCCTTCAAGGCTCTATCCATCTCAACTGCTCTTGAGTCTATCCTCAAGAGCGCATGCGAGGCTCTAGGTTCGCCAGAGGTTGCTCATGCGTTCACTGATGTTTTCAAGATGTTGAATACGAACGCATCGTCCTCGTTCGATGGATCGCTAATAGAATATGTCCATAAACATCGCATTGATCGTCGTCAGAAGGAGCCAAGATAGCTGCTAGGTCAGAGAGCCAGGAGGAGAAGCTCGCCCGGATAAAGGGGGAGCTTGCCAAGGTGCCCACAGAGCCAGGAGTCTACCTTTGGAAGGATTCCGATGGCAACGTCATCTACGTTGGCAAGGCGAAGCAGCTGAGAGCCCGCATGCGGCAGTATGTGAACTTCCAAGACAGCCGCGCCAAGATACCGCTTCTGGTAGAGCAGATAGACTCATTCGAATACATAGTGGTGGAGAACGAGCATGAATCCCTGGTCTTGGAGAAGAACCTCATCAACCAGCATTCGCCGTTCTACAACGCTGACTTCAAGGACGACAAGAGCTATCCGTTCATCTGCATAACCAAAGGCGATGTGTTCCCTGCCATCAAGTACACGCGTGAGAAGCACAAGCGCGACTCCCGCTACTTCGGCCCATTCACTGATGCAAGAGCTGCAAGGCGCTTGATAGACATCGCGCGTCGAGTGGTTCCGCTCTGTGCTGCAAGCTGTGCGGAGTGGAGGTCCATGAACCGGAAGCTGGAGCGTGCGGGGTATTCTGGCAAGGGGGCGAAGCGCGATCGCAACCTGCCTGATGCGAGCACGCTGATGGAAGGCTGCACTGCCTGCTTCGATGCTCATGTGGGGCTAGGCCCCGGGGCCTGCTCTGGCAGCATCACAGAAGAGGAGTATGCGAAGAACGTCTCCAAGATAGAGAGGTTCCTCTCAGGCAACCGCCAAGAGTTCCTAGAAGAGCTGACCTACGAGATGGAAGAAGCAGCAGCTTCCCTTGATTTCGAGAGAGCGGCACGCGTGAGGTCTCGGATAGAGACCATAGGATCCCAGAACGAGAAGCAGCATGCCGTGTCCTCAAAGAACCTGGATGCGGATGTCATCGGCATTTTCCGTGAGGAGACCGTAGCAGGCGTGCATGTGTTCCAGATTCGCGAAGGTCGCATCTTGAACTCCAATGAGTTCATCTTGAACAAGGGCTCAGACGTGCCAGACGAGGATCTGTTGCGCAATTTCTTGATGCGCTACTACGATGCCACCACGTCCATCCCGCATGAGGTCATCTTGCGGGCGCTCCCAGAAGATGCGGACGCCATGTCTGAGTGGCTGACCGAGAAGCTGGCATCGGTGCATGGTGCGAAGGTGCGTCTGCTGGAGCCTCAACGCGGAGAGCGCATGGAGCTGGTCAAGCTTGCAGAGCGCAACGCCAAGCACACGCTCATGCGCTACAAGGTGCGAACCAACTACGATGACAAGCGGATAAACCAAGCCTTGGCTCAGCTTGAGAGCGCGCTCGCGCTTGACAAGCCTCCCATGCGCATCGAATGCTTCGACATCTCAACGCTGCATGGTGCATACACGGTGGCATCCATGGTGGTGTTCACAGGCGGCAAGCCAGACAAGAACCAATACAGGAGATTCAAGATCCGCGCGCAGCTGGATGAGGCGAATGACTTCTTGAGCATGCAAGAGGTGATGTCGCGTCGCTACTCCAAGGAGAGGATGGAAGATGAGCGATTCGGCTCCAAGCCAGACCTCATCATCCTAGACGGCGGCAAGCCGCAGCTGACAGCGGCGCTTGAGATGTTCGATGAGATGGGAATAGACGACATCCCCATCGTCGGCCTTGCAAAGAGGGATGAGGAGCTGTTCGTGCCGTGGCAGGACTCAGGCCCCATCGTCTTGCCCGGAGGCTCCGCATCGCTGTATCTGGTCAAGCAAGTGCGTGATGAAGCGCATAGGTTCGCCATCACCTTCCACAGGGAGCTTCGCGGCAAGGGCATGTCCGCATCCATCTTGGATGAGGTGCCGGGCATCGGCCCTGTTCGCAAGAAGGCGCTGATGAGGCATTTCAAGTCAATGAAGGCGCTCAGGGCTGCAACGCTAGATGAGATCAGGGATTCTGGGGTGCTGCCAGCAGAGGTGGCATCCGATCTTCATGCGGTGATCCAACAGTATAATGCGGAAAGAGACGCGGACATAGGAGGGCATGCGTGAGCATTGAGCCTAATGAGCGGTCAGCCAAGATGACGGAGAACATGCCTGAGCTGGTGATAGTCACGGGGATGAGCGGCGCCGGGAGGACCGAGGCCATGCATGTCTTCGAGGATCTGGGCTATTACTGCGTGGACAACCTCCCAGCATCGCTGATCGGTAGCATGGTGAGATTGGGCAAGGATGACGTGGATGGGCCTAGCAAGGCTCGGTTGGCCATAGTCTGCGATGCCAGGAACGGCGAATACTTCGGGTCATTGCTGGATGTGCTCAAGAGCCTTGATGAGGATGGCGTTGACTTCAAGATGGTGTTCCTGGATGCTGGGGATTCGAAGCTGGTCTCCCGCTACAAGTCAAGCCGTCGTCGCCATCCGTTGTGCACTGAGGGCACTACCATCGCACAAGGCATCCAGAAGGAGCGTTCGCTGTTGGTGGATATCCGTGAGCGCGCAGACCTCGTCATAGACACCACTGAGATGATGCCGCAGAAGCTGCGCTCCACCATCCGCTCTGCATTCTCTGAGGGGAACGAGCGCCGGGGACTGTCAGTCACTGTGTATTCATTCGGGTTCAAGCATGGGGCTCCGCTTGATGCTGACCTTGTGATGGATGTTCGCTTCTTGCCCAACCCCTACTATGACCCAGAGCTTCGCGGGCTGACGGGCCTGGATGCCGCGGTTCGCGATTTCGTGATGCTCCGTGATGAGACTATCGAATTCAAGAAGAGGTGGCATGCCCTACTGGATGTGGTCATGCCCGGCTATGTTTCTGAGGGCAAGCAGCAGTTGGCCATAGGCGTTGGCTGCACGGGTGGGCAGCACAGATCCGTTGCCTTGGCAGAGTCAACGGGGGACTACTTGAAGTCGAAGGGTTATAGGGTCTCCGTTGCCCATAGGGACCTTGGCAAGGCTGAGCGTGCGAAGGCCTCAGGGGATGTGCTCGCCACTGAGGCAGCAGACTTCAGCGTCTAAGAGGGGAGGACCGAATGGCTTCCACTCACCCCTTCCATATGGACCCATCAGCAACCGGTGCCTTCAAGGCGCTGGATGAGGCGCTCATGGCCTCCGGTGAGCCCGTTGAGGTGGAGGAGTCCATCGATGCGGTGGTCATAGGCGGTGGCACGGGCGCGCCAGTCTCCATTCGCACGCTGCTCTCGCTGGGGATATCAACCTCTGCCGTGGTTGCCATGGCAGATGATGGTGGATCCACTGGCATATTGCGTGACAAGGCGAACGTGACCCCACCAGGTGACATCAGGAAGTGCATAGCGGCTTTCGCTGATGACCCAACGGACCCGCTCGTTCGGGCATTCAAGTATCGCTTCGCTGTTGCCGATGACCATGCGCTTGGGAACCTGCTTCTGGCAGCCCTTGAGGATGCATCCGGGTCATTCCCTGAGGCCATCCGCATATGCGAGCATCTAGTGAATGCGCAAGGGCGCGTCTATCCGTCAACGCTCGATCATGTGACGCTCACGGCCAAGACCAGGGATGGGCGCATCCTGGACGGACAGGCAGTGGCGTGCCATTCGAAGACCGCCCTTGAGAGCGTTCGGCTCAAAGGGTCTGGGACTCCCATCAGGGCGTACAAGCCAGCGGTCCGCGCCATAGAGCGCGCGGACCTCATAGTGCTGGGGCCGGGGTCCCTCTTCACATCCATCATCCCGAATCTCTTGGTGCCTGGTATCGTAGAGGCCATCCAGCGCTCACGCGGCTCGGTCCTCTTCGTCTGCTCGTTGGCCGATGTGCAAGGGGAGACGTGGGGGCTATCGGCCAAAGAGCATCTGAACGCGCTCTATGATCACGGGATGTATGGTCTCGTTGACTACATGCTGGTGCACTCTCCCGTCCAGCTTCGCGCGGAGAGCCCTGCAACGGGCAGCTTCATAGCGGTTGCGGGCGATGAGCCAGAGTATTCGTCAACATCTGATCTGGATGATCTCACACTGACTGAGGGCACGCGCCCTGTACCCATAAGCTATCAAGACCTCTTGGCCATCCAGGCTGCGGGACCTGTCGTCATCTCAAGGAACCTCGCTGACTCAGAGCATCCAACATGGCATAGCCCTCAGGCTCTGCGCGACGCCATCCTGCAAGTGATCCGCCTCATGCTATCCAGAAGGGAATACTGAGCAGATGTCCTTCACGGCTGATGTGAAAGACGAGCTCTCCCATGTTGAGCCCGTATGCTCGCATTGCGATAGGGCAACCCTTGCAGCTTTGGTTCGAGTAGAGGGCACGCTGTTCTTGAGCGGACCGGGCGCATACAGGGTTGAGATAGCAACTGACTCAGCGCCTGTGGGGCGCCTTGTCATCAAGCTCCTCCATAGCATCTATGACTTGAGCACGCAGCTCACCATAAGGCGATCGGTGCTCCATAAGACGCCGAACTACCTGATAGAGATCCCATCTCAGCCAGGCCTTGCTGAGGCATTGATGGATATGGGCATAGTCGCTGAGAATGGCGGCCTTCGCCTGGGGATCGAGCCCTCTTTGGTCTCCAAGAAATGCTGTCAAGCCGCATACCTGCGAGGCGTCTTCTTGGGCAGTGGATTCATCTCGGATCCGAAGTCGGATTTCCATTTCGAGATGATCGTGGAGAACGAGCAGCTAGCTGATGACGCAGTGCGCATATTGGTGGAGCAGGGGATAGGCGCCAAGGTGATGGCCAGGCGCAGCTCTCAGATGATCTACCTCAAGAGCGGGAATGCCATCTTGGAGTTCTTGGCGTTCACGGGTGCGCATCGCTCTGCGCTCATGCTGGAAGAGGTTCGCGTAGTGAAGTCCGTTCGCAATGACGTGAATCGGCAGATCAATGCAGAGATAGCGAATCAGAACAAGGCTACAGAGGCTGCAGTGCGGCAGCTCTTCATGATCAGAGACGTGCTGCAGATCCATGAGATATCAACGCTGCCTCCAGCGCTGCAAGAGTTCATCCGTCTACGCGTGGCATATCCTGAGGCTTCCTTGAAGGAGCTAGGGGAAAGGCATGACCCGCCTCTGTCCAAATCAGCAGTTGCCCATAGGCTCAGGCGCCTTGAGCAGATGCTAGAGGAATGAGGGGCATCTCCGTCATTCGCGCAGCGCTCTTGCCATCACGTCAACGGAATCTGAAAATCCATCGAATGGGTGTTATCCTTCTGCCCATGCGCGATGTGCGCTAGGACTCGGATTAAGGAGCTTTTATGGCAACCAGGATCGCAATCAACGGATTCGGCAGGATCGGACGTCTGGTCTACCGCGCCATGGCGAATGACCCAGATCTTGAGGTTGTGGCTGTCAATGACCTAGGTGACATCCCTACGATGGCTCACCTGCTCAAATATGATTCCATCCATCGCCGCGCCTTCGACGCCATAAAGGTGCTGGCTGATGGCATGATCGTGGATGGCAAGGAAGTGAAGGTGCTCTCTGAGCGTGACCCGAAGAACCTTCCTTGGAAGGAGCTGGATGTGGATATCGTCGTTGAGTCCACTGGCTTCTTCACTGATGGAGAGAAGGCTAAAGCCCATATCGAGGCTGGCGCCAAGAAGGTCATCATCTCCGCTCCAGCAAAGAACGTGGACGCCACCATCGTCATGGGCGTGAACGATGACACCTACAACAAGGAGACTGACAACATCGTCTCCAACGCTTCTTGCACCACCAATTGCTTGGCTCCATTCGCGAAGGTGCTGCTGGAGGAGTTCGGCATCAAGCGTGGATTCATGAACACCATCCATGCATACACGAATGACCAGAACATCCTGGACCTTCCCCATAAGGACCTTCGTCGTGCACGCGCAGCTCAGATGTCCATCATCCCAACCACAACGGGTGCTGCACGTGCGGTCTCTCTGGTCCTGCCTGAGCTCGCCGGCAAGCTGGACGGGTTCGCAACCCGCGTCCCAACTCCTGATGGATCCATGGTGGATCTCACCGTTGAACTTGAGAAGAAGGCAACCTCTGATGAGATCAATGCTGCCATGAAGAAAGCAGCTGAAGGCCCCATGAAGGGCATCTTGGAATACACCGAAGACCCGCTGGTCTCCATTGACATCGTCGGCAACCCGGCATCTTCTGTGTTCGATTCAAAGCTCACTCAGGTGCTCGGCGGCGAAGGTGACTTCGTGAAGTGCATCTCTTGGTACGACAACGAGTGGGGCTACTCCAATCGTGTGGCAGATCTTGCCAAGATCATGCTGTAAGGACGAATGCAGCAACCATCGAATGTGAACATGAGCGGACAGGGCGAATGAGCTCTGTCCGTTTCCTTTAGGAGCGAAGATGAGGACCATTGAAGATCTGAATGCAAGCGGGAAGCGCGTTCTGGTGCGCGTGGATCTGAATGCGCCCATAAAGGATGGGCAGGTGACGGATGACACGCGCCTTGTGGCCGCGCTGCCAACAGTGAAAGAGCTCATCGGGCAGGGCGCGAAGGTCATCTTGATGAGCCATAGAGGCCGTCCGAAGGGAGTGGGATTCGAAGAGGAATTCAGCTTGGCCCCGGTGGCGAAGCGCCTCTCAGAGCTCCTTGGCCAGGATGTGATCTTGGCAGAGGATGTCACAGGCCCATCAGCAAAGGAGCTCGCATCCTCGCTTGAGGACGGTCAAGTCCTCCTGCTTGAGAACGTGCGCTTCGATGCGCGTGAGAAGAAGAACTCACCTGATATGGCTGCAGAGCTTGCCTCATTGGCTGATGTCTATGTGAACGATGCGTTCGGCACCGCTCACAGAGCACACGCGTCAACCGCAGGCATCGCAGACGTCCTGCCAGCGTATGCGGGTTATCTGATGCAGAAGGAAGTGGACACTCTGACGTCCATGCTGGATGCTCCGAAGCGCCCGTTCGTTGCTGTGCTGGGTGGCAGCAAGGTGTCAGACAAGATCAAGGTGATAGATGCCCTGCTGGATAAAGCAGATGTGCTCATCATCGGTGGTGCCATGTGCTTCACGTTCCTCCTTTCAGAGGGCAAGCCCGTTGGCAAGTCCTTGGTGGAAGAGGATTGGGTGGATCGCGCACATGACATGATCAAGAAGGCCAAGAGCAAGGGCGTGAAGCTGCTATTGCCCGTAGATGTGGTGGTAGCGAAGGAGATATCAGAGGATGCAAGCACCAGCGCGGTGTCTGTGGATGACATCCCATCAGATCAGATGGGCTTGGATATCGGGCCTGAGACGGCTGACATCTATGCAGATGCCATCAAGAAAGCAGCAAGCGTCTTCTGGAACGGCCCGATGGGCGTGTTCGAGATGGCTCCGTTCGCAGAAGGCACGCGCAAGGTGGCAGAGGCCATAGCTGACAATGCAGATGCTGACACCATCATCGGAGGTGGTGACTCCGTTGCAGCCGTGAATGCATTCGGCGTTGCTGACAAGATGACGTTCATCTCAACAGGTGGCGGGGCGTCCATGGAGCTGGTGCAGGGTGAGGCGCTGCCTGGTGTTGAAGCATTGAAGGATCAAGTTATCTAGGAGATGATGATATGGCAAGGAAGCCGCTGATAGCAGGCAACTGGAAGATGAACGAGACCATCGCCGAGGGCGTGGTCTTGGCTCAGGAGATATCCAATGAGATGGAGCCGGACTGGCTTGACAAGGTGGATGTGGCGGTATGTCCTCCATATACTGACCTCAAGCCCGTCTATACGGTCTTCGAATTCGATAAGCTGAACATTGGCGTTGGGGCTCAGAATGTCTTCTGGGAGCCATCTGGGGCATACACCGGTGAGATATCCGTTCCCATGATCCGTGAGATCGGATGCTCGTATTGCATAGTGGGCCATTCTGAGCGTCGTCAATACTTCGGTGAGACGAATGATGACGTCAACAAGAAAGTGCACGCGCTCCTGAAGGACAGGGTGCAGCCCATTGACCCCATCATCTGCGTTGGCGAATCCCTTGCCGTCAGGGATGAGGGAACATACATCCAGTTCGTGGATGCTCAAGTGAAGGCCGCCTTCGCAGGCGTTCAGGCTGATGTTGCCAAAGCGGCCATAGTGGCTTATGAGCCCATCTGGGCCATTGGCACGGGGCGCACTGCCACCCCCGAGCAAGCGCAAGAGGTGTGCGGCGCCATCAGGGAGATGCTGGCAGTCATGTATGACCAAGACACGGCCGCTTCCATCCGTGTGCTCTATGGCGGTTCCATGAATGAAGGGAACGCATCTCAGCTCTTGTCTCAGCCAGATATAGATGGAGGCCTCATCGGCGGTGCGTCGCTCAAGGCGAAGTCGTTCGTGCAGATAGTGAAAGAGGCTCTGTAGATGGCCTGCAGCGCACGAAAGGCAAGCTCTGCTCCGGTCTGCCTCATCATCATGGATGGCTTCGGATTGGCAGAACCCGGTCCCGGGAATGCGATATCTCGGGCTGAGACCCCTGTGTTGGATGCCTTGTTCGCTGAGAACGAATGGACGAAGCTCCAAGCATCAGGTGAGGCTGTGGGGCTTCCAGAAGGCCAGATGGGGAACTCCGAGGTCGGGCATCTGAACATTGGTGCTGGACGCGTGGTCTATCAAGAGCTCACCCGCATCAACAAGGCTTGCCGTAGCGGTGAGCTAGCTGACAATGCCATTCTTGCGCATGCATTCAAGAGCGCTGGCACAGGCCATGCGCTCCACCTGATGGGGCTTCTGAGCGACGGCGGCGTCCATTCCTCCAATGAGCACCTATACGCGCTCATGGAGGAAGCTGCACGCGCAGGAGTGAAGGAGATGCTCATCCACTGCTTCTTGGATGGCAGGGATGTGCCTCCCGCAAGCGCTGTGACGTATGTTGAAGAGCTTGAGCGCAAGATTGAAGAGGTCTCATCTGAGCACCCTGGCTGCAAGATATCCATAGCTAGCCTCTCAGGCAGGTACTACGCTATGGATAGGGACAAGAGATGGGATCGCGTCCAAAAGGCGTATGACACGGTGGTCTGCGCAGCCAACAAGACGGATGCAGCTCCTGTTGAGGCCCTTCGCACCTCGTATGATGAGGGCGTCACAGATGAGTTCGTGGTTCCCGTATCCTTCACTGACAGGGCGATGCAAGATGGGGACTCTGTCGTGTTCTTCAACTTCAGGCCCGATAGGGCGCGTGAGATCACTCGCGCCATCGTGGATGAGGGATTCGACGGCTTTGAGCGCGCATGCCATCCTCAGGTGCATTTCGTGTGCCTGACCGAATACGATCCCACCATAGATGCTCCGGTGGCATTCCCGAAGGAATTTCCTGAGAACGTCTTGGCTGATGTATTGGCTGATGCTGGGCTTTCCCAATATCACATCGCAGAGACCGAGAAGTACGCTCATGTCACCTTCTTCTTGAATGGGGGAGTGGAGGAGCCGAAGGCAGAAGAGGAGCGCACGCTGATAGCTTCTCCTAAGGTTGCAACGTATGACCTCCAGCCTGAGATGAGCGAACCTGAGGTTGCTTCAACCCTTGCGAAGGCCATCTTGGATGAGGAGGCAGATGTCTACATCGTGAACTTCGCTAATTGCGACATGGTGGGACACACTGGCTCCATCCCGGCGGCCATCAAAGCCGTTGAAGCGGTTGACGCGGGCGTTGGCAAGGTGTGTGACGCCATGCGCCAGGTTGGGGGCATCGTGTTCGTGACAGCAGATCACGGCAACGCTGACAAGATGATCGCCGAAGACGGGACGCCTCACACCGCCCATACAACGGCGCTCGTGCCGTTCATCGGCGTTGACTTCAGCGGCAGGGGCATCAAGGTGGATCAAAGGGATGGCGCTCTGTGCGACATCGCCCCAACGTTGCTTGAGACGATAGGCATTGAGCCTCCTTCTGAGATGACCGGCAAGAGCCTCATTGCATAGCAGGCGTGAAACCCTTATAATCCCGCCTTTGGAATGTGAAAGCTTGATAAAAGGAAGCGTGCTCAATTGACACCTCTAGTGATAGTGTTCTTGGTCCTGTTGTTCCTGTCCGGCATCGGACTCATCATCTTCATCCTCATGCATTCAGGCAAGGGGACGGGGATCTCAGATGCCATCGCCAGCTCCATGTACTCTACGCAGACCGGCACCAGCATCATCGAGAAGAACCTGGATAGGATCACCATCATCTGTGCGGTGGTGTTCCTGATCTCTCTCCTCGTATTGATGGTGATCTATCCTCACGGCACCATCAGCACGAACTGATGAAAGTTCGTGCTTGCGCAAGAGGTTCAATCTGCTAGAATCTCTTGCCGCACGCCAAATGATGTGTCGGAGTGGTGGAACGGCAGACACGCTAGCTTGAGGTGCTAGTGCCCACATATCGGGTGTGCGGGTTCAAATCCCGCCTCCGACACCAGGAAGCTTCAAGGACCAGCCAACATCCATGGCTGGTCCTTTTTCAT
>CAJUPL010000015.1 GCA_910588435.1 uncultured Eggerthellaceae bacterium | reverse complement strand
AAAAATGCTGCATGGGCGAAGAGCGCGCCCATGCACTTTTATAGCGGCCTTTAACAGTTGCATTCGCTTGACGCTCATGCATCTGTAGCGGCCTTGGTGGCCTACCGGCCACCTTGAAAAGCATTGACTCCCCCTCCTGTGGGCGGCTGCATTGTCACCCCTCCCACTTATGGGCGACTGTACCCCCCTCAGGGGTAGGCACCTGCATTGCTCCCCCCCCATGAGTGGGCGGCTGCATCGCAGCCGCAGCATTGCGCCAGCAATGCGTAACTTGCCCGGCAGGGCAAGAACACCCGGATGCCAGCAACAGTTCAGGCAACCTAGCCTGGCGCAGACCACCAATCCGGACAATCCTGGCTCCAGCCCTTACCTTGCTCGCCCGCGATGGCCGGCACCCTCGCTAGGCTTCAGGCTGGCGGTCGAATGTGGTTGGATATACCACATTCGACCTTGCCTTCAGAAGCGCTCGGGTGCCGGCCATCGCATGCTTCGCCGCCAGCGAGTAGGGGAGGCATCGCCGTTTTCGTCGGGACCCCTTACGGGACCCCTCCGAAAACTCGGCGGCTCAAGGCTGAACCTGAAGACCGTCATCTGCCAAACCTGCCGAATCTTCGCCCTCGCTCCGCTCGGTCCGGTTTACGCGGCTAACGCCGCGCTTCATTCAATGCGGCCTTTAACTTTGCTTGTGCAGGCACAAGCAAAGTAGCGGCCTTGGGGCGCTTACGCGCCCCTTATCCGGGTGAAGCTTGCGCCTTGCTCATGCGCGTTCCCGCTTGCCAATGAGCGGCAAGGCACAGGTGCGGTGCCTTGCCCTACGTCCACCAGAGGCATTTCTATATCCAATAACGCTATCAACAGGAGAGGTCTATCAAGTTGACGTAGGGCTACGTCGCCCTGAGCCGTGCGAGAATATGCACGCACGGCGAAGAAGTGCCCTTGGGGTGCATCGCTCTTGTGGCGTGCCGCAACGTGACAACCCAGAATGCTGACGCACGCAACCCAGTCCCAACCCCTATCCTGTGGGCGATTGCATTGCAAGCGCAGCATTGCGCCAGCAATGCGTAACGCAGGCGATGAGCCTGCGAACACCCGAAACAATGCACCAGGTCAGGCCACCTAGCCTGACGCAGACCAGCTATCCGGGGATTTCGGGTTATCACCCTCATTTCGCTACCTTCTCGCCCTTCGGGCTTCTAGGTAGCTGTGCTTGCAATGCAGCCGCCTATTCTTGAGAGAGGGGTCACATCAAATCACACGATCAAGCTAAAGGCGTCATCAGAAGCGACCCTTTGGCGCTTTCATGTATGAGGCTATGAAGCGGCGCTGATCTGTGGCATCCTATATCTCAAAGAGAGAAGCGAACTGAAGGAGAGCAACATGAGGATAGCCATTCCCAGCGAGACGGATCAAGGTCTGGAGAGCCTGCGCAGCGGGCATTTCGGGCACGCGGCGTATTTCACGCTGGTCACGTTCGACGACGATATGAATGTGACGGCCGTGGAATCAGTGCAGAACGTGGATCACGACACGCAGGGTTGCGGTGGCGTCATCGAGCACGTCATCGGGCTGGATGTTGACGGCATTCTGACGGCTGGCATGGGCATGCCGCCGTTCACGCGCTTCACGAATGCGGGCATCACGGTGTACCAGGATGCCACGCGGCCGAAGGTGGCCGATGTAGTGGAGCTGTTCGCCGCAGGCCAGGTGCCTGCCATGGACCCGAACAACGCCTGCCGTCATTAGCCCACCCGCTCTTTTTCTGCAAACGCATCCTTGCTGCCCCGAAAGTGCTGCATGGGCGAAGAATGCGCCCATGCACTTTCATTACGGCCTTTGACTTTGCATGTGCAAGCACAAGCAAAGCAGCGGCCTTGGGGCGCTCACGCGCCCCGCTCCGCGCGAAGCTTGCACCTTGCTCATGTGCGTTCCCGATCGCCAATGGGCGGAAAGGCACAAATGCGGTGCGTTGCCCTACGTCCACCAGACACCCTCTCATGTCTGCAATGTCATCATCAATGGAGATCTCTCAGGTTGACGTAGGGCACGCCACCGTTCTTGTGGCGTGCCGCAACGCAGCAACTCAGAATGCTGGCGCACTCATTTGAGTTGCACCCCGATGTGTGGGCGGCTGCAATGCAGCCGCAGCATTGCGATGAGCAATGCGTAACTTGCCCGATAGGGCAAGAGCACCCGGATTCCAGCCCCAGGTCAGGCAACCCAGCCTGGCGCAGACCAACTTCCGGACATCTCAGGCTTTCAGGCAGATCCGCGTGACATTAGATGTGTTCTAATGTCACGTTAGGAGTTCAGGATGGCGTCTAGGTCCATGGAGGAGTACTTCTCGGGGATGGTGTCCTTGATGTGGCTGATGAATTCGCGCGCTGAGTCATTCAGGATGCGCTCTGAGCTCCAAGCAAGGGAGACGGGATACCACATGGGGCCCGTGTTCACCTTGAAGCGCACTATGCCAGGGTCATCCTTGTAGCGCGCGTAGATGCACTCCGGAACGGCGCACCAGCCAAGGCCCGCCTTCACGCCCTCCATCATGGCCTCATGGGTATCGAAGCGCGCCACCATGTTGTGATCTAGCAGGGATATGCCGTAGCGCTCACGGAAGTGCCGATTGCCCACCATGTGGCGTCCTGACTTCCATTCATAGATGATCATGGGCCACGCCAGCAGCGTCTGCACTGGGAGCGGATTCGTCACCTTGTTGTACGGATGCTTGTTCGGCGCCACGAACACCAGGCGCGTGTAACCCAGCACCTCGCTCACAAGCCCAGGCTCTTCAGGTTGATTCTCCAGCAGCGCGATGTCCAGGTCCCCGGCATGCAGCTTCGCCACTAGTTCAGGCTCATACCCTGCCTCCAAGTGGATGCGAGCCTCTGGATGCTGGTCAACATAGCTGGCAACGGCTCGAGGCAGCAGCGTGACGCCGTCATTCAAGCTCATCCCCACCTCTATGGTGGCGTCGAAGCGCTCGTCTATGGCTGCCAGCTGTGCGGCAAGCTCGCGCTCGTGCTCAGCTACATGCCGTGCGAAGTTCGTCACCAGCTCACCGGCGCGCGTCATCTTGATGCCGGTTGAAGTGCGCTCGTAGAGAGTGGTGCCAACGCGGTTCTCCAGGTTCGCGATGCGATGTGAGAGCCCCTGCCTGGACATATAGAGCTTGTCTGCAGCTTGAGAGAGGCTCTTCGCCTCGGCGAGCGCGATCAGCGCCCCAACGTCGTCGAACAGCATGGCTCCCCCTTCGCGCCACATTTGCCTCACCACACGCTCATCCCTGCTGGTCAGACAGGAAAAGAGCGCATAGTCGCCATCAAATATATCAAAGAGATGCGCGAAGCCATCCATTGCCTGAACGGTTCGCTGCTCCTTTCTCTTGCACCCGTTGTCAAGCAAGCGTTGCATGCAACAACGCTTGCATCCTCCTGCTCAGAACGCCTTCCGCGACTTCTCTCACCAGCCCGAAAACGCCCTGGAAGTCATGCGATATTCCAACCCATGAGCTGAACGCGACACCCTGAAGGGCCCCGGATGCCGCGTTCGGCGTGAGCAGAGAGAAGGAGGAAGCGGATGGACAAGCAAGGCATCATCGACGAGAGCAAGAAGCGTCGCGAAGGCGAGCGCATCTTCTATACGTCATGTCCCGCTAACGGTTGTTGGGACTCTGCGTGCGTCCTCAAGTGCCACTTGAAGGATGGCAAGCTGATCGCAGTGGAGCCCGATGATTCGGTCAACCAGAATGACAGCCGCGAGGATTGCGGCTGGGAGAACCAGCTGAAGGGCAACGTGCAGATGCGCCCATGTGCCATGGGTCACTCCTGGAAGAAGGAGCTCTATGCAGACACGCGCCTTCTGCATCCGATGAAGCGCGTGGGCAAGAAGGGCCCAGGTCAAGGCTACTTCGTTGAGATCAGCTGGGAAGAGGCGCTGGACACCATCGCTGAGAAGATGAAGGAGATCAAGGCGAAGTACGGCCCGTACGGGATCTTCCATTCGCAATACCCCAGCTTCGAGAAGAACGGGTTCCCGCTGGCTCCTTGGTGGGAGGCTGGCTTCGGTGCATGGGGTGAGCACTCAACCTCAGGCCACGCCGCAGGTGAGATGTTGCATCTGGGCGTTGACCTCACGAAGGTCACGCGCGGCCTGCAGAATGCGCTCCCGGGCTTCGAGGCACCTGACCTCTTCCATTCCAAGCTCTTCATCATGTGGGGCATGGACCCTGTGGTGGCCTGGTTCGGACCTACCTCCTACTACATGCAGCTTGCCCATGAGTATGGATGCAAGACCATAGTGATCGACCCGCGCTACACCCAATCCGCAGAGCTTCTAGCTGACCAGTGGATCCCCATTCGCCCCGGCACAGACCTTGCCATGATGCTGGCTGTGGCTCAGGTGCTCTTCGAAGAGGACATGGTGGACCACGAGTTCATAGAGCAGTGGGTTGACAAGGAGGGCTACGAGGAGTGGCGCGCCTATGTGATGGGTGAGGGCGAAGACGGCATCAAGAAGACGCCTGAGTGGGCAGCCCCCATCACGGCTGTTCCAGCTGAGACCATCCGCGAGTTCGCACGCCTCTACGGCACGGAGAAGCCGGTGCACCTGCAGTACTTCTACTCTTGCGCAAAGCGCCACATGGGTGATTACAGCGCGTCTGCCTCCATGCTGCTGCAAGCCATGACTGGCAACATCGCCTGCCATGGCGGCTGCGAATCAGGCGCATGCTTGCCAACGCCAGGACGCGTGCCCACACCTCTGGCGGACTGGAAGCGCAACCCAGGTGATTACCAGGTGCCGGTGCTCTTCAACAACAACTGCCTGACTGAGATCTTGGCCATGCAGAAGGACTACTGGGAGGGCCGCATCTCTGAGAGCGAGTTCCGCCATCACATCGGATCTCCCACGAATGACTCTCCGCTGCCGAACATCCAGATGATCATCTTCGAGAACAACTACGGCAACAATCATTCCAACGTCAACAAGCGCTTCAAGGGCATGGCAGACACGGAGTTCAACTGGGGCTTCCAGTGGCATGTGAACCAGCCAACAGCGGAGCTTTGCGACATCATCCTGCCGGCACCCGTCTGGCAGCTTGAGGGCATGGATGAGTACATGTACGGTCATCAGAGGTTCGTCTCCGGCCCGAACGGCATGCGCAACTACTTCACCTTCTGCGGCCGCGGTGCTGACTTCCCCGGCGAGGTCCGCTCCAAGGAGTGGGTGTGGACCCAGATCGCCAAGAGGCTTGGCGATGACGTGGTGGAAGGCTACAACCCGCGCATGAAGGACGTTGAGTGGGAGGACTGGGTAGACACCCAAGAGGCCGTCTACAAGGAAGCGTTCGAAGAGTGGGCGAGCAACGAGACCATCCGCGCCTACCTGGGCTTTGACAGCATGACATGGGAGGAGTTCAACGCGCATCCTGTCATCCGCACTGAGATAGACGAGCCGTACTATCCCTTCAAGTCTGCCATGGAGAAGGGTGAGAGCCCCTTCAACACGCCCACCAAGAAGATCGAGTTCGCGTCCAACTTCGTGAAGACGCACGACATGACCGAGACGCGCTGGCGCGGGCACATCGACCCGATGCCGGTTTGGAGCCCAAGCTACGTTGAGGGTGATATAGGGAGCGCATCGAACGACGGCTTCTACAACCCGAAGGCGAAGGAGTATCCGCTCTCGATGGTGACCCCGGTCTCCATCTATCGTCAGCACTCCAGCAACGACAACAACCCGTTCATGCGCGAAGACGCATACAGGCATGGTGTGTGGATCTCAGGCGTGGACGCGCAGGCGCGCGGCATCAAGGACGGCGATATCTGCCGCGTGTACAGCGACCGCGGAGAGGCCATCCTGCCCGCGTACGTGACCAACCGCTGCATGCCCGGCACCTCAGCCATCTTCCATGGCGGCTGGTATCAGACAGACGGCAAGCCGGCCGAGATGAACGCATTCGGCCAAGACATGCGCGGCGCGCCGAACATCCTGCTGGATGACGGGCATCTGCCGCACATCCTGGGCGCTCTCATCATCGCGGGACTGGTTGAGGTTGAGAAGGTGGCCGCCGGCGACGCTGAGGGCTTCGGGCCTGAGGCGCAGCGTGGTGGCATGCGAGGCGCCAAGGTGGCAATAGATGCGCGCGATGCGCTGGCTCAGGCCGAAGGCGCTCGCGATGGCGCGGCCAAGCGCGCAGAAGAGATGGCGCAAGCAGAAGACGACGCCATGGGAACCAGTCCCACCACGGCAACTGCCAACGCGTGAGCGAAGAGAGGAGAGGAGGAAAGATGACCCAGTACGGATTCCTTTTCGATATGAACCGCTGCTATGCGTGCCAGGCGTGCAGCATAGCGTGCAAGGATTGGAACGGCATCGAGCCCGGTGCTGAGAAGTGGATGACGGTGTATGAGTGGGAGAGCGGCGCGTTCCCGAACATCAGGTTGCATGCGCTGGCCTTCCCGTGCGCTCATTGCGAAGACCCCACGTGCATGAAGGCGTGCCCGAACGGCGCCATCTACAAGGAGGACGAGTTCGGCGCGGTGCTGGTGGACCAGGACAAGTGCCAGGGTTGCCGCAAGTGCTACGACGCGTGCCCCTATGGCTCTCCCAAGTTCGCCACCGATGACGCGGACTGCAAGATGAGCAAGTGCACCATGTGCGTGGACCGCCTGTCTGAGGGCATGCAACCCATCTGCACCATGAGCTGCCCTCTGCGCGCGTTCGATTTCGGCCCGCTTGATGAGCTGATCGAGAAGTACGGCGATGTCCGCTATTGCGAGGGCATGCCGTCACCGGATGCCACCAAGCCAGCATTCCTCGTGTGGAACCCGCGCGAGAAGAAGCAGCTCATCCCATACGACGTGGATGAGGCCGTGGCGCTCAACCAGCAGCGTGGGGACCTGGGGACGATGTTCGAGAGCCCAGAGGATCTCACCAGCTTCGATGAGGGGACCATCGCGCGCGACCAGCTGAAGATGAAGCACGCGAACAACACCGAGCTCATGCGCGCAACGCGCAACGACATGGCCTAAAGGGGAAGCGGCGGGGCCTTGGCGCGTGCGCGGGCCCCGAACGGCCGTGTCCTCACGGCGCAGACCCCCAAGCAATACAAAGAAGGAGGAAATCAAATGGAATGGGTAGGAGTGATAGGCATCCTGGTTGCTCTGGCGCTGTTCATCGTAGCGTCGATGAGGGGCTGGAACGTGCTGATCTCATCAATCGTCACAGCGCTCATCATAGCGGCCACCAACGGCATGGACTTGATGAATGCCATGGTGGGCACTGAGACGTCTTACGTCACCGGACTGGCCGGATTCATCCGCGGCAACATCCTGATCTTCATGGGCGGCGCCATCATGGGCGAGTTCATAGACAAGTCAGGCGCGGCGAAGGCCATCGCGAAGACCATCATGAACAAGGTGGGAACGAAGAGCCCGTATCTGGTGCTGTTGGGCATCGCTGCTGTGGGCGCGATCCTCACCTATGCCGGCATCTCCATGTTCGTGGCCATGTTCGCCTTGATCCCGCTGGCACGCCCGATGTTCCGCGAGTGCAACATCCCGTGGCATCTGTTCGCAGCGGCATGGGCGCTGGCTGCATGCTCTTTCACCATGGCTATGATCCCAGGCGTCCCTGCCGTGGCATGGATCAATGCGGCGAACGGCTGCGGCGTGTCCCTCACGGCTGCGCCCATCATGGGCATCGTGGGCTCTCTCATCGCCATCGTGGTCAGCTGCATCTACATCAAGTTCGCGCTCAAGCGCGCACAAGCGAAGGGCGAGACCTTCCACGCTGATGCTGATGACATCCAGGTTGAAGAGGACACCAACATCCCGAACTTCTTCCTGGCTCTGCTCCCGCTGATCCTGTTGATCGCCACCATCATCGGCCTGTCCATGACCGGCATGAAGAACGTGGTCTACATCGGCATGATCGTTGGCATCGTGGCATCCATCATCTGCTTCTGGAAGTACGTTCCAAGCCAGCGCGACGTGCTGGGCAATGGCGCGAAGGCAGCTCTGGGGCCGGCGGTATTCACCTCAGCTGCTGTAGGCGTTGGCACCGTGGCCGCCGCATCCGTTGGGTTCTCTGTCATCTATGACGCCATCTTCAACATGCCTGGTGGCACGTATGTGTCCGCCGCTACCATGGCGGCTGCCTTGGGCGGCATCATGGGCTCTGGCTCAGGCGCTGTGGGCATCATCGCCCAGAACTTCCTGGAGCCCTATCTGGCAACTGGCGTTGACCCAGCCGCTCTGGCGAAGATCTTGGCAAGCTCTGCTTCCATTGGTGGTGCTCTGCCGAATGCAGGCGCCATGTTCGGCATGTTCGCCGCCATGGGCCTCACGCACAAGAATGCGTACAAGCATATTGCAGCCATCTCCATCGGTGCCGGCCTCTGCGCCTTGATCGTGATGATCATCATGGCGAACGTGGGCATCGTCTAGCTGCACAGCATATTGGTGGCGTGCCCAATGTGCGCGCCACCGCCTTCTTTCGCATTTCTCTAGCGGCTTGAGCCCCCTAGACCAAGCCGCTCTATCCCCTAAGCTCGCGGGCCGGTGACACATCGCCCAAGCCGGCCCGCAGCCATCTGAGTGATCAAGCTCAGGAGGTGCAAGATGGGCAACAAGGCAACCGATCAGGTCTCTCTCTTCGAACGCGTTCCCGCAGACAAGCGGCTTGCATGGCCCGACATCGCAGCCATACTCTCTGGCGTGGTGTCAAGCCTCTCGAAGCTCATGGGTGGTGGCATCGTGGCATTCTATGCAGGGTGTCAGATGGGTGGCGTGACCGTGGCCATCACGTTCGTCCTCTCATTCATCTTGACCTACCTTGTGGGCAAGATCTGCTACCGCCAGGGGCTTCCCAACAACGTGGTCTCCAGGTACTACATCTTCGGCAAGAAGGGGTCAGCAGCAGGTTCCCTCATCTGGATCTTCGTGCTGATAGGCGTGCTTGCCGTTGGCACCGTGCAGCTGGGAAATGCCATCCTCTTCGCCTTCGGTTGGGAGAGCGAGCTTGCGCGGTGGGCCCTTTTCATCGGGATATCATGCGCTTGGGTGCTCATGGCGCTCTTCGGCACTAAGGTGATCGCGCGCATGAATGCCGTCTTCGTGGTAGCGCTCTTCTGCGTGATGGGATACGTTGTGTATCTGATCGCCGCCGACGGGCAGCTTCTTGAGGCGGCAACCCACGGCATCCTGATCCCGGGCGTGGAGCCTGTAGAGGGCTTCGCCTATTCCGTGAACTACGCCATCATGACAAGCGGCCTCTTGGCGCTCTTCGCCGCTGACTTCACGCGCTTCGCTCGCAAGGAGCGCGATCTGATCCCCATCACGCTCACGGGGAGCCTGTTCGCCATCATCACGTATGTCTTCGGCGCGCTCATCGTGTTCTACGGCTTCCAGCAGTCCGTGGAGTACTTCTCAGCGCAGGGGATGGGGCCAGAGCTTGCTGCGAACGCAGCGGTGACGAACCCTGGTGTGTCATTGGTGTTGGCCTCCGGGGGGATAGGGCTTGCGATAATCTGCCTCTCTCAGATGAAGGTTGAGACGTCGAACTCCATCGGTGGGGCGAACGCGGTGTCCAATCTGATGAATTCCTTGACCGGGAAGACCGTGCCGTGGGCCGCCGCGGTGATCATCGCGAACTTGATCGGGCTCGTGTTCATCTTTGGGAACATCTTGGATCAGATCAACGCCTTCATGAGCTACGGGTCCATCCTCACCACATCATGGTGCATCTTGCTCATCACGGATTACTACCTTGTACGGGGCAAGATGGGGATCGGCTCGCGTGAGATCCGGATAGGGGATGCGGAAGAGGCTGTGAACTGGCGCGGGATCATCACGCTTGCCTCTGTGACGGTGGTGGCTAGCGTCCTGTATGCAACGGGTGTCATAGCTGTTCCGTTCCTGTTGGTGGCCCCGGCAACCATCGTCCTCTATGTCATCCTGAGCCGTCTCATGGGAGCATGATGCTGAGCAGCACCCTTAGTGGCCTGCGGCACTGACACCCTTGCTGCCCCAATCCGGTGTCGCGGGTGCAGGCACCCGCTCTTTTTATTGCGGCCTTTAACATCCCGCATTCGCTTTGGCGCTCATGCGGGATGTAGCGGCCTTGGTGGCCTCCGGCCACCTGTCAACCTGCAACACTGGCTTCCTTGCTGCCCCCAAAAGTGCTGCACAGGCAAAGAACATGCCTGTGCACTTTTATAACGGCCTTTAACTCATGATCATGCAAGCATGCTCATGAGTAGCGGCCTTGGCGCACTGACGTGCGCCTTTGCGCTTGCCTGCTAGGGAATGCTTTCGGAGGGTGCGCACTTCACGTGCGCACCTTTGCAGGTCAGATCCGCTCATAGAGGTGCGCAGATCAACTGCGCACCTTCCGATGAGGTTTGCTGCTCCGTACTTCCCATTTTGTGGGCGCTTCCATTGGAAGCGCAGTTGCACGCCAGTGCAACGTAACGCAGGCGATGAGCCTGCGAACACCCGGCATCCAGCAACTGGTCAGGCAACCTAGCCTGGCGCAGAATGCCTATCCGGGCATTTCGGGCTATCGCCCTCATTACGCTACCTTCCCGCCCTTTGGGCTCTCAGGTAGCTGCAGCTGCAATGCAGCCGCCCACTCTTGCTGGGGGTGCCCCAGCAATGGAAGGGTGGCCTGATTATGACCATTTTGGTCAATGACATTGCGCACGGGACAGTGTCATTGAAAGGTGTCCGTACTCCCCCTTGGCATCTATGCTCTTATTTGATGTTCGTCAAATAGAGGCTTATGATGCATGCCATCTTAGAGAGGATGGGTGCATGCAAGAGAAGCGATCTTCGATCCTCGAAGCCATGAGCGGCTATGGCTGTCTTGCCAAGAACGTCGCCATGAATCACCGAGGAGATCTCACTAGGATGCAGTTGGAGGTCTTGTTGACGCTTCACTATGGTGGCCAGGCGAGCATGACCGAGCTCAGCCGGTTCATCGCGGTCTCGAATGAGCAAGGTACGCGGGCTACCACCCCTCTTGTGGAGCGAGGCTTGGTCAAGAAGCGGCGCAACGGCTGCGAGCATCGAGTGGTAGAAGTCTTCTTGACGGAGAAAGGAGAGGCCTTCGTCAAGTCTCTTGAAGAGAGCTTCATCGATGACATAGCCGTTGGGTTCGAAGAGCTCACTGATGCTGAGAAGGCTGAGCTGATCGATGCATCGAACAGGGCATCCAAGCTCTTATGGAAGGCATTGAAGCGGAGCTGGACAGAGTGAATCGTGCTGAGCGCTTGGGGGCGTGAATGAAGATCTCGCAATTAGAGTATTTCGTTGAAGCTGCCGAGAGGCTCAACTTCACACATGCGGCATCCAGCCTATTCACGACGAGGCAAAGCATATCTCACGCCGTGAAGGCCCTGGAAGCGGAGCTGGGAGTCAAGCTGTTCTCGCAATCTGCCCATGGCCTCGTGCTGACCACCGAGGGGCAGACGGCCTATGCTCATGCGAAGAAGGTGCTTCATGAGGTGCGTGAGCTCAGCAAGGCCTTTCTGATGCCAGAGGTGCCAGAGCACGCCCTGTACATCCTCATCGGGACGAACATCCTCGCGTATTCCCAATACGACTTGCCGCAGGCATTGTCTTCGATCGGCATATTCGAATTCACGCTCGGGGAATTGAATTGCAGCGACTGTTACAAGCACATCGTGACCAAAAAGGCAGACCTCTCATTCATCGCCTGCATGCCACGCACGTTCCCTGAGTGCGAAGCGGTCATGCTCGACGAATCGTATCTGTATCTTCTTGTGAATGCGGAGTCTGACCTTGCGAAGAAGGACGGGCTGTTCGTTGACGACATCTTGGGTCACAAGCTGATGGTGCCTCCAGGATTTGAGTTCCAGATGCATCCTCTGGTCAAGGGCTTGGAGGAGAAGCATGCGCCCACGAATACCATGATTCCCTTGTCCAGCTTCGAGTACGTTACAGAGAAGATCATCGAAGGTGGATGCATCGGCATTGCTTCGCAGGCTCAGAAGGCGTGCGTTCCTGATGGCTTGGCGATCAAGCCGCTGATCGAGCCGGGCATGAGCATGGGCCTCTATGCGCTCTACCGGTCTGACAGCCCCCAGAAGAAGCTCTTCCAGTCCATAGCTTCACGGGTCTCTACGGAAGTGGGGCCTACGCACTAGGCGGCAGAACGCCCTGGTGCATATGTTTTGATGCGCCGGGGCAAATTTATAGAGAGGCCTCTCACTCGATCTTCCTCACAGAATGAATGCAAGAAACCGCATGCTCTATCAGATGGCATGCGGGCATCATGAGAGAGGAGAGGTCTGATGACGGAGTGGAAACGTCAGGTGGGGGAGGAGACCATCTACCGCACGTGCGCATGGTCGCCGCCGGGTTGTCATCCTGTGGGGTGTGGCTTGCAAGTGCATGTCAAAGACGGGAAAGTGGTCAAGGTGGAAGGGGATCCCGAGCACCCCATCACCAAGGGAGCGCTGTGTCCTCGGTGCTTGACCATGACCGAGTATCTCTACCATCCTGATCGCATCATCTACCCTATGAAACGCGCCAAGGAAGATCGCGGCAAGGACAAATGGGAGCGCATCAGCTGGGATGAGGCCATTGAGATCGTGGCCGACAACGCTAAGAAGGTCATCGATGAGCACGGTGCTGAGGCCATCATGGTGTTCGGAGGAACGGGCCGCGAAGGCAACAGCTACTATCGTCCGCTTGCGAACCTGGTATATGGCTCCCCGAATTCCTGTTACGCGCAGTCCGGTTGGTCTTGCTATGGTCCTCGCGTGGCTGTGACGGGCTTCCTGCTGGGTGGCGGCTACCCAGAGATCGACTACGCTCAGAAGTTCCCTGACCGGTATGAACATCCTGGTTGGGAAGCGCCTGAGGTCATCCTCGCATGGGGCAAGGCTCCTTTGGAGTCGAACGCGGACGGCCTGTGGGGCCATGCGTTCATCGATCTCATGAAGGACTTCGGCACCAAGCTGATCATCGTCGATCCGCGCATGACGTGGCTCGGAACTCGCGCCGAGGTGGTGCTGCAGGTTCGCCCCGGCACTGATACGGCGCTCGCCATGGCGTTCCTCAACGTCATCATCGAAGAGGAGCTCTATGACAAGGGGTTCGTTGAGAAGTGGACCTATGGCTTCGACGAGCTCAAGGAGCGTGTTGCCACGATGCCGCCCTCCAAGGCAGCTGAGATCTGTGGCGTGCCGGAAGAGGACATCACCAAGGCAGCGCGCCTGTACGGAAACGCGAAGCCCAGTTCCCTGTCCTGGGGCCTTGCTGTTGACCAGAACCCCAATGGCGTACAGCTCGGTCAGTGCCTGTGCGCGCTCATGGCCATCACAGGCTTCATCGACGCTCCCGGTGGCACCACGCTGGGCTCCATCGAGAACTTCCCGAACGCTGCAGCCGACCCGGCCCAAGAAGCGATGAAGTACGGCTTCATGACCGAAGATACGTGGAACAAGCGCATCGGCCTGCATGAGTTCCCGGCGGTGTGCAACATCATCCCCACCGTTCATCCAGATGCCATGCTCGATACCCTTGAGAGCGGCGAGCCCTATCAGATCCACATGGCGCACGTTGCATCCTCGAATCCGGCTGGTGCTGCCATCAGCTCCTGCCCGCAGCGTTGGTATGAGGCGCTCAAGAAGCTCGATTTCAATGTGGTCACCGACCTGTTCATGACTCCGACCGCTATGGCTTGCTGCGATGTCTTCCTGCCGCTCGCCTCGTGTGTTGAGCACGATGCCATCGTCGCCACGCATTATGGGTGGAACACCTCCTTCTACGGTGCTGTGAACAACCTGGTTGATGTCGGAGAGACCAAGGGCGAGTCCGAGATCATGGTGCTCATCGGCAAGAAGCTCTATCCCCAGTTCTGGGATCAGTTCGAAAACGGCACTGATTTCGACACATGGTATGGCCTGCGCTTCGGGTACACCCCTGAGGAGATCCGCGAGAAGGTCACGGTGATGACCGAAGAGCCCTACTACAAGTATGAGAAGGGCCTCATCAGGAAAGACCGGGAGCCCGGCTTCGATACCATGACGGGGCGCGTGGAGTTCTACGGCAACGCCTATGAGTACTTCGGCGACGATCCGCTGCCGTACTACAAGGAGCCGCCCTATGGCCCCGAGGCAACCCCTCAGCTCATGGAGGAATTCCCGTTCATCTTGACCACGGGTGCTCGCAACTACGCATCCTTCCATAGCGAGCATCGCCAGATCGAGAGCCTGCGTCAGATCCAGGAATACCCGCAGCTCGACATGCATCCTGATGATGCAGCGGCCATGGGACTCAAAGACGATGAGTGGGTCTGGATCGAGTCTCCGTTCGGAAGGTGCCAGCAGAAGCTCCATGTCACGCCCACCATCAAGAAGGGTGTCGTGCATGCGATGCATGGCTGGTGGTACCCCGAGCAAGAGGGCGAGGAGCCGAATCTCTTCGGCAACTGGAAGTCGAACATCAACGTGACCATGCCCTACAAGGTGAATGGCAATCTGGGCTTCGGCGATTGCTTCAAGAACATGATCTGCAAGGTTTACCCCGGTGAGGGCATCACAGAGGCAGAGGTGAGCTAGACATGACCAAGAATGCGCTCTTCATCAACTATGAGTATTGCTCTGGCTGCCACAGCTGCGAGTTGGCGTGCCGCAATGAGCTGGGCCTCAGCATCAACGAATGGGGCATCAAGGTCCTGGAGGACGGACCTCGCCAATTCGATGATGGGTCGTGGCAGTGGGACTACACGGTCCACCCTTCCTCTAAGTGCAACCTCTGCGAGCATAGGACATCCCAAGGCCTGGAACCTGCATGCGTCATGCATTGCCAAGCCAAGGTCCTCTCCTACGGTACGCCTGAAGAGTGTGCTGAGATGCTAAAGCAGAAGGGCTCAAAGTCCGCCATCTTCATGCCGTAGTCTTGCCTCTCTTGAAGCTGACAGAGCCTAGGAAGACGAACGGATGCGGAGGTGATGATGGCGTGCCCAGTGTGCATGCGATGTGGCGCATGCGGAAAGAAGATCGAGCACAAGACGCGCTGGGTTCCCGGCATGTGCCCGATCTGCGAGCACCTGAATGAGAGCGGCAGCGTGACGTGTATGAAGTGCGGTGCGCATATCCCGTTGCCACCCGGCATGGCTGCTGATGCTGGTGCGCCATCTGCGCCTCTGCATTGAGATCAACCACTCGATCCGAATGAGGTTTCTGATGAATAAGCAATACGAACATGACTGGAAGACGGAGCAGTCTGACGGCTCTACGGTATTTCGCACATGCGCTTGGTCTCCTCCTGGATGCCATCCTACGAGCTGCGGCGTTGAGCTGACCGTCAAAGATGGGAAGATCGTTCATGTTGAGGGCGATGAGAGTCAGCCCATCACGAATGGTCGTCTTTGTCCGAGATGCTTGGCCTTGAAAGACTACTCCTACCATCCTGATAGGATCCTGCATCCTATGAAGCGCGAACGGCAGCATCGCGGACAAGCTGATAAGTGGGTGCAGACCACGTGGGATGAGGCTTTTGACACCATCTGCGAGAAGGTCGCTGAGATCAAAGAGAAGCATGGTGCTGAGTCAATAGCAGTGTACGGAGGAACCGGCCGTGAGGCCTCCATGTTCTACTGGCCGATCGCTTACTCTGTT
The DNA here is from genome assembly GCA_910588435.1 of uncultured Eggerthellaceae bacterium. Lineage (GTDB taxonomy): Bacteria > Actinomycetota > Coriobacteriia > Coriobacteriales > Eggerthellaceae > MGBC163016. The sequence goes on along the minus strand of CAJUPL010000015.1, from coordinate 28,451 downwards.
CTTGGAACTCCCAATGTCGTGTATCCATTGTCGGGAGTTTCTTGCTACGGCCCGCGTCAGATGACAGCTGCTTTCATCTTGGGTGCAGGCTATCCTGAGATCGATTATGCAGCCTATTGGCCCGAGCGTTGGGATCACCCTGAGTACGAGCTGCCGAAGTACGTCGTGTGTTGGGGCAAGATGCCGCTCTATTCGAATGGCGATGGCCTGTTCGGTCACGCCTTGATCGACATGATGAAGCTCGGAACGCGGTTCATCTGCATCGATCCACGTGTCACTTGGTTAGGAGCGCAGCCGGGCAACATGACTGTTCAGCTACGCGCAGGTACTGACACCGCTCTGGCCCTGGCGCTCATCGACACGATCATCAAAGAGGATCTCTACGATCATGATTTCGTGACCCGCTGGTGCTACGGCTTTGAGGAGCTGACAGAGAGGGCTTCTGAATACCCTGCTGAAAAAGTCGCAGGCATCTGCGATATTGATGCTGAGACCATTCGGATCGTTGCTCGACTGATCTCAGTGAATCATCCTGTTTCTATCGCGTGGGGTTTGGCGGTCGACCAGAACCCGAATGGCACGATGGCCGGCCAGGCGATTCTGAGCCTTGCGGCTATCACAGGGAACATCGATGTCCCGGGTGGCTTGACGCTTGGATCGCCGTTCACGAATATGGGCGGCTGGAGCGGAAACTCGATGCAGTTCCTTCCGCAGGAGCTCGTTGACAAGAAGCTCGGCAATAAGACCTATCCGGCTTTCCATGGCCCGAATGCAACGTGTCAGTCTGACGAGATCCTCGATACGCTTGAGAGTGGCCAACCGTATGAGCTGCATATGGCGTGGATCAACAGCACGAACTTCCTCTCTCCAACTTGCTCGGCTCAGCCGGAGCGTTGGTACAACGCGCTCAAGGACATGGATTTCACGGTGGCGCAGGACACCTACATGAATCCTACGATACAGGGGCTGGCTGATTATTTCCTCCCGTTGCCTACCTATGCCGAGCATGATGGCTTGGTGGTCCCATACTACGGAGCGAACAACGTATGGACGGCCTGCATGGCAAAGGCGGTCGATCAGCCTGACACTCGCTCCGATCTTGAGGTATGCCTAGAGCTGGGGAAGCGCCTTTGTCCTGAGGCGTGGGGCAAATACGAAACCACCGAAGACTGGCTCGATGAGCAGCTCATGGAGGCATACGGCTTTACTTGGAAAGACTTCCGGGAGATGGGTATGTACTTCCCGGGCAACGAATACCGCAAATATGAAAAGGGCTTGATGCGACCTGATGGTCAGCCGGGCTTCAACACGGTGACGGGCAGGGTAGAGCTCTTCTGTGCGGCTTATGCGGCATGGGGCCTCGACCCGCTTCCAAATTATGAGGAACCACGCTTTGAGAGCGTTGCGCGTCCTGATCTTGCGGAGAAGTACCCGCTGATCATCACCTCAGGCGCCCGTACGCCCTTGTTCTTCCATAGCGAGCTTCGCCAGGTTGACATCTTGCGCAGCAAGAATCCTGATCCGATCATCGAGATCAATCCAGAGGCTGCGCGCGCACGCGGCATCCACGAAGGAGATTTCGTGCAGGCTTTCAATATGTTCGGTCATGCAAATGGTCGCGCAAAGCTCACGGAGACCATCGAAGAAGGCACGACGCACATGCAGCATGGATGGTGGTTCCCTGAAGGCGAAGCCAGCTTCCCGAACCTCTACGGTGTCTTCAAATCGAACTTCAACAACCTGATGCCTCATGAGTGCATCGGCCAGCTCGGCTTCGGGGCGCCGTACAAGTCCATGATCTGCGAGATCCGCAAGGTCGATAGTCTTGATGCTGAAGGTCCAGCTGTCGAAGATCCTCTGAATATGTCGAACACAAAGGGCAGCGGTATGACTCCTGGATACTTCTGCACTGAAGAGAAGGCGGTGTAACCATGACAAAGCATGATGGCTATGGCCTGCTGATCGACTACAAGTACTGCACGAATTGCCAGTCTTGCGTCGTGGCGTGCCAAGAGGAGCATGGGTTCTCTCCAGACGAGTTCGGCATCGAGGTGTTTGAGTCCAAGCCGGTTCGCAAGCATGATGCAAAGCTCGATGATGCTTGGGACTGGACGTACCTCCCGATGCCGACTTTCCGATGTGACCTTTGCGCGAGTCGATTGGAAGAAGGCAAGAAACCCATGTGCGTGAAGCATTGCCTCGCTGCGTGCATGGACTTCGGCCCAATCGAAGAACTTGCAAAAAAGGCCCTTGATATGGGCGACAAAGTTGTCATCTACAAGCCGCTGGGCGGTCGACTGGTTGATATCGGGACCATAGGGCCGGAGATGCTGACGGGAAGCGATTACGATCCGGCACTGTACAGGCGCGAGTATGATGACAGCGTCCAGGCGTTCGATGACTCGGATGACTGGGAGAGCAAGGAGTACCGCATCGTCATCGATCCCGACAACATCACGCTTGATGCATTCGTCGCGCTTTCAACGGAAGACCGCATCGAATTCCTGCGTGGTGAGGTAGTGCGCGGAAAGTCTCCAGAGCAGATCCTGGATGAGTTGGGTATCACTATGGCTGAGCTCTCGAATTACGATTGCGTGTTCGTTGGTAGGCAAGCTAGAGAGATCCCGAAGAAGAACACGATCTAGCGAAAAGACAGTCCTTTTCAGGAATCAGCCTCTTTTCGTCCAAGGGGCTGATTCTTCCTATGAGCATGACAGGGGACGTCCAGATGTCACACTGCATCGGGTGGTCTCGGGTGGATTCCACGAGGGTGAACCCTCGTTCCACAGACAGAGTCTACGTCTACGGAGGACGTGTGCCTGATTGACCGTAGACGCGGGCTTCGCCCGTGGAGCGAACATTGATGTTCGCGGAACGCCCTCGACGGAACGCACCAACCCGCATCAACCGCCGTCCACCCCGTGTCGGACATTGGGGGTGGGGTCGTGTCAAAAGGTTCCGCGTGCCGCAAGGAATGCGGAACGACATAAGGCCTGTGCAGATGTGCGCCATCGGCGCCTCGGGCTCAGAACGCTCTTGGGCTTCGTAGTGTCATGTCTTGGATTGTGGGCGCGTGTCTAGATTCTGGTGCACCGAAGTCGGGTGAACATGAGCTTGCAGGCAAGGATCTCAATTTCGATGTCACGTTGCGCAAAGTCATCGTAAAGGATGCCATCGAACGCGAAAAGCATCCAGCTGGATGTGCCTGCGGATGCGAAGCGCTCAAAGCGCAGTTGGCTTAGAGCCGCTTGCCCTCGATCCGGTGTCGCGGGTGCAGGCACCCGCTCCATTTACTGCGGCCTTTAACATCCCGCATGTCGCTAACGCTCATGCGGGATGTAGCGGCCTTGGCGCACTGACGTGCGCCTTTGCGCTTGCCTGCTAGGGAATGCTTCTCGGAAGGTGCGCACTTCACGTGCGCACCTCTGCAGGTCAGATCCGCTCACAGAGGTGCGCAGATCAACTGCGCACCTTCCGATGAGGTTTGCTGTTCCGTACTTCCCATTTTGTGGGCGCTTCCATTGGAAGCGCAGTTGCACGTCAGTGCAACGTAACGCAGGCGATAGCCTGCGAACACCCGGATGCTAGCAACCGGTCAGGTAACCTTGCCTGGCTCAGATTGCCTATCCGGGTATTCCGGGTTATCACCCTCATTTCGCTACCTTCTCGCCCTTTGGGCTCTCAGGTAGCTGCGCTTGCAATGCAAGCGCCCACTCTTGGGTGGGGGTAGCTGCGTTCGCCATGCAGCCGCTCATTCCTGGGAGAGGGGGCTGCCAAGGCCGTTACGGCAGCCGTGATCTTGCTCTAACGCGCTTCGTGTGGGTAGATGCCGTAGAAGTGATTCAAAGGATTCGCCCGTTGATCTTCTATGGCGAAGACCGTGACCACCTTTGCATCCTCATCCACTGTGTAATAGATGCCGTAGCGGCCTGCATAGGTGACTCGAGCTTGGAAAGGCGGGGTTGCCGCTCCATAGTCCGGGTCATAGACGCGCCCAATCTCAGGAACAGTGTCCAAGATACGAAGCATCTTCCTGATCTTTGCGATATCGCTCTTTGCCTTCACGAACTGCGAAGCACGCATAGCTTCATGGGTCAACTCTACGGCGTACCGAGCTGCATCGTCTTGCAAGCGGGCTTCGTTAGTCATCCCAGCCCATCCTCTCAAGCGCCTCTTCAAGCGGAACAACGCGTCCCGCCTTCACGTCTTCGTAAGCGGCCATGAGACGTTCCTTCAGGGTCATTTCATAATCGAAGACCTCACGGCGCAGCTGTTCGTGGATCTCATAAGAGCGCGCATTCATCACCACAAGGTCTGCCTTGCCGTTGCGGGTGATGTAGACAGGTTCAGGGCTGTTCTCGCAAAGCTCGTAGATCTCACTGATGTTTCGCTGCAGATCGGATGCGGTTCGGATGGTGGGCATGGCTCCTCCTTCATCGGCTGTGAGAGCATGCTATCACAGTATCAGAAGATATTCTGAATGCGTTCCTGAACTGTAGAGACAGCTGCGGCAAGCAGGGCACGAACGTTGTGTCATTGGATGTGCCCTGATAGCGCGATCTATTACAGCATTGGAGATACTGGCTTGTCGAGCAGATCATGCAAGCGCTTCGGAACGATCCCTTCGAGATAATCGCATAGCTTATCGAGGCTTAGGCTCATGTCTCCTTTGAACCAGCGTCCAACACAAGCGACCTCACCTTCAGCTAATGCATAGATCTGAAAGACTAGCTCTTCGTCAAGCCTGGCATGCTTGAAATCTACGATGGTTTCCTCAAGGGTCTCTATCCTGCGTCGCTTCGCATACGAGAACAGCGATTGATAACCGCGGAGCTCGAAGGCAGCCTGATAGAGTCCCTTGTTCCTTAGAACCTCCGATGTGTTCATGTAGTGTGCCTGTCGCCAAGTGAGCGTGCGGCCTGTCATGAAGAGATTATTCTCTGCAACGGCGTCGTAATGGGTTTGGACTATGTCGAACTTGTCCTTGAAGTGATAGTAGAACGTGGTGCGCGAGACGCCTGCGTTCTCACATATATCTGAAACGCTGACGTCTTCTAGGCTTCTGCTCATAGCTAAGCTTGCCGTGACCTCGATTATGCGAGATGCGACGTCATTCTTGGATCTAGCTCTAGATGCATTCTCGTGCTTCATTCTGCACTCCTTGGGAAGGATTATATTTCGTGCGCTGTGCGGCATGGCTCAGAAAACGCCTCAAGGCTTACAAAAGCCCGTCTTTGTAAGCCTCGCTATTGCATAGCAGGATGGTTGATAATTCCAATGCGGTCATGCCCCTTCCATACTTTGGAGCACGTTCTGTTGCCCGAAGACGAAAGGGGTCGCAATGGATGATCTGTATACGTTGGTGGATCACGAAAAGCCCTACCGTTACAAAGAGGGAGACCTGACGGTCACTCGCGGGAGTGCTTGGAATGGACCAGGCTGCCATTTGGGTTGTGGTGTTCTCCTCTACACGAATGATGATGGCGAACTCGTGAAAGTGGAGGGGGATCCTGAGAATCCATACAATCAAGGACGACTCTGCGTGCGTTGTCTAGATACCCTGGAATCGGTCTACAACAAAGACAGGCTGTTGCATCCAATGAAGCGCGCACGCGAGGATCGCGGCAAGGATAAATGGGAGCGCATATCATGGGAAGAGGCTCTCGATATCGTTGCGGACAACCTCAATCGGATCAAAGAGGAATACGGAGCCGAATCGGTCATATTCCAACAAGGCACTGGGCGTGACATAGCGCCGTGGATCACAAGGCTTTGCTGGTCCTTCGGTAGCCCGAATTACTGCTTCGGAATGTCCGGAATGTCCTGCTTCTTGCCTAGGGTAGCTGGATGCGCCGCCACTACAGGAGCGATGTGGGTTGCGGATTACTCTCAGCAGTTCGCTGATCGCTATGATGACCCCGAATGGGAGGTTCCAGGCGTCGTGGTCGTTTGGGGCAATAACCCGGTCGTAGCGAATTCGGACGGAGCCTACGGTCACTGGGTCATCGATGTCATGAAGAGGGGTGCCAAGCTCATTACGGTAGACCCTCGAAGGACCTGGCTTGCCAACCACTCAGATGCGTATCTGCAGATCAGGCCAGGAACGGATGCTGCTCTTGCCCTTGGCATGCTGAATGTGATCATCAAGGAGAAGCTCTACGATGAGGACTTCGTCGATCGGTGGTGCTACGGGTTCGAAGAGCTTGCTGAGCGAGCCAGCTCCTTTCCCTTGGATAAGGTAGAGGAGATCACTTGGGTTCCAAAGGAGAAGATCGCAAACGCTGCAAGACTCATCGCTACTTCAAAGTCAGCAGCATTCCAATGGGGCGTTGCCATTGACATGACGAAGGAGGCTATCCCGGCAGGACAAGCCATCGCCGCTCTGTTCGAGATCACCGGCAACATCGACAACCCAGGTGGAATGATCGCGCCCCCTTCCATCCTGCCCTATAGCGGCGGTTGGGGGCAAGAGCTCATACCGCAAGCGCAGAAGGAGAAGCGCATCGGCCTAGACAAATACGCTTTGCTGAACTTCGGCTTCCAGATGGCATCAACTGATGAGCTCGTGAAGACGATAGAAACAGAAGATCCCTACCCGATCAAGGCTGCTTGGATCCAGACAACGAATCCCATCGCCAACACTGCTCCAGACCCAGAGCGCACGCTCAATGCCTACAGGAAGCTGGATTTCATCGCATGCGTCGATCTGTACATGACGCCAACTGCCATGGCGCTTGCTGACGTTCTGCTGCCTGCAGCTATGTTCCCAGAGCGCGATGGCATTCGGTGTGGGGACAATGCGCAGCGCGGTGAGGCGATCAACAAGGTTGTAAGCGTAGGCGAATGTCGCTCAGACCAAGAGATCAACCTCGAACTGGGCAAGCGCCTGAATCCCGGCGCATGGCCTTGGAGAGATGTCGAAGAGATGTATGGGGAAGTGTTGGCATGCACTGGCATGACGTTCTCGGAGCTTCGCGAAAAGGCGCCCGCCTATCTTCCCTTTACCTATCGCAAGTACGAAAAGGGAATGCTGAGAGGTGACGGGCAGCCCGGCTTCAATACCTCGACTGGCCGCATCGAGCTTTGGTCAACGTTCTACGATCAGGCAGGACTCGATCCGCTTCCATATTTCGAGGAGCCTACGCCGGGACCGGGAAGCACCCCAGAGCTCCTCGATGAATATCCGCTCGTGGTGACGACGGGTGCCAGGAATTGGTCAATGTTCCATTCTGAGCACAGGCAAGTCCCCCGACTCAGGAACATGCATCCTGACCCCATCATCCAGATCAACCCTAAGACCGCGCGCGACCTGGGAATCGAGCAAGGAGATTGGGTTTGGGTGGAGAACCAACGTGGCCGCTGCAAGCGAAAGGCAGAGCTCACTCCGATAGTCGATGAGCGAGTTTGTTCCACAGATGCTGCTTGGTGGTTTCCTGAAGAGCCAGGTGCGGAAGACGAGGGTCTTTTCGGAATGTGGGATGTGAACATTGGGAAGCTCATCGGCTACGAGCCGGGCAAGGCAGGCTTTGGGTCGAATTACAAGACACTGCTCTGCAAGGTTTACAAGGCTTAGAAGGGGGTATGACATGAGCAAGTACGCGCTGTTGATCGATACCAACTGGTGCACGGGTTGCCATACGTGTGAGATGGCATGCCAGATCGAGCATGGATATCCGATGGATGAGTTCGGTATAAAGCTCGCCCATATCGGACCTTGGCAGATAACGGAAGACAATTGGCAGGACGCATGGGTTCCGGTCCCCACCGAGCAATGCGACACATGCGCAATGAGGAGAGCCAACGGAAAGCCTCCTACATGCGTCTCTCATTGCCAAGCGCAGTGCATTGAGTTCGGTGAGGTTGGGGAGCTTGCAGGAAGAGCGAACGAGCGCGGTATCTCACTGTTCGTGATCTAGAGAGGTTTAAGCCATGAAAGCATTGAAGCCTATAGCAATGGCCTTCTTGGTCGGAGGCATATTCGCAGTCATCGGTCAGGCCATCACCATGTTCTGGCTGCCTATCCTTGGGGGAGACAGTCCCTTCATGGGGTTTGCCGTGCTCGTGTCGATGGGTGTCATCGGCGTAGTGATGTTCCTCACAGGATTGCATCAAAAGCTCGCCCCAATCGCTGGCTTTGGGACGATCCTTCCGTTCAACGGATTCTGCGCGGCTATCTCAGACGCATATGTCAGCGCTGCGAACGAAACGGAAAAGAGTGCGGCAGGCGTCAAGGCAGCCTTGGGACTTGTTGGTTACGTGCTCGGGTGGGGTTGCCTATTCATCCTCGTGATCGCAGTCGTTTCTTTCTTCGTAGGAGGCTTGATCTGAATGATGTATCTACAAGCTTTTCTCGTTGGTGGTCTTCTATGTGCGATATTTCAGATCGCTTTGATGTACACGAAGCTTGGAGTACCCAAGCTGCTCATCATCGGTCTGGCCCTGGGTGGCTTGGCAACAGCGTTTGGGCTATGTGACTATCTTGCTGAATATGGAGGGGCGGGTTTCACGGTCATGGTCGTTGGCGCAGCTCAGGCCATCTTCAACTCTCTGATGGCGCTCTTCGCAGGCACGCCGTTGCCGATATGCATCGTCATCGCGATCTTTGCCGTGCTGACCTTATTCGGCCTCTTCGCGGGCATCATCTACAGGGCAATGCATAAGAGCAGCGCGTCAACGCCAACAAATGCAGAGGCCGACATAAGATAATGTGTGGATATGCATGCATAAGATGCGGGCTATGTGGCAAGAAGTTCGCAGAGCAGAGCAAGCAGATGGCTTGTCCGAAGTGTGGGCAAAGAGCGTCTAGCGATGATCTCAAATGCAAGGAATGCGGTGCGATGCTCCCGCTGAGGCCTGGGGCTAAGCGGGAGCCATGATGAACGAGGGACGTGGCCCTGCTCATTGCTCAAATTGCTTGACCTGTAACATTCTTTTTGTTCACGCCCAGGATCAGGTGCCTACGGATGTGGGTACCTGATCCTTTCGTTGCATCCTTGGCGAGCTAGATCAAGTTGTGCTTCTGCCCTATGGGCGCTTGCTTCGGTCTCTATATGCCCTTTGACCAGTACGGGGTGCTTCTGTACCACGCTTCGCCATCATCTATGAGCGAGAGCAGATGCTGCTTCTGTTCATCAGTGAACACCGGATGCTCACGCACCATATCACGCTGGATATCAAGCTGCTTCTTCGCGGTCTCCCCACCGGGAGGCGGGCAGCATGGGCGCACGAAGAAGCTCACCCAGAACTTGCGGTCAGCGTAGGCCTCAGCAGCCTCTTCGTACGTGACGTCTTTGGTGTCATAGGTGTTGATCTCACATTGCATTGCATCGTCTTCCATGATTCCCCTCTCGTCCTAGATTGCAAGGATGCTATGCCATATCTGGTGATCAATCAATGGCAGGCACGCACAATTCGCTCTTCGCTACCCCACCTTTCCATCTATGTGCGGCTGTATTGTCCCTATGCTGTGACCACGTATGGATGTTATAACGTGTTATACTCTCAACAGGAGGTGCAGAGATGGTGACAACGCTTTCCAAGGTTGGGAACAGCATGGCAGTGCTATTGCCCAAGGCCCTCCGCATGGAGGCTTGCTTCAATGCAGGAGAGCCATTGCGGGTGGAATCTCCACGGAAAGGCGTGGTGACCATCACAGCTATTGCATCTGATGACCAAGACAAGCTATTGCGTTTGTATGAAGCTCATCACAGGATCAAAGAGCGCGGTGCGTCAGTCATGCCATGGCCGGAGGGTGCATCTGCAGATGACTTGCTGAATGCGGGTAAGGAGCGCAGATCTGATGAGCTCTTTTCTCTTTGACGCGAACGCTTTGGTCTATTGGGTCTATCCGGGGTCTCCTCATCATGATCAAGTGAACGGATTCCTTGACGTTGCGCTTTCAGAGCGCAGTGCCATATATGCGCTGTCTTCCTCCTTGAATGAGATCTATTACGCTCTTCACTCTCACTATATGAGCGAAGCAGATGCCAGAGATTCCATACGTGACATTGCAGATCTGTTCGATCTGGTTGATCTGACTGGCCCGCTTGTGTACGCATCCCTTGATTCTGATGAGCCGGACTATGAGGACGGTTTGATCCGCGCTGCCGCAGAATTCCTGCAAGTTGACGCCATCATCACCTACGATAGATCAGCTTTCAGGTCATCCTTCATCCCAAAGCTGACGGCAGGTGAAGCCATCAAGCTCTTCAGTGGCAACAGATGACATTGAAGGCAAGCGGGCAGAAGCCCTCATTGTGATGCAACTGATCATGCTATGCGCAGCTTCGCCTCTTCGGATACGGGGATGTCAGTCAAGCTGCTTGCACGTGCAACTCAGTTGCTCCTCTTAACCTGTGGGCGGCTGCATTGCAGCCGCAGTTGCACGTCAGTGCAACGTAACGCAGGGGGTGAGCCTGCGAACACCCGGATGCTAGCAACCGGTTAGGCACCCTAGCCTGGCGCAGATCAGATATCCGGGTGTTTCGGGTTAACACCCTCATTTCGCTGTGCTAGCGCACAGCTGCGTTCGCAATGCGAACGCCCACGCAGTAGACGAGGTGTGCGTCAGTTGCGTTTCCAATGCAAGCGCCCGCAAGGGAGCGCAGGTAAGGGGTTGCTGCCAGGTTAGAGGTCTGCCAATAGAGAAAGAGATTCCGGCTGCATCCCAAAAGCGCTGCATGCTCATGGCGCTTTTGGTTCATGAACGTCTTTGCAGAACGTCATCCATGCTCAGCATGAGATGATGGCAATGCTCTTCATCATGTCTCCACCAAAAGATCTATAGAGAAGTCATCCAGTTCGATGTGAAATGCATGCACAGCAGAGAGGTTAGTTCCAGCCTGTTCGTGTGTAAGCTCATTCATTATTAGGTCAGAGATTTGGCCTACTATCCCATCAACCGATCCCGCAAGATATATCAGCTCATCTGCACTCATTCTCAAGGAGAGGTCTGATACCTCTCTGAGTGCGCTGTCTCTCTTTGAGATCCCTGCACAGAGCGCATTGCCGTTTCTCTTGATGTGACGCTGAGATCTTGCCCGATAGTATTCATGAAGATGCAGAAGGGAGGGGGGCGTGCTCAGCGCAAAGATGTCTGAGCGTGCAGCCTCAAGCGCTATGCCAAGATCCTGTTCTACCGATAGAAAGCCTCTTTCTATGATGCATAGCGCAGTAGCGATAGCATCTCCAGAGTGGGCGCTCAGAAGGCTGTTTGGATCAGCCTTGATCTGTACGCTGAGTATATCTCCATCTGTCTTTTGCGGACGTCCTGACTGAGTGTCATCGCAGAGAATCGTAAGGGATCTTCGTTCCCTTTCCTGGGCGTGCATGTCAAAGAGCAAACGAGAAATGGCTGAGAAAGCTGGAGAAATCTTCTCTTGTGCTGCCCTCTTGTTAATGAGCATATCCGAGATGGCGGTATCAGCTTCCATTTCATCTTTTGAGAAAATGCTTTGCGATAGCCAAGAAGAATGCCTCCAGCCTGAATCAATTTCCACGAATACACTATCTGCATTGAGCTCATGAATATCTTGGCGCCATTCAGCACTAGCGCTAGATTCGATCCAGGAGGGCTTATCTTCTAGGTTGATCTCCAGTCTTGCATTGCCAGAGCTCCATATAGCAGAATCAGCTTGCGTGTGCGGGTAAGGGTCAGCTGAACTGACAGAGCCTGTTGACATGATCGTCTTGAGATATAGGCGCTGAACCGCTTCAATGAAGCCCAAGGCCTCGTTTGCAGACAACAGGAGGTATGCCTTCTTCATATGAAAGCAATCGAATGACGCTCTTTCTAAACCAACTGCGATCATGTCCTGATCCTGATCTTCTCAACTACGGTGTGAAATGTATTCCTGAGCGCATCATGATTCCTGTTGCGTGGGCACTATCAAGGTTATGCTGCATCCGTCAAGCTCTATAGGATAAGCTCTTGCCCCATCCGATCCATCAGCCCTAAGCACTTGAGATGCGTTCATATGGTTGAGATCTTGGATCACGTCCTGGAGCGCCAGCGCAAGATGACGCAACTCATCCATCGTTGCCTCAATATAGAGGCTCTCTGCATCGATCACGCAGCCATGCTCTAACGATGCGGCTGCAAGCATCGTTGGTCCATGATGTTCTTCCTGTCGCATTTTCGCTTCGTAGTATTCGCAGAGATGCAGAACTGAAGAGAACGATTCAAGCTGCTTGATATCTTCTCTTGTTGTGCATAGCGCATCCCCTGAATCATCCTCTATCACGGTCAGTGCATGCCAGATGAGCGCGAATGCGCTTGATAGCGTATCCTTTGAGAGCTCCCCCAATAGGACTTTAGCGCTTTGAGTTACCTCTGCAGCAAGGAGTTCATCATCTATCCAGTAAGAGCGCTCATCACTCTTTTGGTCACAGAAGATGATCAACCCGGTATATCCTCTTTGCCCTTCGTGCTCATCCAGCAGGTGCTCTGAGATAGAGTCAAATGATGGAGATAGTGACTTATTCGTCTCGAATCTCTGTATCAGCCAGCTTGCAACTTCTTCGACACTGGCTGCATTCTCATCATGTTGCGAACAGTTCTGAAGGTAACGATCGCAAACGACGCGCACATCCATGATCGTAGTGTCGTAAAGAGGCTTAGAGCTCTTCGCCATTGCAGATGACGCTTCTGATATTGCAGACGCCGACTCTGCGGCTTCGCTCAAGGGGGTCAAGATGATATCCGTTTCGGATCTGATTAGCATAGTGCTGTTAGGCGAGGAGAAATCCAAGAGATGTTCATGCATGCCATCAACTGCCCCAGCACCTAAGTGCGCATTGAAGCGTTCCTGGGCGTGCTGCACGAACGAATACAGCTCAGACACTTTCTCCTTTGTAGCCAGCAAATGGATGGATCTAGCTATGGATCTAATGGATGTTGTTCTCTCAGATGCATATACGAGCATCAGGTCTGCTCCTTCTAAAGACCCGTTCGTGCGCTCAAGGCTACAGTGTGCAGATGATAATGCCCTTGAAGGGAAGAGCGCAAAAGCAGGATAGCTATCAAGATGTCATTTCGCTAGCGTGAAGCTCATGTGAGCTAGGTTCCGCCTTGCAGGTAAGAGGGCAAAGCGCTTCGATCTCTTGCCTATGAGCGCTTTCAATAGGAGCCCTCATTGTGATGCAACTGATCATGCTATGCGCTTCAGTGCCCTTGCTGCGCGCATTGCATCAGCCACGCTGTTGCAATTGAGCATCTCTGATATCCGGAACATCTTGAGCCTGTGCTCCTCATACATGCCATCAATGCGCATCTTCGCCTCCTCAGATGACGGGACCTCAGGCAAGCTGCTTGCGCGTATGTCAAATATTGCCTCTGCGAATCCGTTATAAGCCATCACCCAGAAGAGCCCCGCAAGCTCAGCGCATGCCTCATATGATGTGAGGCTTGATGGGATCCATATGGGATGCCCTAATATCTCAGACCATGGGCGCATTATCAGCTCATCTATCCTGCGAAGCGCCCCGCATCCCCAAAGCTCACCCTCTTCATGAGGGTGGTCTTTCATGCGCTGCAGCATGTCATTGATGGAGAGCGCATATTCCATGCGCTCAGATGGCTCACTTGACGCCTTCGATACATCCAAGATGACAGACCTCACAGTGCGAGTGAAGCTCATGCCGTGCCCTGAGTATTCGAACGATTGGAGCGGGATCAGCACCTCATCTAGGCACTGGTCAGGGTCTGGATCTATTGCATAGATCATGTCAAGGATGGCTTGCGTCTTGGCAAGCAAGAACCTCTTCGCAGATCCCGTCAGCGCTTGTGGATCAAGCTTCCATCCAAGCTGATTCTCAAGCAGGACGTCAAGCAGCTCTTCTGGGTGCATGGCCTTGAAGGCCTCATGCACGCACGTGATGTCATGCGGGTCAACTTCTGTGTCAGCAAAGCAGTAGTTGATCTGCCGGTCATGCATCTTCTTCATCTTGCGCACCTCTTCTTCCCTGATGGATGGCTACTGGCAAGCGTGATGCCGCAAGGCGAGGCCTTTAAGCTAGCTGGGCGCTCAATTCCTGCGGCCAATCAGGGTTGGGTGCGCTTGCTCTTCCTTATGGGACGCATTCTAGCACAAGAAGGGAACATTTGTTCGTGATTTTCGGATCTTCTTTCAGGATCCGTGGTAGAATCTCCCTGCATCTTTCAAGATAAGCTGAGGTTGCCAATGCCATCTGATAACGGCTTCAACTCATATGAGAACAGATATGCCCAAGGCGGCAGGCCTTACAGCGGCCAGGCGCATGAAGATGGTGAGACCCTCTACGCATCTCCAGTTGATAGCAACCCCGGCGCAAAAGATCCGCGGACCGGTGCAGGTAGCCCGGAGGACTTCCAGCGCCTTTGCCAGGATATAGGCAAGGGCGTGGCTGACATGACCGCCCAGATAGCCAATGGCTTGGTTGGAGCAGGCGGCGCCATAGGATCAGCGGTCAGCCAAGCATATGACGGCTACAAGGCAAGCCAGGCCCAGGCACGTGAGCGCGCTGAGCTGGCGCGTCAGCAAGCCATCGTGGATGCCAGGTTCGCAAATCCGGGCCCCTTGCAGACAAGCGGCGTGATCCGGACATCCATAGGCGGCTTCTTCGCCTTCACGTTCGGAGCCGGCATGATCGAAACGCTGTTCGATCTTCTGGGTTATCTGACCTTTGGTGAGTGGCTGACCGGGATGGTTGTCATGGGGGTCCTGTTCGCGGGGTCATGCATGCTGCTTGCTGGCGGCATCAAGCGCCTTAGGGCCGCCAAGAGCCTGAAGAGCCTGAAGCGCATCATGGGCAACCGCCAAGTCATATCCATCTCTGAGATATCGCAGATGATGGGGCAAGATGACGCGCGCACGCTGAAGCGCATCAAGCACCTCTTGAAAGAGGGAAAGATACCTGAGGGGCGCCTTGACATAGATGAGAAGACGCTCATGGTCACCAACCTGGCATACAGCCAGTACCTCACATTCCTTGATTCTGAGAGGAAGCGCTCCCTTGAAGAGCAGAGGGCAAAGCAAGCGGCGAATGCGGCTCAGGCTGGAAAGGCCCCTGCAGACCCGAAGCTCAAAGCGTTCCTGGAAGATGGCAACGGATACCTGAAGCAGATGAAGCAGCTTGACATAGACATAGATGATGCATCTGTCAGCGCCAAGATAGTCCGCATAGAAGAAGTGGTGGGGCGCATCATGGCGCGCGCAGAAGATGAGCCCAAGGTGCTCAGCCAGCTTGAGCGCATGATGGATTACTACCTTCCAACTACGGTGAAGCTCCTTAGCGCCTATGACGCGCTTGAGGAGCAAGCGGTTCAAGGTGAGAACATCGAAAGCTCCCGCCTTGAGATAGAGTCAACGCTTGACATGCTGCTCCAAGCATATGAGAAGCTGCTTGATTCCACGTTCGCTGACCTGTCAATGGATGTATCCTCTGAGATATCAGTGCTCAACATGATGCTTGCGCAAGAGGGGCTGACCGAAGACCCGTTCGCGAAAGGCAAAGGGCGCAAGAGCCCTGCACATGGTCGCACCCCTGGAAAGGACGAATGATGGCAGAAGAGCTCACCAACATACCTGAGGCACCTGAGCCTGAGCTGACGCTGACTCCCAACGTGGATAGCAGCCAGGCCATCCAGCTTGATGCCAAGATAGAAGCCCCGGTAGAGCAGGGTGCTCCAGCACTTGAGGACTCCCTGACGCAAGAGGAGATGGCGCAAGTTGATGCCTTCTCCAAGCAGATCAACGTTGAGGATGCTCAAACGGTGCTGCAATACGGCGCTGGCGCGCAGAAGAAGATGGCTGACTTCTCTGAGACTGCGCTTGAGCGCGTTCGCACGCAGGACCTGGGTGAGGCAGGGGACCTGATAGCTGGCGTTGTGATGGAGCTCAAGGGCTTTGATGCAGAAGAGGAGAAGGGGCTCTTCGGCTTCTTCAAGAAGCAGGCGAACAAGCTTGAGGCCATGAAGGCGCGCTATGACAAGGCGGAAGCCAACGTCAACAAGATAGTGAAGGCGCTTGAGGGCCACCAGATGGCTCTCATGAAAGACGCCGCCATGCTGGATAAGCTATATGAGATGAATCTCTCCTACTTCAAAGAGCTCACCATGTATCTGCTTGCAGGCCGCAAGCGCCTGAAGGAGATACAAGAAGGGGAGCTGAAAGAGGCTATAGAGCGTGCGAAGGCAACAGGTCGCACTGAAGATGCTGAGGCTGCTCAGAAGCTTGAGAGCGCGTGCAACCGCTTTGACAAGAAGCTCTCTGACCTTGACCTCACTCGCATGATCGCCATGCAAACGGCCCCGCAGATCCGCCTTGTACAGAACAATGAAGTGCTCATGGTGGAGAAGATCCAGACCACTCTTGTGAATACCATCCCGCTTTGGAAGAGCCAGATGGTGCTGGCGCTTGGCATCGCCAACAATGAGGCGGCGCTCAAGGCGCAGAATGCCGTGACTGACATGACAAATGAGCTTCTGAAGAAGAACGCTGAGAAGCTGCACCAGTCAACCACTGAGGTTGCGCGCGCATCTGAGCGGGGCATCGTTGACATAGAGACCCTTCGTGCCACCAATGAGAACCTGATCAAGACCTTCGATGAGGTCATGCAGATCCAAGCCGAAGGCAGGCAGAGGCGCGCTGAAGCAGAATCTGAGATCCGCAAGATGGAAGCAGAGCTCAAGCAGAAGCTGTTAGAGGTCAGATAGCCAACAAGATCATCCAAGCTTCATCTTCAAAGCCCACGATCTATCGTGGGCTTTTTGTGTGCGTTTGTGGTGCACTTCGCCCCACCCACAACATCTAGTTATCCCATTCAAGAACATACGAACAAGCGTTCTACACTGGGGATTCATATACCCATAAAGTGGCACCAAAGTGTTGCAAAGTGGGTTGAAGTGGCATAATATGCAGCGAACGGAAAGGACTTTGTGGTCTTTTGAAACGCATCACCAACGCTCTTTCAGAACACCACTAAACGAAGATCGGGGATGGCGCCCAAGATGCCCCAGGAGCTTGAAATGGAGAGACCTGATATCCGCCCAGTAGCGGATATGTATGGTGAGTTCCGTTTCAAGGTTGACTCCAAGGGCCGCGTGGCAGTCCCTGCAGAATTCCGCAAAGTCTTATCCGACGAGCTTGTTGTATCCAGGGAGATCGACGACAAGTGCCTGTACGTCTTCCAACCAGAGGCGTTCAACGCCTGGATAGAGGACTACTTCAACGACATGTTCGGTGGCTATTCCGCATCGAACAGGCGTCAGGTGCGCACACGTAGCTTGCTCAAGTCACGCGCACGAGGCACTGAGATCGATTCATCTGGCCGCATCATGCTGAACCCGCAGGCAAGAGAGGCTGTTGGGATAGGCAAGGACGTGGTCATCGTCGGCAACACCGGATACTTCGAGGTCTGGGACCCAGATGCATTCGACGAGGAGTTCGGAGACATCAAGCTTGGCTATGACGAAGACGACGAATAGCCGCTTCAAGTTGATGCAAAGGTCCTGCGCACTATGACAAGCGAATATCGGCACATCCCGGTCATGCTGGATGAGTGCATGGAAGGCTTGGCCCTCAAGAAGGGCGATGTCTTCGTAGATGCAACGCTAGGTCTGGCAGGACATTCGGTCTGCGCTGCAAAGCAGCTTGGGCGTGAGGGGATCTTGATCGGAATAGATCAGGACGACTTCGCGCTTGAGCAAGCGAAAGAGCGCCTGGACGCCATCAGCCAAGATGAGCGCCCAGAGGTGGTCCTCCTCAAAGGCAACTTCGGGGACATGGATGACCTGCTCTTGCAGGCCGAGCTACCGGGGATCGATGCCGTCCTCTTTGACTTGGGCGTCTCATCGCCACAGATAGACAACCCCGCAAGAGGCTTCTCCTTCAAGGAGAACGCCCCCCTCGACATGCGTATGGATCCGGGCAAACAGACCATAACCGCACAAGAGATCATCAACACCCTAAACGAAGCAGATCTCACTCGGATCATACGCGCTAACTCGGATGAGAGGTGGGCAAGCCGGATTGCATCATTCATAGTGAGAGCCAGGGAGGCCGCACCAATCGAGACCACAGGTCAGCTTGTGGACATCGTGAAGGCGGCCATCCCGGCATCGGCCAGGCGCCGCGGCGGACACCCCGCCAAGCGCACGTTCCAGGCCATTCGCATGGAGGTCAATCAAGAGCGTCAAGTGCTTGAGCGCGGGTTGGATGCTGCCATCCGCTGGCTTCTGCCAGGGGGGCGCATAGCGGTGATGAGCTACCACTCCATAGAGGACAGGATCGTGAAGGACACGTTCGCAAGGTTTGCGAACCGCTGCACATGCCCGCCGGATCTTCCGGTGTGCGCATGCGGCAAGAAGCCGATGCTGGAGGTCAAGACGCGAAAGCCCATCTGTGCAACGCCTGATGAGGTGGAAGCGAACCCCCGGTCGCGCAGTGCGAAGCTGCGCATCGCTTGCAAGCTGTGACATTGAAAGAGCAAGACAGCCAGAGGGAGCCAAGGTAGAAGGTTGAGCCCGCGCCCTGCATACAATTACGGGTCCACAGCCCGAAAGCTGCGCCAAGAGCCAGCATCTCCCGCACGCTCTCTTGAGGTGGTCCAGGGAGGCCGCCGCGCTGAGGAGCACGCGTCCAACGGCGTCGTCCTATTCGCGCGTGCGCTGATCATCCTCATCGTGGGATTCGCGCTCATAGGCTGCGTTCGCATCTCGCTCTCATCGGCAACCGTGGCGGCTGCCATGGAAGCAAGCCAGATAGACGATCAGATCTCAGAGGCGCGTGAGGTAGGAAGCCAGCTTGAGGTCACCCAGAGCTCTCTTGCGAACCCAACTCGGGTGAAGCGCGATGCGCTGGCCATAGGCATGCGCGCTCCTGCAACCAACTCATTCATTGACATCACCGGGGACGTGGTCGTCCGCGGACAAGATGGTCGCCTGCTCCTGTCAGGCACCGTTTCAGAGGCAGCAGCCCAAGCAGCAGCTGCAGAGGCTGAGGCTGCAGAGGCGGAAGCTTCAAGCGCGGAAGCCCAAGCGGAGTAGAGGCATGGCAGACTCCAGATACCCTAGGGGCTCATCAGGCAGGGGTGAGCGCGCACACGGCGTCCTCACGGGGATCGCAGGGCATGTCTCTGATGTGATAGGGAGCGAATCGGGCGAGCGCGCAAGCGCCACCCATCGGCCGCCCATCAAGGTCTGCTATGTCTTTCTGGCCATCGCGCTGATATTCTTTGCTCGCCTGATATTCCTGCAGGTGCTGGTGGCTCCAACTTACACGGCCATGGCCGAGGAGAGCCGCACCATCAACTTCCCGGTGACGCCCAAGCGCGGCACCATCTATGACCGCAATGGCCAGATACTGGCCGTGAGCGTGGATTGCACCACCATCTATTGCAATCCGTCTGAGGTGACTGACGCGCGCCACGAGGCATCCATGATCTCAACCGTCCTTGAGGAGGATGCGGATCACTACGAGGCGCTGCTCTCTCGTGAGCCAAGCACGTTCGTCTACATAGAGCGCCAGGCTGACCTTGAGAAAGCGGAGCGCCTAAAGGAGATGAAGCTGCCAGGGATCTACTTCATCGCGGATTCAAGGCGGGAATACCCCAACGGCGGCGTAGGCGGCCAGGTCATCGGCGTATGCGACGTTGACGGCAACGGCATCACCGGCCTTGAGCTGCAATACGATGAGCTGCTTCGCGGCACTCCTGGCAAGTATTCAGCAGAGCGCGGTGAGAAGGGCGCACCCATCCCGGGTGGCGTTCATGAGGACACGCCTGCGAAGGATGGGGAGGACATCATGATCTCCCTTGACATCCGCCTGCAGACGAAGATGGAAGAAGCGCTTGAGAAGGGCGTCCTGTCATACGAGGGCGAGCAGGGCTCAAGCGTCATGATAGATGGTGACACAGGTGAGATCTACGCCATCTGCTCATATCCCTACCTTGACCCCACAGACCGCGAGCACTCCATGGTTGGGTCAGACAATCTCACCGCCATCACTCAAGCCATAGAGCCCGGGTCCATCTTCAAGTCCCTCTCCGCGCTCACGGTGCTGCATGAGCGTGCGAAGGAGCCAGAGGACATCATCTTCTGCCCGGCAGAGCTTGAGGCTGACCAGTACGTGATCACTGACGCGCACAAGCGTCCAGATGTGGACATGACGTTCGCCACCATCTTGAACCAGTCATCCAACGTTGGCATCTCCCTTGCAACCCAAGAGGCTGGGTTCGACAAGCTGAACGACATGATAGAGCGCCTGAAGATCGCTGAGAAGACAGGCGTTGACTACCCCGGAGAGGCGCAGAACTACGTGCAGGACTTCGACGAGTGGGCATATGTCACTGGTTGCAACATCTCATTCGGCCAAGGCCTCACCACAACGCCGCTCACCATGGCGCGCTTCTATGGCATGCTGGCCTCTGATGGGCTTTTGTGCACGCCGCACTTCCTGATGTCCAAGCCACAGACGGGAGAGTGGGAAGAATACCCCTCTGAGCAGGTGATAGATGATCAAGAGGCGCTGGATAAGCTGAAGGGCATGCTGCAGGGCGTGGTCATCGAAGGCACGGGGACTGACGCTGAGATAGAGGGCTATGACGTAGCCGGCAAGACCTCCACGGCGCAGATCGCGGAGAACGGCGGATATGCTGAGAACCGCTACAACCTCTGCTTCGCCGGGTTCATAGACAATTCGAATTCCAACCTGGCATGCTTCGTGTCTGCCAACAACATCAACTATGAGGGAAAGATGGCATCCGTCTTTCACGATATAATGCTCGAGGCCATAGACCTGTACAACATCGTCCCGGTCAAGTGAGCGTGATGCTTTAGATGACAAGCTCCCTGGCAGACATCCTCTGCGGGATACCCCATGACCTCAAAGGCTCAGGGCACGTGCCCGTATCGGGCATCGCCTATGATTCGCGGCGCGTGCGCAAAGGCAATGCGTTCTTCTGCGTATGCGGGCTTGAATCTGATGGCCATGATTTCGCGCAGGCCGCGGTTGACAGGGGCGCTTCTGCCATAGTCTGCGAACGCTGGCTGGACTTCCCAGGTGCTGACGGCATCCCGCAGGCGAAGGTTCCCGATGCGCGCAGTGCCTTGGCGCTTGCAGCGGCCAACTTCTACGGCAGCCCGTCTGAGAAGCTTGCGCTCATAGGGGTCACCGGCACGAACGGCAAGACCACCACCACGTACCTCATAGAGCACATGCTGAATGCTTGCGGCATCACCTGCGGCGTCATAGGCACGTGCGGTGCGCGTGTGGATGGATATGAGCTTGAGAGCGCACACACCACCCCTGAGTCAGCTGACCTTGAGCGCTTGCTAGCTCAGATGCTGGAGCTTGGGGCCCAAGCCTCAGCGCTTGAGGTGTCATCGCACGCCCTTGAGATGGGGCGCGTTCGAAATGTGCATTTCGCCATCACGGCATTCACCAACCTGACCCAAGACCACCTTGATTTCCACAAGGACATGGAGTCCTACTACCAGGCCAAGAAGCACCTCTTCTCAGATGAGTTCCCAGCAACGCGCGTGATCTCAACCTTTGGAGATGCTGGACGCAGGCTTGCGCGGGAGTGCGAAGAGGCGGGGGATAGGGTGGTGCGCGTTGGGCCGCACCCGTCAGATGACCTTCGTTTGATAGAGCGCAAGCAGGTTGGCGCTGATGCGGAGCTAGAGCTGAGAGCGCTTGATGGATCAGCCTTGCGCCTCACGCATCCTCTGGTTGGGATGTTCAATACTGAGAACGTGATGGTGGCGCTTGCCTCAGCGCTGGTTGCCGGTGCGGATCTTGGGCAGGCTGCGGCGTCTCTGGCAGACGCGTCGTCGCCGCCGGGGCGCATGCAGCGCGTGAAGGTTGCGCCTGAGATGGATTTCGCTGCATTCGTTGACTATGCGCATACCCCTGATGCCATTGAGAAGGCCATCGAGGCCGCGCGTGAGGTCTCCCAAGGCAACGTGCATATAGTGTTCGGTTGCGAAGGGGACAGGGACAAGGGCAAGAGGGCGCTGATGCTGGAAGCGGCGCTTGGCGCTGATCATGTGCATCTCACCAATGACAACGCTCACTCTGAGCGCGTGATGGATATCCTATCTGAGGTCATGGCATGCATGCCAAAAGGCGCTGCGGATGCGCTGGGCTCCAAGGTCAAGATGATCCCTGACAGGAAGCGCGCCATCAAGCAAGCTGTGTATTCGGCATCCCCTGGGGATGTGATCTTGGTCTGCGGGCGCGGACATGAGACGGTGATGGAGTTCGGGCGTGACCGCGTGCATTTCGACGACGCAGAGGAGATCCGCTATCACATGCTGATGCTGGCGGTTGATGAGGGCAGGGAAGTCAGGGAGGCAAGATGAGGCTGAATGCCAAGCAGATCATGCAGGCGGCAGGCGGTCAATGGATCGTTGAGCCCATTGATGCCTCTGAGGTGCTGACCTCCATCACCCTTGATTCCAGGGATGTGACCGAAGGCGCCCTTTACGTTGCCATCCAAGGTGAGCGGTCAGACGGGCATGACTTCGTCAAGAGCGCGCTTTCGCAAGGCGCACGCGCAGCGCTCATAACGGACCCGCTTCCTGCAAGCTGCCTCACGTTCGCACGTGAGCTGGGGGCGGCCATCATCCAAGTGCCCTCAACCCCGCATGCAGTGGCAGACATCGCTGCAGAGTGGCGAAATCATATCCAGGCGAAGGTGATAGCCATCACGGGTTCTGTGGGCAAGACCACAACGAAGAACCTCACGCGTGATGTGCTGGCATCCAAGCTCAAGGTATGCGCCACGCGCGGCAACCAGAACAATGAGCTTGGAGGTCCGCTCACGCTTCTGGCTTGTGAGCCTGATGATGAGGCGCTGGTGATGGAGATGGGCATGGACGGCGCGGGTCAGATCCGCGACCTCTGCCGCATGGCGCGCCCTGATTGGGGTGTCATCACCAACGTTGGGGAGTCCCATATAGAGATGCTTGGATCAAGGGAGGCCATCGCGAATGCGAAGGCGGAGCTTCTGGAAGAGCTTCCCCAGGGCACAGGCGCGGCATTCCTGAACTCAGGCGATGAATACTCTCCCTACCTTGCTCAGCACGCGCGCTTGGACGTTCGCGGTATCAGTGTCTGCGCATACGGTGAGCTGGCAGGAGAGCCGCGCTTCGAGTGCTCACGGCAGACGTGGGCGGAAGACGTTGAGCTTGATGCCGAAGGGCGCCCGCACTTCACGGCCTGCTTCAAGGGCTTCCGTGCGCATGTGCCGGGGGAGCCAACGCTGTTCGACATGGAGCCAGACATTGAGCGCGCAAGCGTGACGTTGGCTCTGCGCGGTGAGCACAACGTGGCGAACGCGCTTGCAGCGGCAGCCGTGGGGCGCGCCATGGGGGTGTCTCCGGATGACATCGCACGTGCTCTCAGCGGCTCTGTGCCTGAGGCCGGGCGGCAGGAGATCCTGCGCGCCGCTGGCGGCTTCACGGTCATCAATGATGCATACAACGCAAGCCCTGACTCCATGCGTGCTTCCTTGGCTATGCTAGACGCCATGGATGTGCGCGGGCATCGCGTTGCCGTGCTTGGAGACATGGGCGAGCTTGGCAGCTTCTCAGATGCGTGCCATGAGGGCGTGGGGGAGGCCGTTGCTGCAAGCCAGACAGACAGGCTCATCTGCGTAGGGCCGTCAAGCCGCCTGATCGCGAAGGGCGCGGTTGCAAGCGGCATGGATGAGGGCAAGGTGACATGCGTTGACACCATAGCGCTTGCGCTTGAGGAGCTTGAGGGCACTCTCTTCGAACAGGACGTGGTGCTGGTGAAGGCCTCCAACTTCATGGGACTTGCGCGTCTGGCGGAAGGGCTGGCAAGCTAGATGTTCTCCTACTTCGAGAACTACCCTACATTCCTGGTCTTCATGGCCGTGGTCATCGGCGTGCTTGTGACCATGCTGCTGACGCCTGTGCTCATCCGCATCCTGCGCCGTGAGAACATCGGCCAGCAGGTGCGCGATGACGGCCCGCAGACCCACCTGGTGAAGAGCGGCACGCCAACCATGGGCGGCATCGTCATGCTGATAGCTGTGGTGGCGGCCGGGTTCGTGGTGGGCGTCCCTGACATAGAGACCTACATCCTGATAGCGGCTGTGGTGCTGACAGGCATCGTGGGCCTCATAGATGACGTGTCCAGCATCGCGCATGAGAGGTCATTAGGCCTCACCCCCAAAGCGAAGCTGGCCTTCCAGTTCGCCATATCCTTGACGTTCATACTCTGCGCCGTCAACATGCTGGATATCCAGCCTACCGTTGAGATCCCGTTCATCTGCACGCTGGATCTTGGGATCTTGACCACCACCATCCCGCTTCCGGGAGGGGCTGAGATGTCCATCCCGTGGCTGTATGTGGTCTTCGATCTCATCTTGCTTATGGGGCTTTCGAACGCGGTGAACCTGACCGACGGCCTTGATGGGCTGGCCGGGGGTACCGTCATGATCGTCATGATCGTGATGGCTGCCATCGCCTTCCGCGAGAACCTGCTTGAGCCTGCCATCTTCTCAGCGGCCATCGCAGGTGCGTGCGTGGGCTTCCTCTGGTTCAATTCGCACCCAGCAGACATCTTCATGGGTGACACCGGTTCCTTGGCGCTTGGTCAGGCGCTGGGATGCCTGGCCGTTGTCACCAAGACGGAGTTCATCGTGTTGATCATAGGCGCGCTCTTCGTGGCCGAGGCGCTCTCCGTCATGATCCAGGTAGCATGGTTCAAGCGCACGGGTGAGCGCGTCTTCCTGATGGCGCCTCTGCATCATCACTTCGAGAAGAAGGGGTGGTCAGAGACGAAGGTGGTGGTCAGGTTCTGGATCATCTCGGGCCTGCTTGCCGCGTGTGGCTTCGTGCTCTACTTCTCCTCTTCGATGGTTACGGGGTGATCTGGAAATGACTCAGATGATATACGGGCGCAAGCTTGCGCCTCGATGCTTGGGTGATGTGTGCCTCTTGGGGCTTGGCGTCACGGGATGCGCGGTCATGCGCTATCTTGCCGCGCAGCCTGAGGGGCGCGTGTCATCACTCACCGTATACCCCGGACAAGGTGGCGCTGAGGTTGCCAGCCAGGATGCGCCCTTCCCTGTGATGGTCATGGAGGGGGATGCGGTCGCGGGCTCATATGATGTGTGCATCGCAAGCCCGGGCATCCCGGAGACGTCCGGCTTCTATAGGTCAGCGAAGGCGTGCTCAAAGGAGCTCATCGGTGAGGTTGAGCTTGCATGGCGTGAGAGCCCGGCGGATTCGCTTTGGGTTGGCGTCACGGGCACGAACGGCAAGACCACCACTACTGCCATGTTGGCACAGGTGCTGGATTCATGTGGATACGATGCGCTGGCCTGCGGCAACATCGGTAGCGCGTGCCTTGATGCTGTAGTGGGTGACCTCTCTGAGAATGCGTGCCCTCCCCAAGGCAAGCGCGTCTTCGTTGCAGAGGTCTCATCATATCAGCTGGCATCCATCGTTGACTTCGCACCTGAAGTTGGCATCTTCCTGGGACTCACGCCCGATCACTTGAGCTGGCACGGAAGCTTTGAGGCTTACGCTGACGCCAAGTGGAAGATGCTTGTCAGCCTTGAGCGCGCGGGCGGCGTTGCGGTCATGGATGCCACCAATGACGTGGTGCGCGAACAGGTGAGGAGGGCTCGCTTGGCGCATGATGGCGAAGGCGGCGGCTTTGCGTACATCCCCATCGGCACGAAGGCTGGCATCAAGGGGGATATGCGTGAGGCGTGCGGTGCGCTAAACGCCGCTTTCCTGGATGAGGCGGACCACCTGCATCTGGCCTTCGATGATGGCGAATACGTGCTCCCAAGCGCGGATGACCTGCAGATCAAGGGGCCGCACAACGTACTGAATGCGCTTGCGGCGGCTGCGGGCGCTGTTGCGCTTGGTGCGGATGCGGTGAAGGTGACCGAGGCACTCCCTGAGTTCAAGCCGCTAGAGCATAGGATAGAGCCGTGCGGGGAGGCTCAAGGTATGAGCTTCTACAATGACTCCAAGGCCACGAACGTTGATGCAACGCTGATGGCGCTAGGCTCATTCCCAGATAGGCCTTTGATCGTGATGCTGGGCGGGCGTGACAAGATGGGGCCGCTGGATGAGCTAGTGGCTTCTTGTGATGAACACGCGAAGTGCGTGGTCCTCTTCGGTGAGGCAGCTGAGCGCTTTGCTGATGCGTTCGCGGGGTCTGGTGTGCATGTGGTGCGCGCTTCTGGGTTCGACGACGCCTTCAAGGCGGCATGTGACGCGGCTGAGAGCGGGGACGTCATCCTGCTATCACCTGCGTGCGCGTCATTCGATGAGTTCTCCTGCTTTGAGGAGCGTGGGCGCCACTTCAAGGAGCTCGTGCGCAAGCGCGCACAAGGGATCTTGTAAGGGGCGGCTTTGGCAAGGCACGGTTCAAAGCCCATGACGCAATCACGCGTGGCCACCACGCTGCTTCTGGTGTCCGTGTTCGCGCTTGTGGTGATAGGCCTAGTGATGGTGTTCTCCGCGTCTTCCGCTGATCTGTCTGCGGCTGGGAAGAACCCGTTCTCTGACGTGCTAGGACAAGCAGTGTATGTCACCATCGGGCTTGTTGCCGCCATCATCATCTGGTATCTGGTGCCGTATCACGCTTGGGCCGGGAACCTGACGCTTCTGTTCTGGGGCTTCTGCATGGTGCTCTTGCTGCTCACGTTCGTGGCTGGCACTGAGGTGAACGGCGCTAAGCGGTGGCTCTACATTGGCCCCATTGGCATGCAGCCCTCTGAGTTCATCAAGGTAGCCTTGATCTTGATGACCATCCGCATCGCGCATAAGTTCCAGCAAGAAGAGATAGACTTCCGGATGGCGGTGCTGCGTCTCATGGCGCTGATCGTGGCACCCTTGGCGTTCATGTACGTCACCCAGTCTGACATGGGTACCACGCTAATCTGCGCTGTTGGCATCTTCGCGGTCCTTTGGATAGGGGGGTTCCCCACGTGGTCTTTGGTGGTAATCATCGCCGTTGGCGCGCTGGCGGTCCTTGGCGGCACGCTGGGCTCAGGGTATCGCTCTAACCGCTTCGTCTACCTGGATCCTTGGAATGACGGAGATGGCGGACTAGGCTCTGGCTACAATATCATCCGCTCATACTACGCGCTTGCCGAAGGCGGCCTATTCGGAGTTGGGATAGGGAACTCGCACGAGAAGTACCAGTACCTCTTCGCGTCTGACTCTGACTTCATCTTCGCCGTCCTGGGCGAGGAGATGGGGCTTGTGGGCGCGCTCTTCGTGATAGGGCTGTTCCTGCTGTTCCTGTTCACGTCCTTGCGCATCTCAGACTCCGCACCGGACAACCTTGGTGCCATGATCGCAGGCGGCTGTGCCATCATGCTGGTCTTCCAGGCGTTCCTGAACATCGGTTGCGCCATCGGTGTCTTCCCAACAACGGGCAAGCCGCTGCCGTTCATCTCGTCTGGAGGCACGTCGGTCATCTCGTCTCTGATGATCGTGGGGCTGATTCTCTCCGTACAGCATGCCTCTGCGAACACGGCCCCCTATGATCGCGCCCGCGACAACATCCGCGTCATCCGCAACCGCTGAATCCTCTTGCTTCCTTGCTGCCCCAAAAATGCTGCACAGGCAAAGAGCATGCCTGTGCCCTTTTAAAGCAGCCTCTAACCAGATGCTCCTGCAGCCTTGCTGCCACGATCCGGTGTCGCGGGTGCAAGCACCCGCTCTTTTTACTACGGCCTTTAACATGGTTGTTCATTTCATTCACAACCATGTAGCGGCCTTGGTGGCCTCCCGGCCACCTGTCTAACCTGTAGCACTGACTCCCTTGCAGCCCAAAAGTTCTGCACAGGCAAAGAGCATGCCTGTGCACTTTTATAGCGGCCTTTAACAGATGCATTCGCTTGTCGCTCATGCATCTGTAGCGGCCTTGGCGCACTTACGCGCGCCTTATCTGAGTGAAGCCATCTCCTGTGGACACCCCCCCTTGCCTGTGGGTGGCTGCATTGCAAGCACAGAGCCTCCCCCCCCATGTGTGGGCGCTTGCATTGCAAGCGCAGCGTTGCGCCAGCAATGCGTAACGCAGGCGAAAGCCTGCGAACACCCGGAACAATGCAACTGGTCAGGCAACCTAGCCTGGCGCAGACCAACCATCCGGGCATTTCGGGCTGCCACCCTCATCACTCACTCTGCTCACATGCGATGGCTGGCACCCTCGCTAGGCCTCAGGCTGGCGGTCGAATGTGGTTGGATATACCACATTCGCCCTTGCCTTCAGAAACGCTCGGGTACCAGCCATCGCATGCTTCGCCACAAGTGAGTAGGGGAGGCATCGCCGTTTTCGTCGGGATCCCTAACGGGACCCCTCCGAAAACTCGGCGGCTCAAGGCTGAACCTGAGGACCGTCACCTGCCAAACCTTCCCCATCCTTCGGCCTCGCTCCGCTCGGTCCGGCTTACGGGATGCGTTGCATCCC
>CAJUPL010000014.1 GCA_910588435.1 uncultured Eggerthellaceae bacterium | reverse complement strand
GCGGTCTTGCGTATGCGGAGGGCCACTTCTTCGATATGGCAGCCAAAGCAGACCTGATGAGCAATAGCGCATTCGTGGGGATGCTGATAGGCTTTGCGCTTCCTCTGGGTGTATGGGCGATGGCATTTGCCGTGCCAAGGCCGGAGAGAGCAGGAGAAGAGCATGGCAGTGCCAGGTGGTCTACGAAGAAAGAGATTCAGGCATATGCCAACGCCCAAGAGCCCGATCAGAACATCCTCCTCACACGTGATGCCTCGCTAGCGATAAAGAGAGAGAAGTTCGACCTGGTACATGATAGGAACCTCAATGTTCTCGTGGTGGGCGGATCTGGCTCAGGCAAGACGCGCTATTTCGTGAAGCCGAACCTGATGCAGCTCTACGGAGACTACGTTGTCACAGATCCAAAGGGCACCACGCTCTTGGAATGCGGACACCTCTTCGTAGAGAACGGCTATAAGATAGCCAGCCTCAATACCGTGGATTTCCCCGCATCGAATCATTACAACCCACTTAAATACGTGCACACAGATGCTGAGATTCTGTCCTTCGTGAATTGCTTGATCGCCAATACGAACGGCAAGAATGGCCAGGGAAGCAATGATCCATTTTGGGAGAACGCAGAGAAGCTCTTGTATGTTTCGATCATTGCGCTCATGCGTGATTGGTTCCCGGCAAGAGACTACACGCTTCCAAATCTCTTGTATTTCCTCTCGCTTGCGAATGCGCAAGAGGAGAACGAAGATTATGAGTCTCCTTTGGACCTCATCTTCAAGCAGATCGAGACTGGCAAGAAATATCGTCCTGCAGGGAATCGGCCAACAGCAACTGAGCCCGCTTACGATGAGAGCAAGAGAGGCTTGCGCGAAAGCGGCTCACAGGGAACGTGGGCATGGATACCTTCACCTCTTGTAAGGCTCACAGATGGCATCAGCCCGTATCAGGAAGGCGGACTATCACCTTCAGAGGATTTCGCTCTATCGAATTACAAGGCATTCAAGACTGCTGCAGGCAAGACATTGAAGTCGATCATCATCAGCTGCAATGTTCGCCTGAAGCCGCTTGAGATCAAGGAGATATCCGACATCCTGGCAGGCCCTAAGGATAGATACGGCGATCCTACAGGCGAATGTGAGCTGGAATTGGACAAGTTCGGAGATCCCGATTCGAAGAGGGTGCTGTTCGGAGTGCTCTCGGACACTGACAAGACGTTCTCCTTCTTGCTTGCGATCTTGATGTGGCAGTCCATCAACGTGCTCTGCAACAAAGCGATCGACCAGTATGGAGGAAAGCTTCCTCGGTTCGTGGATTACGTCATAGATGAGTTCGCGAACATAGGAACGCTGCCCGATATAGAGAAGACCATCGCAGTCACAAGATCGAGGAACATCGGGCTGTCGATCATCTTGCAGTCGATAGCGCAGATGGAGAACAACTATTCAAAGGAAGCATCTGAGATCATCCGAGGCAATTGTGATACGCAGCTCTATCTAGGTGGCACCGACCTTGCTACCAACAAAGAGGTCTCAGAGCTCATAGGTCAGCAGACCATCAATGTACGGACCTTCAATGAGTCTCGCGGGCAAAGCTCAAGCTCCACCAGGAACTACCAAACCCAGCAACGTGCGTTGATAGATCCGGCTGAGGTGGGCCTTGTGCCGAGGAATCAAGCATTGCTGATCATCAAAGGGGAATACGCATACAAAGGGCGCAAGTACATCTTGGAAGAGCATCCCAGGTATGAATACATAGACCCAGGGCATCAGCCGTACAAGAAGAAGGAGGCAAGGCATGAAGACCTGTTCAACATCATCGAATACAAGTCAAAGGGAAAGCAAGCAGGAAGGGGGCCTTCGATGAAGAACCAAGCAAAGAGCAGGACGGGTTAGCCGATCAGGGCACATGGAAGCGCTTTTCCACAACCGCAACCATGCAGCCGTCCCGCTCAAACGAGGAGATCCCCACAAGGGGAACTCAAGCCGGGATTCTACCAGATAGGAGGATAGGACCGGCGGCGAACCTCATAGCTGCTCCACACAGCAAGGTTCGTTCGGGGTGATGACGAGGAGATCCCCGCTGAAAAGCCCAGACAAGAAGAAGAGCCCGTGTCTGGCATGTGCCGCTAGCTGCTCCACACAGCTAGCGGTGCAGGGCAACGAAACGAGGAGATCCGTAGGGGTGAGCGCAAGCGCACTCACCCCACACAAGGAGGAACCAACATGCTTAATGAGTTCATGGGCATGATCGGGGGAGGCATAGCCTTTCTCGGTGGTGCGCTCATCGTCTGGGGCGCGGTGCGCTTCGGTCTGGCTGTACGCGACGGCGCTACTGGTGGCGGAGCCGAGATAGCGACCGCTGTATCAATGATCGTTGGAGGAGCTGTGATCATCGCAGCTGCAGCCTATTTCGGGACACTGGACACATCCTGGGCAGGCTAGAGAGATGTTGTCAGTACCGGTCCGCAAGGACATCTCTGAATACAAGTCAAAGGTGATCGGGCAGCTCACCGCAAGGACCCTCATCACCATCGTGATCGCATTGACGGTAGCTGTGAGCCTGGGCGTCATCTTGCAGTTGGTGCTTGGAATCAGCTGGACATATGCACAGTGGCCGATCTATCTGAGCGCCTTTGGAATATGGGCTCTGGGGCTTTGGCGGCCCTACGGGATGCCCTTGGAGAGATACATCCCGCTTTGGATACAGCACAACTTGAAGAGCGATCAATGCGTGTACGTCTCAACGCCTTCCCGTCTCAAGGGAAAGGCCAATGAAGCATCTGAAGACCAGTTGAGCAAGACCTATGCCCGCCTGTCAAAGACGCGCGGCATCGAGGCGTGTGCGTTCAGCGAGGAGGTGGCAGAGCTTGACTAATGAAGAGCAGATGAACCCTGCAACAGATATGACCCTCATCGAAGAGGCTGCAAAGCCCATGGGTGATGCATTCGCGCCCAAGGGAGCCTTTGCGCGCTCTCGAAAGGAGAAGAGAGCCTATAAGGCACAGATCAAGAAAGAGAAGCGAGAGCTGACACGCAAGGCAAAGCAGTACGGAAAGGAGCTACGCCAGCTAGACAAAGAGGAATCAAAGCGCGCAAAGCAAACGAAGGACACCTTGAAGGAGCGCGGCAAAGCCAAGGAGCGCGAAGCAGCGAAGCGTCAAGCCAAGCGCGAACGTGCAACGGACACGCTCACCGCGATCGGGTATGAGCGGATGTTCAAAGACGGCATCTGCGAGGTAGAGCCAGGCCTTTTCTCTCAAACGCTTGAATTCCCAGACATCTCTTATCAATCAGCTCGTGAGGACCGCCAACAGGCGATCTTCGATGTGCTCTTCGAGATGCTGAACTACTTCAATGAGGACGTGCATGTTCAGTACAACGTGATGAACATACCGATCCTTCGTGAGGAGATCGGAGAGCGCGAGTTCTTCAGAGTGTCTGCGCAAGAGAGTGATGCGGCGCGCTCGGATGCTGAGACCTTCAATCAGATCCTGAACCAGAAGATGAAAGAGGGTGTCTCTAATATCCGTCGCGTTCGCACGATTACCTACTCCATAGAGGCACCTTCTGCAGATGCAGCGATCAAGTCCTTGTCGCGCATTCGCAATGACGTGGCAGATGCGCTTGGGCGCATAGGGTGCCAAGTGAAGGTCCTTGACGGCATGGGGCGTCTTGAGCTTCTCAATACTCAGCTGCGTCCAGGGCATGTGCTCTCGTTCGATTATGAGCGGGATATAACGATCACATCAGGCCTCACGACCAAGGATTTCATATCGCCTGAGGTGCTTGATTACAAGCGGGACCAATCCAGTTATTGGAATGGAGATGTCTTCTGCCAGGCGTTGGTGATGAGGACGTTCGGGTCTGATAACTCAGACAGGATGCTGTGCGAGTTGGCAGACCTTCCGATGCCGCTGAACATCAGCTGGCATCTCTCGCCCATGGGCAAATCCAAGGCTGTCAATTACGTGAAGCAGCGCTTGAACTGGATAGACAAGGAGTGTCTGGAAGCTCAGCAGAAGGCCTATCAGAAAGGCTATGACCCCAATCTGCTTCCTGCAGAGCTCACCTATTCGCGCGATGAGGCAAAAGGCGTCCTGGATGACCTTCAGAACAAGAATCAGCGCTTGTTCGAGTTCACCGGCCTTGTATGGACATACGCTGATAGCCCGCAAGAGCTTGCAGAGCGCGTCCATCACATAATCGACAAAGCCAACTCACATAGCGTGATCATAGAGGCGCTGCCCTTGAGGCAGAGGGCCGCTATGAATTTGCTTCTGCCGCTAGGCATGAACCATGTGGACGTGTCTCGCATGTTCACCACAGCAGAAGCAGCGATCCTGGTCCCGTTCGCAACTCAAGAGCTGGACCAGGCAGGTGGGAATTATGTTGGGCAGAACAAGGTATCCAATAACCTGGTCATAGCGAACCGAAAGCTCTATGACTCACCTGTTGGATTCGTTGCGGCAAAGACCGGTGGCGGCAAGTCCTTCTTCGTCAAGCAGGAGATCGAAGGGACGCTTCTCAACTGCCCAGATGACCAGATAATCATCGTTGACCGCGCGGCTGAATACGTTGCACTCACGGCTCATCATGATGGCTCTGAGCTAGCCTTTGGAGTCGATTCGCCCACGCGCCTGAATCCGTTCGATATGTCAACGCTTGGAGATATGAGCCGTGAGGCCCAGATCGCCTTCAAGGTGGATGCCATGCTGGCTCAGGCTGCAGCGTCAGCTGCTGAGAGCGGACAAGGTCTTGATGAGTGCGAACAGTCGATCATCACACGAGCAGTAG
Source organism: uncultured Eggerthellaceae bacterium (assembly GCA_910588435.1). Classification (GTDB taxonomy): domain Bacteria; phylum Actinomycetota; class Coriobacteriia; order Coriobacteriales; family Eggerthellaceae; genus MGBC163016. The sequence continues at coordinate 40,322 of CAJUPL010000014.1, read as the reverse complement.
AGATCGCGTTTGCAAACGCCAAGCGCAGGAAGACCTCTCAGATACCGACCCTTGGAGATTTCCACAAGGTCCTCTCAGATGAGAAGCATTGTCCAGAGCCGCAGGCAAAGACCATTGCTCTTCGCTATGAGCGATTCGTGCATGGCTCTATGTCCTTCTTCAATGCACAGAGCAACGTTGATTGGGATAAGCGGATAGTCGATGTGAACCTTCGGAGTCTGCCGGATTCCATGGTGGTCTTCGCGCTCATCAATATGTGCGAGGCAGTGCGCAATCAGATGTACGCGAACCATGCAAAGGGCAGGCGCACTTGGATCTACATCGAGGAGATCCAGTCGATGTTCGCATATCCAACGGTCCTCTCGTATTTCTCGCGCTTCGCCAACGAGGCACGAAAGTTCGGCGGCATCATCACAGGCATCACGCAGAACTCTGTTGCGATGCTAGAGAACGAGAAGGCACGTGCGATCGTGCTGAATGCTGACTACATCATGCTGCTCAAGCAGTCCCCAGTAGACAGGCAGACATGGACAGACCTGCTTGGGCTTTCAGCCGAGGAAGCAGGATTCGTTGACGAATCCTGCAAGTGTGGAGATGGCCTTCTGATAGCAGGAGCTGCGCGAGTGCCGATCAAGGGCGAGTTCCCGATGGGGAATTCTCTCTACGAGCTCTTCAACACAGACTTCAACGAGGCGGCTGCATAGGCATGCCCTTCGAGCTGGACATGACGCGCGCTGCGCGCGCAGGGGAATACGTGAAGACCTCTGAGCAGATGGCCGAGATCGGCCATAGCCAGGTGCGCCATGGAACAGGCAAGGCGGCTGCATCTGGTGTTGTCACTAATTCGAAGGAGCGCACGAAGAGCATATTGCAAACGAAGCGCACGAGCAGCACAACGACGAATGTGAGGAGGACGAGCAAAGCCGTAGGTCCAAAGAGCGGTGCAGCACCGGCTTGGGATAAGCGCCGAAGCTCAGAAGCCAAGGCGGTCGCGAACCAAAGTGCAGGAGCTGCGGTACTAGCAGAAGCGAAGATGGCAGCTCTGGGCGCAGTGGAAAGCGAAGCTGCATCAAGCGATGAGCTTGATGGGTTCGCCAAGACCGGAAGCACCGTCAGGCGCGCACGTGGAGTGGTCAGGAGGTTCGGAGGCGCGAAGAGCGCATTCGAACGTGGCATCAGGCCTGCAGCCATGAGCACAGCCGCAGGAACGGCCAGCGCAAGCGCTGAAGGCGCAGCTGCGGCAGGAGCTTCTACGAAAGCCGCTAGCGCCGCTGCAGGAACGGCAATGGCAAGCGGCTCTGGAGGATCAGTTGCGGCGATGGGCAGTGCGGTGCTGCTGCCAGCCATGGCGATCCTAGCCGCAATCGTAGCGTTCGTGCTGCTGATAGCAGCTATTGATGGCGGTGAGGATGAGTACATATCTGAGCTTTCAGAGAACGAGAACATAGTTGCGAACCTGCTCAGGGATAGAGGCTTCGATGATCTGCATATCGCAGCGATCATGGGCAACTGGGCATGTGAGAGTGAGAACAATTCCCGCCAGGTCCAGCACGGATTCGGCTATTGCTATGACGGCAATGGCAATGGTGTAGATGACTGCTATGAACAGGACAACTATCCGCCAGAGCTCATAGGAAATCCTAAAGCAGGATACGGATTAGCCCAGTGGACATATCCTTCGCGCTGTAGGGCCCTAGTCAGCTTTGCGGCATCGGCCGGACGGCCAAGCGGAGACCCAGAAGTGCAGGTCTCATTCTTCTGTGTTGAGTTCGCAGGGCTTCTTGACAGATTCAATTCCATTGATGATCTTGAACAGGCGACACGCTGGTTCCATGAAGTCTATGAGATGTCAGGAGACACAGAGGCACAGATCCAGCTCCGCGTAGCAGCAGCGCAAAGGATCTATGACGCTCTAACGCATTCAGGCTCTGCTGGATACATGGGTGCAGCAATGGCAATAGCCAATGATGACTCGCACGGGTATTCGATGGACCAGCGCTACAGGAACCCTGACGTGGATTGCTCAAGCTATGTCTATTACTCGCTTCTGGATGCAGGGTGGACTAGGTCCGAGCTAGGGCCCACTCCCTTCACCACATTCAATATGGGGCCGATCTTGGAAGGTGCAGGCTTCTCGCGCCTGCCCTATACGGGCATGGGTGACCTGGTTGCAGGAGACATCCTGGTCAACCCTCAGCGTCATACAGAGATCTATTACGGCGATGGCCAGAACCTAGGCGCACATCAGAACTATGACGGACGGCCAGGAGACAGCTCAGGCAGAGAGGTCTGCCTGGGTGGCTTCTGGGATGCCGGATGGACCGACGTCTACAGGAGAGCAGCTTAAAGAGCGCACCAAGGAGGGATAGATGGACAAGAAGAAATTGATAGCGATAGGCGTTGCGGCCATAGCGGTTGCAGTAGCCATCATCGTCGCTGCCTTCGCGCTCAAAGGCGCACAAGGAGGCAGCGAGGAGGGCCCGGCAACAACTGATGCAACGCAAGCGCAAGAGCAGATCGAGCAGACAGCTGATGCAGATGAAGGAGGGGATGCTGTAGAGCAAAGCGAGGATGAGAACGCAAGGGAGCTGACTGATGAGCAGAAGGCTCTCATAGATGGGTATTCGGATGAAGAGAAGCAGATCTGTGCGCTCTTGGCAGCAAGCACATGGACTGCCAGCAAAGAGACTGCAACTGTGGTCTTCACTGAAGACTCCTTCTGTGAGTACAAGAACGGCGAGCAAGCGAAGGGAGAGCCGCGCAGGTATGCTATAAGCGCTGTGGATTCCTCTAGCAGCGTGGAGTCAGGTGTGAACGGTGAGCGCGTTCAGACAGATGATGTCACATTGTCTTTGCTGCTAGATGATGGACAGCAAACGATAGCGCACCTGATTACTCAGACATCCACGTCTTCTGAGCTTCCTGGGATCACGGTCAGCTCCAACATCTTCGAAGATTCAAGCTCTTATCTTCGCGTGAAGGCCTCTAAGGGGTTGTCTGTAGAGGGCCTCAACTCTCAGGCCGTTGAGCTCATGGGCGGCAAGCAAGATGAGCTCAAGAGCAAGCTCACAGAGTGGTGCGCCATCGCATATCCAACGGCATCAATAGCCTCCTGGGATGGCAAGGTCGAGGTTAACTACAACACTAACCTCTTGCAGACCTCCTTCATGCTGAACAATCAGGCGAATTCGCGTGTGACGGTCGTGTATGACATGGCGTATGGCGAGTTCTCCGTAGACACCAAGGCAGGTGCCTGATGGAGGGCTTGATGAAGACACGCGCATGGCTTGCATGCCATGCGCCACACCGCGAAACGATGATCTGCTTTACAGCAGCGGTGCTCGTGGGAGTGACAGCCTTGGCTCTCATCCCAACACCAGCACACGCATCCATCTTCGGAGACCTGCTGGGACTAGATGACTGGATCAAGGGACTGTTCTGTGGGATGGTCAACTCCCTTTTCACCTGGATATTCTCCATCCTGCAGTCGATCTCAGCCACTGACCTTCTGACAGGCTCCTGGCAGGACCTCTTCGGCGGCAGCGTCAATGCGATCTATCGAATGGCAACGGATATCTGCAACGGCATCGTCAAGCCCATCGGGGCCACCATCCTCGCGTTCGTGATGCTCGTACAGCTCGTGCAGATCTCATCGAAGATGGATCAGCAGGGAGGGTTCTTCCCTTCTGTGCGCGAGGTCTTGGTGCTGGCCGTCTTCTATACGATCTTCGTCTTCCTGGTAGGCAACGCAGACAAGCTCTGTGAGCTTCTCTATGACGTGCTCAACAACGTCTCCATATACATCGCCAACTATCAGCCAGGCTGGAACGCAGACATCTCCTCCATTGCCTTCGTGGAACCAGAGGATATGGGGGCTGTGACCATCGGAGACTTCTTCGTTGCGCTGATAGTCACATTCATCACATTCATTGCCGCAATGCTGGCATACGTGGTGGCGCTTCTCATGGCCTATGCACGTGCGATCCAGCTCTACTTGTACATGACCTTCTCTCCCATCCCGCTTGCCCTCATGGGCTTTGACGGGACGCGCCAGATGGGCATTGGGTTTCTTAAGGGCTTTGCAAGCGTCTGCATCGCAGGCTCCATCATGCTCTTCGTGATCATCGCCTTCCCATTCATCGTGGCCTCCGTCGTTGACTTCGGCACGATGACAGGAGTCACCGGCATCTTGGGCATAGACGCCATACTGAACCTTTTGAAGGTCCTGGTCGTCTGCCTCCTGCTCATCTTCGCGCTCATCAAGTCCGGCTCTACCGCCCGCGACATCCTGGGAGGCTAGAGATGACAGCTTTGATCATATGCGAAAAGCCATCCGCCGCAGCGAAGTTCGCGAAGGCGCTAGGTGGCAGGAGCGGAAGCTTCGAGGGCCAGCAGTATCAGATCATCAACCTGCTCGGGCATCTGCTTGAGCTGGTTCCTCCTGAGGAGCAGGTGCCTGCAGAGCATGCCGAAGAGTATGCGAAGTGGGACATGCAGCATCTGCCCTGGGATCGCCATCTCATGGCCTTTAGGCGGCATGTCATCGAAGACACGAAAGATGTCTTCGATGAGGCAGCCAAGCAGATCCGTGCGCTCGGACCAGCGGATGAGGTGGTGATCGCAACGGATCTGGACCCATCAGGCGAAGGAGAGCTCCTAGCCTGGGAGGTCCTCATGGAGGTGGGCTACAGAGGTCCCGTCTCGCGCATGAGGCATTCAGATGAGACCCCAGAGCCGGTTCGCAAGGCGTTCCGAGAGCGGGACCCGATAACGGCTGAGTCAGATGGAGATCTCTGGATGGCTCTTGCGCGTGACAAATGGGATTACCTCTCCATGCAGCTGACACGCAAGGCAACGCTTCTTGCCCGGATGCGTGGATATCGCAGCTTGATCCGACAAGGCAGGCTCAAGTCCGTGATGGTGGCTGAGGTGGGCAGGCAGCTCAAAGCTTATGCAGAATACAAGCGCGTTCCCTTCTATGAGGTCCGTTACAGAGATGATGCCGGGAACGTGTTCGCATGCAAGGATGCAGAAGAGGCGGGTCTTCGCTTCGCGGACAAGGACGAATGCGGCTTGGATGGGCATGCGCCTTCAAACGTCATCGTGGATGGAATCAAGCGCAAGCGCAAAGCGCCGCCAAGGCTCATGGATCTAGCCACTATGAGCGCGATCCTGGCAAAGCGCGGGCATGATCCGAAAAGCGTGTTGGACACATACCAGAAGATGTATGAGGCGGAATACGTCTCATACCCGCGCACGGAGGACAAGCACGTCACACCGGACCAGTTCGAAGAGCTCTTGCCGCTAACAGAGCGCATAGCAGCCGTGGTGGGAGTGGATGCAAGCCTTCTGACGCATAGAGAGCCGCGCAAGGCGCACGTCAAGGATGGCGGCGCGCATGGAGCCAATAGGCCAGGTCTCAAGGTCCCAGGAAGTCTTGATGAGCTTGATCGCTTCGGCAAGGCGGCAGCAGACATCTACGAGATCCTTGCCAAAGGATGGCTTGCCATCTTGGCCGAGGATGCAGAGTTCGATGCGATCAGCGCTCATCTTGAAGGGCGAGAATGCTATGTTTGCACCGTGAACGTGCTGAAAGCATCCGGCTACAAGCAGGTGTATGACGCGGATGCGTTGATGGATGTAGATGATGCAGAAGGCACTGAGTTCGGAGAGATCGCCGAGCCGTACATTCACGAGGGCGCGAACAAGCGCCCGCCAGCGCCAACGCTGACCTGGCTCACCAAGCGTCTTGAGAGATTCGAGGTCGGCACTGGTGCAACTCGCACATCTACCTTGGCAGACATAAGCGATGGGTCAGACAAGGCCCTGCTTGTGAACGACAAGGGCAAGCTCACGCTCACAGAGCCGGGAGCCATATCCCTCTTCCTGCTTGATGGGTGCCGCATAGCCGATGCCGAAGAGACAGCGAAGCTCTTCTCAGACATGAAGAAGGTCGGAACCTTCGATATGTCAGAAGAAGAGCTCTTGCAAGGCTTCGATGCTCTCTTAGAGCATGATATAAGGCAGATGGAGGCTAATGCCCAGAACCTGAAGCAAGGCTCAGGAGGGTGCGTCTCAGTAGGGAAATGTCCCCGGTGTGGCAATCAGGTCGTATCCAGGGGTAAGGCCTATTCATGTGCATCGAACAAGGCTGAGAAGCAAGAAGACGGCACCTATCTGGACACAGAAGGTTGCGGCTTCAAGATCTTGCCCTTCTCAGGGCGCGCGCTCACGCAAAAGCAAGCCGAGGGCTTGCTCAAGGGCAAGCAGATCCAGCTCAAGGGAATCACATCGAAGAAGACGGGCAAGAAGTACGACTGCGGGCTGGTCCTGGATGCCAGCTCCACAGGAGGAGTGAAGCCCGTATTCGAGAAGAACAACACGAAGCGACAAGCAAAGCCGAATAGCAAGGGGAGGAGAACCAGGTAATGGCTATCGAAACGGTTGCAAGATTAGAGGAGAACACCGCTACTGAGGGGCTTGAGGCTCGAATGGATATCTATGAGGGCGAGGCACAGCCAAGAGAGCTGTCACAAGAGCTGAAAGACCTTCTGCATGGGAAGACCAAGACAGCGAACATCAGTAGCGAGATGGCTTTCATGATCCCCGTAGATGAAGAAGGACGCTTGTTCGCCGTAGCACAGATTGATGCGTTCTGCTGTCCAGGTGATGACCGAAGCGAGCAACTTCTGAATGGCCTCATAGATAGCAACAAATCGGACATAAGAGACATCAAGGTCATAGGAATCTATGACAACGCTGTCGATGACCTTCTGGTAGTGGACAAGCCTTACCTTACGAAGCTCCTCAAAGGAGAGTATGCAGATGATGACAGGCTAGATGCCATGCGCGCAAAGGTTGGAGAGCGCATGTTGGCCCTCATCGACGAGCAGAGAGATGCCTTGAGGAGCGAATATTTGAAGGAACGCAAGTCTGATGAAGAAGAGGTCATAAAGACCCAGATCGTAGACAAGATGTTCGCAGACGGCATATCCGATGCAAGACAGCTTGAGCTGCCATATGTCCTAGACCTTGATTGGTGCATCAGCTCTCAGCGGAAGATGCAAGCAGATTTCATCCTAGCCACCATGCGTGGAGATGTGGATCAGATGGCACACAAGATTATTGATGAGAAGAGCCTCCTCATAGGCGGGCAGCTGAACAACATAGAACAGATGAGGCTCTATGCCTTCAAGCATGCAGCAGAGATCAATGCCAAGTACGGCCAGAAGGTAGAAGCCGTCAAAGCGATAAGGGACTCCGATGCCAAGACTGTGACTGTCAAGGTCGCTAACTGGGAAGCCTTGGAAGAGCCTGTAAAGGTGGATGCGACGAGATTCAGGCATGAGCTTGAGTTTGGCAAGCCGAGGCTATATGAGCTTGAGAGCGCGCTTGAGAGGAAGGGCTATGGCTGGGAAGAGAGAGATGCATTGCCAGAGCCAGTGATCGAATCCATCTCATATAGAGGTCAAGACATCTGGCGAAACGAGTCCCTAAGAGAGACAGAGCGTCCACAACAGCGCGCCAAGGACATCGGCAAAGAGTGCCAGGAATCAGCAAAGGCATTGAATGCGACCAAGGAAGCACCAACGCGAAAGCCCCATGAGCGTGGAGGCATTTGAAGAGCTATCAAAGCGCATCTTCAAGGAGGAGGAAGGAGGAGAGCAAAGAAGATGCGTCGATAGATAGAGACAAGAAGCTAACAGCAACGAAGAACCAAAAGCGAAAGGATGAAAGAAAATGGCAGATGAGCAGAGGCAGTACGTTAACGTGACGATCCCCAAGCAGTTCGGCCAGGGGGATACAGCGCAGTCAACCATGCGTAAGTTCCTGACGAAGGATTCTAAGTCCTATGTGGAGTTCACACTTCCTCCACACACTGAGGTTGCACTACCTAATGGAGAGGTTTCTGACGTTTCATTCTATAAGTTCATAGTCCCTGAGCGCTCTGTGCGCGAGTGGGAGAATGATCCGAAGAACGTCTCCATCGGAATGCCGGTTGCAAACAACCACGGAGAGCCCTGGATGGTGCGTCTGCGCCAGGAGCAGGGCAGCTGGGAGCATCCGGAGGCTGAGGGGGATGAGCGAGGTGCTTGGGTGTCCTTCGGGACGACCGAGATTAGCCTTGAGTCAACCAATTTCGCCAACGACATGCAGAAGATGCGCGATGAGCGCAAGGCGTGGGCAGTTGAGCATTCCGAGAAGGCACCTTCTGTGAAGGATGTGGGCAAGGAAGCCAGCGAGTCTGCTTCCCAGATCGCAAAGGAGACCAAGCAGAAGGCAGCCAAGGGAAAAGAGGCGCAGGTCAAGTAACCTGTTTGCACAGTCTGGCATGTAGCAGTAAAGGGGTCGCTGCCATGTCAGGCTGAAATGGATCAGGGTGGGATACCAGGAGCATCCGATGAAGCGAGGAGATGCGAATGGTAGAGAAGCAAGTAGATCTAAAGACATCGAACGTTGCGTTCAGGCTCCTGATGTCGATGCTGTTGGTATTCCTGTTGATACCTGCAGCAGCTCTAGCAACGCCCCAGAAGGCGTATGCGGCAAGTGATGTCTATCTTGAGAAAGATGGGCAGATCAATTATTCAGGCTGGTTCACAGCCAAGATGTACACAGATGGCGTACCTGCGATCTGTGCGAACCCATCAAAGCCCTCACCGCCAGCAGGCTATTACAGCAAGGATTATGGCTTTGCTGACGGGCAAGAGTACGAATGGGTAGCCAAGGGTGTCATGTATGGTGGCCCTTGGAATGGGGATAACTTCGAGCCGGATATGTGGCCGTCAACGTGGTATGACGGATCTGAGATGACGTATGACCGCTATGTCGTATGCGCTCATATCGTCCTCGCTGATGCCATCAATTCAGACTTCGGTTCAGCAACTAAGGGCTGTAGCACTGCATTCAAGGAGTGGGCAGGCCGCAATCTTGTTGGCTATAACATCTATACCGGCGTCTATTACGATGACTGGTATGAGACCGCCACACAAGGCAAGGCCCAGTGGATGGTCGGCTACAACATGCCAGATGACTTCAAGATCTTCCAGATCGCAGGCGGCTCATATCAGCGCGTCATATCCTTTGATCCGAACGGCTGGCTTCAGCTGGATAAGGATTCCACCAACCCATCCATCACTGATGGCAATGGATGCTACAACATGGAGGGCATCCAGTATGGTGTCTACTCAGATGAGGCTTGCACCAACCTGAAGGCAACGCTCACCTGTGACACAGATGGCGTCACTGAGAAGGTTGAGCTTCTTGCAGGTACCTACTGGGTCAAGGAGATCGGTGAGAGCACCGAAGGCTCTGGCTACGCGATTAGCGTAGATCCAGAGACAGCAACAGTGCCTTCTGGTAGCACCAACACCATGAAGGTCTATGACCGGCCAGAGGATGACCCTATGGCCTTGATTGCCAGAAAGCTGGACACAGAAACCGGAAAAGCCTACCCACTTGGCAATGCTTCTCTTGAAGGGGCAGAGTTCACTGTGCGTTATTATGATGGGTTCTACGAGACCGTTGAAGATGCTGAAGCGTCTGGTGATCCAACTCGTACTTGGGTTGTGAAAACAAATGCTTCTGGAATGGCATTCTTGAATGATGCAAGCAAGGTGGATGGAGATGAGTATTATCGTCTGGAAACCGGTGAACCATGCTTGCCTCTAGGCACAATCCTCATACAAGAAACTAAGGCACCGACAGGTTATCTGCTTGGCGAGCAGATCACAGAGCTTCGTCAGATCAAGCCACAAACCTCAGTTGATGAAGTCGTGTCTTTCAATGAGAAGATCGAGAAGGAGCAGGTCAAGCGTGGTGACCTAGAGTTCATTAAGGTTGCTGAGAATGACATGAATCGCCTTGCAGGAGTGCCGTTCAAGCTGACCTCTGACACCACCGGCGAGAGCCATATCCTGGTAACCGATGAGAATGGCTATGTCTCAACCAACTCAGCTTGGAATAGTCACGAGCAGAACACCAATGCAAATGACAATGCCACCGAAGAGGCGTATGACGATGAGCATGGCATTTGGTTCGGCCAGGATGCAGAGGGCAACAAGACCAAGCCGAATGATGAGCTGGGCGCGCTCCCCTATGACACCTATACCCTAGAGGAACTTCCTTGCTCTAAGAATCAGGCATTCACGCTGCTGAAGATTCCGAACATCGTGATCAAGCGTGACAAGACCACGATTGACATGGGTACGCTGGACGATCCGGTCAAGCAGAACGTCACGCTGATGACCACTGCCTACGATGCAGCTGATTTGGACAAGTACATCACATCAGACCCGAACGCTGGCGTTCATGACACAGTGCAGTACATGAACCTCGCCGAGGGTGATGAGTATGTGCTTCGTGCAACGCTCATGTACGCAGACACCGGTGAGCCTGTGGTGGATGCTGATGGCAATGCTTTCACGGGTGAGACTGTCTTCACGGCAGAAGCTGCGAATGGCAAGACCTCGGTTCACATCCCATTTGATAGCCGTGTGGCGCAGGGGCGTGATGTGGTCGTCTATGAGAAGCTCTTCAAGAAGGACGTTGAGGTTGCCAAGCATGAGGACAAGGGCGATGTGGATCAGCAGGTTCGCGTCGTAGAGCCCTCCATCGGCACCACGGCAACGGATGCGGCTGATGGCGATAAGGTCATCGAGGCGAATGACATGAGCGTCATCAAGGACACCGTTCGCTACACGAATCTCACTCCTGGCAAGGAGTACACGATGACAGGCCGTCTGATGCAGAAGGCCATCGGCGAGGATGGCATCGTAGAAGCCAAGCCTGTTGTAGATGCAGAGGGCAATGAGGTCACAGGTAGCGTCACGTTTACCCCAGAGGAAGAGAACGGGACGGTCGATGTTGAGTTCAAGCTTGACACCACTGCATTCGAAGATGGTACTGAGCTTGTAGCGTTCGAGCTGCTCTATTCGGCAGATACCGTGATCGCAGAGCATCAGGATCCAGAAGATGAGGACCAGACCGTAGAGGTTGCGCATCCGGTCATCGGTACCATGGCAACTGACGGCGAGGACGGTGACAAGGCAACTGTCGCAGACCCTGAGGTCACCATCGACGATGAGGTCTCTTATGAGAGCCTGGTTGAAGGTGCCACATATGAGATCTTCGGCGTCGTGATGGATAAGGCAACGGGCTTGCCTCTGGACATCAAGGCACTTGAGCCTGAGGATGAGGACACCATCGGTGTGGGCACAGTGTCTGAAGCTGCAAAGCGAGAGAGCGCCATCAAGGACCTGTGGGATGAGGTCATGGCCTGCTTCGGCGTTGAGGATGGCAAACTTCCATCCCTTGGTACGGTCATCGACTATGAGGCCTTCGCCAAGGTGCTTGAGGCTCAATCTGACCTGGCGGCAGACCTTGTGCATGCAAAGGCTGAGTTCACGGCTCCTGAGACCTCTGGGTCCACCCATGTGACCTTCACCTTCGATGCGTCCAAGTGGATCAAGGCTGATGAGGTGACAGATGCTGTTGTCTATGAGCTCATCGCTAAGGACGGCAAGGTCGTGGCTGTCCATGCAGACATCAACGATGAGGGCCAGACCGTGGATATCGTCCCTTCAGCTATCGGTACAACGCTCACTGATGCGGCTGATGGAGACCATTCAGTCCTCCCCTCTCTTGAGGCTAAGATCGTTGATACCGTGCGCTATGAGAACCTCCTTCCTGGGCGTGAGTACACCATGGTGGGCAGGCTCATGGACAAGGAGACTGGCAAGCAGCTCTACATCAACGACAAGCCTGTTGAGCAGACAGTGACCTTCACGGCCAATGATGTCTCAGGTGAGGTCCAGGTTGAGTTCATCGTGGACACCACGCAGCTCTTGAACAAGGAGGTCGTAGCCTTCGAATCCTGCTCTAAGGATGGCATCGAGGTTGCGATACACGCCGACATCAACGATGAGGCTCAGACCATAGTGGTCCAAGAAGGCCCTAAGGGCTCACGTCTGCCGCAGACAGGCGGAGACGCATGGAGGCCTTGGGTCGTGCTTGCGATCCTGGGAGCCGCAGCAGTAGCTGCAGGCATGGTCGAGCAGCGCGTGAGCACTCGCAAGGAATCTGAATAGCTAAACCGAATAGCAGGGCAGGAAGGGGTAGACCCTCCTGCCCTTCCCTACTCACACCCAAATGAAGGGAAGAGGTGCATCCATGAATGATAACGAGCAGCGCAATCCTCCGGTGAAGGATGAAGCGAACAAAGAGAAAGAGCAGCGCAAGGAGTTCAAGAAGTGGGTCAATTGCGCATTCTGCATAGCGATCATCGCACTGGCTGTGGCAGTAATCATATCCATCGCCCTGATGGGCGGAAAGATGACGCAGCTTGAGGAAGCACAAGTGGCCAGCACTGAGCAGATCCAGGCAGTCGAGGCCCTGGCAACGGCTCATGAGCACAAGTATGAGCCTGTCTACACCACCATCCACCATGATGCTGTGACCGAAGAGGTTGAGCACCCAGCAGTCTGGGAGAAGACCATCGGATACCACACGATATGCACAACATGCGGAGAGCAGATCGATGGTCATGTCCAGGGACATGTTGATGAGACGGGTCATGTAGGCCACAACACTAATGTCCCAGTTGAAGAGAGCCACAAGGTGAGCGATCCCTGGGTAGAGACAGTGCCGGTCGCAGATGCATGGGATGAGCAGGTATATGCCGGGACGCTTTGCAGCGTTTGCGGTGAGCGCGTAGCAGAAGCAGTTGAGGCGGCATAGAGACCGTGGACGGGTATGTGGTCAGAGCATGCGATCTTTGCGAACACAACCTACCAGGCATCGAATGCCCATATGCGCTTTGTGCGGTCATCGGGGATTTCGTAGTGATGCCGGAGGCGAGCATTGGTGAGTCGCTATATGACGCATGCCTATGGTTCAAGCCACGTCAGGCGAAGGAAGCGTGTGTCCATGTCGTCTAAAGCAACAAGGAAGATAGCCATCGGAGCAGCAGCTCTTGCATTGACAGCAGCTGCTGTGATCACGCCTGTGGCAATGACAGAAGAGGGTCCGTTCGCAGCCTTCACCAATGCAAGCTATCAAAGCGACGCGCAAGGATGGCCCAGCGTGGACTGGGAGGCCTTGCAAGCCGAGAATCCTGACGTTTGTGCCTGGATCACCATTCCAGGCACAACGATAGATCATCCGATCGTGCAGGCAAGCTCAGACGCGCCGGACTACTACTTGAAGCATGACCTCTCAGGTGAATACGACTCATGGGGGACGCCTTACCTGGAAGCGGAGTGCGCAGAGCGCGGAATCCTCTCATCAAAGGCTGCATTCGTCTACGGGCACAACATGCTGGATGGCTCACAGTTCGAACCTCTGGTCGATTACGTGGATGAGAGCTTCATGGATGAGCATCGAAAGGTATGGGTCCAGACACCCGATGGGCAGAAGCATTCATATGACGTCTTCGCAGCAACCGTGGTGGGGGCAGGTGAGAGGCTCAAGCGCACTGATTTCAAGAACAGCGCGGACTTCGCAAGCTGGCGAGATATGTACTACGTGAACGCAGAAGCCGTCAGCTCCCATACATCCCCCTCATGGGCAAGCAGGGTCCTGTGCCTGTCTACCTGCTCCCACCACGGGCTCTACAAGAACGAGAGGACGGTTGTGTGGTGCATGCCGTCCAAAGATGCAAGGGATGGGGGCGTCAAGCATGGATAGCAAGACCAGAGCAACAGATGTGGCTTCTAAAGCCCTCAAATACGTCCTGATCGCTGAGATGTGCGTTATCGGATTCCTCATCTTGGTCACCTTCGTGCCGATGATCTTCGGCTTCCGCCCAACCGTTGTGCTCTCAGACACCATGAGGCCAGCTATGCCTGCAGGGGCTATGGCATACGTCAATCAGCACACAGCAGAGGCGGATTACCGCGAAGGCGATGTTGTGGCATTCGATATAGACATCCCAGATATCGACTGGTGCGGATGGCGCATCCAGGAGATAGATCACAAGCAAAAGATGATAACCACGACGAAAGACGCACCTGAGATCGAGGACGTAAGGACCAATGCGATCTCAGATGTGCAAGGGCGCATTGATGCTGCAGTGCCAGTGCTTGGCTATGCGGTGGATACAGCAGCCCGAAATGCCATATGGATCGTGATCGTCGTAGGCGGCACGGCCATAGCGGCATATGCAGTTGGCTTTTACGCGAGGAGGCGCGTAGGCGATAGGCAACAAACCGGGGTAAGCACGCAAGCGCCTGTGCAGGGTACGCAGGCAATGACGATGAGAAAGGAAGGAATATGATGCAAACAGCTGGCTATGCGCCTCCGACAGAGCCTAAGGACAAGGAGAAGCGCCGTGCGGGCATGGCGGGGGTTGCCATAGCGCTAGCCTTGGTGTTGGCGCTTGGCGGCGTTCTGGCATACCTCACGGATGCCAAGCAGGTGGTGAACAACCTGTTTTTGAACACCAACCTTGATATAGAGCTCACAGAGCCTACCTGGGAGGCCGGCATCGCCAATGATGAGAACTATGGCAAGGGCCTGGTCCCAACGCAGCAGGTGGCAAAGGACCCAACCGTCAAGAGCGTTGGCACGGTTCCGGCATACGTGGCTGTGAAGCTAACGGTGCCTGTGTTCTCAGGGGATGTGTATGATCCTGAGGCAGATGAAGTGTCAACGAAGACCGATGCCGACCTCTTTGGGCTGAACATCCAGCCGGGCTGGACGCTCAAGGCCACAGGAGATGTGAAGGATGGGTTCCGCACTTACACGTATCTCTATGAGACTGTCCTCAACCAGGACGATACGGCGCTTCTGTTCGACACGGTGACTGTTTCCAACATCCTGGGGGATGTCGGGATCGACGCCACCCAGATCATCGTTGACGCCTATGGCATCCAGGCAGATCCGTTCGCAAACGCATCTGATGCCTACGATGCATACCTGACTCAGAATGGTCAGGTCGTTGATGAGGTGTCTGCGAAGCCGCTCAAGCTCAATGCCGGTGCAGGGTCCGTTGACATGAATGCAGATCCTCAGGATATGTTCCCGGCCACGTTCACGCCAGGTGAAGGAGTTTCCAAGGTTTGGCTGCCCGGCAACCCGTACGTGACGGATCTCTACCCTGAGTCCGCAGGCGAGGGTGAGGATATGACGGCTGCTGAGAAAGTAGTGCCGTTCGCACGTGAGGGCTATGCGTTCACAGGCTGGACCTGGACAGATGCTGCAGGCATCCAGCACACAGCAAACGTCGAGAACCCGAACGCAGCTGATTGGTGCGTGGACCTCAAAGTGTCTTCTTCCTGCGTCGAGACTACTGCGAATTGGAAGGCTGTGCAGTACCAGGTCAAGTTCTATGCGAACAATGGCTCAGATTCAGAGCCCTGGGCAACCAAGCTTGCGAACTATGAGACTGGCAACACTGTGGAGATGGGGCCGATGAGCCTCCTGGATTATGAGGGCCATGAGTTCCTGTATTGGACTGCATCTTCAGCAGGCACGGGTGATAACTTCAACGGTGACTCTGTGATCTCTCTGACTGACCTTATCGCAGCAGCCAAGCAAAGTGGCGATAGCGGCATGGCAGCTGACGCTAGCGGGCGCTCCCTTGGCTACTACTCCATCAAGGATGGCAGTGGCAATGAGCTATACCGTGAGGTGCGCGTATATGCCCAGTGGGAAGAGGTTGAATCGGCCATTGATGTTAACGCTCTGTCTTTGGAAGCAGTCAAGGCAAAGGTACCTGCCAATACAACTAAGGTGGTCTTTAGCGAAACCCCGATGACGGCAGGCGATGATCTGTCTGTTGAGAGCAATGGGCTGTTCTATGGAAGTGCAAGCGGAACGACATACACGATAGCTTCAGCTGTAGCAGGTCCTGTAAAGCTTCCCTGTGATTCGAGTGAGATGTTTGCAGAAAAGAGCAACTTGACAGAGATAGATTTGTCTGGCGCAGACTCTAGTGAAGTGGAGAACATGGGATCATTTGCTAGAGACACAGATCTAATGACTGCATTTACAGGTGATCATTGGAACATCGCGAATGTGACGAACTCGAAGTTCTTCATGTCAACTGACCTTGAGAATGTAGCAACTTCAGAGGTTGTTAAGTCCAATGAAGCATTCCCAACCGGAAAGGCAGAATACAAGACGGCTCAGGTCAAAGCGGATCCAGTTGATGGAAAGACTTATGTGATGAAGAATCCTGTGGATATGGGATCTAGGTACTATCCGCTTCAGAAACATGCAGTGAATGCGACTAATGTTGTATTCACGGATATGGTCATGCCTTCAGGTCAAGAATCAATTGATTTTGATGCAGATGGTGACGGAGGCGTTATTGGTTGGAATGATGGTAATACTTTATATATCAGCACACAAAAGCCAGGAGAAAAGGTGGTAGCGAATACCAGCATTAAGTACCTTTTTTCTGGATTGTCCTATGTGACAATAGTTGATGTGTCCGGATTGGATGTCTCGAATGTTGTTGATTCTCTAGGCGTGTTTAAAGGCCTGATGAATGCAACGGAGATCCAAGGATATAAAGAGTGGGATACATCGAATTTTACATCTCTGAGCTCGGCATTTTCAGGCTGCATCAAGCTAAGCGATATAGATATTTCAAGCTGGAATACCAGCAATGTCACAAGCATGGACAATTGTTTCAGTTTGGGAACTACGTCAGTTGCCACAAAGATAAACATGTCGAATATTGACACCAGCAATGTAAAGAGCATGTATAACCTTTTTGCAAATGATGCAGCGCTCACTGAAGTAGATATGTCAGGCATTGACACACGCAATGTAAAGAACATGACAACGATGTTCTCTGGGTGCAAAAATCTTAAAAATATAGATACCTCAGTATTCAATACATCAAATGTCGTTGACATAAGATCGATGTTCTATGGATGCTCTTCGTTGACCTCGCTAGATGTAACTAAATTCAATACATCTAAAGTCATCAAGATGGACTCTATGTTTGCGAATTGCACTTCGATAAAAACTCTTGATTTGTCGAATTTCGAAACGAGCAATGTGAAGAGTATTGGAAAAATGTTCAACGGATGCACAAGCCTGACAACGATCTACGCATCAGACCTGTGGGTAGCGGGATACGATGAGGATGATTCGGTATTCTTGGATTGCACTTCACTCAAAGGTGGGAAGACAGCAAAGTACAACAAGAATCGTGTTAGTTCTTTGTATGCAAGGATAGATGCAGGGTATCCGGATTATGGCTATTTCACGTATCGTGCAGCAACCAATAAGCAAATCTCAACCGTTGCAGAGCTTCAGCCAACGGTCAAGCAGATGACCCAAGATCAGATCCAGGAGACTGTGCAGCTTCAGCCAGCCCTGACAGCGTGACAGAGCAACAGAGATTGAAAAGCCTTACGGCGTCATGTATGGCGTCGTAAGGCAATGCATCAGCACACTCACAAAGGAAGACACCAATGGAAAACGCCTACCCTGGGGAGGGGTCTCCCCTGCCCTATCCGCAAACGAGCATGCAGCCGGGAAACAATGCGATCTACCCGCAGCAGCAATACGTGCCGCCAAGGAATCCAGGAGGATATCCGGGCGCTGCGTATGCTCAGCAGATGCCGGTGATGCAACAGCAGGCACAAACGCCTTCAAAGAAGCGCACTGTGCTTAAGACTCTTGCTTCAGCGTTCGATGTGATGCTCATCGTAGAGCTCGTGATCGTGGCTATGCTGGCTGCGATCCTGGTACTCCCTCGGCCATTCGGCTTGGAACCGTATGTGGTGCAGACCCAATCAATGACACCGACCATCAGCGCGGGTGATATCGCATACATAGACACCACTAAGGCGTCCACGGCAAAGGCGGGAGAGGTAGTTGCGTTCAGCGTTGGTGACGGACAACTGTGCATGCATAGGGCAATGGACGTTAGCAATGGAGCGGTCCAGACGAAAGGAGATGCAAATGACCACCCAGATGCAGCCACTATCCCAGTGACGTCCATTAGGGGTCACTACGCCTGGAAGATTCCCAACATCGGGATCTACGTAGCCCCCGTGCTTGCGAACATACCGGCCGTGGTAGCTGTGATAGCAGCTACAGCTCTCGCAGCCTATGCAACGGGCAAAGCGGCCAACAAGAAAAACGAGGAGATCCTAACAACCAAACAAGGAAGGAAATCAGCATGAGCCAACCGATCAACAATCAGAACCCGAACCTCTATCAGCCCCGCTGGCAAGCGCCAGCAGGTTACGCTCCCCCGGCTTATGGGGCGGCAGGATATGCGCCTGTGCAGCAAGCAGTGCCTGAGCAGGAGGATGAGGGCAAGGGCAAGCGCCGTGTAGCCGCAGCCTTCGTTGGAGGCGCGCTGGCGCTGACTCTAGCCATGGGCGGTGTCCTGGCGTATCTCACTGACACTGAGTCTGTGACCAACAACCTCTCCCTTGATACCAACCTCTCCATCGCGCTCACAGAGCCTAACTGGGACCCGGAGGCTGCTAAGGCCATGACCCCCACCATGGAGATCGCTAAGGACCCGACCATCACCAATGATGGCACTGTGGATGAGTATGTCTTCGCCAAGGTGCAGATGCCCGTGTTCACAGGCTCTGTTGTGGGCGAGGACGGCAAGGCCACTGCCGTAACGAATATGGACCTCTATGCATTCACCGTGGGTGAGGGCTGGACCCAGATCGGTGAGCCAACTGTGGCTGATGGTGTGCGCACATACACCTACCAGTACAGCAAGACGCTTGCTGCAGGCGAGGCGGCAACACCTGTCTTCGACAAGCTGATCACAGCTAACCTGACCAGTGATGTGGGTATCACGGACAACCAGGTGATCATTGACGCCTTCTCCATCCAGAAGCAGGGCTTCGACACCCCTGCAGCCGCCTGGGCAGCCTACAACGCTCAGCAGACCGCTGCAGCAACCGACACGAATGGGGCTTAGAAAAAGTGAGCTCCCAATCTTGAGAAAGGAATCACACGAAGAGGGGGCGCATTTGCGCCCCCTCTTTTGATTGGCTCAAACGGCCTTCTGAGAGCAAATCTGAGCCCATAGCTGAGTGCTTTTTGAATATTGACCTGCATATGTGGGTAAGGCTTCTGAAAGAGCAATGTGAGAGCCTCAGATACTGTATTGCATAAACGAGCAAAGAAAAGCCCTCGGAAGAGGGCTTTAACGTTCTTGTGGATGATGTGTGCGGATCCGGCTGGATCTGGACAGCTCCTTTGATGCAGCAATCTCATCGTCTGCGATCTCTTTGACGGATTTGGCTTTAAGAGCCTCAAGAGCAGGGTCAGGATGTGTCTCGGTCTTGCACTCTTCGTAACACGTTACTGAGGTCTCTTTCAGGAAGTGGATCAAGCTAGATGGTTCTCCGCTCTCATAAAAGGAGATCAACTCAGATTCGAACCTGCTCTTATCTTGTGTTGGCACTGCAAATATGCCCAGGCCGTTTTCTATGAGAACCTTGTTCGTGACGATCTGGGCAGTTCGCTTATTCCCATCAAAGAAGAGCTGAGAGCGACATAGATAAGCGAACAATTCCAAGGCGTCCCTGGTTGTTGTAGGACGCCTTGTTGCAAGCTCTTCAATGCGGGCTTTAGCGTCATCAAAGTCAGGGATGTCAGGCTTCCAGGTAGTCCCACCTATTCCCACATCCCCCATCCTTAGATTCCCTGGGTCAGACACTATGGCGCTTCCTACCAAGTAGTGAACTTGCCTGATGAAAGACAGATCTGTGGGAGCGTCGAGGTTGTCCAAGATGAATTGCCAGGCATGCTTTAGGTTGTTGATGGCAACTGTGTCATCAACGCTAATCCCTGGAACAGTTCGGCCTTCAAAGATCTCCTTAGTGTCGAGGTAGGTGACGCCGATGCCTTCAAGATGAGCTTCCTTCCAAATGGAGTCAATGATGCTCCTTTTGGCAAGCTCTATGTTCTTTTCGCGATCCATGGCTAGCTTCTGACTGCTTCGTGCTTCACACGGTCAGCTTCCTCTGCGCGCTTGGCGTCGTTGAAGCGATCAAGGGTGCCTACCAGGTAGCCTGTGATGCGGCGAATGCGCTCAAAGGGCTGCGACGGCGTAAGATTGTAGGTCACGTCAGCATAGTCCCCGTCGATCTTCACATCCAAGGATTCAAGATTAGGGAACTTGGATACGTAGTAGACAACGTAGTTCAGGGCTTCAGTCTCTTCGATCTCTGTATCGCAGGTGAACTTGATGCCTTCATATGTGCATTGCATATTTGTCTCCTTTTAGTATTTGCAGCAGAAGTAGTAGTTACAGCATTGAGGGGGCTAGGACGTCGCGCCACAAGAGCACTGATAACCTACAACAACATCGCGAGTGCCGTATTGAGCCGGTACATAAACAGAAGACCAGGAGTGTCCGTTGTAGATACCCTCATCAGCAAGTGCGGTAACGTGTGCTTCCCAGGCTCCAACACTAGGAAAGGTTGTGCCACAAGAGCATGCAGCTTTTGAATATGCCTCACTGATTAGGTAAGACTCAGTGCTATAGATCGGAGTGCTGAAGTTATGCTCATGCACTGGCGCTGACGTTTGGGTGGACCCAGTGGAGCTGCCGGTTGATGCGCTCTCAGACGGTGCAGAAGAGCCAGACCCAGCATTGCTGCCCTCAGGCGCGCTAGCGGTTGGGCGTGATGCAGCAGCGTTGTCCATCGCAGCCTTGTCCCCTGATGCTACAGCTTCAGCAGCGGCATCCTCAGCGGCTTCTATCTGCTCAGCGCTGGCGTTCGGGTTGGCCAGGGCGTTGGCCTTGGCGCGCTCAAGCGTTGCAGCCTGAACAGATGCCGGATCAGCCTTTGCAGCAACTGTCACTGCAGAAACGATGCCTTCAAGCTGCGCAGGCTGGACTTGCTCTGCCGGTATCAGCTCTAGCTGGATGGCGTCAGCATCCTCTGTGATCTCAGCAGCTTCAACCTTGGTGTCGTCAGGAACCGTGTAGATGGATCCGTCGGCATTGATGGGCGATATCAACCCAAGCTCATACTCCCCTGCCTCAAGCTCCACCATGTTCTCCTCGTTGCAAGAGATCTCACGATAGAGGGTCTCAGGCTCCTCGGCAGCAGCTGCAATGCTTGCAGCTTCAGTAGTGTTTTCAGCATTAGCAGTGTTATCAGTGCTTTCAGCATTTGCAGCAGTCTCAGTATCCTCAGCAACTGGTGTGAGCATCGCGATCACAGGCGTTGAGGTGTCAGCGTTCCAACCTTCTGCCTTCACATCGAGCTTGATGCCGATCTGGATAGCTTCTGGCTCTTGGATCTGCTCCCCTGCGCTCTCCTGAGGTTGCCCTCCGCAAGCTGTGAGGCTTGCAGCCAGTGCGAATGATGCTGCTGCAGCTATCGCCTTTGTGATGGTTGACTTCTTCATGATGATTCCCCTCTCTGAGGTCCTACCCCCAAATTGATGTTGATTATATCTACCGTTCCTTGTGTTTCATATCCTTATGGCTTCACGTTCATCCAACTAACAGGGATGAGTCCGTAAGCATCAATGGCGCTTCTCGTGAACCTCAGCGGGTCTCCTTCAAGCGTTGGGTCCTCTAGCACCATGTATCTGCTTATGCCCGGCCAATGACCATTCGTGAGCTTGAACATCACCTTGCCTTGATTGATCTTCGTGAAGTGGATGACTATCTGGTCTCTCACCCTGCCCTTCACTCCACGCCTCTTGAGATCTTGAACGAAAGCTAGCATCTGCCGGTAGATCGGTTCGTTCGCCTCCATCCACTTGTGAACTTCTTCGGCTAGTCTCCTTCCCTTCTCTATCTCTGCCGGGTCAGGCTCCCCTTCCTTGGCGTTGCTCTTGACAGGTTCAGGATCTATGGCGGTGTAGTCGATCACTTGTCCAGATTCATCCAAGACTGCAAGGCGTCCTTTGCTGATGATGTCCAATATCCAGTCATCCTCAAAGTCTTCCAAAAAGGCCATCAGGTCACTTATGCGGGTCGTCAGCATAGTCCCCGTCGATCTTCACATCCAAGGATTCAAGATTAGGGAACTTGGATACGTAGTAGACAACGTAGTTCAGGGCTTCAGTCTCTTCGATCTCTGTATCGCAGGTGAACTTGATGCCTTCATATGTGCATTGCATATTTGTCTCCTTTTAGTATTTGCAGCAGAAGTAGTAGTTACAGCATTGAGGGGGCTAGGACGTCGCGCCACAAGAGCACTGATAACCTACAACAACATCGCGAGTGCCGTATTGAGCCGGTACATAAACAGAAGACCAGGAGTGTCCGTTGTAGATACCCTCATCAGCAAGTGCGGTAACGTGTGCTTCCCAGGCTCCAACACTAGGAAAGGTTGTGCCACAAGAGCATGCAGCTTTTGAATATGCCTCACTGATTAGGTAAGACTCAGTGCTATAGATCGGAGTGCTGAAGTTATGCTCATGCACTGGCGCTGACGTTTGGGTGGACCCAGTGGAGCTGCCGGTTGATGCGCTCTCAGACGGTGCAGAAGAGCCAGACCCAGCATTGCTGCCCTCAGGCGCGCTAGCGGTTGGGCGTGATGCAGCAGCGTTGTCCATCGCAGCCTTGTCCCCTGATGCTACAGCTTCAGCAGCGGCATCCTCAGCGGCTTCTATCTGCTCAGCGCTGGCGTTCGGGTTGGCCAGGGCGTTGGCCTTGGCGCGCTCAAGCGTTGCAGCCTGAACAGATGCCGGATCAGCCTTTGCAGCAACTGTCACTGCAGAAACGATGCCTTCAAGCTGCGCAGGCTGGACTTGCTCTGCCGGTATCAGCTCTAGCTGGATGGCGTCAGCATCCTCTGTGATCTCAGCAGCTTCAACCTTGGTGTCGTCAGGAACCGTGTAGATGGATCCGTCGGCATTGATGGGCGATATCAACCCAAGCTCATACTCCCCTGCCTCAAGCTCCACCATGTTCTCCTCGTTGCAAGAGATCTCACGATAGAGGGTCTCAGGCTCCTCGGCAGCAGCTGCAATGCTTGCAGCTTCAGTAGTGTTTTCAGCATTAGCAGTGTTATCAGTGCTTTCAGCATTTGCAGCAGTCTCAGTATCCTCAGCAACTGGTGTGAGCATCGCGATCACAGGCGTTGAGGTGTCAGCGTTCCAACCTTCTGCCTTCACATCGAGCTTGATGCCGATCTGGATAGCTTCTGGCTCTTGGATCTGCTCCCCTGCGCTCTCCTGAGGTTGCCCTCCGCAAGCTGTGAGGCTTGCAGCCAGTGCGAATGATGCTGCTGCAGCTATCGCCTTTGTGATGGTTGACTTCTTCATGATGATTCCCCTCTCTGAGGTCCTACCCCCAAATTGATGTTGATTATATCTACCGTTCCTTGTGTTTCATATCCTTATGGCTTCACGTTCATCCAACTAACAGGGATGAGTCCGTAAGCATCAATGGCGCTTCTCGTGAACCTCAGCGGGTCTCCTTCAAGCGTTGGGTCCTCTAGCACCATGTATCTGCTTATGCCCGGCCAATGACCATTCGTGAGCTTGAACATCACCTTGCCTTGATTGATCTTCGTGAAGTGGATGACTATCTGGTCTCTCACCCTGCCCTTCACTCCACGCCTCTTGAGATCTTGAACGAAAGCTAGCATCTGCCGGTAGATCGGTTCGTTCGCCTCCATCCACTTGTGAACTTCTTCGGCTAGTCTCCTTCCCTTCTCTATCTCTGCCGGGTCAGGCTCCCCTTCCTTGGCGTTGCTCTTGACAGGTTCAGGATCTATGGCGGTGTAGTCGATCACTTGTCCAGATTCATCCAAGACTGCAAGGCGTCCTTTGCTGATGATGTCCAATATCCAGTCATCCTCAAAGTCTTCCAAAAAGGCCATCAGGTCACTTATGCGGGTCGTCATGATCTACCCTCCCCTCTCATGCACATTCCAACAAGAAATCATCGTGCGTATCCAGGCGTCGCTCTCTGACGGCGTCTCTTCCTGCTGTATAGCCTTTAGATTCGGCCTCTTCATTCATTCGCTTTCTGACCGTACCTCCATAGCCGATATCCATTGCATCTATATGCTCTTTGACGGCTTGCGGAACGACTAGCATCAAGGCTTGCGATTGCTTCTCAAGCTCGGATTCCACTCCGTCTACAAAGCCCTTGCAGAATCCGTCGTATGCAGAAGAATCTCCATGCATCCTGGATGCCTTCTTGCCAAGCTCATCCATCACTACATAGAGGTGCTCGAAGACAGTAGCTGCTGCTTTAGCATCAGCGGCATAGCCCACAAAGGTCACGTACGCTTTCCTATTAATCTTGTCATCTGGAACACGCCAGCACATAAAACTTGCGCACCTGAAGTTCTCCGCGATAACCTTGGCAAGCGGTCCTCGCCATACTCTCCTCGCGTTGACCTTGCTTTCGTATTCGATGACCTCCTCAACCTTGTCTCCCAGCTCCCAGTCCTTAACGTCATGCTCTGCCATCAGCTTTTGAGCCTTGAGCGCGAACGCTACCGCCTCAGCTTCTGTAGCACCGTTCTCAGTGGAGTGTTCCAGGAGCTTCTTGATCTTCGTGATGATGCTGTCCCTATCGCTCATTTCCTTGCCTCTCATCCAAGAGCAGCTATGCTCTGTCTATCCCTAAGATCCGAACGTCTGTGCAGTCATCTTCGAATTGCCATTCTTCGATCCCGTGCTTCCTAGCCCCTTCGGAGATGAGCCTTTCGTAGTCGTCATAGCGCTCCTCTTCATATGCCTTGACCACCTTGAGCATGTCATCAATCTTGCTCATCGTCATCGCCTTCTTCCCTGTTCTACCGGCACTCAATCGGACGGACTTCGATGCACCAACCCTCATTCAGCACTGGGTAGATGTAGCTGATCTCATATTCGTCAAGCCACTCGACTTCTCCGTAGTCAACATCCTGCGCGTCACCCTCATAGACATCTGTGGTCTTGTCGCCATCGAACACGCGAACCGTGAGATTGCCCTGCAAGGTGATGCCTGCGTCGATCATGTCTTGGATGGTCATAGCTCTCTCCTTCCCTTGTTGGCTGGTCTTAGAATCCGTGCCTGAACACGAGCGCGAATATGGTGAATATGAGCTTGAACATGAAGATCAACTCCTTTTCTTTGTCTGAACCTTCATCCCATCGTCTGTCCGTTAGCTTCCGTCGGAAGACAGCGGCGTGAGCACACGCTCC
Source organism: uncultured Eggerthellaceae bacterium (assembly GCA_910588435.1). Lineage (GTDB taxonomy): Bacteria > Actinomycetota > Coriobacteriia > Coriobacteriales > Eggerthellaceae > MGBC163016. Next base: position 15,218 of record CAJUPL010000014.1, on the reverse strand, counting down.
ACGCAGCGCTGCAAAGGTCTCAGACTGAAAAAGTTCTGCTCTTGAGCGAAGCGAGAGAGAAAGCAGAAGTTTTTCAGGCCCTTTGCGGTGCGAGTAAGCGTGTTAAGCTGCGCCGCTCTTCCGAAGGAAGCGGCCAAGGACATTAGCGCCGGGGTTCCCTGCTTTTTCGCGAAGCGGAAAAGATAGGGCGGCGCTGACGAGGGATGAAGCAAGTGTGACCTCTATCCAATCCACCTGCGCCCGCCCGGTCGCTTGTCGGCAGGGCGGGCGCAGGGCTAGTTCGAATATTCGGGATCCTTCTCCCAGACAGTGAAGGACCTTCCCTTGATCCACTGCTTTCCGTTCCTGACAGCGCGCTTGAATGCCTTCTCATCGCATCCGATAGCACGTGATATGGCGCGCACGGATGGGTAGAGCTCACCATCAAGGCCATAGAGGCGCTTAGGCGGACGCCTGCGAAAGCCTCTGTCCTCAATGCGTCCCTCAACACGATGGAATCCCTCTATGGGCACATGCTCTCTCTGGGTCTTGCGGCTTATGCGCCCTGCAGGCGTCACTCCGTATGCCTTAGGTCCTCTCATGAGATAGCACCTCCTTTTGGCTCCTGCCATCCTTCGAAGCAAGCTGGGCATGCCTCCCCTGCGCGATCGAATGAATCTGTGAACCAACCTCCGCATTGCGGGCATTGCAAGAGCGCGAATTGCCCTTCGAGATCAGAAGTCGCTTCCTTGGCTTTAGAAGGGAGGTCCTCTTCTTCGAACATGACCTTGATCTTCGAGGTGTGCTTATGAGCCATCTTCGCACCTCATCCCTTTTTGTAAAAACGATCCATACAGATGAGCATGAGCAATGCGCCAAGAACTATCAGGATCGCGAATGCACCAACTGCCAGCCACATCTGTGACATGCCGTCGATGAGGGCAGCTGCTAGTGCACAGACGCCAAGGAGCACCGCTGAGAGGGGCATCGTGAAGGAGAGGATGTGGATCATTGATGAGATGATCCTTTCCTTGGTCCCTTCATCACCTTTCATGATTTCCTTGCATTCTTCGATCTGTTCTTCTTGGGCTTTCTTTTGGCGCATAAGCTCCTGCTGAAGTTTTTTCGACATCATTTCACCATCTCGCCTTCCTTAAGGACTTGCATTTGTCTCTGAGCTCTTCATAAGCGTCAAGGTCACCCGCTCTTCGTCTTTCAAGGCTCTCCGTGAAGAGCCTATTCGCCTCTGCCTGAAACCTCGCGTATGTTTTGTCGCGCTTCTGGATCTCTGTCAGCCATTTGTTCTTCAGGGCCAGGTCGAAGTCCGCCCACTCAACGTCAGGCAAGGAAATAGTGAGCTCACTTTCTGAGAGGTCATCACAGTTCAAGAGGGGCTTGAGCTTATTGATGAAGTAGACCTCATAGACGAACATATCCGCTTTGGTCTTGAAGGTTGCGAACCTGATCTTGCTAGCAAGCTTCAGGTCAAGCTTTCTGTGCATGGGCGTATTGAAGAAATGTCCATGCAGCCTGCGCTGAAGCGGCTGATTGGTCCTCCCAAGATAGACCAGGATATCGTCATAGAAGACCTGGTAGAGGATATGCTGAGCGCTCATTTGAGACTCCCAAGATCGTCGATAGAACGCTGCTTCAAGACATTATCAAGGGCTTCTTGTTCGAGCATCTTGCCATCCAGGTAGCGCTGCGCACACACCCCCAACAAACCAGCAATGCTCATGATCGCCAGGAATGCCAAGAGCCTCATCAGTGATTGCTCATCAATAGGGCTGATGAGCAAAGAGTACAAAAGAGCAAAAATCGCCATGAAGGAAGTGGACAAGAAGGCTGCATGCCAGAGACCTGAGGCTATAGAACGCATCAACTGTAATCTTTTCATTTGTAGTCTCCTCAAGACTCTCTGTTTGTGAATCCTTTGAGAAATCTCGCTGCACGAAACGCTCATCACCTCACCACCTTTGCGCCACAGCCGCCGCAGTAGTTGTCAAGGTGTTCGAACTCGCTGAGGTTCGGAGTCCCGTCTTCACCAACTATCCATCCGCAGTCACAAACGGCCTGCCAGAAGCACGGTTCTTTATATCCTACGAGCGTTCTTGCTATGATCCGTGGCTTGCACGTCCGCTCTGCTCGAGTGTTCACCGCAGCAACAGCATCTTCCTTGTTGTAATATTGCGGCATCGCTAGGGGGCATTTGAAGGATACGGCTCGGTCTAGATCGACATGATAAATGTCGTACCCATGATTGTTTCCCATCATAAATTCGTAGATTGTCAGTTCTCCGCCGCAAAACGGGCAGGACTTCATCTCATCACTCATCACTGCCCTCTTTCTATGAGGGCACGTTGCCTTTTCAAGAGACTATGGATCGCATCAAGGGCCGTGCAGTAGTCACCTGCCCAGACGATATCGTTGATGCCATTGTCTTCGCTGATCTTGTTTACGAGCGCAAGAGCGTCGGCATCTATGCGCTCTTGGCTATCAAGATCGCGGTGGACTAAGACACAGGCCAAAGTAGCAATCTTGTTGCCGCCTTCGTCTTCGGCAGCAACGCATCCATCGTCGTCAACAGCAGTGACCTTCAGGATGTCAGTTGACGTCTCATCACTTACCATGTCCCCCACTTTGATCTCGGTCTTATCGGCACCGATCCTGGAAGGGGTAATTCGCTTCAGTAGAGACATATGTATTGGGAATTGACTACCACCTTGGTCTAGCAAAACTTTCGCATACCAGTTGCCACAGATATTAAACTCCATCGCCTGAAGGAGCCCAGCCTCACCATCTACGCAACAGCGATCATTGAGCTGCCACGGTTCTCCATCAGGATCACATGGCTTTCCTTCGTACCATCGCGCAAGCCAATCGGCGATGGACTCTCCCCCTTTCATGGGCTTGTCCTCGTATCTGGCGTAGGTCTCCATGATGCTGCAGGCGCAATCCTGCATCGCGTCGATGATGGCGCGCTGCTCAGTCTTTACCTCATCAGCGATGACGAGCAGTGCGTTTGCTAACTCAATCCCAAGAGGGTACGCCTCTGCTCTGATCTGTGTGCTTTCGCATAACTGGCATATCGCGCCTACAGCATCCTTGCCTCTAACTTCATCCGCCAAGCTTTTCAGCCACTCGACAATGGGCTTCTTCTGTTCATTCATCATGGCTCCTCTCTTAACAAATGCTCGTTATTAATCAGGGATGATCCCGATGTCGTAGTCAGGCCAATAGAAGATCTCTGCATGCTTGCTGTTGAAGGATTCACAAAAGGAAGCTATGGCTTCATGAGCTCCTGCGTCGATCTGATAGTCTTCCGGGGCCTCATCAGAGAGCATTTCTTCGATGCGCCAGACGTCTAGGTCGTTTCTTTGTGTGAAGGTCGCATAGACGCCGGTTGCTGGGAATCCTGGTGTGGGGATGAATCCATTTCTGTATAGGTAGCTGACCAGCTCATCAGCGCTTTGGTGAAAGGTCCCAGATAAGCTGTCATAGAGCCATTCATCCTCATGTTCGGCAACAAACACAGATAGCGGGATCTTCTTAGCGCTGCTCCACTGGCTTAGCTCATATCCATCTTGGTGTTCTTTGTATGCCTTATATCTACAAGCTTGGCAGAGCGTCTTCAATGGGTTGTTCCGCTTGCCTCCACATTCCGGGCAAACATCTCCAATGCAGCAAGAGACTGCGCTTGCTAGATCTTGATACAACTTTCCGCAGTTGCTGCACCTGTATTGGGTCTCGGTTGATGGGAACATAAGAACCTCCTAGTTAGTTGCGTACTCAGGTGTGACATATAGATGAATCCGGCCTTTAGGTTCGATCTTGTATGCCAGGTTGTTTGGCGGGATGATCCCTGAGAGTCCATAGAAGGCTTGCTCTATGGCTTCAGTGTTTGCTTTTACAGCATCAGCCTTTTTGGCTTCACTTTGTTGGTCAAAAACAAGCTCAGAGAATCCAATAAAACAAGCCAAAGTTGCGACTAACCAGACAATGACCAGGCTCCTGTTCTTGCAAGGGTTAAATATGTAAAGAAAGACAAAAATCACGAAAATGAGCCCTACGCCGGGCAAGCAGGAAGAAAGCCTGCCGTCAGCTAGCCAATCAAGGTCAGGTATCTCTATGTTCGGCACATAGGAAGCAACTGCAGTGTTGATCTCCTCCATGAGTGATGCTCCTTAATCCCACGCTAGAACGGGATATCCTGGTCATATGGAGTAGCGGCAGCGGAAGCAGGTGATGCGCTGTTCGCTACTGCTCCATTGACGTCTGACTTCTGCTTGTTGGCAAATTCGATATCGTTGATGATCACTTCGATCTTGGATCTCTTCTGACCAACGCGCTCCCATTGGCTCCAATGGAGCTTGCCCTGGATGGTCACCTTGGTGCCCTTGGAGAGGTATTGATTGATGTTCTGAGCGCGGTTTCCGAACATCGTGCAGTCGATGAAGTTGGGATAGTCTTCCCATTGTCCTGTCTCGTTGTTCTTGCGGCGGTCGTTGACTGCAACGCCTAAGTCCATAACAGCCATTCCGGTTGCAGTTGTACGGACCTCTGGATCGCGTGTGAGATATCCGCTGATGACTACTGAGTTGATTGACATGATTCTTTTTCCTTTCCTTAGAAATCCACATATGTTGCCAAGGCATCATTGCGGGCCTTTAGAGCCGAAAACGCTTCTGCAGCAAGTGAATCCAAACTCCGATTCGCGCAGATGGTGATGGTTTCACCTTCGTGGAAGTAGATGCTCACAGTGTCAAAGGTGTACGCATCCGTCCAAAAGTGAACATCACGAACATTTGTGTCAGATGCCATGAGCGCTGACCTCAAAGGGCCATGCACGAATTGGCCTTTATGCTCAATGGATGTTGCATAATTATGCTCAATGGATATTGCACAAGACATGATTCCTCTCCTTTCCTCAGAACTGCTTGATCAGAGTGTTGGCAATGCTCGTGAGGCTGTCTCCGGTCACATTCCATGAGCGCCCTGTGAAATGGAGAATCTCAAGGGAGGAGCCATCGCGCTCCTCTATCCACGGCGCGTTGTCCATCAGGTAGTCATAGCGCCCAGCGCCGTTCTTGATGAACACCTCCGTGAGGTCATTGACGAACGCTTGCTTGTTCTCGTAGATTGCCATCTTCCGCTCTCCTTCCATTGAATCCTGGCTGACCCTCCATCGAACTTCGCCGAGGGCGCGGGCAGTCGCAGCACCTGTGCCTCTCTTCTTGCGCATCCTCACGGAGGGAGGATTCCTTGAGCGTTTGCATGTACTTCGCAAACGGTTAAGGCGGGAGGTTGCGCAAGAAGAGGAAAAGGCACAGGCTTGTCCGGTCGCAAGGCCTGCAAGGAGAAGAGCTAAAACCCGTAGGGCTCACAAGAGCTTCGCGAAGCGAAGGTTTTTGGCTCCCTTGCAGACCTGAGCACGGATGCTAGGCTGCGCCCGCACTCGAACGAAGTTCGAACAAGGGAGGACAGGATTCGCTTGAGGTCGGTTGTAGGCGATAAAGAGCAATATCCCCAAATTGATCGATTCTGTAAGCAAAATATGCTGGCTTTCCACCAGGATGGATAGCTTTGCTCACCATGGAAACGATTTGACCTGAAGGAAGACAGTCTGCTGCAGTAATGCGATCATAAGAAAAAGGAGGGGTGAGTAGCCGATGCCCGGCTTTCTCAAATGATTCAAAGATCGCCTCTTCGTTCTCATCTAGCTTTCGAATGCCTGAATTGATGCATGCGCGCGAAATGCCATAAACCAAGAGGCTGATCACGACAATAGAGACCAAGAAGGCTCCGATTATGGATGCATATGAGTAGCGCTCAAGTCCAGGGATGCTGGGTAGCATCATCGTAGGGAAACCTATCATGAAAAGCATTGATAGAGCAGAGAACAAAGAAGGGGTGAAATCGCTGCTGCTGAAGTCATTACGACAATCGAACTCAAGTTGCGCATTGCGAGAGACCTTCATGTATGGGATATAAGATGCTTTATGATCTGAGCTAGATTCGATGGCTACTAGTACGTATTCTTTATCGTCGATCTTGATGGTGCCTTCGGTGTTCCTGCTTTGTGTCTCTTCGTTCATTGGGTCTCTCCATTCATGTAGTGGGAATTAGTCATTGCTCAGGAAGGCGTTCAGCGCGCCTATGCCAGCCATGTCTTCTGTCTCATCAGTCTCAGATGTCTCATTTGAGACATCGTTGGATGATGTCTCTTCATCCTCTACGTCCTCGGTGACGGCTTGCGCGAGCTCTTGTTCCTGGATGCGTTTGAAAGCTGACAGCGGGTAGCCGAACATCGCTGAGATCTCTTCGTCAGTTGAGAGCGGGTGAGCGTTCTTCAGATAGCTGTAGATGCCCATAACGCGCCCGTTGACAGAAACGGTCTGCGCATCTGAGTAGCAGAGGAGTTCCTGGTTATAGAACTTGATGGCGTTGATGAGGTCAGGGCCTTGACGCCATACGATCATTTCTCCATCAACCTCTATCTTGGCAATGTCCGTGAGCTCGTCCTTGGACACCAAGCGCACGAACCTTCCAGGTTCGCGTCCTGCGTGAGGTATCGGCCGCTCTGAAACGGATGCATCTGTAGAGGCAGCAGTTTGTTCATCTATGATCGCGTTGTACCAATAGATATGGAGCATCAAGCCTTCGGTCTCCAAGAGGTCGAACCTCAATGAGAACTCGGTGGTTATGTTGTTCCCGTTCTTTCCCTCTCCCTTGAAGGGTTCGCTCGAACAAAAGGTGCCAGTGTCGAACTCTGTTATCTTTCCTGATTGGTAGAAGACCTTCACTCTCATGATCAGATGTTCCTTTCGCGCTTGCGGTCTTGCTTCTTGGACGGTTCGGATGAGCGCTTCTTCGCTTTGCTGTCACCCGAAGACGCTCTGTGGCGGTCCTCGGTGCGCTTTGGTTTGAAGGGCGCATCCTTCATGCGCTCATCACGAGCCTTGAGGATGGTCTTTCTGGCTTCCTCATCGCTCATGTTCTCTATCGGGTCTTGCGGACGTGAGACCAAGCGCCCCTTGTTGGCCTTGAAGACCTTCGAGTCGTTGCGGATGAGCTCCATGCAGCCTTTAGCGACAGACAGGCGAATCGCCTCATCAGCAGAGCTTGCATGCTCCATGGCGCGACCGAAGTCATCCATGGCACGAATGCCTTGCTCGTTGATGACGCAGAGAGAATCCGCAACCTCGGCAAGAGTGAAGTCAACATCGCGGTGCATCCAGCCAACAGTGCGGATGCCTTCGATGCGCCAAGCGTCGAAGGCGGCAAGAAGCTTTGCCCTCTCCAAAGTGGTGGGCTTAATGGCTTTGCGCATATCCTCATCAGCAAGGTGGCTTCGAATGCCGTTGCGGGAGAATCCCTTGCCCAGGCGATAGCCATTGACTTGCCATTTGGGGTTGTCGGGATGAACGAAGCGGTAGTCTCCGCGATCGTTCGTAGAGACTTCAACATCCAGGACGTTGAGGGCTCTCAAAAAGCCCTCCTCGGTTGTTGAGAGCTCACGGGCTATCTTGATCCGGCTGCGAAGATCTTCCTTCCATGACCATGCGCCTGACTCGATCAGCTCACGCTCTGATTTCGTGTAATAGACTTCGCGGTCTGTGATGAATGGCTTCTTGTTCCGTTGGAGCTTCACCTCTGAAAGGCCATCAAAGGAAGGAGCATCATCGGATCTGTCAAGCTTGCCTATGATGTCGGCTTCCATGGCTTCTGAATCAAGATCATCAGTGTCCAGGAAGTTGGACCAGCCTCTTTCAGCGGCCATCACCTCACAGAGCTTGCGGATCTCATTGACCTTCTCATTGGTGAGCCAAGGTGCAAGCCTCTTGCCATTGGTGACGTTGGTGTTATTGACGATGAAATGAGCATGCAAGATGTTGTTCTTGTTATCGTCGTGGTATATAACAGCGATCTCGAACATATCCTCAAAGGCCTTATCCAAGAACTCCATCATGAATCCTCGGAAGTCCTCAAGAGAGATGTTGTCTTCAGGGTTTGGAGACAGAACGTAGTGAGCATAGGTACGGGCTCTCTTGTCGCCATGAGGCTTGTCATTGCCCCAGAACTTTCGGGTCCAATCCATCTGGTCAGCCCAATCGCCTTCATCACAGATCTCACACACATTGATGAAGTCCATGGCAAGAGCACGGCCATCCTTCTCCAAATATTTCTTAACGGGCTTCACAGATGTGTGTCCCTTGATCGGCTTCAGATATGGCATTGCGATCAGTCCTCAGGGATCGGAACGCAAGCCTTGTCAGCAAGAGCATCAACCAAAGCCTTTATCTCTTGGACCCCTTCGTAGGCTTTGTTCATGAGCTCCATGGCACGTGCGGAGTTCTGAAGGACGGCGGTCCCCTGTTTCTCGCTTGAGATGGCTGAGTTGTATTTGAGCCCTATCGCATTCAAGGATCGAGTGCCTTGATTGAAGTTATTGCCCCAACGACGAAGCTCGGTGTGGATCTTATGAAGCGTCTCGCGGTCCACTCCGATCACATGGGAATCAGTTGGAGTAGATCTTGCATCAGATAGCTCTAGGGGAAGGGATATGCAAAGGCGCGCGAACTCCGATTTGGACATATGGAGCTTTGCGCATTTTTCACGGAGCCTAATGGCTTCGTCTTCGCTTAGGCGGACATGCCAAACCTTACATGGTGTGCCGCCCATGATGGGATAAGACCCCATGGGAACCTCCTCGTTCTTTGCGGCTCGTGTAGCAGATGGCTTGTGGAGAGCACATCTGCTGCCGCGCTTTTTGTAGCTGAGCATCCTCACTGAGAGGAGGCTCTTTTCCCCTTCCGCCAACTGACTGGCGGAAGGATTCCCCACCCTATCCTCCTGACGGATAGGGTGGATCCGAAGACCGACTAACGGGCTTCGGTGCCCCGCAGGGCAAGTGTCTTTTGTGTTGCTCACAACACAAAAGACGATGCTTGCTGCCAGACAGTATAACGCAGTTTTGCTGTCTGGTGTACCGTTTTTGGGACAGTGAAGTAGAATGCATAGATCACATCTCGGGGAAGGATCAAGGCCATGGATCAGCGACAGAAGATGCTCGAACGAGGGCTCGGAATACCATTCGTTGGGATGAGCCGCGAGAGCAGATTGAACGTCATGAAGTGCGTCAGCCTGGGGAGCGTGAAAGGCTTTCCCTTGGCGAAAGAGGAGGGCGATGAAGAGAGGAGAGCTTCCCAGGAATTGGCGCGGAGAGGAGGAGCCTCACAGACCGGAACGTCTCCTTTGATCACGATGGTGCAAGCGGATGAGACGTTCGGATGAGGGCCAAAGAGGAGGATCGCCAAGGGCTTGCCCTTGGCCGAAGTGGGGGCTCTGGGGCGAAGCGATTCGCCCCTTTTTCATGAGCGCGAACACCAGATATGCGAACGAACGAAAAGGCTCCCGAAGGAGCCTTTTCTGGAAGGAGAGGTCAGGCTAAGGCGGCTCTGTTGATGCTGTGGCGGATCATCGCTTTGCTGCCATCTAGGATCATGAGCTGTATCCTGTCGAAGCGCACTATGTAATCAAGCGCATCCAGGTTCGTCACGTAGCTAAGTGCGATGCCTTCTACCTTCGCGCGCTCTACATCGGTCATCACGTCGCTCACGTAGCTTTCGCCCATGATAGGCAGGACCTCACAGAAGACCAGAGTGTCGTCGTCCCACGCGATGATGTCCATATCGCCACGAGGGCAGGTCCAGTCGCGCTCGATGATCTTATAGCCACGACGCATGAGGAAATTCGCTGCTGCTTTGTTGGCCTTCGCATTCAGTGTCTTCGCATCCATTTCAAGTCTCCTTCCGTCAAGGAGCGCCCCCCTGGCGTTCCTGATGAAGCGAAAGGTGCATGCGACGCCCTGCGGGCAAGGAGAGAGCATCAAAATATCCACCAATCCCGCCCTTTGGATTTGTGGGTATTTTGTGCCCTTGCCCGCATAGGGGCTGAGCATGCGAACCTAAAGCGCAATCAAGGAAAGCCAGTGAGGGTGATCCTGGAAGGGAGACGAGAAGGCGGCGAAGGCCGATGCGAAGGCTCAAGCATGAGGAGCACGGGTGGAGCGGCGTGACCATGAGAGCAAGCGCAACTGGACCTGTCCTTGTGACGATGCGGCATTGCTCAAAGGACGTGCCGGTCTGGTCTTCTATGAGGTCAAAGCCAGTATGTCGTGAAGCAAACGTCGCATCGAAGTGATGTGATGAGCGAAGGCGAAGCTAGAAGGCAAGTCGCTTTTGGATGTGACGATGAGAGGATCCGTGCAAGCAGCTTTGACGCGATGGGCTTCATGTGTGCCAAAGCCGTGATGTGCGTCATGCTCACAGAACAGGACCGCTAGCCTTTGGTCTTCAAGCCGGTTCAAAGGGCGCTTTGCCGGAGGCTTTGCGAGAGCATATCTGGTGTTCGCGCTTTCCGTTCATAATGCCCCGCTTCAGCGGGGCACTGCATTCTGCTGCTCCGTGATCTGGGGGATTGCAAAGGGTCCACCCTTTGCCGCTTTAGGGGGTCTGGGGGAAGGTGCGCAACCGTCCCCCAGCCAAGGAACCGCCCCAGCTTCCTGCTTGCCGGGATGCTGGGGCGGTGGATGCCAGCGTTAACGTGTGGTCAGGCTAAGCATGTCTTGCGCGTAAAGGTGCCGTCAGACTCAACCGATGAGCAGTCATCCATCAACTCATAGTAGGGTTCATTGTTGGAGCCTATCGTTGCGCTGATGCCCATCACGGGACCATCAAGGCCTTCAACTTCGTCTCCATACTGAACGAATGAGCCATCACCGAAGCGCGGGCGAAGGATGTATTGCTCGTTGTGTTCGCGCTCTATCGCGTTAGCCAGCTCTTCAAGTGTTGCTCGGATGCTCTCGGCATCATTGCCTGAATGCACACCCAGGTATTTCTGAAGAGTGTAGATAGGCTCTAAGGCATTATCAGCGCATTCGCCTGATAGCGCACAAGTGCGAAGCGTGTGCGCAAGGTTCGAACTGGATGATTGAGCAGGCTTGCCAAAGACGCGCATCAGGTTTGCAGTGAGGGCATCTTCACCTATGATGGCTTTTGCGCCCTCTCTGATGAGGTGGGCTTCATCTGCAAATGTCCAGACTTCGCGGCCAAGTTCTCTAGCTATCGATGCCGTGACATATGTGCCCGAAGGGACTGCAGCTGCAACAACAAATGTAACCTTTGCCAATGACGCTATCAGGTGGTTGCGCTCCCTAAAGCGATAGGGCAAAGGATCCTCATCCCAGTCATATGCTGAAGCTATGCAGCCGCCAGCATCTATGACCTCCTGGAACAGATTCGCATTCTCTTGTGGGTAGATTTTGTCAATTCCGCCGCCCAGGAAAACAACGGGAGCCAAACCTCCTTCAAGTGCGCCTTTGATGGCGAATGTATCAGCACCACGCGCTCCACCAGTGATGACACGAACACCGCTTTCAGCCGCTATCTTCGCGGTCATCGCTGCAAGCTGACGCCTGTAATGCTCGATTTTCCTGGGCCCTATGATGGCTAGGCCCTCTTCTAGCGCATCGGCATTGCCGATGATTTTCAGGTAACCGTGAGGCAGGGCCTTGGCAACAAGGCAATCTGGCACCTGGAAAAGGTTCAAGGTCTTGCGCTCTCCGGTAAGGGCTTCGTATGCGGTCATGTTGGCTCTCCTTCCAAGAATCTGACGATACGCCGTTGTGAGCAGCCCGCTCACGGGCGTTGCTTACAACGGCTTGACTGCCGAAACCCGCATCCACCACTAGGGTCAAGGGAAGAATGCACATAGGGCGCGCAAGCGCCCGGTGCTTCCACAAAAGTTTTCAGAGGCGCGAAGAGCGCCATGGGTCTGAAAAGTTTTGTGGAAGGAATGTGCGACCCTTGACGCATGAAGGGGTGGATGAGGTATGCGCGCAGCGCAAAAGCAAAAAGCCCCGCTTCATGCGGGGCTTGAAGCATGGATGGCAGGAGGGATCAAGCTCCTTTGGTGCTCAAGGCTTCGGAGAGAAGGTCTGCAACTGCTTTCATCATGGCGGTGTCCTCGCTTGCCGCATAGAGCTTGATGCGGCGCTTCAAGCTCTTCGGCAAGAAGACCTGGAACCTCACCATCTCCTCCTCTGTCTCTTTGGGCTTGGCCGCTCTCTTTTGGGAGGCAGGCTTGGCCTTGGCCTGCTTTATCTGAGGGGTATCTTCCGTCTCTTTCATGGTCACTGGTTCAGTGGTGGACCTGCGAATGGAGTCAAGGGCACCTGAGCCAAGTTCGAAAGCCATGGATTGTTTGGTTTGAGCGCTCATCTTATGCAACCTTCCTTATGTTCTCTGAGGCCAGGTATTCGTCTACAAGGGCCGTTATGTCCTTAGCTGCGTTCCCGTCCGGGTCGAAGTCAAACAGCGACGTATGGGAGCTCTGAGCCTTTCTGATGCTGTCGCAAACCCTGATCCTGGTATCGAACACTTTTGTCCCTGCAGCAGATGCAAGCTTGGGGGCCACCTCATCTATCTTGCGATCCACGATGCATCGTCCCTGATAGAGGTTCATGACCACTCCTGCGATCTTGAGGGAGGGATTGAGATGCCTGTTCGCTTGGACCTTGGATGAGATCTCGACTATCTTGCCAAAGCCGTCAAGGCTGGCGTCTTCGGGTTTGACGACCACGATGAGCTCATCAGCAGCGACTATCGCATTGCGAGTCACCGCACCCAAGGATGGCGGGCAGTCGATGATGCAGAAATCGTATCTCTCTGAGACCTCATCAAGCGCATCGGCAAGCATTAGGAGGGGCGTGTCTAGCGTGGTCATCATCTGCACTTCGGCATTTGCCATGCAGATGTCTCCCGGGATGATGTCTCCGCGGTCGTAGCTCTGGATGCTCTCTGAGGCTTTGTACTCAGTGGAGGTCAGAAGGTCATAGACCGTGATCTTCCCTTCCATCTCAGCACCTGCTTGCGTCGTGGCATTGGTCTGCTGATCAAGATCAACAAGAAGCGTCTTGTATCCCAGATCGTTCAGGCGTTCGGCAAAGGAGACTGCGACGGCTGTCTTGCCGACTCCTCCTTTGTGATTGCATATCGCTATCGTCTTCATTGTTCTTTTCCCCTTTCTCAAAGCTCCTACCAACTTGTCTTTTCGCTTTGTCTGGAAGCGCTTGTGAGAAAAGGTGTTTCGGGCAGTGGAAAAGAAGTACACGAAACACTCTTTCTCGTATGAACACTATTATATCTCATTGTCCCATTTTTGGGACAGTTAATCATAAAAGCAGTTTGAGTTTTTTCAGCAAAAGGAGACAAATCACTATTGAGTGCATAGGGAGCCTTTCTACGAATAAGAGTAAAAAGAGCAAAGAGTTAATAACAGCAATGTCAGTAACAAAAGCACTAGCAGCCAAAAGCGCATGATGAGACATATGAGACTAAAGAGAAATAGGACGAAAAAGAGAAAAAGAGACAAAAGAGCGCCAAGAGCATAAGCAGATAAAAGAGCAAAGAGTGTAATTATAGTGGAGGGAGTGCAATGAATATGAATACTCAGACTAGATAAGATAGCATTCGTTCTGTCTGGAAGCCAGCAATGCAAGCTGGACATCAAAACACAGCACTACAAATCAATAGCGATGTTTCCGTTAGAGACCTATTGGGGTGGTCAAAGATGGGAAAACATTATGCGCACTTGGATCTCATAGAGAGATCCAAGATCGAAACGCGTGTCAAGGATGGAAAGACCTACAGGGAGATCGCGGCAGAGATCGGTCGAGCACCCTCTACGATCTGTCGGGAAGTCAAGAGGCATGAGGTCGAACAATTCAGAGGCAGAGATGGGTATAAGCTCGAATATGATTGCGAAGCTGCTCAGAGGATGTCAGAACAGGCATCATCCAGGAAGGGAAGGCATCTGAAGATCGGCGACGACCATGAGACAGCTAACGCACTTGAAGGATACCTATCTGATGGTTATAGCCCTTATGCAGCCGTTGTTCAGGCTAAGAGGGATGGGCGTCTCAAAACAGAGATCACTGCCAGGACCTTGTATAGCTATATCTACAATGGGGTATTGAGCGTTGGTGATGAAGTTCTGGTGCATGGTCCAAGAAGAAAGCGCAAGAAGGTAAAACCCGAATTCAAAAAGCGCGGAATAGCTCACAACACGATTGACTATCCTTCGATCGAAGAGCGTCCAAAATCTGTGCTTGGAAGAGAAGAATTCGGGCATTGGGAAGCTGATACGGTCGTATCTTCGAGAAAGGGCCGGAATCGCGGTGCCGGGAAAAGCGTCTTATTGACCATGATCGAGCGGAAGAGCAGGTTCGCTATCGCAGTGAAGCTGATGAACCGCAAGGCGGAGAGCGTAGTTGCCGGATTCGATCTGGTGGAAAGGCACTTCGGCCCTGATGTCTTCAGGAAGATATTCAAGACCATCACATTCGACAACGGATTAGAGTTCATGGACGTTGATGGCATAAGGCGATCCTTCAAGAGCAAAGGTGAGGATACGGCCCTCCGTGTCAGGGATATCTATTTCTGTCATCCGTTCTGCTCATCGGAGCGCGGGTCGAACGAAGTTATGCATACCTTCATCAGACGCAAATGGCCCAAGGGAACCAACTTCGCATCAGTCAACTCAGAAGAGATAGCTCGCTACATGGACTGGGTGAACAACTATCCCAGAAAGATCCATGGGGGCAACAGCGCGCGAGAGGTCTTCACGGAGGAATTGGCGAAATTGTAAGCCGCAGGTCAGAAGCCTCGTCCTGCTCAGCAGGATGAGGGCAAAACCGCAGGTCAGAAGCCACGTCCTGTCCAGCAGGACAAGGCTTTTGCACGTCCTGCCCAGCAGGACATGCCTAATATAGTTAATAGTAACAAGATGGATATATCCATCTATGCATATCAGCGCTCTGGAAGCATGGAAGTGTGGAGATTTCGTTTGTAGGAATCTTGACAAATTCTCAGAAAAGCATAATATTCGCGCCGTCCGAAGGTTGATCTAAGGTATCCCACCCTTGATCTCTTTGGTGTTGCACTTCTTCTTTCACTCCTCAAACTTTTTTGGAATATTTTTTTGGAGGGGGTGAGGCTCTATATGACCAGATGGTCGGTCTGCGCCAGGCAAGGTCACCTGAGCTGGTGCTGGCATCCGGGTGTTCGCAGGCTATCGCCTGCGTTACGCATTGCTGGCGCAATGCTGCGTCTCCAATGGAGACGCCCACAAGTAGGGGGAGTCAATGCTGCTGCGATGCAAGCGCCCACAAGTAGGGG
>CAJUPL010000013.1 GCA_910588435.1 uncultured Eggerthellaceae bacterium | reverse complement strand
ACTTCCCCATCCTTCGGCCTCGCTCCGCTCGGTCCGGCTTACGGGATAGGTGCACATCGTGCACCTATCCCGCTTCATTCACTGCGGCCTTTAACTTCTATTCATGTTCCATGAATAGAAGTAGCGGCCTTGATGTCATTGACCTAATTATGAGCAATTAGGTCAATGACACTGCCCCGTGCGCAATGTCATTGACCTCCTGGGTCATATATTGGGTCGCAACCGCATCCTTCGGCCTCGCTGCGCTCGGTCCGGTGTCGCGGGTGCAGGCACCCGCTCCTTTTATAACGGCCTTTAACTTTGCTTGTGCAAGCACAAGCAAAGTAGCGGCCTTTGGGGTGCTCACGCGCCCCTTATCCGGGTGAAGCTTGTGCCTTGTTCATGCGCGCTCCCGCTAGCCAATGGGCGGCAAGGCACAAGATCGGTGCCTTGCCCTACGTCCACCAGCAACCGATTCTCAGGTTGAAAGCGCTTTCGATCAGAGGCCAGCTCTTCTGGTTGACGTAGGGCGCGCCATCGCTTTCGTGGCGTGCTGCAGCGCCACAATCCTGATTGCTGGCGAGCGCAACGCGGCTCCCGCCTTATCCTGTGGGCGCTTGCATTGCAAGCGCAGCATTGCGATGAGCAATGCGTAACTTGCCCGGCAGGGCAAGAACACCCGGATGCTGGCAACTGGTCAGGCAGCCTAGCCTGGCGCAGAACACCAATCCGGGTGTTTCGGGCTGACGCCCTCATTTCGCTGTGCTAGCGCACAGCTGCGTCGGCAATGCCGACGCCCACACTTTAGGGGGGGGCAGCTGCATCGGCAAAGGAGGCGTCTGCTCTCAAGGGGCGGGTGCAGCTGCATCGGCAAGGGGAGTGTCCACTCTTAGGGGGAAGCGTTGCTTGGGGGTTGGCTTCGGGTAGAATCTGCGCATGGATGACGTGATGAACAAGATGAAGGATGCCATAGGAAGGCATGGCCTCTTGGACGAAGGGTCAGCATGCCTGCTGATGGTATCCGGCGGGTCTGACTCAACGGCCCTTGCATACATGATGGCCTCTCTTCGAGACGAAGGCCTCACTGGCCCTGTGGCCATGCTGCATGTGAACCATCAGCTGCGCGGCCAGGCCGCCAACGATGACGCGGAGTTCTGCCGTCAGCTTGCAAGCAAGCTCAACATCCCGTTCTTCCTCTGCGAGGTTGACGTTGCCGCGGAGGCCGCGCGCACGGGCGCGAACGTGGAAGCCCAGGGCAGGCACGAGCGCTATGAGGCCGCGAAGGAGGCGCTTGCATCCATGTGCCTTCACGAGGCCACGCCCCTTGCTGACGCACGCATCGTCACCGCCCATACTGCAGATGACAGGGTGGAGAATTTCTACATGCGCTCCATCGTGGGCACAGGTCCGGGCGGCTTTCGCAGCATGCTCTACAAGAACGGGCAAGTGGTGCGCCCGCTCTTGGACTGCACAAGGGAAGAGCTCCGTGCCCTCATCAACGAGCGAAAGGCTCTAGGCTTGCCCATCTCAGAAGACGCAAGCGGCGCCCTTTGGCGAGAAGATGCAACGAACGCGCACACCGATCGCTTTCGCGCATACGTCCGCGCGAACATCACCCCGAAGGCACGGGAGTGGGACGCGCGCTCAACTGACAACCTCATCCGTTCCATGAACCTCATAGCTGATGAGGACGACATGCTGGACGGCATGGCGGATGACCTCATCAATAGCTCCACGCAGCTCCTTCATGAGGGCAGCCCGGAAGACGGCTTCCTTCTGGCGCCTGAGCTTGCGAACGCGCAAAAGCCGCTCCTTCGCCGAGTGGTGCAGAAGATGCTCAAGGGCATGTTGGGGGAAGAAGAGCGGATAGACGCCAAAAGCGTCGAAGGCGTGATAGACGGGTTCGCAGACGGCAAGCCGAAGAGCGGCTACGTCACCAACATCCAGGGAAACCTCGCCGTGAGCGCCAACAAGCTAGGCGTTCGCATCGAGCGCATGGAAGCCTTCCGAGCAAGGAGGAAGAGGAGATAGATGACAGACCAGCAGAGCGCAGATCAGCAGAGCGCGCCTCAGATGAAAGTGATGCTTGCAAGCGCAAGCCCGCGCCGCAAGCAGCTCCTAGAGGATGCAGGTGTGCCCGTTCGCGTCCTCATCCCAAAGGAGCCTGTGGATGAGACGCTGGATGAGGATGACCTCGTCATCCCCGCTGAGGCTGCGAAGAAGCTAGCGGAGAAGAAGGCGGGCGCGGCAGTGCAGGAGCTCTTGGCCGCGAACGAGCCTGGCATGTATGCGGTCATCGGGGCTGACACCATGGTAGTGAAGGGTCAGGAGATATTCGGCAAGCCCCGGAACCTGGAGGACGCGAAGCGCATGCTGCGCGCCCTTTCCGGCACCACGCATCAAGTCATCACGGGGACCTCGCTCTGGATGCTGATGCTAGGCGAAGGTGAGGAGGTCTCCCTTGCGTATCGCACGTTCGCGGATACCTCATCGGTCAAGTTCAAGGAGCTGACCGATGAGCAGATAGCTGATTACCTAAAGTGTGGTGAGTCCTTCGACAAAGCGGGCGCCTACGCCATCCAGGGGGAGGGCGCGAACCTGGTGGAGAGCACGCAAGGGGCGCTTGATACCATCATCGGGCTGCCTGTGGGGCGCCTGCTCTCTGAATACCCAGAGCTTGCAGGCTGATTCCTTCGCGGAAATCCCCTTGAGAATGGCGCATCGCTTTGCTAGAATCAACGTTCGCTTGTGAAAAGGTAGCTTATGAGCAGGGCGCACTCCATGGCAAAGCCCTGTTGAATGGAAGAAGGAGCAACCAAAGTGGCAGTACCTAAGCAGAAGATGGGCCGAATCCGCACGCATCGTCGTCGCAGCCAGCATGACAAGATCAACACCCCTTCCCGCTGCACGTGCCCGCAGTGTGGTGAGGTGAAGCTTCCGCACAGGGTCTGCGGCAACTGCGGCTACTACAAGGACCGCGAAGTCATCGTCACTGACTAGCTCCATCACCTACGGAAGCGCATCAGAGCATCTGAGGTGACGGATCTCATTTCTATAGCGGTTGATGCCATGGGGGGCGATGACGCCCCCGATGTCGTTTTGGAAGGGGTTGCGCAAGCACTCAGCGCGCGCCCCTTTTTGAATGTGCTGCTATGCGGGCCGGAGG
Source organism: uncultured Eggerthellaceae bacterium (assembly GCA_910588435.1). GTDB lineage: Bacteria > Actinomycetota > Coriobacteriia > Coriobacteriales > Eggerthellaceae > MGBC163016. The sequence continues at coordinate 42,996 of CAJUPL010000013.1, read as the reverse complement.
ACGTGGTGGTCCCGTTCGCAGAAGCGCACGATAGGTGCACCGCAGTGCCTTGCTCAGAGGTCATCGCAATGGATGAGCATCCGGCGAACGCGGTTCGCACCAAGAAGGACTCATCCATCGTGGTTGGCTGCCGCCTGGTGAGAGAGGGCAAGGCACAAGGCTTCTTCTCAGCCGGGTCCACTGGCGCTTGCTTGGCCGCCGCAACCCTCGTCATGGGGCGCGCGAAGGGCGTGAAGCGCCCAGCTCTGGGTGTGGTCCTTCCGGCCTATGATCAGCCCGTGTTCTTCGCAGACGTGGGGGCCAACGCTGACTGCAAGCCGGAGTATCTGGTGCAGTTCGCAAAGATGGGCGCCATCTACATGGAGCATGTGATGGGCGTCAGCAACCCTCAAGTTGGCCTTCTGAACATCGGCGAAGAGGACACGAAGGGCTCAAGCCTGGCGCTTGGGTCATATGAGCTGCTCCGGCAGGAGGTGCCTGAGTTCAAGGGCAACTGCGAAGGTGGAGACCTCCTTGCAGGCAAGTTCAGCGTTGTGGTCACAGACGGCTTCACCGGGAACGTCTGCCTGAAGACCATCGAAGGCACATCCAAGATGATCTTCCGTCACATCAAGAGCGCGCTCACGTCAAGCCTCACGGCGAAGATGGGCGCGGCTCTGGTCAAGGGGAGCCTGGCAAAGCTCAAAGAGGATCTGAACCCGGACAGGTTCGGCGGCACGCCGCTTCTGGGCGTCAAGGGCACATGCATCGTGGGTCACGGATCCTCCAATGCTGAGGCCATCAAGAATGGCGTCATCGCTGCATGCACCCAGGTTGAAGGCAAGGTATCAGAGCGCATCGCCGAGGCCTTCGCGAACGCGCCTGGCACGCCAGCTTCCCAAGCAGCGCCCGAAGAGGGAAGTGCAAGCTGATGAGCCTCACGCAAGAGCAGACAGAGAAGCTTGCAGCAGCTGAGAAGGCTGTAGGGCGCAAGTTCAGCGACAGCTCCCTTCTGCTGTCAGCCATCACGCACCCCTCCGCTACTGAGGGCAAATCCGTCAAGTTCTCATATGAGCGCTTGGAGTTCTTGGGGGATTCCATCCTAGGCGCCATCGTGGCCTCCGTTGCATTCCATAGGTATCCCAATCTGGACGAAGGCGGCCTCACGCGCATCAAGGTGTCGCTTGTGTCAGGCTCAAGCCTGTCAGACGCAGCCGCTGACCTTGGATTCGCAGACATCATCGTGTTCGGCTCCTCTGAGACGGGCACGGGACGCCGCGGCCTTCACTCCGCGCTTGAGAACGTATATGAGGCCGTGGTGGCAGCGCTCTTCCTTGACGGCGGGATAGACGCCGCCGTTGAGTTCGTAGAGCGCACCTTGATCCCGCGCATGACCATAGACATGGCGAAGGAGCCTGAGAATCCGAAGAGCGCTCTGCAAGAGAAGCTCCAGGTTGACGGCATAACCCCAACATACAAGCTGATAGAGACGCAAGGTCCGCCTCATGACCGCACGTTCATCTCGCAGGTGTATGCGGGAGACCATGCCCTTGCGCAAGGGTCAGGCCGCACCAAGAAGGAAGCGGAGAGCCAGGCCGCCAAGTCAACGCTTGCCAGGCTGGGAGAGTTCTTCGGGCTGGGGCTTGATGAGGCTGCGCGCAAGGCCAAGGATGAGGCTGCGAAGCGCGCACGCGCTGACAAGGCTGCCGCCAAGGCAGAGCGCGATGAGGCTTACCGTCGCGCGAAGGAGGCTCGCGCGGCTGAGCGTAAAGAGCAGAAGGCGGCGAAAGAGGCCGCCAAGAAGAAGCAGGGCTGACGCACGTGTATCTGAAGAGCCTCACCCTGCGCGGATTCAAATCATTCGCGGATAAGGTCACATTGAAGCTAGAGCCTGGGATCACGGCCATCGTGGGCCCGAACGGCTCCGGCAAATCCAACATATCTGACGCGGTCCTTTGGGTGCTGGGAGAGCGCAACGCGAAGAACCTCCGCGGGCAAGCCATGGAAGACGTCATCTTCTCAGGCTCATCCGCCAGGAAGGCCACATCCATGGCCGAGGTGGAGCTGGTGCTTGATAACTCAGACGGCACGCTCCCGATGGATTTCCAAGAGGTATCCGTTGCCAGGCGCGTCTACAGGTCAGGTGAGAGCGAATACCTCATCAACGGCGCCGTGGCGCGCCGCATAGACGTGCTTGAGATCCTCCATGACTCAGGCCTCGGCACCGGCACGCACTCCATCATCTCCCAAGGAGCGCTGGATTCCGTCCTTCGCTCAAAGCCAGAGGACAGGCGTGCGCTCATAGAGGAAGCCGCGGGCGTGCTCAAGCACAAGCAGAGGATGGCGAAGAGCGTTCGGAAGCTCGAGCGCATGCAAGCCCACGTTGACAGGGTCTCGGACATCGCGAACGAGGTGGGGCGCCAGCTGGGCCCGCTAGAGCGCAAGGCCAAGCGCGCCATCAAGCACTCAGAGCTCACAGCTGAGCTTGCCAAGGTGAAGCTCTCTCTTGCTGTGGATGACCTTCGCAACCTGCGCGCTGAGCATGGTCGCATCACAGAGCGCGAGGGCATCTTGAAGCGTGCGCTGGATGAGCGCAAGCTGGTCACAGAGAAGCTGGACGCAGACATCTCCGCCCTCCAAGCGAAGATACTGGAGGACAGCCAGGATGCCAACGCTCTCTCCAAGAGCTATCAGCAGGTCACATCCGTCACTGAGCGCCTTGATTCGTCATGCATGCTGATCAGGGACAGGAGGCGCGCGGCCATAGAGCGCGCTTCTGAGGTGGAAGTGCAGATGGAGCAGGCGAAGGGCAACATCGAACGAGCCCATGCGCGTCTCATGGATGCCCGACAGCAGGCCGATTCTGCTGCTTCAGCAACCGAAGAGGCTTCCAAGGCAGTGGACGCAAGGGCGCATGAGCACAAGCAGGCATCAGACGCGCTGCAGTCTTCAGAGAAGCGCAACAAGGAGCTCATGCATGAGGCAAGCCAGCTAGAGTCCGCTGCCGCAAGGCATCGCGAAGAGCTGGCCATCGCCAAAGAGGCGCTGTCCAACAGCATGGCGCAGATCAAGGTCATGGAAGGCCACAAGGCCGAGCTCACGCTCCAGGTTGACAAGCTCTCAGCAGATGCTGCGTCTGCCCAAGAGGAGGCAGTGGCTCAAGAAGAGGCGCTTGCCACCCTGGATGCGCAAGAGAAGGAGGCCCGCAACCTGGTGGGCTCATGCATGCAGGCGCGCGAGGAGGCGCGTCGTGCTGCTGATGAAGCCTCTGCGCAGGAGAGGTCATTGGAGACGCAGATACAGGCGCTCCGTGAGATCGAGGCATCCGAAGGGCGTCGCGAAGGCACCTCGGCTGCTCAGATCTCAGAGGCGCTGGCTGAGCAGGGCTCACAACCGAAGATGCTCTCGCACGCCTTGCGCGCGCCGGAGGATCTGGAAGGTCTGGTGGAAGCGCTCCTCAAGGGAGACCTCTCATCTTTGGTGGTGAAGGGCGCAGGCGAGGTCTTGCTAGCCAGCTCATCCATCCAGGGCGAAGAGGCTGACCCTGCAACGCTCGTCATGGAGGATGACCCAGCAAGGCATATGGCGAACCTTGACGCGCAAGCGCCAGAAGGTTGCACGGCGCTCATGTCGCTCATCAAGGTGCAGCCAGCGCAAGAGCAGGCAGTTCGCGCGCTTCTGGGCGATGTGATGATATGCAATACGCTAGAGCAAGCCATCGCGTGCCATGCAGAGGACGCGCAGGGCTTGAGGTTCGCAACCAAGAGCGGAGACGTCGTCTGGCCGTCAGGCAAGGTGTCCCTCCGCATACATGCGCAAGGCCAAGAGACTGGCGTGCTGTCCCGCCTTCGCAGGATAGATGAGCTCAAGCGCGCTCTCGAAGAGGCGAAGGCGTCAAGCGTTCGCGCAGCCAAGGAGGCTGAGGCGGCTGAGGCTGCGCTCATGCGCGCGCAGACGGAGAGCCTTGACATCAAGGAGAGGCTGGCAAGCCTGAAGGGCAGCGCGCATTCAGCGCGCCTGGCCTCAGATGCGGCAACGGCCAAGCTGGCATCGGTGACGCGTGAGCTTGAGGGTGTGGAGGCTGTCCTTGAGAAGGAGAGCTCAACGGCGGATGAGGCGCGACCCAACATCCAAGAGCTTGAGCGCAAGATAGAAGAGGCAACCGCTGCTGCCAATGAGGCCAAAGAGCTGGCGCAGGCTGCATCAGAGGAGCTCCCGCCGCTTCGCGTTGCAGAGCAGGAGAGCGCACAGGCCTTGTCAGACGCCAAGCTGGAGCTTGCGAAGCTAACAGAGCGCAGCGCCTATGCGAAGCGTGTCATAGACGCAGCGCTTGCTGAGCTTGAGCGTATGCAACAGACGCGCGAGGAATCTGCGCAGGTCTTGAATGTGAAGCGCGTGAGCGCAGAGCGTCTGGCGCCCTTGCTCACCGTGATGGACGCCATCTCGCAGTCTGCAAGGCTGGCCATGGTCAAGCTGGAGGATGCGCACGCATCTGCCAAGAGCTCCACTGGCACCCTCCATGAGGAGATGGCTTCCTTGAGGAAGCAGGCAAGGGAAGCGCAAGAGGCATACGATAAGGCCGCTGAGGAGCTCTCAGCCGTGCAGGTGGAGCGCGCGCGGGCGGAGATGTCCGTGCAGGCAGCCGTTGCGGTCATCACCGAGGAGTGCGCAGCTGATCTGGAAACTGCGCTGCTCACGCCTGAGCTTCAGGACAGGCCGCTTGCTGAGGAGGAGGCCTTCAAGCTGACGCGCAGGATAGCGAACCTGGGCACTATCAATCCGGATGCTGCTGCTGAGTATGAGGAGCTGAAGGGCCGTCATGATTACCTTGAAGGCCAGCTATCTGACATGCGAAGCGCGGCTAGGGCTCTCATGCGGATCAACGCCGTCATCGAAGAGCGCATGAGGGATGACTTCGCGAACACCTTCAAGACGGTGGATGAGAACTTCCGCCAGATCTTCTCCATGCTCTTCCCTGGCGGCAATGCGCACCTGTCGTTGGTGGATCCGGATGACATAGAGGCATCTGGCGTTGAGGTGCACGCGCAGCCAGCAGGCAAGAGGATAGCCAAGATGTCGCTCATGTCCGGCGGAGAGAGGTCCTTGACGGCGCTGGCGCTCCTGTTCGCGCTGTACAAGACGCGCTCAACACCCTTCTACATCCTTGATGAGGTGGAGGCCGCGCTGGATGATTCGAACCTGCGCCGCCTGATCTCATACATAGACCAGATGCGCCATGAGACGCAGCTGCTGATGATCACGCACCAAAGGCGCACCATGGAGATGGCTGACGTCCTGTTCGGCGTATCCATGCAGGCAGATGGCGTCACGAAGGTGCTGTCCCAGAAGCTGGAAGACGCGCTATCCAAGAAGCGCTGATGCTTCCGGCGCACGTGAGCGCACTGCATGTGCGCGTGGGGTGACCTCACGTGTTAGGATTGCTCTCATATCATGAGGAGGTGCCATGAGCGTATTTCGGCGCATGACCGAAGGCCTTGCAAGGTCAAGGGATAGGTTCAAGGAGAGCATGAACGTGCTCTTGCACCGAGGCCCTGATCTGGACGAGGGGTTCTGGGAAGAGCTAGAGGAGACGCTGATCCTCTCTGACATAGGTGGCGCGGCGTCCATGGATATCGTGGAGAACCTGCGTGACAAGGCAGAGCGCCAAGCGCTGCCGGACGCATATGCGGTGCTGGACCTCCTGAGCGATGAGATACAGGGCGCGTTCGCTGAAGGGGATGGCGGAGTCCTTGACGGCAGTCCGGAGGTCATCTTGTTCGTTGGCATCAACGGCACCGGGAAGACCACCACTGTGGGCAAGCTTGCGAACGAGGCCAAGGCGGCAGGGCGTAATGTGATATTGGGCTCCGCGGATACCTTCCGTGCGGCTGCCATAGAGCAGCTGGAAGTGTGGGCTAAGCGCGCGGATGTGCCCATCATCACCAAGGAGCGCGGGTCAGACCCGGCAAGCGTCTGCTTTGACACCATTGACGCCGCTGAAGCTCAAGGCGCAGACCTTGTGCTGATAGACACGGCAGGGCGCCTGCACACCTCAGATGACCTCATGCGTGAGCTTGAGAAGGTGGTATCGGTCACCAAGAAGCGTGCGAACGTGCCCGTGCATACCGTGCTGGTGATAGACGCCACTACCGGGCAGAACGGCCTTCAGCAGGCGCGTGAGTTCAACCGCGCGCTGGATCTGGATGCGCTGATCGTCACCAAGCTGGATGGTAGCGCCAAGGGCGGCATCTCGCTTGCTATCTCGCATGAGCTTGACCTTCCCATAGTCAAGGTTGGCGTGGGGGAATCCATCGAAGATCTGCGTGACTTCTCCACCCATGATTTCGTGGCCTCCCTCATAGGGGACTTCGAAGAGGAGGACCTCACAGATGAGGAATCTCTTGAGGAAGACCGCAGCGAAGCTCCCTGTAGCGCAGCTCTTCAGAGCTGCCCACCCGAGGATGCTCAACCTGAACCCAAACCCATCCCCGCGGATCCTGCACCCGCAAAAGATGAACCCCAGAAGATGTCATGGGCGGATTTCGTGGCCATGGATGACGCCATGAAGGCCCAGGAGAAGCCGAAGAAGCACTTCTGGGAGAAATGGTAACCTTGATCGCATCAGTTCGCGAACTTCAACCAAGCTAGGAGAGGCATTCATGCTTGAGAGCCTGTCAGAGAGACTACAAGGGATATTCTCAGGGCTTCGCAGCAAAGGCAGGCTGACCGAAGCTGACATCAATGACGCCATGCGTGAGATCCGTCTGGCTCTGCTGGAGGCAGACGTCAACTTCAAGGTGGTCAAGCAGTTCATCTCGCGCACCAAGGAGCGCTGTCTCACAGCTGATGTGATGGATTCCCTCACACCTGCGCAGAACGTGGTGAAGATCGTCCTGGATGAGCTGACCGAGCTCTTGGGCAAGACGAATGCGAAGCTGGAGCTCTCTGGCCGCATCCCCAGCGTCATCATGCTGGTGGGCCTTCAGGGTTCAGGCAAGACAACAGCTTGCGCGAAGCTTGCCTACAAGCTGAAGTCAGAGGGGCACTCGCCGCTTCTGGTGGCGTGCGACGTGTATCGTCCTGCTGCGGCCGATCAGCTGCAGACGCTGGGCGAGGAGATAGGCGTTCGCGTCTTCCGTGAGGATGGCGAAGACCCTGTGAAGATCGCCTCAGACGGCGTGCAGTTCGCGATAGACAACCTGCGTGATGTGGTCATCGTTGACACGGCTGGCCGCCTCCATGTGGATGAGGCCATGATGGATGAGGCAGCTGCCATCAAGGAGGCTGTGGATCCTGATGAGGTCTTGATGGTGGTTGATGCCATGACTGGCCAGGATGTGGTGGGCGTCGTGTCCGCGTTCGCGGAGAAGGTGGATTTCGACGGCGTCATCATGTCCAAGATGGATGGTGACGCACGCGGCGGCGGCGCGCTCTCCGTTCGCGAGGTCACGGGCAAGCCCATCAAGTTCATCTCCTCTGGCGAGAAGCCAGATTCGCTTGACGCGTTCCATCCTGATCGCATGGCGAAGCGCATCCTCGGCATGGGGGACATGGTCTCTCTGATCGAGAATGCCGTTCGCGTGCAGCAGGCCGAAGAAGAGCAGATGCAGGCAGAGGAGCTTGCGCGCGGCAACCTAACGCTGAATGACTTCATCACCATGAACCGCCAGGTGAAGAAGATGGGTGGCATCTCCAAGCTTGTATCTGCCATGCCTGGCGGAGACAAGATGCTCGGGAACGGACAGGTTGATGAGGGCGCGCTGGATGACATGGAGGTCATCATCAACTCCATGACGAAGGAGGAGCGCGAGCATCCTGACGTATTGAATGCGGGCCGCCGCAAGAGGATCGCTGCAGGTGCGGGCGTGACCGTGACCGATGTGAACAACCTCATGAAGAAGTACAACGAGACGAAGAAGATGGTCAAGAAGGCCATGTCCGCATTCTCTCAGGTGCCAGTTCGTGGCAAGAAGGGGAAGAAGGGCAAGAAGCGCCGCGGCGGCGTTCCCGGCCTTGGCGGCATGTCCATGTCAGACATCAAGCGCTTGCAGTCCATGATGAAGGACATGTGAGGCATTGCAGGTAAGGTCCGTTCGCAAGGATGCTTGTTGCGAAGAGCGGACTTGACGTGCTAACCTTAGTTTCAACTCGAAAGGATGAAGCTTTGACCAACGCACGCGCATATATCTCTCACGCAACCGCAGCAGCGGTTGCAGGCGCATGGTGGTGGACGAAGGGAATATCTTAAGACTCGGGTTACTGAACTTCGCCTCTGCATATGAACAAGAAGGCCCTCGGTGATCCGGGGGCCTTTTTTGATGCAAGCAAACGAAAGGAGAGCATGATGGCGAACGAGAGCGCAAAGAACGAGATCCCCTACCGCATCTATCTGCGTGAGGATCAGATCCCAACGCAGTGGTACAACCTTCGCGCGGATATGCCCGAGCCGCCAGATCCAATGCTCCTCCCCAATGGCAAGGTTGCAACGCCCGAGGACATCTCGAACGTGTTCTGCGATGAGCTTGCCCGCCAAGAGCTTGATGACACCACGGCATACGTGGACATCCCGGAAGGCGTTCGCGAGATGTACAAGGTGTACAGGCCAAGCCCGCTTTGCCGTGCGTACAACCTTGAGCGTGCGCTGGGCACTCCCGCGCGCATCTACTATAAGTTCGAGGGCAACAACACCTCTGGGTCCCACAAGCTGAACTCTGCGCTGGCTCAGGCTTACTACGCCAAGGAGCAGGACCTGGACAAGATCACAACGGAGACGGGTGCTGGGCAGTGGGGCACCGCGCTCTCAGAGGCGGCCGACCACTACGGCCTTGATCTGGATGTCTTCATGGTCAAGTGCTCCTATGAGCAGAAGCCGTTCAGGCGCAACATCATGGAGACGTTCAACGCTACCGTGACCCCATCTCCGTCGAACACCACAGAGGTGGGTCGGAAGATGCTGGCTGAGCACCCGGACTCAACAGGCAGCCTTGGCACCGCCATCTCCGAGGCGGTAGAGCGCGCCCTCAACGTGCCGGGCAACAAGGGGCGCTATCAGCTTGGAAGCGTGCTGAATCAAGTGGTCCTGCACCAATCCATCATCGGGCTTGAGAGCTATACGGCCATGGAGGAGATAGGCGAGTACCCAGACATCGTGATCGGATGCGCGGGCGGTGGATCGAACCTGGCCGGGCTCATCGCGCCCTTCATGCGCGACAAGCTTCGCGGGGACAAGCCCGATACCCAGTTCATAGCCGTTGAGCCTGCAAGCTGCCCGTCGCTCACGCGCGGCAAGTACGCTTATGACTTCGCAGATACCGGCCAGACCTGCCCGCTCTGCAAGATGTACACGCTGGGCAATGGCTTCCTCCCAAGCCCCGATCATGCCGGTGGCCTTCGCTATCACGGGATGGCGCCTGTCGTGAGCAAGCTCAAGGCTGACGGATACATGGACGCAGTGGCTGTCAAGCAGACTGATGTGTTCGGGGCAGCCGAGGAGTTCGCTCGCCTTGAGACCATCTTGCCTGCGCCGGAGAGCGCGCATGCCATCTTCGTTGCGATGGAGGAGGCGAAGAAGTGCGCTGAGACGGGCGAGGAGAAGGTCATCCTCTTCGGGCTGACGGGCACGGGGTATTTCGATATGTACGCGTATGACGCCTACAACAACGGCAAGATGAAGGACCACGCCCCAACGGACGATGAGCTTGAGGCCGGCTTCGCCACCATCCCCTCCATCCCTGGCATCCAGTGATCCAGCAACCAATTATGACCTGTGGGGTCAATGACAAATCCCCGTGCTTAATGTCATTGACTATTTAGGTTATATATACGTGTAGAGGTCAATGACATTAAGCACGGGGAAATGTCATTGACCTTCTGGGTCATATATAGGGGATGCCTCTCACGGAAATCTCTTGTTGCATCGGCTGTGCGTTGTGCTACCATCCCTGCAACGCGAACACGGAGAAGGCAGTTGATGACAGCATCCATGTCACATATCACTGAAGCGGCTGAGATGGCCTCAGCTTGCGCATGCCTTATCCGACGCGTTTCTCGACGACGACTTTCTTAAGTCGTCTTCTTCTTTTCTAGGCCCTTTGCGGGCCCACGTTCACGCAGCATGCATATGCGCAAATGCGCCCGAAAGCGGAGCGAAGAGGTTCTAACCAAGGGATTAAACCGTTTCAAGGAGGTAGTGAAGGATGTCAGGCAAGGAAAAGGTCATACTCGCATACTCAGGTGGTCTGGACACCAGCGTTTGCATCAAGTGGTTGCAGGAGAAATACGATCTTGACGTGATCTGCGTGGCGGGGGATCTGGGCCAAGACCACGACGGGCTGGAGCAGATCAAGGCGAAGGCGCTGGCGTCAGGTGCCATAGATTGCCTGGTGGTGGACATGAGGGAGGATTTCGCGAACGAGTACCTGACCTCAGCCATGGCCGCGAATGCCATGTATGAGAACAAGTACCCGTTGGTGAGCGCCCTTTCACGTCCGCTGATCGTGAAGCATCTGGTGGACGCTGCTCACGCATACGGCGCCAAGTACATCGCGCACGGCTGCACCGGCAAGGGCAATGACCAGGTAAGGTTCGAATCTTCGCTTGCCATGCTGGATCCGAACATGGAGGTCATCGCACCGGTCAGGGACTGGGATCTTACTTGCCGTGAGGACGAGATGGCTTGGGCTGAGGAGCACGGCATCGAGGTTCCCACCACGAAGGCATCCCCTTATTCCATCGATGACAACCTCTGGGGCCGCGCTATAGAGTGCGGTGTGCTGGAAGACCCTTGGGCAGAGCCTCCGGCTGACATCTACACCATGACCGTGGGTCCCGAAGTGGCACCTGATGAGCCAACCTACGTTGAGATCGGCTTCTCCTCCGGCATTCCCTGCTCGCTTGATGGCAAGAAGATGCCGTATCTGGACATCATCTATGCCATGAATGAGATCGCTGGCAAGAACGGTTACGGGCGGATCGACATGGTGGAGAACAGGCTTGTGGGCGTGAAGAGCCGCGAATGCTATGAGGTTCCAGGCGCGCTCGCCCTCATCCAGGCTCACAAGGCGCTGGAGGACCTCTGCCTTGAGAGGAGCGTGCTCCACTTCAAGCTTGGGATAGAGCAGGCATGGGCCGAGCAGGTCTATAACGGCCTTTGGTTCTCACCGCTGAAAGAGGCGCTGGATGCGTTCCTGGCTGACACCCAGCAGTGCGTCACCGGCACCGTGCGCTTGAAGTTCTACAAGGGGAGCTGCACCGTAGTTGGCCGGAAGAGCGCGTATTCGCTCTATGACTTCGGGCTTGCAACCTATGACGCAAGCGACGAGTTCGACCATGACCTTGCGAACGGCTTCATCCAGCTGCACTCGCTGCCTTGCAAGGTCTGGGCGAAGAACCGCCAGGCCATGGGCGCGAAGATGGCCCAGTTCAGCAAGGTTGCAAGCACGGCTGACGAGTTCACTGGGCAGGGCTCTGCGGTGGTGGCAGAGGCGGAAGACGTCACGCAGACCGCAGCGAACGCTGTCCTCAACTAAAGGGAGCCGACGCAAGATGGCACTTTGGTCTGGCAGATTCGTCGAAGGCGCCGATGAATCCACGCAAGCATTCGGCGCCTCGCTTCCCGTTGACAAGGAGCTCTACGCGGAGGACATCGCGGGCTCCAAGGCGCATGCCACCATGCTGGCAGGCTGCGGCATCATCTCAACAGATGACGCCAAGGCCATCCAAGACGGATTGGACCAGATAGCAGATGACATAGAGAGCGGCCGGTTCACGTTCGATGTGAATGACGAGGACATCCACATGGCCATCGAGTCCAAGCTCACAGAGATGATCGGGCAGGCGGGCGCGCGCCTGCACACAGGCCGCAGCCGCAATGACCAGGTGGCAACGGACACGCGCCTGCACATGAAGCGCCGCGCTCTTGCGCTCATGCAGGCGAACTGCCGCTTTCGCCGCGTGCTCCTTGAGAAGGCAGAGGCATGCCTGGGCATCATCCTGCCCGGATACACTCATATGCAGCATGCGCAACCCGTTCTCTTCTCGCATCATCTGCTTGCGTACTCATGGATGTTCGCGCGTGACTTCACGCGCTTGAAGGCCGCCTATGACGCCGCAGATGCGAATCCGCTGGGATCCGCTGCGCTTGCTGGCACAACGTATCCGCTTGACAGGTTCCAGACCACAGAGCTCCTAGGGTTCTCTCATCCCATTCCGAACTCCATGGATGCCGTGAGCGACAGGGACTTCCTGCTGGACATCATGTACGCCGCAAGTGTCAGCTGCCTTCATCTGAGCAGGCTCTGCGAGGAGATCATCTTGTGGTCCACCTCCGAGTTCGGCTTCGTGACGCTATCCGATGCGTTCTCAACGGGGTCATCCATCATGCCGCAGAAGAAGAACCCTGACTTCGCGGAGCTGATCCGCGGGAAGAGCGGGCGCGTTGTGGGGGATCTGGTGTCCCTCATGGTGACGCTCAAGGGCTTGCCCTTGGCGTACAACAAGGACCTGCAAGAGGACAAGGAATGCGCGCTGGACGCAGTTCGCACGCTTGAGGATTGCCTGATGTGCGCCTCAGGCATGATAGAGACCATGTCTGTGAACGAGGAGGTCATGTTCGCGCAGACCAAGCGCGGGCATCTGGCGGCAACTGATGTGGCGGACTACCTTGCCAAGCGCGGCGTCCCGTTCAGACGTGCTCACGAGATAGTGGGGCACCTGGTGCTTCTGTGCGAAGAGCGTGGGTGTCAGCTTGAGGATCTCTCCATAGATGACTATAGGGCGGAATGCGATCTGTTCGAAGAGGACATCATGGATGAGATGCGGATGGATAAGATAGTGGACGCGCGCAAGACGTATGGCGGCACGGGCACGGATGCCGTGCGCGCGCAGATGGAGGAAGCGGCTGCTTCCCTGCGTGAGGACGAGGGCATCTGCATGTGACCTTGCCCTTCAAGGCTATTCGCCTTGCTGGCAAGGGATGGTTTTCCAGGCGGTAACATTTGCCGCATTCGCAAGATGGACACCCCGCACAGGACTAGATTCTTCCCATATGGACCTCATAAGGGAAGGAAGCCGCAGATGCTCACCATAGGATGCCATCTCTCGAAGCGCGAAGGATATCTCTTCATGGCGAAGGAGGCCGCATCCATCGATGCGAACACCTTCCAGTACTTCACCAGGAATCCGCGTGGTGGCGCGCAGGCGGAGCTGGATCAGAAGGACGTGGAAGCGTATCGCGCCTTCGCGAAGGAGCATGGAATCACGCAGGTTTGCGGGTATGCGCCCTATGATGTTGAGCCTGCCAATCCTGATATCCAGAAGAAGGACTTCACGCTCATGGTGATGTCCGAGGATCTGGCGCGCCTAGAGGAGATCCCGAACCAGTATTACCTGGTGCGCCCTGGAAGCGCCCCTGACGTGTCCGCTGATGAGGCCATCCAGAATGTGTCTGACGCGCTGAACAAGACATTGCATGCAACGCAGTCCACCATCGTTCTGCTAGACACCATGCCGGGTGAGGGCCATCAAGTGGGCTACACGTTCGACCAGCTGGCGAAGATGATCGATGGCGTCAAGCTCAAGGACAAGGTTGGCATCTGCATGGATACAGCAGCCGTTTGGGCGGCTGGCTATGACATCAAGTCAGACCTTGATGGCGTGCTGGATGAGTTCGATGCCAAGATAGGCCTGGACAAGCTCTACTGCTTGCACCTGAATGATTCCAAGGAAGAGCTTGGCAGCCGCGTTGACAGGCATGCGCCTGTAGGAGAGGGCAACATCGGCTTCGATGCGCTGTCAGCCATCACGAATAGCCCGCGCTTGGCTGGACGCGCATTCTATCTGGAAGAGCCGCATTCAACGCTGGTCATATATGAGCGTGACGTTGCGCGCTTCCGCAAGGCCTACACTGGCAAATAGAACGCTCAAGGGTGCTGTAGTTGCGCTGTGGTCGCAGATCACCGCAGCTGCAGCGCCTCTTCGCTCTCATTCATTCTGGTTGGCGTATAATCAGCCGCCGTATGCATTTCCGTTATCAAGAGTCGGGTGAGAGAGTTGGCTCTTTGACCCCGACACCAACCTGGCATGCATGCTGCCAAGGTGGTCCTGCCATCATCGATGAAGGAGGAATCATGAGCGATGGTCAACGCACGTATCTCTTCACCAGCGAATCGGTCACAGAAGGCCATCCGGACAAGATCTGCGACCAGATATCCGATGCCATATTGGATGCCATCCTTGCCAAGGAGATAGAGCTCCAGGCGCAAGGCTATGTTGCCCCGAACGGCGCACCGGCCAACGTTGACAACGTTCGCTGCGCTTGCGAGACGCTGACCACAACGGGCACCGTGTTCGTCACTGGTGAGATCCGCACCCAAGCCTACGTTGACGTGCAGCAGATAGTTCGCGACGTGATAACCGGGATAGGGTATGACCGCGCGAAGTATGGCTTCGATGGCAACACGTGCGCTGTGATGAGCTCCATCCATGAGCAGTCCCCTGACATCGCTCAGGGCGTGGATGAGTCCTTGGAAGAGAAAGAGGAAGGCGCGCAAGCAGATGAGCTTGCTGCCATCGGCGCGGGGGACCAGGGCATGATGTTCGGTTATGCCTGCAATGAGACGTCATCTCTCATGCCCATGCCCATTTACCTGGCGCACCGCCTCTCTGAGCGCCTGACCGAGGTCCGTAAGAACGGCACGCTGTCATTCCTGCGGCCTGACGGCAAGACGCAGGTGTCAGTCCGCTATGTGGATGACGCCCCCGTGGCTGTTGAGAAGATCGTGGTCTCCACCCAGCATTCAGAGGATGTGGACGCGGCCACGCTCCGTGAGGCCATCATTGCGAACGTGATAGAGCCGGTCTTCGCGCAAGAGGAGATCCAGCTCACAGACGACGTGCAGATATTCGTGAATCCCACTGGCCGCTTCGTGATCGGTGGCCCAATGGGGGACGCAGGACTCACTGGTCGCAAGATCATAGTGGATACCTACGGCGGCATGGGGCGTCACGGCGGTGGTGCGTTCTCTGGCAAGGATTGCACGAAGGTTGACCGCTCTGCCGCATATGCCGCGCGCTGGGTTGCGAAGAACGTGGTGGCCGCGGGTCTGGCTGACAAGTGCGAGGTGCAGCTTGCGTACGCCATTGGCGTTGCTGAGCCGGTGAGCGTCATGGTGGACACGTTCGGCACCAACCATGTGCCGGAAGAGCAGATTGAGGCGGCCATATCGAAGGTGTTCGACCTGCGCCCGGGCGCCATCATCAAGGCGCTTGACCTTCGCCGCCCCATATATCAGAAGACGGCGGCGTACGGCCACTTCGGGCGTGAGCTGCCTGAGTTCACGTGGGAGCGCACTGACATGGTGGATCAGCTGAAGGCTGCATGTGACCCGTCCTAATGCAAGCAGGCTAGCGGAGGAGGACGTGCCCGCAAGCCCTGCGAACGCGGCCTCCTCGGGCGTGGATCCCATGAGCGGGGGCCCTAGGTTCGCGGATGTCTTGGTGGACATCCAGGCGAAGACGCTCGGTGGCACGTATACCTATTCCATACCAGAGGGCATGGATGTTGAGGTTGGGTGTGCCGTCAAGGTGAAGTTCGGAAGCCGCCCGGCCGTGGGATTCGTGTTCCATCTGATGGATGAACCCCAGGCTGCGGATGGCGGTGCCGCGCAGAAGGCGCGCCCGATAGATGAAGTGCTCACAGGGCCGCTCTTCTCGGCGGCCTCCGTTGAGGTGGCGAAGTTCCTGAGCAGCAGATACATCGCACCTTTGCCCTCGTGCATCCGCCTCTTCTTTCCGGCCGAGGCTGCGCCCAAGATGCGGCGCATGCCTGATGGGAGCTATGAGGCGGTCATGCCGAAGGCTCATCAGGCTGAGGAGGAATGGGTCCTTGCGGGTCCAGAGATAGACGCATTCAAGCCGCGCAAGAACGCGCGCCGACAGATCGTCATCCTGGATGCTGTTCGCGAGGCTCCCGTTCGCCGCTCTGAGCTGCGCTTCCTCTACGGTGAGGTGGGTAGCACGCTCAAGTCCCTTGAGAAGGCAGGCGCCATCAAGCTGGAGCGCAGGCGCCGCATTCGCCATGCTGAGCAAGTGGTGGCAACGTATGCCAGCACTGATATCCCAGAGCAGCTGACGGAGTGCCAATCGCGCGCCATGGACGTGGTGGCGTCCGCGCTTGATGACCCTGAGCAGACAGCAGTGCTGATCGACGGCGTCACCGGCTCCGGCAAGACGGAGATCTATCTGCGCGCCATTGAGCGCATCTTGTCACGCGGCCAGAGCGCCATCGTGCTGGTGCCTGAGATATCCCTGACGCCGCAGACCGTTGCGCGCTTCCGCGGGCGCTTCGGCGACCAAGTGGCTGTCATGCATTCGAAGATGAGCCAGGGTGAGCGCTATGACCAGTGGGATATGATCCGCCTTGGCGCAGCCCGCATCGTGGTGGGAGCAAGGAGCGCTCTGTTCATGCCAGTGCAGAACCTGGGGCTCATAGTGATAGATGAGGAGCACGAGACCACATACAAGCAGGAGAGCGCGCCCAGATACGTCACGCGCGATGTTGCCTGCTGGATGGCGAAGAGGCGCCGCGCCACGGTGATCCTTGGCTCCGCCACGCCTTCCATAGAGTCCCTCTTCTCCGCCAAGCACGAAGAGAGTTGGAGCTACGCTAGGCTTGCAGAGCGTGCGAACGGGCGCCCGCTGCCGAAGATAGAGGTAGTGGATATGGCCCAAGAGTTTCGCGGGGGAGGCCGCCAGGTCTTCTCCTCCAAGCTCACGCGCGCCATGCTAGATGAGCTTGCGGCGGGGCATAAGGTGGTGATGCTCCTGAACCAACGCGGGTTCGCGCGCTTCTTGCTCTGCCGTGACTGCGGGTTCGTACCGGAATGCCAGCATTGCTCAACCACGCTCACCTACCACGAATCAGGCCACAAGCTGGTCTGCCACCATTGCGGCTTCACCATCGGCGCGCCGCCTGTATGCCCGCAGTGCCAAAGCCCGTACCTCAAGCGCTTCGGCGTGGGCACGCAGCGCGTGGAGGCTGAGATCCGTGGCATCCTGTCCGCCGAGGCAGGGCTCAAGCCAGGGATAGCAGGGCCAGCTGAGCAGACCATACCGGATGTCATCAGGATGGATGCGGACACCACGTCTGCGAAAGGGGCTCACCAACGGCTGTTGGAGCAGTTCGCAAGCGCGGACGCGGCAGTGCTCCTAGGCACGCAGATGATCGCGAAGGGCCTTGACTTCGACGACGTCACGCTGGTGGGCATCATCAATGCAGACACCATGCTGCACCTGCCAGACTTCCGCGCATCCGAGCGCACGTTCGACCTGATCCAGCAGGTGGCAGGACGAGCTGGGCGCGCAGAGCTCCCGGGACGCGTGATAGCGCAGAGCTACGAGGCAGACTCTGTTGCCATCCGAGCGGCCGCGGCCTATGATCGGCAGCTCTTCTTGCGAAACGAGCTGCCCAAGAGGGAGGCCTTGAGCTTCCCGCCGTACGCCAGGATGGCGAACGTGCTGCTCTGGGGGCATTCCTTGAAGGATGTTCGCCAGGCTGCGAAGGATTATCAAGCAGAGTTGGATCGCCAGCTTTCGCAGACTGCCCCTGAGCTGGAGGTGCTCTCCGCGTCCCCTTGCGCCATCGAGCGCGTGAGCAACCTATATAGATGGCATATCGTGGTGAAGGGGCCAGCGCATGTGGACATCTCTGCCGCATTGGGGCCCATCCACAGGAAGCGGCCTGCCGTTCGCGGCGTGAATACCGCAGTAGATGTGGATCCCATGGACTTGCTCTGATATTCGCCTTGTAATCATCATCCGGTAGAGGTATCCTACCCATTTGCGTCTGCGCATACTGGCAGACGTATACCCAAGATCTTCTGTTGAAAGGAAGATGCTCGTGCCAGCAAGCTCCAAATCCGCAAAGTCCAGCTCAAAGGGTACGGAAGCTCAAACGAAGACCAAGAAGACTACGAAAGCCACACCCAAGAAGACGGCAGCCAAGAAACCGGCAGCCAAGAGCACAGAGAAGAAGACCGCTGCGAAGGCAACCGCCAAGGCAGCTGCATCCAAGACCGCTTCAAAGCCAGCCACGAAGAGCGCTTCTGCCAAGAAGGCCGCTCCAAAGAAGGCTGCATCCAAGACCACTAAGAAGGCCCCTGAGGATGCTGTCATTGAGCAGGAGGTCACAGACGAGCAAGGCACCGTCAAGATCGTCGAAGAGCTGAAGGCGAAGATCTCAGAGACTGACTCTGATGATGACGCAAGCGCTGACGTTGAGGAGATGGACGGCCCGGCTGACTCTGCCATCCAGGAGAGCACCTCTGACTCTGATTCTGAGGAGTCAACGGATGACACTGAGAGCATCCTTGAGAACATCCCGGAGGAAGAGCTTAAGGCAACCGTTGACGTGCAGCTGCCGAAGATCACCTCAACGCGCTCCAAGGCCAAGTCACGCCGCCGCAATGCTGATGCGAACGTGACCATGCTCACGGGCGATCCCGTTCGCATGTATCTGAAGGAGATCGGCAAGGTGCCTCTGCTCACTGCGGCAGAGGAGATAGACCTTGCCATGAAGATAGAGGCGGGCGTTGCGGCCACAGAAGAGCTTGAGCGCGCAGAAGAAGAGGGCGCTGAGCTCAACCGCCGTGACAAGCGCAGGCTCACGCGCGTTGAGCAGGTGGGCCTTGATGCCAAGCAGGCGCTGATAGAAGCCAACCTGCGTCTGGTGGTATCCATCGCCAAGCGCTACGTCGGCCGTGGCATGCTCTTCCTAGACCTCATCCAAGAGGGCAACCTCGGTCTCATCCGCGCTGTTGAGAAGTTCGACTACACGAAGGGCTTCAAGTTCTCAACGTATGCAACATGGTGGATCCGTCAGGCCATCACGCGCGCCATCGCTGATCAAGCCCGCACCATCCGCATCCCTGTTCACATGGTTGAGACCATCAACAAGCTCGTGCGCATCCAGCGTCAGCTCCTCCAGCAGCTTGGTCGCGAACCAACCCCTGAGGAGATAGGCAAGGAGATGGACCTCACGGCTGAGCGCGTGCGTGAGATCCAGAAGATCTCACAAGAGCCTGTCTCTCTGGAGACCCCCATCGGTGAGGAAGAGGATTCCCAGCTGGGAGACTTCATCGAGGACGAAGCCGCTGTGGTGCCGCCAGATGCCGCCAGCTTCTCCATGCTGCAAGAGCAGCTTGGCAAGGTGCTCGACGGCTTGGCTGAGCGTGAGCGCAAGGTCATCTCGCTTCGCTTCGGGCTTGAGGATGGGCATCCTCGCACGCTGGAGGAAGTGGGGCGCGAATTCGGCGTCACGCGTGAGCGCATCCGTCAGATAGAGAGCAAGACGCTGGCGAAGCTGCGCCATCCATCCCGTTCTTCGAAGCTGAAGGATTATCTGGAGTATTAGGCTTGCGCAGGATGCGGAAGTTGCTATAATACTGCGTCGGCGCTCGCGCCAGACATATATTCCTCGGTAGCTCAACGGCAGAGCATCCGGCTGTTAACCGGAGGGTTGTAGGTTCGAATCCTACCCGAGGAGCCATTAGAACAAAAGAAGACCGCCCTCGGCGGTCTTCTTCTTGTTTGGGGCTCTTTCGGCAGGATTCGAACCTAAGGATGCCTTTCGTAGGTGCCACATCGCTGCACCCCCTTCTGTAGGTGGCTGCATTGACACCAACCTGTGGACGGCTTCACCCCCCCCTGCGGTAGGCGGCTGCATTGCAGCCGCAGTTGCACGGCAGTGCAACGTAACGCAGGCGATAGCCTGCGAACACCCGGAAGCCGGCAACTGGTCAGGCAACCTAGCCTGGCGCAGACCACCTATCCGGGTATTTCGGGTTATCACCCTCATTTCGCTACCTTCCCACCCTTCGGGCTTTCAGGTAGCTGCGCTTGCAATGCAAGCGCCCACAGGAAAGGGTGCGCGCTCCTAATTATGACCTCTCAGGTCAATGACACTGCCCCGTGCGCAATGTCATTGACCTTCTGGGTCATATATAGGGTTGGAACATGGATCACCCGGAATGGGGTGTGTGAGCCTTTCCGCGGGCAGCAGGTCTACCCAAACAACGAAAAAGGCTGTGCAGCGGGTGAGCTGCACAGCCTTCGAAAGCGGGTAGAGCAGGTGAGCTTAATCTAGCTCATCCAGGGAATATGCATCCTTGCCCAGGTGATACTCCTTGCCCTCAAGGCGCATCTTCCTGTACTCAGCAGTGGCTGTGAACAGGACGTCGGAGGAGGAGTTGAGCGCGGTCTCGCAGGAATCCTGGATCACGCCGATGATGAATCCGATGGCAACCACTTCCATGGCAACCGTGGTGTCCATGCCGAAGAGCGAGCAAGCAAGCGGGATCAGCAAGAGGGAGCCGCCAGCAACGCCGGATGCGCCGCACGCGCTGACTGCTGCCAGCACGCAGAGGATCACAGCGGTGAACAGGTCAACCTGAAGCCCCACGGTATGCACAGCAGCCATGGTCATCACCGTGATGGTGATGGCAGCGCCTGCCATGTTGATGGTGGCGCCCAGCGGGATGCTAACCGAGTAGTTGTCCTTATCAAGGCCCAGCTTGCGGCAAAGCTCCATGTTGATGGGGATGTTCGCCGCGGAAGAGCGGGTGAAGAACGCGGTGAGGCCAGAATCCTTCAGGCAGCGGAAGACCAGCGGGTACGGATTCTGCCTGGTGCAGATGAACACCATGATCGGGTTCGTGACCAAAGCGATGACCAGCATCACGCCAACCAAGAGCAAGATCAGCTGCCCGTACTCAACGAAGATGTCCAGGCCGCTCTCAGACACTGACGTGTACACAAGGCCCATGATGCCGAAAGGAGCTAGGTTGATGACCCAGCGGACAACAGTGGAGACCGCGTCAGATATGGTGGTGAAGACATCCTTCACATTGTCGCTAGACTTGCGAAGAGCGATGCCCAGCACGATGGACCAAGCCAGCACGCCGATGAAGTTCGCGTTCATGAGCGCGTCCACCGGGTTCGCCACGATGTTCATGACGATGGCGCCAAGCACCTCACCGATGCCTGAAGGGGATTCCTGCTTGACGTCGTCAGCAACAGCAAGCGTCAGGTCAATGGGGAAGATGAAGCTTGCGATGACGGCTACCAGTGCAGCCACCAGCGTGCTTATTATGTAGAGCACGATGACGGTCCTCATGCTGCCTGCCGTCTTCGCGTTCATGAGTGCGCTGATGACCAGGAAGAACACCAGGATGGGCGCCACGGACCTCAAGGCCGAGACGAACAGCGTACCTAGAAGCGAGATGACCTCGCTCACTCCAACCGTCCACTCCGGGCCACCTTGCGGGATGGCCAGCGCCAAGATGACGCCGATGATCAACCCGACGATGATCTTCTTGATGAGGCTCACATCGTTGTACATCTGAACGATGTTGCGCTTCTTCTTTTCCTCAGTCATTTCACTATCTCCCTAGCGTGCGGATACTTGAGGCTGATTCTAGCCCAAATACCGCACATAGCCCGTGGTCAGAAGGATGTTCGTGACTGGCTAGGGTTGCAACGGCATATTTGAGAGAGATCCGTACCAGCGACAGGGTATGGTGCGGGCGAAAGGACTTCGCTCGTGTCAATCGGGTATGGTGCGGGCGAAAGGACTTGAACCTTCACGGGTGTTACCCACCAGAACCTAAATCTGGCGTGTCTGCCAATTCCACCACGCCCGCACAGATGAGTTCGCGCCGCTTAGAGAGGCCAGAGCGCGAATGGGCTTATGCTACCATATGCGGGCGTTCATAGCCTATCAATAAGAGGGAGCAATACTGGTGGATATCAAGATCGAGAAGCTTGAAGACAACAAGATCAAGGCCGATGTCACGGTCACGGCCAAAGAGGTTGATGAGGTCATCAACAAGACATACAAGGATGTCGCACGTCAGTATTCGTTCCCGGGCTTTCGCAAGGGCAAGGCGCCGCGTCCTGTGATAGACAACGCCATCGGCCGTGAGTCTGTGCTTGCAAGCGCAACTGAGGATCTGATCAACACCACCTACCCCAAGGTAGTGGAGGATCAGAAGCTCTTCCCAGTGGCATCTCCTGACTTCGGAGACCCTGGCATGGCAGAGCCGGGCAAGGACTTCAGCTTCAGCTTTGAGCTTGACGTGAAGCCAGAGCTTGAGCTTTCCTCCTATGAGCCCGTTGAGGTGGAGCTCCCGTTCGCAGAGGCAACGGAAGCAGAGATTGACTCACAGGTGGAGCAGCTTGCCAGCCACTACAAGTCATATGAGAACGCTGCTGCGGCAACTAAGCTCAAAGACGGCATGGCAGCTGACATCAACATCAAGACCACCAAGGCAGACGGCGAAGAGGTCACATCGCTCACCTCTGAGTCCATGCTCTTCAACCCAGGCAGCGGCCTGTACTCTGAGGCCTTTGACAAGGAGATCCTCGGCATCAAGAAGGGCGAAGAGCGCACATTCACGCTGAGCGTCCCTGAGGACGAGACGGCCATGCTCATGGCTGACCTTGCAGGGCAGGAGATAACCGTTGTCGTCACCTGCAACGTTGTGAAGAAGGAAGACACCCCGAAGGTCACAGACGAATGGGTGAAGGAGACCTTGGGCTATGACAGCGTCTCTGCCCTTCGCGATGAGATCAAGGAATCCCTGACCCAGCAGAAGGCATCCATCATCCCGCAGATCAAGGAGAACGCTTGCGCCGCAGAGCTGGTGAGCCGCGTTGAGGGCGATGTCCCTGAGGCCATGGCTGAGCAGACTGAATCACAGCTCATCCAGGACTTCTTCGGTCAGCTGCAGCGCGCGGGACTCAGCTTCGATGCATACCTGGCACAGCAGGGCATGGACAGCGCTGAGTTCAAAGAGGACGTGAAGCGCCAGGCCCAGGATGAGGCAAAGCGTGAGCTTGCGCTTGATGCGTGGGCGCGCAACAAGGGCATCGAAGCCACGGATGAGGATGTCACTCTTGAGTTCGAACGCGCCGGCTTGGATGACCCCAAGAAGACTGAGCGCGAATGGCGCAACAGCGGCCGCCTCTACCTGATCCGTGAGGGCATCGTTCGCTCCAAGGCCATGGAAGACGTCATGGAGACGGCGAAGGTCACTGAGGTGGACTTCGCCGTCAAGGACGCTAAGGACGAGAAGTAGCATCGCAATCGCAGGCGTGAGCCTGCAACGAAAGAGGCCATCACGCACCAAAGCGCATTCCTCGCCATTCCGCATGATGTTGCGGTCTTTCAATGTACGTTTTGGAGGACAGTTGCATTATGCGAACGGATGACTCATAGTGTCAGCAAAACGCTAGTGGGCGCAGAGCGCGTCCCCGAAGAAAGGCAGGAACCATGGGCATCGAAGTAGCAAGGAATGCGCTGATCCCTTACGTCATAGAGCAGTCTCCGCGCGGAGAGCGCAGCTATGACATCTATTCCCGCTTGCTGAATGACAGGATCATCTTCCTGGGCGAGCAGATCGACGATCACGTGGCCAACTCAGTTGTGGCACAGCTTCTGCATCTTGAGAGCGCAGACCCTGAGAAGGACATCTCGCTCTACATCAATTCCCCCGGCGGCTCTGTCACCGCAGGCCTCGGCATCCTGGACACCATGAACTTCATCAAGTGCGACGTGTCCACCATCTGCATCGGTGAGTGCGCCTCCATGGCAGCAGTGCTGCTCTCCTCAGGCGCCAAGGGCAAGCGCTATTGCCTGCCGAACTCCATGGTGCTGATCCACCAGCCTCTGGGCGGTGCGCAGGGCCAGCAGACTGAGATCGCAATCGTGGCTGACTTCATGCTGAAGACGCGCAAGCAGCTGAACCGCATCCTGGCTGACAACACCGGTCAGAGCATGGAGCGCATCCAGGAAGACACAGAGCGCGACAACTACATGACGGCAGAGCAGGCCAAGGACTACGGCCTGGTGGATGAGATCATCACGCATCACTAGTCATCACGCTCACAACAGCCTTGGCCCCAAGCGGCGAAGGCGGCCTCAAGTCAGGCTATAATCTGGGACGCCAAGGTCAACCCTTGGCGTCTGCTTTGCTAACAGACCATCATCCAAGCTGAAACGGAAGGCAGAGATGCCAAAGAAGACTGATAAAGACCAAGATGAGGAGATAAGCTGCGCGTTTTGCGGAAAGCCTGCTCATCTTGCCAATTCGCTCATACAAGGCCCCAATGAGATCTACATCTGCGATCAGTGCATATCGCTATCGGCAGACGCGCTGATGCACGAGATGCTGGTGGCGCGCAATGCTGATCCTGAGATGCAGGAGAGATACATGGCGGCGCTGGCTTCCCAGATGGGAGATGCGCCTCAGTTCCAGGCCTTCGAAGAGGATGAGCTGGAAGACGAAGCCGCCGCTTCTGAGGGAGACGTTGACATCGAAGCGCTGATGGCAGACCTCCCCACTCCTCATGAGATCCACAAGAGGCTCTCTGAGCATGTGGTGGGGCAGGAGGCGGCGAAGCGCGCCCTGTCCGTTGCGGTGTACAACCACTACAAGCGCATCGCCGTTGGCGCTCAGGACGAGGGTGATGAGGACGGAGTTGAGATAGACAAGAGCAACATCATGCTCTTAGGGCCCACCGGCTCCGGCAAGACGCTTCTGGCGCAGACCCTTGCTCGCACGCTCAAGGTCCCGTTCGCCATAGCGGATGCCACAACCCTCACTGAGGCGGGCTATGTGGGTGAAGACGTTGAGAACATCCTGCTCAAGCTGATAACGGCCGCTGACTTCAACATCCAAGAGGCTGAGATCGGCATCATCTACATAGATGAGATAGACAAGATCGCCAGGAAGGCGGAGAACCTCTCCATCACGCGTGACGTATCTGGTGAGGGTGTGCAGCAAGCGCTTCTGAAGATAGTGGAGGGCTGCGAGGCTTCCGTTCCTCCGCAAGGCGGTCGCAAGCATCCAGAGCAAGAGCTCCTTCACATAGACACGAAGAACATCCTCTTCATCTTCGGCGGAGCATTCGTGGGGCTGCCAGAGATAGTGGGGCAGCGCGTGGGCAAGAACGGGCTCGGGTTCGCCTCAGAGGTTGCCGCAACGAAGAAGCAGGCAGACGCTGAGCTCTTGGCGCAGGTGCTGCCGGAAGACCTCAACAAATACGGCATGATCCCAGAGTTCGTCGGACGCATCCCCGTGATCAAGTCCTTGGATGAGCTGACAGAGGATGACCTCGTTCGCATCTTGGTTGAGCCGAAGAACGCCCTGGTCAAGCAGTACACGAAGATGTTCGAATACGAGGACGCTGAGCTGGTGATAGAGGAGGACGCCTTGCGTGCAATAGCGCATGAGGCCTCTGAGCATGGCACAGGCGCCCGCGGGCTTCGCTCCATCTGTGAGCGCGTGCTGATGGATGTCATGTATGACCTGCCTGAGCATGAGGGCGCACACAAGGTGACCATCAGGGCCACTGACATCACGGGTGACACATCGCCTTTGGTGGAAGCGGCTTGAGATAGCATCGTAGGATCAGATGAGACGTGCGGCCGATCAAGGCTAGCCGTCAGTTGAAGAGCATTCACAGATCTCAGAGAGGGTTGGCAGATGGCGGAGGCAAGCGCGCAGAAGGAAAGCTATTCTGAATGGGAGACCCCCATCTTCCAGGCATGGAAGGATGGCGGCTATTTCTTGCGGACTCCCGGCTTCGGTGAGCACGCAGATGAGTCCTACACCATAGTGATCCCGCCGCCGAACGTGACCGGCGTGCTGCACATGGGCCATGCGCTCAATGACTCCATCCAGGACGCTTGCATCCGTCGCGCGCGCATGCAGGGATATCAGACGCGCTGGATCCTGGGCACTGACCACGCGGGCATCGCCACGCAGACCAAGGTTGACAAGCACCTGGCTGAGCAGGGCATCAACAGGCGTGAGATAGGGCGCGAGGCCTTCATAGGCGAATGCCAGAAGTGGCGCATGGAGTACGGCAACACTATCGTGGGCCAGATAAAGGCCATGGGCTGCTCATGTGATTACGATCACGAGCAGTTCACCATGAGCCCGGAGTTCTCGCTTGCGGTGCGCCGCCTGTTCGTGGACTGGTATCACAACGATGTCATCTACCGCGGCAAGCGCATCGTGAACTGGTGTCCGCATTGCACAACGGCCATCGCTGATGACGAGGCTGAGTACGAAGACGAAGCGGGACATCTCTGGTACATCCGCTACCCGCTTGAAGAGCCTGCGTCGGGGCGCGAATACGTGGTGGTGGCCACCACGCGCCCAGAGACGATGCTGGGAGACACCGGCGTAGCTGTCAGTCCCTCTGATGAGCGCTACGCAGACCTGGTAGGCAAGAACGTGGTGCTTCCCATCGTGGGCCGCAAGATCCCCATCTTCACTGACTTCCATGTTGATGCCGAATACGGCACGGGCGCTGTGAAGGTGACCCCGGCGCATGATCCGAATGACTTCGCCATGGGCGGGCGCGCCGGCCTTGACGTGGAGAACATCTTCGATGAGACCGCGCATGTGGTGGAAGGCTACGGGAAGTACACAGGGATGTCACGCGATGAGGCGCGCGCAGCTGTGATAGAGGAGCTTGAAGGGCTTGGCCTCTTGGACCACATCGAAGACATCAGCCACTCGGTCATGCATTGCTACCGATGCCACAACACCCTTGAGCCGTGGCTCTCTGAGCAGTGGTTCGTGAACGTCTCCAGCTTGAAGGGCCCCGCGCGCAAGGCCGTTGAGTCAGGTCAGGTCAAGTTCCATCCTGACAGATGGGCGCAGGTCTATCTTGATTGGCTTGAGAACCTGAAGGACTGGTGCATATCTCGGCAGCTGTGGTGGGGCCACAGGATCCCCGTCTTCTATTGCGATGAGTGCGGCTGGCAAGACGCGCTCTTGGAAGACGTTGAGGTCTGCCCTGTGTGTGGCGCGCCAGTGCGCCAAGACGAGGACGTGCTGGATACATGGTTCTCATCCCAGCTCTGGCCGTTCGCCACGCAGGGGTGGGGAGAGCTTGGGAAGGACGCCCCTGAGCTTCAAGCGCACTACCCAACGCAGGTGCTCTCAACCGCCCGTGACATCATGGGCCTCTGGGTTGCCCGTATGGTGATGGCTTCTGAGTACTGCATGGGCCAGATCCCGTTCCAAGACGTCATCATCCATCCAACGGTCATGGGCACAGATGGCAAGCCCATGAGCAAGTCACGCGGCAATGGCATAGACCCCATGGACCTCATGCGTGACTATGGCGCTGACGGCATGCGCTTCGGTCTGATATCCCAGGTCACGGGCTCTCAGGCCATGCGCTTCGACTACCAGAGGATAGAGGCCGCGCGCAACTTCGCGAACAAGATCAGGAACGCCGCCCGCTTCGTGGCCATGAACATGGACGGCTTCACGCCGGGCGAGGTCAGCCTTGCAACGGATGCTGACAAGTGGCTCTTCTCGCGCTTGGCGAAGGTGGCCGCCCAAGTTGATGAGGCCTATGATGCCTTCGAGTTCTCAGACATGACGCGCGCTCTGCTGAGCTTCGTCTGGAACGAGTTCTGTGACTGGTACATAGAGTTCTCGAAAGGGCGCCTGAAGTCAGACGACGCGGAAGACCGCCTCATCTGCCAGCGCAACCTGAACTTCGCGCTATATGCCATCCTGCGCTTGATGCATCCGGTGATGCCTTTCATCACAGAAGAGCTGTATGCCCAGATGCCGAAGGATGCTGATTCCCCGGACATGCTCATATGCGCGCCCTGGGTGGATGCATCTGAGTTGGCCAAGTTCGCAGACGATGAGGCTGAGACCAAGATAGGCGCGGTCATCAGCATAGTCGGCGCCGTGCGCTCCACGCGTGCACGTTACGGCGTGTCGCCGAAGGAGCCGCTGGCTGTGGCTGTGAAGGCATCGGGCAAGCTGGCAGAGCAAGTGATGGCGTCCGAGGCTCTCATCTGCTCTCTGGCGAACGTGAAGGAGCTCTCCGCCGCAGAGGACGCCGCGAAGGGTGCCGAGGATGCCGTGGTGGTGCTCCCTGACATGGAGGTCTACATCGGGCTTCAAGGCTTCGTTGACTTCCAAGAGGAGCGCGCCAAGCTCGAGCGTGAGCAGGCCAAGGTCACGAAGGACTTGGAGAAGCTGAACAAGAAGCTATCCAACCCTGGATTCTTGGCGAAGGCCGCGCAAGAGATCATCGACAAAGACACCGCCAAGCGCGATGACCTTGCGGTGCAGCTGGAGAAGATCCAGGCGCAGCTGGCGCAGATATGATGGAGCGTGCAAGCGGCTATGAGTGGCAAGGTCATGCTTGCGCTATAATCTCTTGCGCATTCGTGCAAGCATGCAGCTGATACGCAGCAGAGGGGAAATGAAGTGAGCGAGCTCATCTCACAGATATGGACGCCGCAGATGCAAGCGGCATTCACCATCGTCGTGGTGTTGTTGGTCATCTTGTACATCCTGTCCATCGTATGGGTGATAAGGGATGCTTACCTGCGCGGAACAGCGTGGTACATCTGGGCAGTGGTCGCGCTGGTGCCCATCGTCGGCGTCATCGCATATTGCCTGCTCCGTCCGCCCATGCTCCGTATCGACAAGGATGAGCAGGAGCTTGAGGTTGCGCTCAAGCAAAGGGAGCTCATGCGCTACGGTGAGTGCGCAACGTGCGGCTATCCGGTGGATATGGAATACGTCATCTGCCCGAACTGCCACACGCAGCTGAAGAACCTCTGCACCCATTGTGAGCGCGCGCTAGAGCCTGCTTGGACCATCTGCCCTTATTGCGCAACGCCAGTAGGGGGCGCGCAGAAGAGCCGGTCAAGTTCGCAGACCAGGAACCGCAGACGTTCCCACACAGAGCGCTCCACAACTCATACTCGTGAATCGTGAGAACCCGCCCCGGGTTCTCATCTCATTTGGAAACCATTCGGGATCGATGATCCTATACGGATCGCTTGATAGGAGAGGCTGACCTATGGAGATAAAGCTGCCAGACGGAAGCGCAAAGGAAGTAGAAGAGGGCGCAACCATAGCGGATGTTGCGGCATCCATCGGCGCCGGGCTTGCGAAAGCGGCTCTTGCTGGCAA
The DNA here is from genome assembly GCA_910588435.1 of uncultured Eggerthellaceae bacterium. Classification (GTDB taxonomy): domain Bacteria; phylum Actinomycetota; class Coriobacteriia; order Coriobacteriales; family Eggerthellaceae; genus MGBC163016. The sequence continues at coordinate 13,996 of CAJUPL010000013.1, read as the reverse complement.
GATATACGGAGAGCTTGCAGACCTTGCAGCTGTGGTGCCTTCGGGTGCAACGGTTGAGATCATCACTGACAGGAGCCCTGAGGCTTTGGGCATCATGCGCCATTCCGCCGCTCACGTGATGGCGGAGGCCGTTCAAGAGCTCTTCCCGGGCGCGCAGATCGGCTTCGGCCCGCAGACCGAAGACGGCTTCTTCTATGACTTCGCGCTTGAACAGCCCATCTCCACAGACGATTTCCCGGCCATAGAGGCGAAGATGGCGGAGATCATCGCTCGCGATGAGCCCTTCATCCGTGAGGTGGTCACGCGCGATCAAGCCAAGGAGATATTCTCTGACCAGCGCCTGAAGTCAGAGCACATAGATGACCTGCCAGCTGATGAGGAGATAACCGTCTACCGTCATGGTGGGTTCGTGGACCTCTGCTCAGGGCCACATATGCCAAGCGCTGGCAAGATCGGCCCATTCAAGCTGATGAAGACGGCTGGCGCATATTGGAAGGGTGACTCTGACAACGAGATGCTCACCCGCATCTACGGCACCGCGTTCTTCAAGAAGAAGGACCTAGAGGAATACCTCCACAACCTGGAAGAGGCTGAGAAGCGCGATCACAGGAAGCTTGGGCGTGAACTTGGGATCTACATGATGGACCCAATGGCAGGCGTCGGCCTTCCCATGTACCTCCCGAAGGGTGCGCGCGTGATCCGCACCATGCAGGAATGGCTTCGCCGTGACCTGTATGAGCGCGGATACGAGGAGGTCATCACTCCGCACATCTACAACGCTGAGGTCTGGAAGACCTCCGGGCACTACGGCTTCTACAAGGACAATATGTACTTCTTCGAGATAAACGAGGGCACCGAAGAAGAGCCTCGCATGAGCGAATACGGCGTGAAGCCCATGAATTGCCCGGGGCATGTGATGCTCTACAAGAATGAGCTCAGGTCATACCGTGACCTGCCGCTTCGTTTGTTCGAGTTCGGCACCGTCTACAGGCATGAGATGTCAGGCGTGGTGCATGGGCTCCTTCGCGCACGCGGATTCACGCAGGATGATGCGCACATCTTCTGCACGAAGGACCAGGTGGTGGATGAGGTAGTGGCCATCCTTGAGCTGGTTGACTACATCATGGATACCTTCGGCTTCACCTATGAGGCTGAGATCTCAACGCGCCCTGAGAAATCCATTGGCTCTGATGAGATGTGGGAGCATGCAACGGATTCGCTCAAGCGCGCTTGTGAGATCCGCGGCCTTGATTATGAGATCAACGAAGGTGACGGCGCGTTCTATGGCCCCAAGATCGACATCAAGGTGAAGGACGCCATCGGGCGCACGTGGCAGTGCTCAACGGTGCAGATAGACTTCAACATGCCGGAGCGCTTCGATCTGACCTACCGTGACAAGGACAACGAGGACAAGCGCCCGTGGATGCTCCACCGCGCCATCTTCGGCTCCATCGAGCGCTTCCTTGGCATCCTGATAGAGCACTATGCTGGAGCGCTTCCGCTTTGGCTGGCACCTGTGCAGGTGGCTGTCATCCCCATCGCTGACAGGCATCTTCCGGATGCGGAGGAGTTCGCAGGTGAGCTTCGCGGCGCAGGTGGGCGCGTGGAGGTCTACTCTGAGTCTGAGCCCATGAAGGCGAAGATCGCGAAGGCGCAGCAGCAGAAGATCCCCTACATGGTCATCATCGGTGACAATGAGGTCACTGAGCGCACCATCTCCGTGCGTGACCGCTCGGAAGGTGACCTGGGCTCTACTGACAGGGCTTCCTTCATAGAGAAGATCCGCGCTGTAGCGCTTTGATGATCCTCACCGCTTGCGCTTGTAGGCGCTGCGGGTGAGTACGTGGTTCATATCCTTGCGCTTGCTCACCTCAAGCTCACGGTGCCGCTTCAAGATGGGCACCACCTGCTTGGGGTGACGCACCACTTCCTTCACAGCGCTTCCGATCTCAGCATCTGCGGTATGCAGAGCAACAGATGCTAGGAACGGCATCACCAGGACCGTTGCAGCGCCTGCTGCCACAAGCACGCTAGCAGTTGACTGATCCATGGCCCCGGCTGACGTTGCAACAGTGGTTGCGGCAACGATCAGCGGAAGCGCTGTAGTGCAATACAGGGATATGGTGACCTTCTCCCTAGGTGTCATGTCGCGAGACTCCTTGAATGCAGACAAGCCGATGTATATGGGGAGCATCCTATACAGCAAGAGCATCACGCAGAACCCCAGCAGCATCAGCGGATCATCCAAGATGGCGCTTGGGTCTATCTTGGCTCCGCTGACCACGAAGAACAGCGGGATGAAGAATCCATATCCGATGCCTTGCAGCTTTCGCTCAGTGGAGTCATCGCCGTTAGGGATGATCATGCGAAGGGCGAACCCCGCAGCGAAAGCTCCTAGCACTATGTCAAGCCCGAACACGGCTGAGACGCACACGAGTCCCACCAAGAGCATCACCACACCGCGCACTGTCATCTGCGAATTGGTCTCAGCATTCTTATGCATGAAGCCTGCAAGCTTGCCGCTCACGGCTTGCAGCTTCCTGGGTATGAGCGCACAGCATATGGCGATGGCGGCGAATGCCAAGAGCACCACGCCTGTCACCCAGATGGAGCGGCTGGTGAGCAGAAGCGCCATGGCTATCACTGGACATAGCTCTCCCCATGCCCCATAAGAGACAACGGCTTGGCCTATGCGAGTTCCCGTCAAGCTGCGCTCGTGCAGGATGGGGACGATGGTGCCGTAGGCTGTAGTGGTCAGGCAGATGGCGATGGCCAGATGGAGCAGTTCGCTATCAAGGAATCCAGGCCACACGATGACCGTGGCAAGCGCCAAGGCGAACGTGATGATCCAGACGATGAGGCCATGCTGACCTTGCTTGCCCGTGAGCTGCTTGGGTTCTATCTCATATCCTGCAAGGAGGAAGAGGAAGGCAAGCCCAAGGTCTGAGAGCAGGTCTATGGCTTGCTCTGTGATGATGACATCTGCCACGTTCGGCCCAAGGAGCATTCCGAAGAGGAGGAGGAAGACCGTCTCAGGTATCAGCTTGTTCGGGATGAGGGCCGACAGCACAGGGCATGCGAACGCGATGGCGCAGATGCAGAGAAGCGATATGAGCTCTTGCTCCACGCGCATCCCCTCCATTCGCCTATGATGCCGCCTATGATGCGTCGAAGACGCTATCCTCGATGCCTATAGTAGAACACTGAAGGCGCCTCGCGCGGCAACGGCTATCTAGCGTTTCGGTTACACATCCGCCTTCTTGCGAAGGGTGGCGGCCAAGTGAATCAGAATCGCATACAGGAAAGACATGCAGATTCATGAAAGGGAGGACTTTAAGATGAGCGAAGTCATCGCCTCAAAGGATTTTCAATCAAAGGTCATGGACGCGGACAAGCCAGTGCTGGTGGACTTCTTCGCAACTTGGTGCGGACCGTGCAAGAGGGTGGCGCCTGTTCTGGATGAGATAGCCAATGAGATGGCAGGCAAGGCATACGTCTACAAGGTGGACATCGACCAGAGCCCGGATCTGGCTGCAAGCTATCGCGTGAACTCCGTTCCTACGCTGATCCTGTTCGATAAGGGCCAGATCAAGAACAAGGTGCTGGGCGCTGTTCCCAAGCAGCAGATCATGGGCATGTTCGCCTAAAGAGCATGACTGATATCAAGACATACGATGTAGCCATCATCGGTGCAGGCCCCGCAGGGCTCACGGCAGCAATGTACTGCGCCCGCGCGGGGCTTGATTGCGCCATGGTGGAGGCAGTGTCCTTTGGCGGGCAGCTAGCGCAGACCGAGCATCTGGAGAACTATCCAGGGTTCAATCAGTCCATGAGCGGCTATGAGCTCTCTGAGATAATACACCAGCAGGCCGAAGGATTCGGGGCGAAGACCATCTATGATGAGGTCACATCAGTTGACTTCCAGTCTGACCCAAAGGTGCTCACCATGGCCTATGGCACCATCCAGGCTAAGGTGGTCATCGTGGCAACAGGTGCGCGCCCAGCCAAGCTGGGCCTTCCGAACGAGGACGCGCTCAAGGGCTCTGGCATCTCCTACTGCGCCACGTGTGACGGCAACTTCTTCAAGGGCAAGGATGTGGTCATCGTTGGCGGCGGGGATACCGCTGCTGCTGATGCCATCTATCTGTCCCGCATCTGCAACAAGATATACATGATCGTCCGGCGAGATGAGCTCCGCGCAACCGCCATCTACCATGAGAAGCTGGATCATCTTGAGAACGTGGAGATCGTTTGGAACACGGTGGTGGAAGAGGCGCTGGAAGACGATGGCATGGTATCTGGCGTCAAGCTGCGCAACAGGGTGACGGGGGAGGAGTCAGAGCTTCCCGTGTCAGCCATATTCATCGCAGTGGGCACAACTCCCAACACTGAGTTCTTGGACGGCAAGCTTGAGCTTGATCAGACCGCGCATATAGTTGCGGATGAGATGGGGAAGACCTCCGTGCCAGGCGTGTTCGCAGCGGGAGATGTGCGAACGAAGGTGCTCAGGCAGGTGTCAACGGGCGTGGGAGACGGCGCGAATGCCGCAGATGCCGCCGCAGACTACCTGCTGAACGTGATGTAAGGGCTCTTTCCAACCTGTGAGGCTTCTTCAGGAGTAGGCAGCTGCATTGCTCCCTACCTGTAGGCGCTTGCTCCTCCCCTTGCGGTAGGTGCTTGCATTGCAAGCGCAGTTGCTCTCACCATGTGGGCGGCTGCACTGCAGCCGCAGTTGCACGCTAGTGCAACGTAACGCAGGCGACAGCCTGCGAACACCCGGCACCCAGCAACTGGTCAGGCAACCTAGCCTGACGCAGACCAACTATCTGGGCATTTCAGGCTGCCACCCTCATTTCGCTGTGCTGTCGCACAGCTGCGTTCGCAATGCGAACGCCCACTCTTGGGGGGGGGAGGCTGCGGCTGCAATGCAGCCGCCCACACGGAGGGGGAGTGCCTGCAGGCGGGGACTTAGCTGCTCAAGCGCACTCTGAGCGCGGGCTGACGCCTGGGATCAGCATCTCACGAAGGCACACCAGGTGCACCTTCTCATGCACCTTTATTTGAGGGTTGTTCGCAAGCACCTCATGGCGCGGCATCTGGCAGCTGTACAGCTTGCAAACCTGCGGCCGCGCGTCCCAGATCATGCAGCTGCCATCCTTAGCCAGCAATGGGCAGCCGTCATCCCCGCGGTCTATGGGCGTGATCCCACGCTTTTTGACCGCATCCAACATGGCGTGGTACTCGTCTTCTGTGATGGCCAGCACTGACAAGCGCGAGCAGCATCTCGCGCACATCTTGCAATCTGGATATGAGTTCTCATCTATGCGTTCCATGGCCTCAATGGTACACCTGCAAGATGCGTCGTTCGTGTCGCTTCGGTATCTTTCGATCACGGCGGCTGAAGGTCTTGACACGCGTGATAACATGACACGCGAAAATGAGAAGAGCATACGAAGAGGAGACGTGAATGCTAAAGATAAAGGATCTAGTCTTCGAGGTCCCCTTGGAGCATGACCCATCGAAGAGCAAACGCATCATAGATGGGCTCACGCTTGACATAGAAGACGGCAAGTTCATAGTCATCACCGGACCGAATGGCGGCGGCAAATCCACTCTGGCCAAGCTTGTCATGGGAATGGAGAAGCCAACCTCTGGTGTCATAGAGTTCGACGGCAAGGACATCACAGATATGTCCATCACAGAGCGTGCGCGCCTTGGCATCTGCTACGGATTCCAGCAGCCTGCGCGCTTCAAGGGCATGACCGTGAAGAAGCTTTTGGACATAGCTGCTGGCAAGAGGCTTCCCATGCTCGCCTGCAATGAGTATCTGTCGAAGGTGGGGCTCTGTTCTGCAAGCTATCTCACACGTGAGGTGGACAAGTCCCTCTCAGGCGGTGAGGTCAAGAGGATAGAGATAGCTACCATCTTGGCGCGCGATCCGAAGCTTGCCATCTATGATGAGCCTGAAGCGGGCATCGACCTTTGGAGCTTCGACCGCCTGACGGAGACCTTCCGAGACATCCATGAGACGGAAGGGGACAGAAGCATCGTTATCATCTCTCACCAAGAGAGGATCATTCAGCTTGCTGATGAGGTGATCGTGCTGCAGAACGGCAAGATAGACAGGACGGGCACCCCGTCTGAGATCATGCCTGACCTTGGATTCACCAGCAAGGGCATCAACGGCTGCAACCTCTCTGAGCCGTTGGAGCTGCATCTCACTGAAATACCTACTACCTGCTAGGAGACATAAATGGCTGAAACGCTGACACCCATAGATGAGAGCCTGTTGGCAGAGATAGCCAACATCCACGGCATGCCGGACGGAGCATTCAACATCCGCCGTGACGGCAAGCTGGTGGAGAGGCACTCAAGCGCCAACATAGAGATATCAACGAAGACGGACCACCCTGGGATCGACATCCATATCAAGCCCGGCACCAAAGGGGAGACGGTGTTCATCCCTGTCATCGTCACGCAGTCAGGCCTCAAGGATGTGGTGTACAACACCTTCTATATTGGGGAGGACTGTGACGTCAACATCATCGCTGGCTGTGGCATCCACAATTCAAGCCACTCAGCGGCAGAGCATGACGGCATCCATACCTTCTACTGCGGCAAGAACTCTCACGTGAAGTACGTTGAGAAGCATTATGGCGAAGGTGAGGGAACGGGGGATCGCATCCTGAACCCTGTCACCAACGTTGTCATGGAAGAGGGCTCATCTTGTGAGATGGAGCTGGTGCAGCTGCGCGGGGTGACCTCCACCGTTCGCGACACCAACGCTGAGCTAGCAGAAGGCGCCAAGCTGGTGCTGACCGAGAAGCTGCTCACGCATGATGATCAAAAGGCAACGTCCAACATGAAGGTTGAGCTCAAAGGTGAGGACTCATCCGTTCAGGTGATCTCCCGCTCTGTTGCGCAAGACCGCTCAGAGCAGATCTTCAACCCGCTTGTGATCGGCCAGGCAAAGTGCCGCGGGCACGTGCAGTGTGACGCCATCATCATGGGTGAGGCGAAGGTGACCGCCATCCCCGGCATAGAGGCAGCCTCAGAGGATGCCATGCTGGTGCACGAAGCGGCCATCGGCAAGATCGCAGGGGACCAGATCATCAAGCTTGAGACCTTGGGCCTTACGGAAGAAGAGGCTGAGCAGGAGATCCTGGAGGACTTCCTGAACTAGGCTTCCTTGTTCCAGGAGATGAATGCCCAATTGCTAGTGCGGGGCGCCTTGAATGTGAGGCGCCCTTCGTCATCTGGATCCGGGATCAGGTTCTCCTTGAGCCATGGAATAAGGCGCGCTTTGATGTCATCAGGAGATGCGTCTGCGCCGCTTTCCTTCGCGTATTCGCAAGCCATGCGGAAATACCTTTCGATGGCGTCATCCATGTCAGGGAATGAATCGTTCCTGACGGTTGGGATGTAGGCAAGCTCAGGCAAGCGCCCCATATCAGAGAGCATGGCTATGGTGTAGCAATCATCGAAGCTTGGATGGGGGTCAAGCCCTATGGCCGCAAGCATCCTGTCATCTATCCTAGGTGACGTTGCGAATGGGAGCGTGATGCACGCACGGCGCTTGCAGGCACCGTCCAGCTTTCGAAGCGCGCCAAGCAAGTCATCGGTAGCGATGGACCTGGATGCCAAGCACACATCGAACTGCCCTTTGGTGATGCCCGCACTTGCCCAATCATCATCCCAAGAGAGCTGCACCACATGAACCTTCTCTTCAAGGCCGCGTTCGCGAACGGCATCGCGGAGGCGCTGCAGCATCCCGCTTGAGAAGTCAGCAGCCCATACCTCATGCCCCGCTTCTGCAAGTGGGATGGTCAGGTTCCCAGTGCCGCATCCCATGTCCAAGATGACGTCATCTGGCTTGATGTCCGCCAGCGTGAAGAAGCGGTCAGTGTATGAGCCTGGATTGTCCTTGTTGGTGTAGGTCTTCGCACGCTCATCCCAGTAGCTGGCGTCATGCGCCATGGATCGCGTCTTCTGCTTGGCTTCCCAGAGACTGTTCCAGTCCGCGGCGCTCTTCGGTATATCCATCAAAGCTCCTCTGCCAACGTGGCGATGCACCCGTAGAGCTCCAGCACTTGGCCGTCCTTCACTTCTATCTGCGCCACCTCTTTGCCATCCTTCAAGAACGGCAGCTCGATATCCTGGAGCTCTTCGCCTGACGCGTAGTTGAATCCCTGATAGACGATGGCTCCAGGTTGGGCGATCTTCTGGTCTTCCAGCAGAGCCGCGCAAGCTTCGTCTTGCGTCACGTCATACAGTCCCTCTGGAATGTCCACGCCAACCCTGTAGGTGCCGCTCTTGTAAGGGGAAGAGACATCCAGCGGGATCTCTGGGGCGGCCTTCATGATGTCAGCCTGCTCGGGCGGGAGGAAGAAGACGGCTTGGCCTTCCTCCAGCTGGATCAGCGAGAACCCAAGATACCGGAAGGGGTATCTGAGCTGATACATCTGCTCTTCGCCATCAGCCTTGATGGGGGAGTACACGATGATGTCACCCGTTGCGTCCTCAGAGCCTTCTATGTAGTAGACGCCTGAGGGAATGGTGCCGTCTTCTCCGGTATTGGCAACCTTGAAGGCGCCTTCGGAATATCCGTCCTTGGAAGGATGCCCTGGCTCCAGCTTGTGGTCTTCGCAGAGCTCATCGAATGTGAACTCCTCTGGAAAATAGCTGTTCCCGTCATGCTCAGCTAGCTCCTCATCTGTGAAGGAGCGCTCTGCATTTGAGCTTTGCGCGTTGCCCGCACAACCTGCCAGCGCGCATGCAGTGACCAGTGTGCATGCCAGAACGGCAACCACCTTATGCTTTGCTGTCATCTTCTTCCTTCCCGCCAGCCTTGGGTTCCTCGTCCTTCTTGGTTCCCTCTTTCTTTGAGCCCTTGAATGCGCTTGTGCGCTGGATCATGACGGCTCCTATCAGGAACGGCAGCCAGAACACGATGCCACGGTAGACCATGATGACAGCCATGCCGGTTGCCTGGTCTATGCCGAAGAGCGTGAACGCAACGAGAACGGCTGCTTCAACAACGCCCACGCCTTGCGGAGTGAATGAGATCATGGCGAAGAGCGTTGCCACAACATAGCCGCAGAAGAGCGCTTGGATGTCATGCACTCCGAAGGAGACTCCCACCATGGAGAAGCATGCAAGCTCGAACGAGGAGGCTAGGATGGCGAACAGGAAAGTGCGCGCGGTGACGGATGGATGCTTCACCATGAGGCCTGCTGCCTTGGAGAAGGACTCAACGGTGCTCTCAGCCCATGGGTCAATGGGGCCTTTGTGGAAGCGCTTGGCTATCTTGTCCACCAGGCGCTCTATGGGCTTCAGCACCTTGAGCACCAGCTGCGGCTTAGTGCCGCCAAGCGTCATGACGGTGACCAGGCCGCCTACAAGGGCGATAGCCAGAAGCCCCAGCAGGAGCCAGCCAGGTTGCAGGCCCACCGTGAACGTGAGCACGCCGAATGCGATCAGCATGATGATCACGAAGCCTGTATCTATGGAGAGCTGCATCAGGAGCGCGGCGCCTGTTGCCTTGCCAGCAGGCACGCCGCGCTTCGCCGAATCATCCACCACAAGGGATGTGCCAGCCAGATTAAGGCTGGGCGCCACCGTGTTCACGAAGAACGTGCCGAACACCAGCTTCACGCCTTCTGTATATCTTAAGCGCGCCTGCACTGACTTGAAGCACCAGACGAACTGGCCTCCTTGCGTCAGGTACTTCCCGAACTGGAGCGCTACCGCCAGGATCAAGAAGAAGGGAGAGCCCTCCTGCACCGTCTTCGCAAGCTCTTGCAGCTGGTCTCCGCGCATGAAGATCACAGCCAGCACGATCACGATGACGAGGCCTATCAGTATCTTTCGGAAGTTGCCCTTCATCTTCTGCCCCGGATCTTCTCAGGCCTATCGCTGCTCTTTGGGAATGCGCCTGTATCCTACGATGGACACCTTCGCGATCCTGACCCCAAGGTCATCCTCTACCACCACGTCATAGAAGGCCACGCGATTGCCTGCCTTCGTGAGGTCAGCTGTGGCGATGAGCTTCGTGCCCTTCGTGATGGAGAAGTAATCTATGGTGGACGTGACGTTCACGGTTGGATGCTCTGCTATGTTGGACGCTATGGCCAGCGCGAAGTCAGCAAGAGTGAAGATGGCACCGCCCATGACGTTTCCCTGCGCGTTTCGGTGAGAATGCGTGATCTCCATCTCAGCTACGCCGTGCCCCTTCCAGCCTTCAACTATCTTGCAGCCCGTCACTGCGGTAGCGTACTCATCCTTGTTGAAGTACTCTTCCATCTCTTCCATGGTGGGGCGCTCAGGCAGCATGCTCACTCCTATCATCTAAGTTAAATGATTATAAATCTTACATATCGTCACCGATGAAGCCGGCCGCTTTCGCATAAGGTTGACGATATGCAAGAATCTAGCTTTCAAGCGGATGCTCATGGCATCTGCTCTTGGAGTTCATTGAGAGGGAGAATCGATCATGAGGATAGGCATCCCTAAGGAAGTGAAGCCTGGTGAGACGCGCGTTGCCGTCACGCCGGATTCAACGAAGAAGCTGATCAAGATGGGATATGAGGTCTTCGTCCAAGCTGGTGCTGGGCGCGAGGCAGCCTATCCTGATTCTGAGTATGTGGTGGCCGGTGCGAAGATCGTCAGCCGCGAAGAGGCTTGGAGTGAGCAGATCGTCGTCTGCATCGACATCCCAACTGATGCGGAGCTTGATCTGATGCATCCAGGCTCTGTGCTCATCTGTCGCATGCGCATGGAGATACACAAAGAGCTGGCGGAGGTGTTCGCAAGCCGCGGGCTCACGGCCATCGCAATGGACGCGGCACCCCGCATCTCCCGTGCGCAGCCGCTTGACGTTCGCTCCTCCATGGCGAATCTGTCCGGCTACAAGGCAGTGATCGAGGCGGCGAACTCGCTTGGCCGCCTGTTCGGTGGCCAGATGACAGCGGCTGGCAAGGTTCCACCGGCCAAGGTCTACATCATCGGCGTTGGCGTGTCCGGCCTTGCCGCCATAGGCACGGCGAACTCCATGGGCGCTCAGGTCTCAGCAACGGATGTCCGCCCTGAGGTGGCTGACCAGGTTGAATCCCTAGGCGGCACATTCGTTGAGATCCCCGTTCGCCAGGAATCATCAGATGGGTATGCGAAGGCCATGGGGGATGATGAGCAGGCACGCGTCCAGCAGGTATACGCTGAGCAGGCGCGCTTGAATGATGTTGTCATCACAACGGCGCAGATCCCAGGGCGTCCAAGCCCGCTTCTGCTCACCGAAGATGCCATCAAGCACATGAAGCCGGGCAGCGTGATAGTGGACCTTGGCGCATCAGAGCAGGGCTCCAATACTGCGCTCACAGTGCCGGATGAGGTGGTGAAGACTGATAACGACGTCACCATCATCGGTTACAGGAATCTGCCAGACAAGCTCCCAACCCAAGCCTCGCAGCTCTTCGGTCAGAACGTGGTGAACCTCTTCAAGCTGCTCACCCCTGGCAAGGATGGCAACTGCGTCTTCAACGAGGACGACGAGGTCATACGCGCCATGACGGTCACGTTGGATGGCAACATCATGTGGCCGCCTCCCCCGGTGAGCGTCTCTGCGAAGCCAGCAGCACAGGTGCAGGCGTCGGCGAAGGCTGAGGCGGAGAGCGCTGAGGAGGAACAGAAGAGCCCGCTTCGCGGCCTTTGGTGGAAGATCCTTCTTGGCATCTTGGCAGTTGTGCTCATCTTGGCAGCGCCTGATTCCATGCAATCGCACTTCATCGTGTTCGCGCTTGCATGCGTCGTTGGCTTCTATGTGATCACGAACGTGACGCACACGCTGCACACTCCGCTGATGTCCGTCACCAACGCCATATCAGGCATCATCATCGTGGGTGCGCTCTTGCAGATAGGAAGCGCCAATCCCATCATCTGCGTTCTGTCATTCATAGCAATAGCCATCGCGTCCATCAACATCTTCGGAGGGTTCTTGGTGACCAATAGGATGCTGGCCATGTTCGCAAGGAGCTCTGATAAGTGATGGGTCAAGCTATAGTTTACGAAGTGGGCTACGTCTCTGACGCCTTCGTTGGGGTGATGCGCTTCCAGTCATTGGCCTACATCCTGGCCGCTCTCTTGTTCATCCTGGCGTTAGCTGGGCTCTCGCGCCAGAAGACTGCACGTCGCGGGAACATCTTCGGCGTGATAGGAATGGCCATCGCCTTGGTGGCAACCATCGTTGTTGCCGTCATGCAGACCGAGCAAGCCGCTGTGGTCACCATCGGGCTCATGGCGGCAGCCATTGCAGTGGGCGCGGCCATAGGCGTTTGGCGTGCGCTCAAGGTGAAGATGACCGGCATGCCAGAGCTGGTGGCCATGCTGCACTCCTTCGTTGGCGCCGCAGCGGTCCTCGTTGGATTCAACTCGTTCTTGGCAGACCCTGGCATGCCTGGCGCTGAGAGCGCCTTTCATATGGGAGAGGTTGGCCTTGCTGTGTTCATCGGCGCGGTCACGCTCACAGGCTCCATCGTGGCTTACCTGAAGCTGTCTGCGAAGATCTCAGGGCGTCCGCTGACGCTTCCTGGACGCAACGCCATCAACATCGTCATGGTGGTAGCCTGTCTCGTGCTCATAGGATGCTTGGTGGTATCCCGAGGCATAGAGGAGGGGTTGATCCCGCTCATCATCCTCTGCGTGATATCCCTTGTGCTTGGTGCGCATCTCGTGCTCGCCATCGGCGGCGGTGACATGCCTGTTGTGGTGTCCATGCTGAATTCCTACTCTGGCTGGGCAGCTGCAATGGCTGGCTTCACGCTTGGAAATGACCTTCTGATCATCACGGGCGCGCTGGTAGGCTCATCAGGTGCGTATCTCTCATACATCATGTGCCAGGGCATGAACCGCTCGTTCATCTCTGTGATCCTCGGCGGCTTCGGCGGTGATTCGCCGAAGGCTTCCTCTGGGTCTGGTGAGGTTGCAGAGATGGGGGAATACACTGAGGTGACGCCTGAGGAGGTTGCAGAAGCGCTCAAGAACTCCAAGCGCGTGATCATCACGCCAGGCTATGGCATGGCCGTGGCTCAAGCACAGTTCCCTGTTGCTGAGCTGACACGCCGCTTGCAAGATGCTGGCGTGGATGTAGAATTCGCGGTTCATCCAGTGGCTGGCCGCATGCCGGGTCACATGAACGTGCTCTTGGCTGAGGCGAAGGTGCCCTATGAGAGCGTCCTTGACATGGATGACGTGAACGATGACTTCGGAGACGTTGACACCGTTCTTGTCATCGGTGCGAACGATACGGTGAATCCTTCAGCTGAGACCGAGCCTGATTCGCCCATCGCTGGCATGCCGGTGCTCCGCGTTTGGGATGCTGGGCGCGTCATCGTGTTCAAGCGCTCCATGGGCAACGCTGGCTACGCTGGCGTGCAGAATCCGCTGTTCTTCAACGAGAACACTGACATGCTGCTAGGAGACGCGAAGGCATCAGTTGACGCCATAGTGGCCGCGCTGTAGCGTTTCGCCTTGCTGTCCCAAAAGTGCTGCATGGGCGAAGGGCACGCCCATGCACTTTTAAAGCGGCCTTTAACTCATGATCATGCAAGCATGCTCATGAGTAGCGGCCTTGGCGCGCTCATGCGCGCCTATTCAACCAAAACCTCTGCGGTAGGCGGCTGCATTGCAGCCGTAGTTGCACCCCCCCCAATCGTGGGCGCTTGCATTGCAAGCGCAGTACCTCTTCCCCATGTGTGGGCGGCTGCATTGCAGCCGCAGCATTGCGCCCCTCTCATGTGGGCGCTTCCATTGGAAGCGCAGTTGCACGCTAGTGCAACGTAACGCAGGCGACAGCCTGCGAACACCCGGATGCCAGCAACAGCTCAGGCAACCTAGCCTGGCGCAAGACATCAATCCGGACATCCCGGGCTGCAACCCTCATCCCTCACCCTGCTCGCCTGCGATGGCTGGCACCCTCGCTAGGCCTCAGGCTGGCGGTCGAATG
>CAJUPL010000012.1:17821-46899 GCA_910588435.1 uncultured Eggerthellaceae bacterium | reverse complement strand
TGAGCGTGAAAGCGAATGCGGGATGTTAAAGGCCGTAGTAAAAGGAGCGGGCACAACGTGCCCGCGACACCGGATTGGGGGCAGGAGCCAAGAAGGCGCAGCAGGTTGGGCAGAGCGGCAGACGGAATCGAAAGAGATTCAGACACACGGAAGAAAGCGAGAAGCCACGGGGAGCCTCAAATTGCCGTGAAAGCGCGCCTGAGTTGGCTTCGTCCAACGAAGAAGAAGCGCTTGGAGCGGCAAGATGAGGTTCATCCGTGGCTTCGCAGCGTCAGTTCGCCAAGTTGAAGCGGTTAGCCAGCGCTTCCTGGTGGATGGCGTGCTGGAGGGCCGTTTCCTGCGTGATGATGCCAGCCTCGGCAAGCTGGAACAGGCTCTGGTCCATGGTGCGCATGCCTTGCTCGCCACCGGCTGCTATCAGGGAGTCTATCTGATGGGACTTCTCCTCGCGGATCAGGTTCCTGATGGCCGGGGTTGCGTACATTATCTCGAACGCGGGCACCACGCCGCCATCCACTGTAGGCACCAGCTGCTGGCTGATGACAGCCTGCAGCACCATGGAGAGCTGCATTCGGATCTGTCGCTGCTGGTTCGGAGGGAAAGCGTCCACGATGCGGTCGATCGTGTTCGCCGCGCTTGTGGTGTGCAGCGTAGAGAACAGGAGCTGCGCCATCTCGGCTGCGGTCATGGCCGCGCCGATGGTCTCAGCGTCGCGCATCTCGCCCAGAAGCAGGATGTCTGGAGCCTCGCGCATGGCAGAGCGCATAGCCTCAGCGTAGGTTGCAACATCCGTTGGCACCTCGCGCTGCGTGACGATGCTCTTCTTGTGAGAGTGCACGAATTCGATCGGGTCCTCCATGGTGATGATGTGAGAGGAGCGGTTCTTGTTGAGGTCATCTATCAGGCACGCAAGCGTAGATGACTTGCCAGCGCCTGCAGGTCCCGTGACCAGCACAAGGCCCTTCTTGAGGTCAGCCAGGCGCATGACCTCCTGCGGGATGTGGAACGCCTCAGGAGTTGGGAGCTGGAACGGGATCACGCGGATGATGGCGCCCAGGCTGCCGCGCTGGCGGAACACGTTCACGCGGAAGCGGCCGGTGCCCGGGATGGCGAACGAGAAGTCATCGTCATGATTCACGGAGTCCATGAATTGCTTCATGGGACGGCGCGCCAGGTCATAGATGGCGGTCACGATCTGCTCCGTGTCAACAGGGCGCATGCCGTCTTCGCCGCGGCGCACCTGCCTGCCGTCAATGCGGTACGTGAGCGGCAGCCCCGCCACCACGAAGACGTCGGAAGCGCCGTTCTCCACCACGTCAGTCAGCATCTGCTGGATATCCATTGATCCTCAACCCCTTAACTGTGTACTCAGAGCTTAGCCTTGCCAAAGCTTCTCGTTGCCTGCATCTTCATTCCATGCCCGCGTCATCTTCCATTCAAGGACCTGGTACCCCAGATCCTGCGTGATGCCCACTGTGCAGATCAGCTGCTGACCCGCCTGGTTCGTGAACGTGACGAACGCACCCCCTGGATACCTTCCAGCGTCAGTGCCCGTCATGGTAGAGAAATCAGCGCCTATCAGCACCTCAGCGTTGGATACCTGGATCTCATCCCCTTCGCGAAGGGTGACGAATGACGCTGACTCAACAGCCGCATCCGACACTCGGGTGGTGAGCACGCGAAGGGCCGAGTTCGTATCCGCGCCGCTGTCAGACAGCGCTTTGAGCCAGCTATCAAGGTGCGCGCAGAACGTCTGGCCCACTTGCTCCAGATCGTACATCTGCTGCACGGATTCCGCCTGCTTCTCAGACAGGCGGGCGCTTGCTTGAGATGATGCTAGGGATAGAACGGACAGCACCGCGATGCAAAGCCCGATGACTATGACGAATATGCTGAGCGCGCCTAGGCGAGTTGCTTGGCGTCTTGATGCTGACCGGCTCATGATGCGCTCTCCTGTGCATTCCGCTCAGACACGTATGTGGACGTTGTCAGCTGATACGCCTGACCAGCTTGATCGTCCACGCTGATGACAGCCCTGTAGAGCGTGCCCGCGTTCTGCGGGTGCGCCACTACATCGCACTGGATATGGAAGTCATCCTCATATGAGACGGCCTTCATGCCCACCGGATCATCGGCGAAGCGCTCAGCGTACGTTTGCGCCAGGTTCACAGCTTGCTGCTGGCGCTGAGACTCAGTTGACGTCACGGCCGAGAATGCGAACAACGTGACCGTGACAGAGAGCAGGATCAGCACGCACACCAGCAGGAACAGCGCCTCGGCCAGGTACGTTCCGAAAGATGCGCTCTTCTTGCGGACCCTTCGGGATGTGCCGGTTGCAAAGCTCATGGTTGCCATCAAGCGCTCACCTCCCGGATGTCAGGGTGCACGCTTCTAAGGTCAACATCCACAGAGCCAGAGTCTGTGGTCAAGGTGAGCAGGTTCCCGGTCAGCTGGAAGGAGAAGGTGTCCGTTTCGAACATGGGCACCGCGCCTTCCGGATCGTACTTGGCGCCTTCGATCACCTGCTCTTGCACCAGGTTCCCGTCATACAGGTAGATGCGCGTTTCGAACACGTCAGAGGACGTGCGATCAAGCAGCACCAGCGCCTTGCCTTCCGGGCCGTCCGCAGATGAGATGCACCCCTCAGAGTCAGCGCCGCGCACCATGTTCGTTAGCGCGCCTGCAGCAATGCGGCTCTCCTTGGAAGCGTCTGACCTGTTGACCTCGGCCGCGTAAGCAGACAGGCCGCAGATCAGCGTGGTCAAAAGGATGATCATGAACAGTGCGAACAGGAGCACGGGCGCTATGCCCTTCGTCCTTGCCTCCGCGCTCTTATGTGCTTGCCGGGTCATCGTGGGATCACCTGCACTGTTGGGAGCATGTTCGCAGCGAACGCCTCATAGGAGACCACGTAATCATCCCTGTTCACCACAACACCATACTCCTTCTCAAGATGCTCAAGGCTGTCCGGGTACGCGCCCTCGATGGCCATGCACTGCATGGCGGCGTCGAGCACCGTTTGGCGCAGCGTGACCGCGCCCTGCTCAAGGGCGATGTGCCCGGCAACGCCAGAGTACGCCCATATGGCCACCACTGCCATCACCGCGAAGATGGCCAGCAAGACCTCTTCGCCAAGCTCTGTGGAACGCTTGCTCTTCATGCCTAGCCTATCGCGCCCATCATGCCGATCAGCGGGAGCATCACGGCTATCAGCGTGACGCCCACAGCCAGCGTGACGAAACCGGAGAGCACGGGCTCAACGCGGTCAAGGATGTCATCCATGTCGTCGATGGCGTCATTGAACAGCGTCTCAGAGATGGACATCAGCACACCATCCAGGCTTCCAGAGCGCAGGCCGAATGTGAGCTTGCGCATGTTCGCCACGTCTAGGACGCCGAAGCTTGAGAACGCCTGCGTCAGGCTGTTGGCGCGAACGGGTTCCATCATGGAGCCGTATGCTTGCGTGACCTTTGCCTTCAGGATGTCACCCTGAACGGTGGCAAGCGCGCTGCCCACGGCGTCGTCTGTGTTCTGACCGGCGGCGGTGAATGCGGAGAGCACCGCGATGAAGCGGGAGAGCTCAATGTCATACAGCACGTGCTTGATGCCGGGGAGCTTCTGTGCCACGCCCATGATGGCGCGGCGGCCGCCTTCCGTGCCGCTGGCGATGAACGCGCAGAGCGCCACCAGCGTGACGATCAGCGTGATGACCAGCGCAACCCAGCCGATGATGACCGCAACGTTCACAGCGCTGAACGACGATGTTGCAAGCGATCCGGCCATGCCCTCATACACGCTTTCGAACACGGGGAGGATGGCGCCAACCGTGAACGCCATCACGATGGTGAGCACGCAGAGCATCACACAGGGATAGGTGACGGATGTGCGCACCTTCGAATGCAGGCGGGACTCCTCGTCGTAGTATTCCGCCAGCGAGGCCAGCGTGCTGTCAACGTGACCAGAGCGCTCACCGGCGTGCACGATGGCAACCGCCTGCTGCGGGAAGCGGCCGGTGGCCTCCATGGCGCGCGCAAGGGAGGTGCCAGTGAGCAAGGAGCGGTAGACCTCCATGCTGACGGACTTCAGGGCGTCGTCCTCACCGGCTTGCGCGTCCGCGATGATGAACACCGCCTCGTCCGCTTGCACTCCTACCGATATCATGCTGCCCACGTTCTCGAAGAACGTGGCGCAATCTGCGCTGCTGAGCATCCCCTTCGTCATGGGCGCACTACCTCTCCTGCCTTAATACGTGTATCTGTCAGTGTAGCTAACATTGTCTGAAGCGCCGCTCACGCCTTCATCATCAGCGGCAAAAGTCAGGTCTATCCGGCTCCATTCGTCAGCGTCAACCGTGATCTCAGCGCTGACCCACTGGCCATCTATATATATGAGGTTCCACGCGTGATAGATGTCACCCGGGTCCACATAGCCGGTCATGATCTTGCACGGGATCCCAAGGCTGCGGAACATGGCCGCCGCCAGGGACGCGTAATCAAAGCAGATGCCCGTCTTCTCTTGAAGGGTGGTGTCTGGGTCAGGCACATACCCGGTGGCGCTTGCAAGCTGCGCCGCCTTGCCTGTGTCATAGGTGACGTTGGCCGTCATCCAGTCATAGATGGCGCGAACCACGTCCCCCTCGTTCGTGGCGCCAGCCGCAAGCTCACGCGCCTTTGCCACAGCCGCGCTGTCAGCCGTGTAGTCACAGAACATGCTGGGGCGCAGATACGGCGCGAACTCAGACTCCAGCTGCACATCAGCAGAAACGCTGCCAAGCTCTGCATAGCTTGAGCCGGACGTGTTCGCCATCACGCGGATCTGATACTGCCCGTCCCCCATGTTCATGGGCACCACGATGGGCGTGCCATCTGACGGCAGGTCATAGTTGTAAGAGTTCTGCCCGTTCACCACCTGCAGCTTCAGCCTGCGGTCTGACACACAAGACGCCGCCGCGTAGCCCTCATCCACGTGGCTCACATCTATGTATCCCCCGCGAACGGGTTCCGCCTCTGCCTCAGAGAACGGGGAGAGGAGCACCTGCGTGGGCTCTGAATACGCGGGGCCAGACGTGCTGCCGTCTTGACCGCCGCCGCTGCTGCCGCTGGCGCCTGAAGGGCTAGCTGCAGGCCCCGGCTGCGCGCCTGACGAGCCGCCGCTGGCGTTCGCGTCACCTGAGCACCCCGCCAACGCGAACGCTGCGATCACGGCAAGCGTGACCGCAGCAACCAGCGGGATGACTATGTTCCTTAAGCGCTTTCGCAATCTAGTCCTTCTAGTCCTCAAGGAGCCATTGCTTGAGCGTGCGGACCAAAGGCTCGATCTCAAGCGGCTTTGCCATGTGCGCGTTCATGCCCGCGGACTCGGAGCGCTTCACGTCGTCTGCGAACGCGTCTGCTGACAGCGCGATGATGGGGATCTCACCCATGTCTGGGCGCGATATGGCCTCGCCGCGGATGGCCTTAGTGGCCTCGTAGCCGTTCATGACCGGCATCTGGATGTCCATCAGCACCAGGTCATAGTAGCCAGGCTCATGATCCCTGACCATCTCATAGGATTGCTTGCCGTCACGCGCGCGCTCAACGTCTGCGCCCGTCATGCCGATGATCTCCTCCGCGATGGCGGCTGCCATCTCGTTGTCTTCCGTGAGCAGGATGCGCCTGCCTTCGAAGCTGCACTCCTCAAGCATGGCCGCTTCGCTTGTTGGGTCCATCACCTTGCCAGAGATCAGCTCCTTCAGCACCTGGATCAGGCGCGTGCGGAACAGCGGCTTGGAGATGAATGCGTCAACGCCCACGTTGCGGGCCTCTTGCTCGATCATTGACCAGTCATAGCCGGAGAAGATGATGATGGGGATGCGGCCGGAGATGCGCTCGCGGATGGCGCGCGCAACCTCGATGCCGCTCATGCCAGGCATCTGCCAATCAAGGATGACGGCGCGGAACGGGTCATCTGACACGTCCGCTTCCACCACATGCTCAACGCCCTCAGCGCCTGAGAGCGAGAACTCGGCACGCATGCCGATGCTGTCAAGCATGGCGCATGCTGCCTCGCACGCGATGTCGTCATCATCCACCACCAGGATGCGGACATCCTGCAGGTCAGTCAGGTCTTCCTCGGCGCCGTCGCGCAGCTTCAAGTGCACAGTCACCGTGAAGGTGGTGCCCACGCCCTCTTCGCTCTCAACGTCGATGGTGCCGTTCATCAGGTTGACCACGCTCTTCACGATGGACATTCCAAGGCCCGTGCCCTCAACCTTGGTCACGCGCGAGTCATTCGCACGCGTGAACGGCTCGAACACCGTTTCAAGGAACTCAGGGCTCATGCCGCAGCCCGTGTCTGAGAACGTGAATTCGTAGCACGCGCAATCAGCTATGCGACTTGGCAGCTCCTCTATGCGGAGCGTGATGTCGCCGCCGTTCGGCGTGAACTTGATGGAGTTGCCGATGATGTTCACGAACACCTGCTGCAGGCGGGTTGGGTCACCGATCACGTGCTCATGCTGGATGCCCACCAGATCCACCTTCAGGTTCTGGTCCTTCGCCAAGATCTGCGGATGCACGATGGTGAGCAGGCTCTCCATGGTCTCCGGCAGATCGAACGCCTCCTCAGACAGGGTGATGGCGCCGGATTCGATCTTGGCCATGTCAAGCACCTCGTTGATGAGACCGAGAAGGTGCTTGCTGGCAGACGTGATGTTGGAGAGGCACTCCTTCACGCGCTCCGTATCATCCACGTGCATGCTAGCTATGGCTGTCATGCCCATGATGGAGTTCATCGGCGTGCGGATGTCGTGGCTCATGGAGTTCAGGAAGTCAGACTTCGCCTGGCTGGCGTACTCCGCGGCCTGGAAGGCCTCCTCAAGCGCGGTGTGGTTCGCAAGCTCTTGAGCCTTGGCATCCGTCACGTCTTGCACCGTGATCAGCACCCTCTTAGGCTTGTCGTTCTCATCACGCTCAACGCAGAGCTCTGACATCTGCAGCCAGAACTCCCCTTTCTCGCGGTGAGAGCGGTACTCATACTGGAGGAACGGCACGCCGGGCTTGAGCTCATCGCGCAGGAAGTCCGGGGATGAGTACTGGATCACCGTGTCCCTGTCAGAGTCAGCAGCCGTGCTCTCCCAGAACTTGCGCAGCTCAGAGTACTTGCCGCGCACCGGCACATTGCTGTCAAGCTGGTAGGCCTTCAGGTACTCATATTCGTCATCCTCAAGGTCAACCAGGAGCAGGCGGCTGAAGAGATTGGTTGAGGCATCTATGATGCGCGTTGCCGCCTGGCGCTCAAGCAGGAGCTCCTTGTTCTGCTTGCGGGACTGCACCACCAGCACGATGATGATCAGAAGCGCCGCCAGCAGCACGCCGCCCACCAAGATCACGCCGGAGATGTTCGCGTTCATGAGCATCTCGTTGGTGACGGATGCCGGGAAGGAGCGGATCAGCATCATGTCGAACGAGGCCAGCTTGAGAAGGTAGGTGTTGCCCGTGCCCTCTGAGGTGGTGTAGGTGAGGCTGGTGGATTCGCCGTTGGCGATGTCTGCGTTCATCTGCTGGATGCTGATGCCCTGCAGGTCTTCGTTCGCGAACGCCTCATCTATGGTGCGCGCGCCGAAATCGTTCTGAGCGGCCTTCGCGATGATCTCACCGTCGGGCTGGCAGAGATACGTTGGCGTCTGCTGGTCATAGAAGGAGGTGCTCATGTAGTCCGTCAGCGTGGACTCACGGTAGACGCAGGAGATGATGCCCACCACTTCGTTCTCATAGAAGACCGGCGCGTAGAAGCTGAGCACGTTCTGGCCGTCGAAGATTGCGTTGTCGATGAAGCAGATGCCGCTGTTGCCCTTGATGCCCTCGTCGTAGTACGTGCGGTCAAGCGCGCTTTCCACGCGGCCGTCACGGTTGTAGGCCATGCCCTCGGTCGTGATGAAGAACGAGTGGTCGAACTGGGAGAGGTCAAGGATGTTCACGGCGGCCATTGGGTCCACGTTGGGGCCGGTGAGGGAATT
Source organism: uncultured Eggerthellaceae bacterium (assembly GCA_910588435.1). Lineage (GTDB taxonomy): Bacteria > Actinomycetota > Coriobacteriia > Coriobacteriales > Eggerthellaceae > MGBC163016. Next base: position 38,903 of record CAJUPL010000012.1, on the reverse strand, counting down.
GCCGTACACGCTTGCCGCGGATTGCACGTTGCGAAGGGAGTTCGCGAACAGGTCATCCACGCGGCGTGCAGTCTGGCCGGTAGACGTTTCCAGGTATTCGCCGTTCTGAGACACGATGCGCTCAGTGTTGACGCCCATGAACGCGAACAGCGCCGCAATGACCACTGCGGCGGCTGCGATGATGGCTATGATCCGGTTCCTGATCATCTTGGAGTTTCCAGATGCCATGTTGATCCTTCCCTATATCAAATGTGCGCCACGAAGCATGTTCGGGCGCGTTCGCACGCTAGAGCTCTGCTTCCGCGGCGGCCAGGATGCGCTCCTGCTCAAGCTTCACCTGCGCCAAGAGATCTGGCACGCGGCTCACGTCCGTGGGCGCGCCGGCGTCGTCCGGGCGCAGCGCCTCGGTCAGGTCATACGCTGCCTTGTGCAGCCCGGTGAGGCCCATGTTGTCCGCCAGGCCCTTCAGCGTGTGGCTTGCGCGGAATGCCGCTTCCATATCACCCTCTTGCAGGGAGTTCGCAAGGTTCTCATACGTTGGGTCTGCCAGGAACATGCCCATGAACTTCATGATGCGCTCATCGGTCATGAGGCGTCCGCGCACAGATGCAGCGTCTCCGCCAACCGCGCTGTAGAATGAGTCTACGCTCATATTCAAGCCTCCTCTTCGTTGCTGTCAATGGCGGACAGCGTGCTGACCTCGCGGATGTCAGGTGCGTGGTCAAGCGCCTTGTGGACGTAGCCGCCGCGTCCGGAGTTCTTCATCTCATATAACAGTATGTCAGCCTGGTTGAACAGCACGTCGTACGGGATGTTGCCGTCCTCCACGCTGGCCACGCCCATGCTGATGGACACCGGAAAGCCGTCGTATTCGTTCGGGATGGACTTGTAGATGCGCTCTATCAGCGGCGCGGGGTCACCCTCAACCTCCATGCAGATCAGGAACTCATCGCCGCCCACGCGCGCCACCACATCCGAGTCACGGACGCTGTCACGCAGCCATTTCGCCAGCTGGATCAGCACCTTGTCACCGAACATATGCCCGCGCGTGTCGTTCGCTTCCTTGAAGTGGTCCATGTCGATGATCATCAGCACGAACTTGCCCTCTGGGTTGGCTTCCATGCGCTCACGGATCAGCTTGCGCGCGAAGTCATGGTTGGTGAGACCGGTGAGCGAGTCATGCGTTGCGCGCTCCTCAAGCGCCGTCATGCGCTTGCGGTTCTCGTGCACGTCAACGATCTTGCCGATGGAGCCTTGGTACTTGAAGCCGTCCTTCGTCTCCGTCCACATGGCGCGCGCGGCGATGTTGAACCAGCGCGGCTCTCCCCGGACGGTGCCCTTCATGTCGAACTGGACGATGGGAGCGTCTGGCGTTGTGGCGCGCAGCATGGTGGAGAGCTTCTCCAGGTTGTCTTCGCCGAAGACCTCCTTCAGCTGCTCGCTCTCATACGGGTTGGCTACCACCTCGGGCAGCCCCAGCTTGTTCGTGCTCCAGTCATTGAAGACGGCGATGGGCGGGTCTTCTGTGTATTCGAAGAGCACTTCGTTGGACATGGTGGCGTAGAAGTCGAACTTCGTGCGCTCATGCTCCAGCATCTCCAGGGTGCGGTTGGAAGGCATGGGGTCATCCGTTGCCTCGTGCGCGATCTGGGATGCGTGCTCTGAGACGCGCTTGGATTCGCGGATCACGTGGTCTGAGAGCGAGCTGACGGATAGCTGTTCGCGCAGGTCAGCCTGGATGTCAGTCATGCATTCAAGCAGGAATGGGTCGAACGCGCCGCACTCGCCATTGACGATCATCTGGATGGCTTCCTCGTGCGGGATGGCGTCCTTGTACACACGGACCGAGGTCAGCGCGTCATACACGTCTGCCAGCGCAACCACCTGCGCGCTCAGGGGGATCTCATCGCCCTTGAGGCCGTCCGGGTAGCCACGCCCGTCATAGCGCTCATGGTGCCAGCGGCAGATCTCATACGCCGTTTGCACCATTGGCTCATGATGGTAGTTCGGCAGGTTCTTCAGCATCTCCGAGCCCACTGCGGAGTGCGTCTTCATCAGCGCGAACTCTTCGTCAGTCAGGCGTCCGGGCTTGTTCAGGATCTCTTCCGGGATGGCGATCTTGCCGATGTCATGCAGGCTTGATGCGATAGCGATCCTTGAGATGACCTCAGGGGTGAGGTCCGTGCGGCCGCTCTTCTTCGCAACCTGCTGGAGAAGGAGCTCCGTCATGGTGTTCACGTGCAGGACGTGCAGGCCGCTCTCGCCATTGCGGAACTCTACGATCTGGCTCAGGATGGAGACCATCAAGCTGACCGATTTCTCGCGCTCATAGATCTGGTCTTCCACCATCTGCACCAGCGTCTTCTGCTTGGCGTAGAGCATGAGGGTGTTCAGCACACGGCGGCGCACGATGGATGCGTCGAACGGGCGCGAGATGAAGTCAGTGGCGCCCAGCGCATAGGCGCGTTCGATGACCGATGTCTTGGTCTCTGCGGATACCATGATGACCGGCGTCTCGTGGATGTGGCCGTGTTGGTTCATGATGGCTAGCACTTCAAGGCCGTCCATCTCCGGCATGACTATATCAAGAAGCATGAGGGAGATCTCATCCCCGCGCGATTGCATGATGGCTACAGCTTCCGCGCCGGTCTCTGCCTCTATGATGTTGTATTCGTCCCCCAGCATGTCCGCCAACATTGCGCGGTTCATGGGGACGTCATCCACGATGAGGATGGTCTGGCTCGCACGTTTAGGTTGTGGTTCGCTCACGCTGCCATTCCCCTTGCGTCGTAACCGTTAGTTTGTGGGACATTCTAACAGGCAGAAGGCGTTAACAAGCCGTAACATTCCGTGCATATAGAGAACACATGATTTGGGGGTGGCCGCGATCCGGGTGCTGCCTTGATCCGGTGTCGCGGACAAAGGGCACCCGCTCCTGCAGCCCTGCCTCACTTGCTGCCCTTGAAAAGGCTTACGGGGTGTAGGCACGATGTGCCCACACCCCGCTTCATTCATAGCGGCCTTTAACATTCATATATGCGATCGCATATATGAATATAGCGGCCTTGGTGGCCTCTCGGCCACCGTTCCAGGTGGAGCCCTCCCCCTTTCCCACCCCCCCCATGTGGGCAGCTGCATTGCTCTTTGCAGATCACCCTCCCTCAAGAGTAGGCGGCTGCATTGCAGCCGCAGCTATACCCCCCCAGGAGTGGGCGCTTGCATTGCAAGCGCAGCTGTGCGCTAGCACAGCGTAACTTGCCCGGCAGGGCAAGGGCAGCTGGATAGGTGATGCAGGTGAAGAAAGGTGGCCTGACGCAGATGACCTATCTGGGAAGGTGAGGCAGCAACCTTTGAGGGGTTGCATATTGGATCCTTGGCTTGGAGGTGTTCTGCGCCAGGCTAGGTGGCCTGACCAGATGCTGGCATCCGGGTGTTCGCAGGCTATCGCCTGCGTTACGCATTGCTGGCGCAATGCTGCGTCTCCAATGGAGACGCCCACTATTAAGGGAGGCAACTGCGGCTGCAGCGCAGCCGCCCACAGGATAGGGGTTGCTGCTGAGTTGCGCACGCCAGCGGTCAGGGTTGCCACGCTGCGGCACGACGGATTGATTTGCATGGCCTGAATATCTATGAATCCCATTGCCACTTTTCCCACCTGCTGCATCTATGTTCTTGCCGCCTCGATGATGCTGCACAGGCAAAGAGCATGCCTGTGCACTTTTATTACGGCCTTTAACATTCATATATGCGATCGCATATATGAATGTAGCGGCCTTGGTGGCCTACCGGCCACCATTCCGGGTGGAGCCGTGTCAACACGCCAGCAGTCTGGGTTGTGACGTAGGGCAAGGCACCGTCCTTGTGCCTTGCCGCCCATTGGCTAGCGGGAACTCTAACGTGCGAATGCGCCTACAACCCTATATATGACCAAAAAGGTCAATGACATTGCGCACGGGGCAGTGTCATTGACCTGAGAGGTCATCATTAGGCAGTCCCCTTGCTGTGGGGATCCCCCCAAGAGTAGGCGGCTGCATTGCAGCCGCAGCTGTGCGCTAGCACAGCGTAACTTGCCCGACAGGGCAAGAACACCCGGAGAGAGGATATGGGTTGGGCAAGGTGGCCTGACGCAGATGACCTAGCTGGGAAGGTGAGGAAGCAACCCTTGAGGGGTTGCATATGGGATCCTTGGCCTGGAGCTGGTTTGAGCCAGGCTAGATGGCCTGGCCTGAGACTGGGTGCCGGGTGTTCGCAGGCTATCGCCTGCGTTACGCATTGCTGGCGCAATGCTGCGTCTCCAATGGAGACGCCCACTATTAAAGGGGGGGCAACTGCGGCTGCAGTGCAGCCGCCCACAGGATGGGGAGGTTTCGGTTGGATAGGCGCACGTGAGTGCGCCAAGGCCGCTACATTCCGCATGAGCGTGAGCGACATGCGGGATGTTAAAGGCCGTTATGAATGAAGCGGATTGGGTGCACATGGTGCACCCAATCCGTAAGCATTTTCAGTGAATGCCTGGCCAAACGGCGCCGGTGGGCACGCCGGGGACGTTCGCATTCTCCGCAGTGGTGGGGATCACGCCGAACTCCTTCAGCAAGCCATATATATCAGTGTGCTGTATGGCATCAAGTCCCTTCGACATCAACAGCCGCTCCAGGATGTTCATGTTCATATCCGTTGCTGGCTTGCCGTCGCGCAGAAGCACCGTTGCGTTCAGCAGCACGCGCAGGTCAAAGCAGCTGCCCCACACCTCTGGCACGCCACGGTCTATATCTAGCAGCGTGTACACGGCCTCCATGCCGGTGCGCATGGAGTATTCCGTGGTGAAGATGGTGTCACGCGGGGTCTCAGCGAACTGACCGATGAATGCGAAGTTGACCGCGCCTTCCGGAACCACGTTCGGACGATCGCCTTCAGCTCGCGGCATGAAGAACGCTGTGATGTACGGCATCATGCAGGGAACCGTGTTCGCACTGTGCGTGGCAAGCTCCTCTATCTGATCCTCCGGAACGCCCAGGTGGTACAGCCATTCCTTGCAGATCTCAACGCCAGTGCAGTCACGCATGGGCTTCTTCACGTAGTTGCCGGGTTTGTCTGTGAACAGGCTGTAGAGCCAGACACACACGGTGCCGGGCTTCTGGTCACGGAATTGCGGCTGGCGGTTGATGGTCCAAGACAGCAGCCAGTTCGAGTCCTTCACGGACACGATCCCGCCGGTCACAACGTTGCCGGACAGCGGGTCGCGCTTGCAGATGGCCTCTATGTAAGGGAGGATCTTGTCATCCAACGTGGTCACCGTGGCGCTTTCCCAGTTGCTGAGCTCAGGCGTTGAGCAGAACGTTTCGGGGTGGCCGAAGTCCGGGCTCTGCGCGGCGATGCGCTTCCAGAGGTCCCAGCCGTCGCCTGCCGTCAGCTGGGGTGCGAACTTGGCCGCCTGGGTCTGGCTGCCGAAGGAGGAGTGCGCAACGCAGCTGCCGGGCGTGATGAACACGAGGTCATCTTCTGTGAGGCTGATGGTCTCCTCGGGCGCCAGCTCCACCGCGCCGCCACCCTGCACGCCGGTTGCTGCGTCCTCAGCGGCTGTGCTGGCGTTGCGGCGCAGCTTGATCTCAGTGGCGATCTTGCGGTTGTCATCCTTCGCGGAGTTGCACGAGAAATTGATGTCCGTCACGTGCGTGTTGAACTGGAAGTCAACGCCGTGCGCCTTCAGGTAGTTCTCAAGCGGCAAGATCATGGATTCGTACTGGTTGTAGCGCGTGAAGCGAAGCGCGCTGAAGTCCGGCAGGCCGCCCAGGTGATGCACGAAGCGCGTGATGTAGCGCTTCATCTCCAGCGCGGAGTGCCAGTTCTCGAACGCGAACATGGTGCGCCAGTACAGCCAGAAGTTGGAATTCAGCACCTCGTCAGAGAAGTATTCCGTGATCTTCTTGTCTTGCAGCTCCTCTTCGGGCGTGAAGAAGAGGTCCATGATCTCCATGCAGGCCTTGTCTGACAGGTTGAACTTGTTGTCAGTGTGCGCGTCCTTGCCGCGGTCCACCGTGGCGCGGCAAAGCGAATGATTTGGATCGCGCTTGTTCAGCCAATAGTAGTAGTCCAGCACGCTGACGTTCGGGTCCTCGATGGACGGGATGTCACGGAAGAGGTCCCACATGACCTCGAAATGGTTGTCCATCTCACGGCCGCCGCGCATGGTGTAGCCAAGCTGGCTGTAGTCCCAGCCGTCGCACGCGCCGCCGGCGCGCGGATCGCGCTCAAGGATGTGGATGTTCTCACCCGGCATCTGCGCGTCACGCACCAGATAGCTGGCGGCGGTGAGGCCCGCCAGGCCGGAGCCGATGATGTAGGCGTGCTTGCCCTCAACGCCTTCAGGTTTCAGGGGATGTGCGAACGCTTCGTAGTTTCCGCTGGAGTAATACATTCGAACCCTTCTTCCATGTGGGTATATGTGCATGCAAGAAAGGATTGCACTTAGCAGGAACGCGAATGCGGTTCCGCGAGAAACGTATCGAAAGCGTTAGCGGTGCGTTCCCCTTGTTGCAAGATGAGACACCTCAAGAGCAGCCACCTGCCATCCCTTACCTGTGGGCTACTGCATTGCAAGCGCAACATTGGCCCCCTTTACCTGTGGGCAGCTGCATTGCAAGCGCAGCATTGCCCCCCCCCTTCCTCTCCTGTGGGCGGCTGCATTGCAAGCGCAGCATTGCTCCCCCCCTTAATAGTGGGCGTCTCCATTGGAGACGCAGCATTGCGCCAGCAATGCGTAACGCAGGCGATAGCCTGCGAACACCCGGCACCCAGTCTCAGGCCAGGCCATCTAGCCTGGCTCAAACCAGCTCCAGGCCAAGGATCCCATATGCAACCCCTCAAGGGTTGCTTCCTCACCTTCCCAGCTAGGTCATCTGCGTCAGGCCACCTTGCCCAACCCATATCCTCTCTCCGGGTGTTCTTGCCCTGTCGGGCAAGTTACGCTGTGCTAGCGCACAGCTGCGCTTGCAATGCAAGCGCCCACTCTTGGGTGGGGCGCTACGGTAAGGGGCGCGTGAGCGCCCCAAGGACGCCAATTATGCAAATCAGGTCATCATTTCGTCAGCATTCGTACACGATGGAGCCGAAATGGCTCATGTCTCCGCCAGTTATGGCTGCATACGTCTGTTTGAACTGGTCATCGGCCAGCGCGCGCTTCACAAGGCGGATAAGCTGGCGGTCATCCTCGCGCTTCGCTATCACCAGGTCCATCCATTCTTGCTGTTGCGGGATGAAGCTGATCCCTTCGAACGCACCTGCTAGCTTGCTGTCAGCAAGGGCAACGTCTGCCATCCCCGCCTCAACAGCCTCGATGGCCGCGTTCGCCGTGCCGAATGCTGTCCCGTACCCCTTGACAACATATGGGTCTGCGTCCATAGCATGCAGCTTCTCATCCAGCAGTATCCTGGCGCCGCTGCCTTGCAGCCTGTTCGCAACGCGAACCTCTTCACGCAAGAGCGCGCCCCATGATGAGATCTTCTTGGGGTTGCCCTTCGCAACCGCGAACCCAACCTCGCGCCCGATCAGCCTGAGCACGACAACGGGAATCCCGGGCGCCAGCCGCTGCACGTAAGGCACGTTGTAGGAATTGGTCTTCTGGTCATACAGGTGCACCACGGCCGCATCCACCTTGCCCATATAGAGCTCCACCAAGCCGGCATAGCTGGTGCGCCGGATGCGCTTCGCCCCGGCGCCCATCTGCTCCAGCTGATCCACCAGCGCATCAGCCTGCAGCCCCTGACCTGCGATGGTGTACATATCCTGCCCTTTGAAGGCATCTATCGCATCTTGCAGGGATGCTTCAGGGGAATCCTCGCGAACGTGATCGATGATATGCTTCTTATCCAGGAAGCTCTGGAGGTCATCAAGCCTGAAGAGTATCTTGCGCCCGATGCGATACGAGGAGAGCTCCCTGGCTTTGACCATGTCATAGACCTTGTTCTTGCCAACGCCGAGGAACCTTGCAGCATCCTGCACATTCAATGATTCGTTGTTATTCATCATATACTCCCACGAGGATACTATAAGGCTTGTTCTTGATAGCACTCAATGAGCATGACAGCATCTTGCCTGATTATAGTATCGTCTGTACAGGCATTTAGTTCAATTATTGATGTATTCGAAGATTGTATCTATTTCTGTTCGATATCATCTCTATTCTCGTATATGATAGTGATATACAGTGACGAAACGGTACGTATCGGGAAATGAGAAAGCAAGACGGCTCGCAAGGGAGGGCAGTTCGTGACCATCTCAGATAGAGAAGCATCCAGATCATCACAGCTGAACGCTGAGCTGAGCAGTCTGCAGGCGGATGTGAAGCTGATCTTGCTCAACCCGAACACGGGTGAAAGACTGGCCTTTGGACCAGGCGTGGCGGAGCTGTGCATAGGCGTCAAAGAGCACGGATCGCTCAAGGCGGCAGCTGCGGAGATGGGCATGGCGTATTCCAAGGCGTGGAAGATCATCGGCGAGGCCGAGGAGTCGCTTCAGATACAGCTTGTCCTCAGGCAAGCGCCCAAGGGATGCACCTTGACAGAGGCGGGCGAACAGCTCCTGGCAGGATACTTAGAGCTTGCCGAAGACATCTCCAAGTATGCAGAATTCCGCTTGCAGCGCGTCTTCCCTAGAAATGCGCCTGAGCATTAGGCAGGGCAGAGCGGCATGAGGGATCGAGAGAGCCATACCCAGCAAAGACAGCGAATGCTAGAAGGGCGCATCAGCCAATGGGCATGCCGTTCGCAAGCATGGCGGAAAGCAAAGATGCCGCACCCTGAGGATGCGGCATCTGGTTGGAACGAGTTCGCTATGCGCTACTCAACACCCACCATGACCTCGGTGGCCTTGATGATGGCAACCGCCTGGCCGCCAACCTTGAGACCCAGCTGCTCGATGGCCTCGTTGGTGATGGAGCCCTTGACCTTGTCGCCGCTTGGGAGCTGGATGGTCACGTGGCCGTTCACTGCACCTTCCTTGACGTCGCATATGGTGCCGCGCAGCTGATTGCGCGCAGAGATGCCCTTGATCTCATCCGTTGCGAACATGACCGAGCTTGCCTTCACGACGGCGTATGCCTCTTTGCCCTCAGCCAGGCCCAGGTCCTTGATGGCCTCCATGGTGATGTCAGCCTTGACCTTGTTGTTCTCGCCCAAGCAGATGGTGACGACGCCGTTGACGGCACCCTCCTGGACGTTCTTGATGGTGCCCTTGAGCTGGTTACGTGCGCTGATCTTCATGCTTCTCTTCCTTTCCTCGGGCCCGCGGCCCGGGGTCTTGCGGTTCGCGCTCTTGCTCCCCGCTGCCTGTATCATCACGCTTCGGGCTGCCGGCCTTTCGTCGGTTGCTCGGAGCTCCGTTTGCGTTGAGCGCATGATGGCAGGCCGGTTTGGCAGGCGAAGGGCGCAGCGGATTCTCTCCACAACCCTCGTGCTGTTTCGTGCTGTTTCGTCCCGCTTCGGGCAAGATAAGGCGAACTCCGCCTACAAAAAGAACGCCTAGGCGGTTGATGCCTAGGCGTTCTGTGAGATCAGCTGGAGCGGGCGACGGGAATCGAACCCGCGTGGTCAGCTTGGGAAGCTGAAATTCTACCATTGAATCACGCCCGCAATTCAAGCGCGTAGCAGTATAGCGCATCTCCGATTCCCTAGGTTCGCGAATGTTGTGAAGCACGCACCTTGCCGAGAATGACAAGGGGTGGGCACCCCTCTCCATCTGCGAAAGATCGCGTGTGATCCTATATATGACCAAAATGGTCAATGACATTTCCCCGTGCTTAATGTCATTGACTTCCTAGGTCATATATAAGCGCACTGGTCAATGACATTAAGCACGGGGAAATGTCATTGACCCGGCAGGTCATAATTGATTATCCTCAATGTGGTATTATCCTGATTAAAGGATAGATTGAGGGCGAAGGAGCACTTTGAGCAAGGCGGAGATCACATGCAGGTCTGAGGCGTCGCGGAGAGCGACGGCAGTGATCATCGGCCTGGTGGTCTTCTTGGTGGTGGCCTTCTTCGCCTCGCTCATGCTTGGCCGCTTTCCCATAGATCCAGAGCAAGCAATGGGCATGTTGGCCAGCAAGCTCTTCCAGGTTGAGCCCTTCTGGACAGACCAGCAAGAGACGCTCTTCTTCAACGTGCGCCTGCCTCGCATCCTGCTGGCGCTCTTAGTAGGCTGCTGCCTGGCAACCGCAGGCGCGGCGTATCAGGGCACGTTCCAGAACCCGCTGGTCTCCCCGGACATCCTGGGCGCTAGCCAGGGGGCCGCGTTCGGCGCCGCTATAGCCATCTTGCTGGGGTTCGCGAACTGGGGGATCTCCGTCACCGCGTTCCTGATGGCGCTCTTCACGGTCTTCCTGGTGCTGCTCATATCGTCTCGCGCGAAGGGCAACCACATGATGGTGGTGGTCCTAGCGGGCGTCATGGTGAGCTCGCTCTTCTCTGCGGGCGTGTCGTACGCGAAGCTGGTGGCTGACCCAACGGATGAGCTGGCTGAGATCACCTATTGGCTCATGGGCAGCGTCACCGGCGCCACGCTCCCGAAGATCGCCACCGTGTTCCCCATCATGCTGGTTGGCTGCGTGATCCTGTTCGCCATGCGCTGGAGGATCAACATCCTCACCATGGGCGACGATGAGGCCTCCACCATGGGCGTGAACGCGCGCGCCATCCGCGTGGTGATCATAGTGGCCGCCACGCTGATCACCGCCGCAAGCGTCTGCGTGACCGGCATGATCGGCTGGGTGGGCCTTGTCATCCCGCACCTCTGCCGCATGCTGGTGGGCGCGGATTACCGCAAGCTCATCCCCGCTTCCATGCTCATGGGCGCGGGCTTCCTGCTGGTGGTGGACGACATCGCGCGCCTTGCCACCACCGCAGAGATCCCCATCGGCATCCTGACCGCCTTCGTGGGCGCGCCGTTCTTCCTCTTCCTGATCACCAGAAAGAAGAAGATATGAGCATCGAGGTCAAGGACTTGAGCTTCTCCTACGGGCGCCACAAGGTGCTTGACGGCCTCAACTTCACGGTTGAGGACGGCGAACTGGTGGGCGTACTTGGCCCCAACGGCGTGGGCAAGTCAACGCTCTTCCGCTGTATCCTGGGGCTCAACACCAACTACACGGGCACCATCCTGGTGAACGGCAAGGACATCCGCCACCTCTCCATCAAGGAGCGCGCCCGCGAAGTGTCCTACATCCCGCAGTCGCACGCGCCCGTATATGACTACGAGGTGCTGGATGTGGTCCTCATGGCCGCCGGGAGCGATCTCAAGATGCTCTCCAATCCCGGCTGCAAGCAGCGCGCTCGCGCGTTCGAGGCGCTTGAACGCGTTGGCATCCAGGATTTCGCGAACAGGCTCTACACGCAGATCTCCGGCGGTGAGCAGCAGCTGGTGCTGATAGCGCGCGCCATAGCGCAGAACGCCAGCACCATCGTCATGGATGAGCCAACCAGCGCGCTTGACTACGGGAACACCGTTCGCGTGCTGTCCTGTGTTCGCCAGCTTGCGCGCGAGGGGCTGTCCATCGTGCAGTCAACGCACAACCCTGACCAGGCGTTCCTCTATTCCGACCAGGCGCTGGTGCTGAAGGGCGGCCGCATCGCCGCGTACGGGCGCCCGCATGATGTGATCACGTCCGAGCTGATCTCCAGCTTGTACGGCATCGATGTGGAGGTCAATTCCCTCTATGGAGACAAGGTGCGCGTGTGCGTGCCTGTCAGCGAGATAGAACGTTGAGAGCGAAGAAAGCGAAAGGAGAAGGGCACATGGTAGAAAGAGGAAAGAAGGGGTGGCTCAAGCGCATTGCCGCTGTTGGTGCGGCGTGCGTGCTGGCGGCGTCATTGGGCGCGCTGGCGGGCTGCTCGGGGGGCTCAGGCTCGGGCGGCGAAGGGGATTCCGGCTCTGCAAGCGCCGCTGCTGAGCAGGACGGCGTTCGCACGTTCACTGATTCATGCGGGCGCGAGGTTGAGCTGCCTGCCACCATTGACAAGATCGCGCCGTCTGGACACACCGCGCAGCAGGTGCTGCTCACCATCGCACCTGAGAAGATGGTTGGCCTCTCACAGGCTCTGAACGATGACCAGCTGAAGATCTTCGGGGAGAGCTTCAAGGACTACCCCGTGTTCGGCGCTGTGCTTGGCGCCACGGATAACCTGAACCGTGAGGCCATCGCGGAGGCTGGGCCGCAGGTCATCATCGACACCGGAGAGTACAAGGACGGGATCGAGGAGGACCTGGACGCGCTGCAGGAGCAGGTTGGCATCCCGTGCGTGTTCGTGGAGTGCAAGCTGTCTGACTACGGCGAGGGCTACACCACGCTGGGCGAGCTCTTGGGCGAAGAGGAGCGCGGGCAGCGCATCGGTGACTACCTGCAGAGCGCGTATGACGAGGTCACCGGCGTGATGGACACCATCCCCGAGGATCAGCGCGTGCGCATGGCATACGTTGTGGGCGACACCGGGCTGAACGCCATCGCGAACGGGTCCTTCCAGGGCACCGTTGTGGACATGGTTGCGGACAACGTGGTTGTTGTGGACAAGGCATCCGGCAAGGGCGACGGCAATGAGATCAGCCTTGAGCAGATGGCTATCTGGAACCCTGACCTTGTGGTCTTCCAGAAGCAGTCCGTGTATGACTCCGTGGGCTCTGACGCGGCATGGCAGACCATCGCCGGGGTTGCGAATGACAACTACTACCTATGCCCGTCCAACCCCTGGTGCTGGCTGAACAACCCGCCAACCGTGAACCAGATGATGGGCCTGCAGTGGCTGCCGCGCCTGCTGTACCCGGACAAGTTCTCTGACAGCATCCAGGACGTCACCAAGTCCTACTACAAGACGCTGTATGACTACGATCTGTCTGACGCTGAGCTGAACGACCTGATCAAGGACTCTATCCCCAGGTAGCTCTCTGGGTCAGAGATGTCTAGGATGAGCGGCTTGCCCCACACCGGGGTGAGCCGCTCTTCTGTTGTGGCCAGGAGTTCCGGACGCATGATGATGACGGCGTTGGCAGCATCTCCATCCTTGACCGGCGGGTCGTCCAGCATGCCGAGCGCGGCGGTGAAGCCCTTGCCGTGCGTGAGCTCCAGCGTGCCTATCTCATCTATCACAAGGATGTCCTTGCTTGTCAGGCCGCGTTCGCGAAGGGCGCGGAAGTGATCGTTGATGGTATCGATGGCAGCGTCGCGGATGCGCCAGCCAAGCTTGGCGCTGTCTGACTGCTGATAGCCGTCTGCGTTGCCGTCCTGCGGCGTCAGGTCACGTCGAACGGCGTACTGCAGGCGTGTGCCTTCCGGGAGCAGGATGGCTTGGATGCCGGTCTTCTCAAGCGTGCCGTTTGGTTTTCGCTCCCAGACGCCGGGGGAGATCAGGCCCACGCACGTGAAGCCCGCGTCCTCCGCCTGCGTCAGGAATCGCTCAAGCCAGCGGGTCTTCCCCACTTGGCGGTTACCCGTGATGATGACCAGCATGTCCCCCTCCTCGTAGGGTTTTCTTTCCCTGTGGGCGGCTGCATTGCGCCCTCCCCCTGTGGGCGGCTGCATTGCAGCCGCAGCATTGCCCCCCCCTCAATAGTGGGCGCTTCCATTGGAAGCGCAGTTGCACGCAAGTGCAACGTAACGCAGGCGTGAGCCTGCGAACACCCGGATGCCAGCCTCCAGTCAGGCCATCTAGCCTGTCGCAGACCAGCTATCCGGGTATTTCGGGCTTCCGCCCTCATTTCGCTGTGCTAGCGCACAGCTGCGTCGGCAATGCCGACGCCCACTCTTGAGGGGGGCACAGCTGCGTCGGCAATGCGAACGCCCACAGGAAAGGGGGTTCGGTCTTTCAAACAGCTGCCTCTCAGAGCAGCTTGTAGCCGAAGCGGAGCTCAACCTGGATGACGTCCCCTTCCTTAGGGAATGCATCATCAGGCCCGGCGGGCAGCATGTAGAGCGCGTTCGCATGCTGCGTGGCAGCCGAGCCCGCCTTGCCGGGCACGGGCGTTGCCCAGAGCGTACCGGCCTCATCCACGCTGGCCTCCATGAAGCGCACAGAGTAGAACTTGGCGCCAGGCTCTGTGGCCTCAGGCGGGCGGCTCTCCCCTGACAAGGTTCCGGGCTGAGGGGCGTTCGCGTGCTTGTTCTCACCGAACGTCCCGCGAAGGCGGCACGGTATGCGCGTGGGCTCCGGGTCTTGCATGAGCAGGGCGGCCATCAGCGGGCGGAGGTAGAAGTCAAGCGTGAACGACGCACCGCCTGCGGGGCCGGAGATCCCGATCACGGGGACGGCGCGGCCGCTGTGGGTGAGCACGGTGTAGGAGCTGTGGTGGCCGGGGCCGTGGTTCGTCTGGTGGCAGATCACGCGGCCCATCTCCTCAAGCACCTCCACGGACCAATCGTCCGAGCCTTTGGAGGAGCCGGCGTTCAGGATGATCAGGTCTGACACAGAAAGCGCGTCTGTGAGCGTTTGCTGGATGGCGGCGCGGTCGTCCGGGATGATGTCGAACGGGACCAGCTGGCCGCCCCAGGCCTCTACCTTGCCGCGGACCACCAGGCTGTTGGACTCGAAGACGCGGCCGCGTCCGGCGTAGCGCTCGGGAGCTGCGGGCGAGCAGGGCAAGTTCGCGGGGATGAGCTCATCGCCCGTAGGGATGAAGGCCACGCGCGGGCGGGGCAGCACGCGGATGCTGGAGTGGCCGGCGCTTGCGATGCGCGCGGCAACGTCCGGCGTGATCAGAGTGCCCTTGCTTGCTGCCATGTCCCCCGCTTGCATGGTGGACCCGGCGGGGCGCGTACCGGCGAAGCGCTTAGACGGGGCAGCTGTGATCTGGATGGATTGCTCGTCCGGGGAGACGATCACGTGCTCTATGACGATGGCGGTGTCAAAGCCCTCTGGCATGGCCACGCCGGTGTTCGCGAACTGCCAGTCTTGGCCGCGCTGCCAGGTGGATGTGTCCGGGATCTGGCCCGGGTCAAGGCTTGCGAACGCGTCCCACTTGACGGCCACGGAGTCAAGGCAGCAGGTGAGGGCGCTTGGGATGTCAACCTTGGCGCGCACGTCTTCTGCCAGGGTGCGGCCGTAGGCGTCTGAAAGCGCGATGCGCTCTGCGCGGCTTGCGAACTGCTCCGGCAGGCTGGCTTCCTCCAGAGCGCTGAGCATCTGGGTTACGGCGTCTGGGCGGGAGAGTTCGATGTGGTGCGAGTGGTCCCTCATGAGTTGCCTTTCGTTTGGTTATCCTTTGGTGTGATTATACTCATTTGTGGATAGATAGTTGTGGCCAGTCGGAGGGTCGACTGGCCACATAAGGGAGGAGAAAGAGGGAGGGATGTCTTTCGACAACTTACACCCACAGCAACCGAGACTTGGAGGAATCAGCTTGCAATACCCCGGTTGCTAGCGCTTATTATACTCATTACAGAATAATATGCAAGCAAGAATAATCTTTTGCTCTGGAAACCTATATATGACCGAAATGGTCAATGACAAATCCCCGTGCTTAATGTCATTGACTTCCTAGGTCATATATAAGTGCACAGGTCAATGACATTAAGCACGGGGATTTGTCATTGACCTGGCAGGTCATAATTAATTGGCGGTGAGGTAGTGGTCTATGGCGTAGCGGGTGATGTTGGAGCGGTTGATGATGCCGACCATCTTGCCGCCGTCGAGCACCGGGGCCTTCTTGAGGTGGTTCTCGGCAAGCACGCGAGTGACCTCACCCAGGTCATCGTTCACGTCCACTGAGATCACGCTCTTGCGCGCTAGGTCAGATATGCTCATGTTCATCGTCTCTTGCAGGGTTGCGTCGAAGTCCTCGTTGCCCTGCTCCACGATGAACGACCACGCGCTCTTGAACGCGGGCACCTGGTCCGCCAGGCAGCGCATGACGTCACCGTCGGAGATGAAGCCCACAACGCGGGAGTCCTCGCCAACAACGGGAACGCCGGAGATGCCGTGAGATGCGAACAGCTGCATGGCATCCAGCACGGTTGCGTTCGCGGGCAGCGTGAACACGTCCTGCTTCATGATGGTTGCAAGCACGCCCTCTGCAGGGGCCACGGCAACCTCGGTGCCGTCCGCCACCTGGATGTCTGCCTTGATGGAGGCCTTCTTCGCGTTGCTGCGGATCCAGAGCGCGCAGCCGAAGCCAACAACGCCGAACACGCCCACTAGGATGCCAGCGATCAGCATGCCGCTGGTGAACGCCGCGGCCTCGGGCATCCCGCTGGCCATCTGGCTTGCACCCACGAACGAGTAGACGCCGGTGAAGAGCGACGAGCCGATGCATCCTGCGATCTGGAAGCCGGTGGACATGACGGTGACGCCGTGCGGATTGAGCTCATAGGACAGCTTGGAGAGCGCGAAGCTCTGCACGGGACCGATGATCAGCGCGGAGCCGCAGATTACCGGGATGTAGATCACGGCGAGCAGGATGGCGTTCGCGGTGGAGATGAACGCGGCCGTGAGCACGGAGAACACGGCAATGCAGGCGAAGCCCACCGGCAGGAGGACGCCGGGGCCGGATTTGTCGAAGATGCGGCCGGCGATGGGCGATGCAACGCAGGAGCAGAGGATGGCCGGGAACAGGATCAGCGACGCGATCAGCGGGGGCGTTCCCAGGATGGACTGCATGTAGGTGGGGATGATGATGTTCATCGCGAAGATGGCGATGAGCGAGAGCATGTTCGCGATCACGCCTACCGTGAACGGGGCGATCTTGAGCGGGCGCAGGTCGATCAGCGGCTCTTCCAGCTTGCCTTGACGGCGGACGAATATGATGAGCGCGATGGCGCCCACGATGATGGCGCCCACTGCCAGCGGGATGCTGCCGCTGAAGATGGTGGAGATGCCGTAGAGGATGCCGATGAGCGCGATGGCGATGAGCGCTACGGACGCGGCGTCAAGGCGCGGGTGCGTGAGGTGCGCGATGTCGCGCAGGACGATGGCGCCGGCCAGGAAGCAGAGCGCGGACAGCGCGGCGAAGACCCAGAGCAGGGCGCTCCAGTTCGCAACGGCCAAGATCAGGCCCGCAAGGATCACAGACGACGATGGCCCGAGCGTGGTCATGGCCCCCATGATGCCCATGTATGTGCCAAGCTTCTCGCGCGGGGCGATCTCAAGCGTGATGTTCATGCCGATTGGGATCAGCATGCCCGTGCCCAGCGCTTGCACGATGCGGCCGATCAGCAGCACGGCGAACGTTTGCGCCAGGCCGCCGATGACCGAGCCGATCACCAGGAGCGCCGTGGTGGCGCAGAAGAGCTGGCGCGTGGGGAAGCTGCGGTATGCGAACGCGGAGACCGGCACCATGACGGCCGCGCCCAGCATGTAGGCGGTGGCCAGCCATTGCACCGTGCTGACGTCCACGTCCAGGCTTGCCATGATGGGCGCGAAGCCGACGTTCAGGAACGTCTCGTTGAAGGTGGCCAGGAATGCGGCGAACGCGGCTACCGCCAGAATGGTGGCGGGCTTGCGTTGCTTGGTTGGTTGTTGGGGTGTGGTGGTGACGTGGGTCGCCTGGGTTGATGCGTTGGTTGATGCCTCTTGCACGGTCTTCCTTTCCTTTGACCTGCGGCGCTTGCTTGCTGGCTTGCTTGCGAGCTTGCCGGGCTTGCGGGAGCGCGGCTGACCGTGCGGGACACAAGGAGGTGCCTTGGTGCTAGATGCTTGGATGCGCGTCTGACCAGGCTGAGGACCTTCCTGTACCGTGATCAGATTTACGCGCCCGGGGCGCCACATGTGTCGTTTGCAGTGCTTATTCGATTTTGCGAGCTTGAATGATACCTTGCGCGAGGCTGATTCCGGGCGTCAGGATTCTGCGAACGGCGCCTGCTCGTCAAGGAGGCGGAGCGATCGCGGAAGAGGGTGGATGCTCGAAATGCCCGGACAGGTGGTCTGCGTCAGGCTAGGTGGCCTGGGATGATGGTGGGGGCCGGGTGTTCGCGGACTGGCGTCCGCGTTACGCATTGCTGTCGCAATGCTGCGCTTCCAATGGAAGCGCCCACAATTGGGGGGCAACTGCGGCTGCAATGCAGCCGCCCACAAGGGGGAGACCGCAGGATGAGCGTGACATTAGATGTGTTCTAATGTCACGCTCTAAAGGCCGCTACATTTCGCATGAGCGTGAAAGCGAATGCGGGATGTTAAAGGCCGTAATGAATGAAGCAGGGTAGGTGCACTATGTGCACCTACCCTGTAAGCATTTTTGGGGCAAGCAGGTCAAGCAAAGAAAGCGAGAAGCAGCGTCAATAAAAAAGGGCCCTCGTGCGAGGGCCCTTCGAAACGATCATATGAACGAGAAGCTATTTGACGTTCTCGTCGATCCACTGGAGGAGCGCTGCCTTCTGGTTGGCGCCCAGGCCGCCGAGCCTGCGGTTCTCAGGGATCTTGCAGATCTCAAGCGCCTTTGCGGCCTTTGCCGCGCCAACGCCGGGGAGCTTCTTGAGGAAAGCGGAGACCTTGACCTTCGCGTAAACCGGATCAGAGTTCTCCATGAAGGCCTTCGGCTTCATCTTGCCGTCAGCAAGCTTCTTCATTGCCTCGGAGCGCTTTTCGCGCACGATGCGGGCCTTCTCCAGCGCTGCAGCGCGCTGCTCTGGTGTCATCTGGGGTAGTGCCATTTATTCGTCCTTTCGTTCGGAGTGCAAAGATTGTAGCGAATTGAGACGAGCTTGAGTCAAAAATCGGGCAAAAAGCTGCATTTGTTTCCCTGACATCGCGTCAATTTCCTGCTGGAACAAGGCTTAGAGCGTGGCGAATGGCGTCCAGCTTGTGCGCGTCATCAGAAAATCTGCAATTTCTTCAAAAGATGACTTGCATTGTTCGCATTATGTGTTAACCTAGGGTTACTTTCAAAGGAAGCCACCTCCTCTTACACATGCTTCCTTGAAAGTGATTCGAATCTGACGTTGCAGGGTGAGCTGGGGACGTGCTCTTACCTCCTCCTCTCCACGGGCTCCAGCACCTGCAGCAACGTCGTCCTCTTTTCTGATCCTGAGATCTTGTTGTTGGTCTGCGCCAGGCCAGGTTGCCTGAGCTCATGCTGGCATCCGGGTGTTCGCAGGCTATCGCCTGCGTTACGCATTGCTCATCGCAATGCTGCGTCTCCAATGGAGACGCCCACTATTAAGGGGGGCAACTGCGGCTGCAATGCAAGCGCCTACCGCAGGAGGGTGCAGCCGCCCACAGGAATCTTTCAAGGCCGCTACATGGATGCGAATGGAATGAGCAGCTATGTTAAAGGCCGTAGTAAAAGTGCACAGGCATGTTCTTTGCCTGTGCAACAATTTCGGGGCAGCAAGGATGCAAGGGATGCAGGTTGATAGGTGGCCGGTAGGCCACCAAGGCCGCTACATTCCGCATGAGCGTGAAAGCGAATGCGGGATGTTAAAGGCCGTTATAAAAGGAGCGGGCACAGTGTGCCCGCGACACCGGATTGGGGCATAAGCAGAGAGGGTGCAACAGGTTAGGCCAAGTAGCAATAGGAATCAGAAGAGATTCGTGCGCACAAAAGAAAGCGAGAAGCCACGGGGTGCCTCAGATTGCCGTGAAAGCGCGCCTGAGTTGGCTTCGCCCAACGAAGAAGAAGCGCTTGGAGCGGCAAGATGAGGTTCATCCGTGGCTTCGCAGCGTCAATTGGAATACCCGTCTGGGTTGTGACTCTGCCAGCGCCAGGAGTCTTGGCACATCCGGTCAAGGTCATACTGTGCAACCCAGCCAAGCTCTTGTGCGGCTTTTTCGCAAGATGCATAGTTCTCAGCAATGTCCCCAGCTCGCCGAGGCTTCACAGCATAAGGGATATCCTTCCCGCAGGCGCGTTCGAAAGCGTGGATCACATCAAGCACGCTTGAGCCCGTGCCCGTGCCCAGATTGAAGACGCCCACGCCGTGGCGTTCGCCATTCGGCCCCTCCGGTCCGGGGATGGAATACGGATCCGTGGCCTGGCCCGTGCCGGTGCGCCCGGCCATCCAGTCCAGCGCCGCCACGTGGCCGCGCGCCAGGTCCACCACGTGGATGTAGTCGCGCACGCCCGTGCCGTCCGGCGTGGGGTAGTCGTCCCCGAAGACGCCCACCTCGGGCAGCTTGCCCACAGCCACCTTCGCCACGTACGGCACCAGGTTGTTGGGAATGCCGCGCGGGTCCTCGCCGATCAGCCCGCTTTCGTGCGCGCCGATGGGGTTGAAGTACCGCAGCAGCACCACGTTCCACTCCGGGTCACCCACGTACAGGTCAGACAGGATGCGCTCCAGCATGCTCTTCGTCTGGCCGTACGGGTTGGTGGCCTCGTGCTTGGCTGCCTGTTCCGTTATGGGGACAGCGTCCGGATCGCCGTAGACCGTGGCGCTGGACGAGAACACGATGTTCTTGCAGCCGTGCTGCCGCGCCACGTCCGCCAGCACCAGCGTGCCGCCGATGTTGTTCCAGTAGTATTCCAGCGGCTTCTCCACGCTTTCGCCCACCGCTTTGAAGCCCGCGAAGTGGATGATGCCGTCGATGTCATGGCCCGCGAACGTGTCCTCCAGGATGGCGCGGTCGAGGATGGAGCCGCGGACGAACTGGAGGCGGTCACCCTCGGGCGTGCCGAGGCCGGGCAGGTTGCAGATCTGGCGAACGCGGGTGAGGGATTCCTCGCTGGAGTTGCTGAGGTCGTCCAGCACCACCACGTTGTAGCCGGCGTTCAGGAGCTCCACCACCGTGTGGCTGCCGATGAAGCCTGCGCCTCCCGTCACCAGGATGGTGGTATCTGCCGGGGATTTCGCAAGGGTCTTCGCGTGGGTGTTCGCGGTGGTCGTCGCGGTCATGTGCGTCCTTTCCGTATGGTTGAGGACATTATAGGTATCCGCGGGGTGTGGGGTGTAGAGGGTTGTAGCCTGATGCGTCCTGATAGGTGGTCTGCGCCAGGCTAGGTTGCCTGACCTGATGCTGACATCCGGGTGTTCGCAGGCTATCGCCTGCGTTACGTTGCACTGGCGTGCAACTGCGCTTCCAATGGAAGCGCCCACACGTAGGGGGGTGCTTCGTCTCCAATGGAAGCGCCCACACGTAGGGGGGTGCTTCGTCTCCAATGGAAGCGCCCA
>CAJUPL010000012.1:0-17721 GCA_910588435.1 uncultured Eggerthellaceae bacterium | reverse complement strand
CTATTGAAGAGGGGCGTGCAACTGCGCTTCCAATGGAAGCGCCCACAGGAATCTTTTAGGCCGCTACATTCCGCATGAGAGTGCTCTTCGTCCATGCAGCACTTTCAGGGGCATGGGGCAACCCCAGCAGGAGGGGCACGGCTAGCAGCATCGGCCAGGCGTAGCGGGCGTCGAACACCGGCGCGATCACGCAGAACGCCACCACCACGACAAGCGGCACGAACACGATGCCGCACGCAAGCCGCCGCCTGGCCATCAGGAACAGCACCAGCGCAGGCAGCCA
The DNA here is from genome assembly GCA_910588435.1 of uncultured Eggerthellaceae bacterium. Taxonomy (GTDB): domain Bacteria; phylum Actinomycetota; class Coriobacteriia; order Coriobacteriales; family Eggerthellaceae; genus MGBC163016. The sequence goes on along the minus strand of CAJUPL010000012.1, from coordinate 17,438 downwards.
AAGCACGTACGTCACCGTCAAGAAGGGCAAGTTCGCAACCGGCACGCTGGCCACCGCCGCATACGCCTCGTCCAGCCCGTTGCGCAGCCAATCCAGCTCCGGCGGGTTCCACAGCACATGCCGCTCCGGCTCCCCGATGTTCGTGTCCACCGTCACCATCCGCAAGTTCAGATACGTCGTGGGCGCCACATACTGCCCGGCCAGCGCCATCACGGACCCGAAGTACGCCTCCGGATCGCGCGCGCCCTGCTCCGCCCAGAGCGCCAGGTACGCCCGCAGCTCCTCGTTCGTTGACCCCACGCGGTAGTAATACTTGACCGCGTCTTGGAAATCGAACTCGTAATGGTTGCGAACGCGGTCCACGTCCACCACCGCGTCCACGATTGTCGCCTCGTCCTCTGACAGCCCGTTTTGCTGCGCATACCTGGCAGTTTGCTGGAAGACCGGCCCCAGGATCTCTTGCTTGCCGCCTGGCGAGATGTTCGCAAGCGGGAAGATCACCAGCGGCAGCAGGATCCACATGATGGCCGCGCACGTTGCACCTTGGATGGCGAACTCTCTGAGCGCGCGCCGGTCACGGCGGTAGATCAGGCATGCGGCCACTGCGGTTGCAACCACGATGAACACGCCGGTCTTCTTGGTGAGGCACATCATGACGGCCAGCGCCAGCATGACGCCCCAACGGGGGCTTTGCGTGTCAGGGCTGTTCGCGGGCTGTGAGCTGATTGCTTGCGGGAACGCGTTCGCGAACTGGACCTTGCTTGTGAGCGCGATCCCTTTCGCGGACCCTTTCGCGAACTCCACCAACAGCACCAGCCACGGGAGGAAGAAGAGGCCGAATGTGCTGTCTTTCACCACACAGCACGCCCAGACCGGGATCAGCGGCATCAGGCAGCAGAACGCGAATGCGGCGAGGCGGAGGCGGCGCGGGGTGCCCCAGCGCCTGAGGCGGCGGAGGGTCCACGTGAGGAGCGCGGCGTAGGCCAGGACTTGCAGCGTGGAGAGCACGAAGACGCCGGCCATCCACGTGCCGGTCAGTTGGTCGGACGTCCAGGCGGCGGCGCCGTAGATCAGCGTGGTCAGGACGGGGTGGTGGTCCACCAGCCACGCGCTGGTCAGCGTATCTTGGCGAACCGGGGCCCATTGGATCAGCGCTATGGGGTGCGCCTCGGGGTAGACCTGCCACATCTGCCAGTAGGTGTCCCAGTACGTGCCGCCAGGGAAGTTGGCCGCGATCCACGGCAGCCAGCAGATGAGCATGATGGCGAACATGACTGCGGGGGTGGGGATTCGCTTGCGGTTGCGCTTTGCGGGGGTGGGCGCGGTAGGCGCGTTGTTGGAGGTTGGGGTGTTGGGTGTGGGCGTGCTGGGCGTGTTGGGTGTGTTGGGGGTGGGGGTGTTGGGGGTTGGGGTGGTCAGCGGCGGGGTGGCCTTTGGCTTGGAGCCGGTGAGCCTGTCCCAGAAAGCGTCCACCAAGCAGAGGATGGCGGCGAACGCGGGGGCGGCTAGCAGGGTGAGGAGCACTTCTAGCTGGAGGAGGATGGCGGCCCAGCCCTCGCCCACCACGTAGGAGGCGCCGAACACGCAGCAGAACGCAAGCGTTGCTGCGATCGCGGTCAGCAGGATGGCGTCTTTGCGTGTGAGGGTCTTCAGGTAGGTGCGCATGGGGATATTATCGCTGTTGTTCCGTTGCTCTGCCTGGGGTGTAGCTTCAAGGAGCGCTGCTTGCAGGTTGGTTGACATACTTTCGGAAGGTGCGCGCGTTCCGCTTGCTGCCCTGGAAAAGGCTTACTCACCCCGCTCCGGGTGAAACCATTTGCGGTAGGCGGCTACCCATTCCTTGCGGTAGGCGCTTGCATTGCAAGCGCAGCATTGCCCCCCTACCATGTGGGCGGCTGCATTGCAGCCGCAGCATTGCGGTGAGCAATGCGTAACTTGCCCGACAGGGCAAGGGCACCCGGCACACAGACCTAGGTCAGGCAAGCTGGCCTGGCGCAGATGACCTATCTGGGAGCGAGGGGTAGCAACCCTGAGAGTTGGCTTGCAAGATCTTCCTCTAGGGGACAGGAATGCACCCGGATGAGGGTTGAAGCCCGTGCCACCCGGATTGGTGTCTTGCGCCAGGCTAGGTTGCCTGACCAGTTGCTGGCATCCGGGTGTTCGCAGGCTACCGCCTGCGTTACGTTGCACTGGCGTGCAACTGCGCTTCCAATGGAAGCGCCCACTATTGGGGGGCGCAATGCTGCGTCTCCAATGGAGACGCCTACAAATCTTTTAAGGCCGCTACATTCCGCATGAGCGTGAAAGCGAATGCGGGATGTTAAAGGCCGCAATGAAAGGAGCGGGTGCTATGCACCCGCGACACCGGATTAGGGGCATGAGCAAGAAAGGTGCAGCAGGTTAGGCAGAGCAGCAACTTCGCAGCAAGCGGAGCAAATCACTCTTCGTAGTCTGTGTCCACCTGGACGTCGAAGGTGTAGTCGGGGTAGACGCGCTGCATGGCGGAGACCACGCGGCGCTCAACCTCAGCGGCGTTCGCAGAGACGTCAACCTCCAGGTCAAAGAAGCACGTCTTCTTGCCGCGGTCCACGTAGAAAGCATGGATCCCATGCACGTCCGGATCCGCGTTCGCCAGCTCCTCAAGCTTGGCATGCATCGGCTTGAACTCATCAGACGTGTTCTCCGTGTATATCCCGATGTTCATGATGACGCCGCTGTCCTCCTGCAGCGCCTTCGCGATCTGCCGCGTCAGCTCGCTGGCCTCTTTCGCGGTCATGTCGTCGCGAACTTGGATCCGCGCGGAGCCGATCACCTTGTTGGGGCCGTAGTTGTCGATGATGATGTCGTGCACGCCGCCCACTTCAGGGTACTTGCGCACGCACGTGCGGATGCGCTCCACTTGCTCTTTGTCCTCCGGCGTGCCGATGATGGGCGCCAGCGAATCACGCAGCACATCCAGCCCCGTCTTGCACACCACCAGCGAGATGATGAGGCCCACCGCGCCGTCGATGTTGATGCCCCACAGGTTCTGGAACAGCGCCACCACCAACGTGCCGGCGGACAGCACCGCGTCGTTATTGGAGTCAACGCCGGACGCCACCAGCGCCTCGGACTTCGTCTTGTCACCGTAATGCTTGAAGACCAGCCCCAGCCCGATCTTCGCGATGATGGCCACCACTATTATGGTGATGGCAAGCGTTGAATAGCTTGGCTCACCGGGCGTGACGATCTTGTCCACTGATTCCTTGAGCGAGATGGCGCCGGCCGCCAGGATGATCACGGCGATGGCCACGCTGGTCAGGTACTCCACGCGCCCGTAGCCGAACGGGTGCTTCTTGTCCGGGCGGCGCGCGGCCAGCTTCGTGCCCACGATGGTGACCACGGATGCCATGACGTCCGTTGCGTTGTTCACGCCGTCAAGGATGATGGCAATGGAGCCCGAGATGAAGCCCACCAACATCTTGAACGCGGACAGCAGCAGGTTGCCAACGATCCCGATGACGCTGGCCTTCACGATCAGATGGTCACGCTGGGTCTTGGCGGCAGGTTGGCCCGCGTTCGCAAGCTGCTCCTGTGCGCCGTCGGGCGCAAGCTGCCCCTGAGCTGGCGAACTCACCTCACCAGAGGCGGCTTCAGGTTGGCCCGTTCGCAAGGTGTCAGATGATGTGTCACTCTCGCTCAAGGCAGACCGCCTCAAGCCATGCCAGCACGTCGTCGAACACCAGGTCAGAGTCCTCTTCGTTCAGCACCTCGTGGCGCATGCCGTCATACAGGATGACTTCCACGTCCTCTTGGCCGGCGCGCTCCATCATCTGCGCGGCGGCTTTCACGCCCGCGCCTTGATCCCCCACCGGGTCCTTTGAGCCGGCAATGAACAGGAGCGGGAGCGAGTTCGGGATCTGCTTGGCCAGCTCAAGGTCAACCGCCAGCAGCGTCAGGCGCGTGAGCGTTGCGTACCCGCCAAGCGTGAACTGGAAGCCGTTTAGCTCATCTTCTATGTAGTCGTCGATGTTCTGGCGGCTTGAGGAGATCCAGTCGAACTCCGTTTGCGGATCGTCCACCTGGCGGACGAACGCGCCGTCGGCCATGTTATGGATCAGGTGGCTCTTCATGCGCTCACCGCGGAAGCGCGAACCCAAGCGCGCCAGCGTGTTGCCCATGAGCGAGAGCGGTTGCGGCTGCTGGCCGGTGCCGCAGATGATGGCGCCCGCCAGTCCTTGGCCGTGGCGCGTGAGATAGACGCGCAGCGTGAAGCTGCCCATGGAGTGGCCGAAGATGAAGTACGGCAGCTTGCCTTCCACGATGTCCGGGCCGTCCGCTGTGGGGATGACCTCCACTTCGTCGAACGCGTGCTGCACGATGTAGCGCAGGGTGTCCACGTCTTCCACCAGGACTTCCGCGCCGTTCTCAGGCGGCATGTGCCCCAGCTCATCCCGGCTGGAGACGCTGTGGCCGTGACCGATATGGTCATGCCCGCAGACCAAGAACCCGGCGCTGGCCAGGAAGCGCGCGAACGCGTCGTAGCGCTCTATATGCTCCGCCATGCCGTGGATCAACTGCACGATCCCATGCGGCTGCACACCAATCGGCGGCTGCCAGACCATGGCGTGGATGTTGCTGACCCCGTCAAAGGACGGGTATGTGAATTCAAGCGTGCGGATATCGTCAGGCATGAGCGGCCCTTTCTGCTGGTGCTCTTTTGGCTCCTTTTGCTCCTGCTGTGTGTTCTACCTTAGGGTACGCGTTCGGGGGTGCAGTAGGTTGCGAACGGGGTTCCAGTTTCTGAGATGTTGCCGTGGGGAGGGGGATGCTGCGGCTGCAATGCAGCCGCCCACCGCAAAATCTTGTTAGCTGATGTAGATGCGCACCTTCCGAAAGAGCATGATCAGCTGTTAGGGGAGTTCGCAAGATTACGGGACTGGACCTCGATCACCACGTCCGCGATGCCGTTCACCAAGAGCACCGCGCCGATCATGAAGACGAAGAGCGAGGTTGTCTCGAATGGGTTCGCGATGATCACGATCCCGCCGATGGCCACCAGCGCGCTGACCGCCAGCATGATGATCCAGACGGGGCCGTGGAGGCTGCGGAGCTCGAACGAGCGGACGGCGCTGACCACGCCGGCGAGCGCTAGCACCACGCCGAGCGCGACTGATGCGAAGCTGGCGATGACCGCCGGGAAGATGAACACGATCAGCGCCAGGACCAGGAAGAACACGCCGGTGGTGAGCACCGCTGGGGCGCGGTAGTGGCTGCTCTTCTGGCGGAAATAGCCGACCAGTGAGGCCGCGCCGGTGAGGGCGAAGATCAGCCCCATGAGGTAGATGACGGTAATGATGGTGGCGTCTGGCCAGAACATGAGGAACGCGCCAAGCGCGATGCAAACGACTCCCTGCACCATCATGTTCGAGCGAACGACGTTCACAAAGCCTTCCATGATGCCCCCTTCTCCTTGAGCTGGCCCTAAGGTCAGGATAGCTTTGCTGAGCTGGACGCGCTGTGCGGTTCTCGCCTCGTCATCTTCTGGTAGCGAGATGCACACCGAACTGAGGTGAGGAGCAACCCTATATATGACCGAAAAGGTCAATGACATTAAGCACGGGGAAATGTCATTGACCTGAGAGATCATAATTAGGAGCTGGCATCCGGGTGTTCGCAGGCTATCGCCTGCGTTACGTTGCACTGACGTGCAACTGCGCTTCCAATGGAAGCGCCCACAAGGGGTAGGGGCAATGCTCGCAAGGTAGCAAGGGGAATCGAAAGAGATTCAGGTCAGGCAAAGAAAGCGAGAAGCCACGGGGAGCCTCAGATTGCCGTGAAAGCGCGCCTGAGTTGGCTTCGTCCAACGAAGAAGAAGCGCTTGGAGCGGCAAGATGAGGTTCAGCCGTGGCTTCGCAGCGTCAATCGGTTACATTCAGCTGGACAGACTCATCCTCCAGGACGTCAGCAGAGTTCACGTCCACGTCCTCGCCGGAGATCTGCTTCAGCGTGTCAGCCACTATGGCCCACTCAACGTCAGTTGTCAGCGGCTGCAGCTCAAGGCTGCCGCCGTTGCCATCCACCATGTCCTTCATGGACTTCGGGTCGAAGATGGCGGCGCTGACCTCTTGTTCGCCGTCCCCCGCCTGGCCGATCGTGTACACCATATAGTCCTTGCCGTTGTGCGCGGAGTTAAACGCATAGAGCACCGTGCACTCCAGCTCATTGCCGTCTGCATCCTCCATGGTGAACTGGATAGGGCCGTTCGCGAACAGCTCCTGCAGGTCAGCCGTCTGCTCGGCTATGTCGGCCGCCTCTATCGCGGCGTCGCGCGTTGCGTTCTTGTCGTCTGTCATGTTGGCCCCTTTCGCAAGTTGTACGCTCAGCGCCCGAATGATGCGTCACGCGGTGCGCAGCTCAGGTGTGATTATCTTATCCGAAGGCGCGCCCGCGGCGTCGTCCAGGCTGGCGAACCGCTGCGTGGCGTCCTCATACGTGGCGAAATAGTAGCGCATGGTGGCCGCCGAGAAGCAGCTGGTGTAGAGCGTGTACTCGAAGTCACCGTTCTCCATCTGGCTGGCGCCCTCCACCATGGAGACGTTGCCCAGCGTGTGGAACATGCGCGCCACGTTCTCCGGCTCCGTTGACTTGGCGGGGTAGTTGGCGTTCAGGTACGCCACCTTGACCATGCGCGAGGGCGAGTAGTAATCCCCAGGGATCCCGCGCATGTTGGCGCCGCCGCCGTACGGCGTGAGCTGGCGCTTGTCCCAGGTGACGGATGGAACGTAGCGGCTCTCGCAATTCATGTAGTTGCGCAGGTTCTCCATGTGCCACGGGAACGTTGGCTGGTTGGTAAGGATGTCCACGTCATCGTGGTAGACGTGCAGGCCGTCCGGCATGTACTCCAGCACGATGGAGCGCTCCGCGTCCGCCACCATCCAGTGCAGGAGCGAGACGCCGTAACCGCCGCCGGGGGACTTGCTCACGATGGCCAGGTCTTTGATGGCTTCCTCCACCTGGTCCACGGTTTCGAAATTGGCGCAGATCCAGAACGGGACCTCGAACGCCGCAACGTTGGTCTTGCCGCTGACCGGTTCAGGCTCGTATTGCGCGTAGCCGGGGAAGTTCAGGCCGCCGCACGCCAGGCCAGCGTCGTTGCCGCAGTCAAAGTAGAGCGGGTAGTTGTCAAGCACCACCGCCGTGCCGATCATGGCATGCTTGGCAGCCGAGTCCGGCAGGTAGCTGTACTTGGCGGGGTAGCCCTTTGGGGTGATGGCGATGTCTTCGCCGAATGGCTGGCCCCAATCAAGGTTGCGGCCGAAGTACATCTTGCCGTCTGTGGATGTGAACCTGAGCCCTGTGCACATGGTGACCTCCAACCGTCACGCGTTGTGATCTCTGGTCAGGATATCGCGCCCGCGCACGCGGCTGCGCTCACAGCTCGCGAACGTAACCAGAAGGAGACCAAGCTAGCTGCTAGCGTGCGAATGGGCCTGCAACCCTATATATGAGTAAAAAGGTCAATGACATTGCGCACGGGGCAGTGTCATTGACCTGAGAGGTCATAATTAGGATAGGCGCACGTGAGTACACCAAGGCCGCTACTTCTATTCATGGAACATGAATAGAAGTTAAAGGCCGCAGTAAAAGGAGCGGGTGCTTGCACCCGCGACACCGGACCGAGCGGAGCGAGGCCGAAGGATCGGGTAGGTTTGACAGGTGACGGCCTGCGGGTTCAGCCTTGAGCCGCCATGTCCGGTGTGGACCTGAAAGGTCCCGGCGGACATGGCGCTTGCCCCCAGAAACGACCCGGCGATCCGGGCATGAGGCGGTGTATGCGTGAGCGATTCTGAGGACCAAGGGAAATATGGTAAATACAACCATATTTCCCTGCCAGTCCGAAGCCTAGCGAACGCGTGCATCGCCTCATGCCTGGAATGAGGGTACCGCCCATCGCATGTGAGCAGGAGATGTGATAAGGGTTGCAGCTTGAAATACCCGGATAGGTGGTCTGCGCCAGGCAAGGTTGACTGACCAGTTGCTGGATGCCGGGTGTTCGCAGGCTATCGCCTGCGTTACGCATTGCTAGCGCAATGCTGCGGCTGCGATGCAGCCGCCCACAATTGGGGGATGCTGCGCTTGCGATGCAGCCGCCCACAATTGGGGGGGGTCAATGCTGTGTCTCCAATGAAAAAGCTCACAGGTAGGGTGTTGCTGCGTCTCCAATGGAAAAGCTCACAGGTAGGGTGATGCTGTGCTTGCAATGCAGCCGCTTATAGGATGTGTTGGGAGAGATACACCTGGACAGGTGGCCGGAAGGCCACCAAGGCCGCTACATTCCGCATGAGCGCAAAAGCGAATGCGGGATGTTAAAGGCCGCTATAAAAGGAGCGGGCACAGCGTGCCCGCGACACCGGATTGGGGCAGCAAGGCTGCAAGCGCATCAAGTTAAAGGTTGTTATAAAAGGAGCGGGTGCTTGCACCCGCGACACCGGATCAAGGCAGCAAGCGGTTACAGATACTCCCGCAGGGTGGCCTCAAGGACGCCCATGTCGATGGGCTTGGACATGAAGCCGTCCATGCCGGCGTCGAACGCGTGCTTCTTGTCTTCCTCGAACGCGTTCGCAGTCATTGCCACGATGGGGATCTGCTCACGCCCGCGCTCAGCCAAGAAGCGGCGGATCGCCTGGGTCGTTTCGAACCCATCCATGTGCGGCATCTTGCAGTCCATGAAGATCAGGTCATAGAACCCGTCCGGGGCATCCGACACGCGCACCAGCGCCTGCAGGCCGCCTTCGGCACCTTCAGCCTCAGGCCCCAGCTTGCTTATCAGCTCAAGCCCGATCTCAAGGTTGATCTCATTGTCGTCAACAAGCAGGACGCGGCCGCTGATAGGAGCATGGTTCGCGATCTCAGCCGTTTGCTCCATGGCATCCCCGTCAATGCAGAGCTTCCGCACCACCTCATACAGCCTTGAGCGGAACAGCGGCTTGGTGACGAACGCGGACACGCCGTCTATGCTGCCGCTGGCATCACGCCCGCTGAACCCGTACGACGCGATCACCACGATGGGCACGTTCTCCCCGGCAGCCTCGTGGATCTGGCGCACCGTGTCTTCGCCGTTCAGCCTGGGCATCTCCATGTCAACGATCACCATATCGAACGCGCGCCCTGCCACGCGGGCCGCAACCACTAGGCCAGCCGCGTCCTCTGGCGCGGTGGTTCCCTCAACGCGCACGCCGAAATCACTCAAGGTATGGATGGCGTCCTGCATGATCAGGTAGTTGTCATCCACCACAAGGATGTGCAGTTGATCGAAGCCATCAGTTGGCAGCTCCGGCACATCCTTCGGCACCTTCAGCGGGATGCACAGCGTGAATTTGGTGCCGCGCCCCGGCTCTGACTCAACGTTGATGGTGCCGCCCATGAGATCCACCAGGTTCTTGGTGATGGCCATGCCAAGACCGGTGCCTTCCGTGAAGATGGTGGCGTCATTGTTCTCGCACTCGAACGGCTCGAACACGTGCTTCAGGAACTCCTTGTCCATCCCGATGCCCGTGTCCTCAACAACTATCTGCAGGTTAGCGAATCCAGGGCGCGTGGGGGTGTCCTCAGCCAGGATCATGCGCAGCTCCCCGCCGGGTTCTGTGTACTTGATGGCGTTCGACATCAGGTTCAGCAGGATCTGACGCAAGCGCATCTCGTCACCGATGAGCTCCTCATGGTGGATGTCGTTGATGATGATGTCAGACTGCAGGTTCTTCTCAGACGACTGCGGCTGCACGATGGACGTGATCTCCGCCACCAGGCTGGGCACGCTGAAGCGCTCCTCTGACAGGGTGGTCTTGCCGCTTTCGATCTTGTTCATGTCAAGCACGTCGTTGATCAGCGAGAGCAAATGCTTGGACGACGTCATGATGCGGGTCAGGCATTGCTTGACGCGCAGCTGGTTGTCAATGTTGTCATCCGCGATGGTGGTCAACCCGATGATGGCGTTCATCGGCGTGCGGATGTCGTGGCTCATGTTCGAAAGGAATTCGGACTTGGCCGCGTTCGCACGGCGCGCCTCAGACAGCGCCACCTCAAGGTTCTCACGCAGCTGGTCGCTCTGCTGGGTCTTTCGGCGCAGCATCACCAAGTAGAAGCAGATCAGCAGCACGATGCACACCATCAGCACCACCGCGAAAACGATGGTCTGGATGCATGCGGCTTCCACCACCTGATGCGTGGCGTCAACCTTCTGAGTTGTTTCGCGCAGGATCTGGTTCGCCAGCATGAGGCAGTTGTCAGCAAGCGGCATGACCTGCGTGTTCACGTATTCTGTGACGTCGAAGTTAGAGATGCTCTGATCATCCAGCATGTTCATGACGGTTGTGATCTGCGCGCTGAGGCTTTCGTGCTCTGCCTGCAGGACGGCCGCGTCCGCCGGCTCCATCAGCGCGTCTGGGTCTATCTTCGCAAGCTGCTCTGTCAGGTTGTCGTCGATCTCATTGAAGTCAACCTGGAGCTGCTGCATGTGCGCCACGTTGTTCCGGAAATGCGTGACGTGCACCACCAGCGTTTGGATCTGCGCGATGTCAGTCTCAATGTGACCCGCCGCCACCGACGTTGGGAACGGGCCTTCTTTCATGTCTTCCACCTCGTCAGAGATGGTGACCATGTTGTTCACAGTGATCACGAAGAACGCCACCAGGAACACCACGACCAGCGCCGCAGACACGCGCACGCCTATGGTGATGTTGTCCCTATGCTTCCCCTGGTCGTTCAAAGTGCTCCTCCCTCAGATTGACAGGTTAGAGCGCTCGAACTTCCCTTACCGGCCCCTTCGCCGTTCCGACAGCTTCCCGTTACCTGCCGGATGCCCTTTCGAAATTCCGAATGATGACCATTTTGGTCAATGACAGTTCCCCGTGCTTAATGTCATTGACCTTGGGGGTCAGAATTAGGATGCTCCCTTCCATTGCTCCGGGTGCCCTGCCCTCAAGAGTGGGCGCAATGCTGCGTCTCCGATGGAGACGCCCACTCATAGGGGGTTGCGATTGGATAGGCGCACGTGAGTGCGCCAAGGCCGCTACTCATGAGCATGCTTGCATGGTCATGAGTTAAAGGCCGTAATAAAAGTGCACAGGCATGCTCTTTGCCTGTGCAGCATTTTTGGGGCAGCAAGCGGGATGTGCGTACAGGGATCAGGAGGACCGAACGGTGTCTATTGCCTCTTGGACTGCTGGTGAGATCCCTTCGCGGGCTGCTTCCTCGAGGCTGCCGGGAACGGGTTCGCCAGCTGCTTCTTGGGCTGCAACCTCGGCCTCGAACTCGCGGTCAACGGCGGACAGGCGTGAAGGCGGCTCGATCGGGAACTCCTCGGAAGGCGTGATCAGGCTCACCAGCGGCACCACGATCAGGCTCAAGATCATGCAGAGCGCGCCGCAGTTGATGGGGCTTGCGATCAGCGGCGTGCCCGCGAAGCCCATCCCCATGTTCACCGCGGTCAGACCCACACCGATGATGAACGAACACCAGACGGCCGCTTTCGAAACCTTCTTCTTGTACAGGCCCCAGAGGAACGGCCCCAGGAACGCGCCGGCCAGCGCGCCCCACGAATAGCCCATCAGCTGCGCGATGAACACGATGGACGAATGGTATTGCACCAGCGCGATGATGGCGGAGATCACGATGAACACCACCAGCAGAAGGCGCATGCTGACCAACTGCTTCTTGTCGTCCATCTCTTTCACCAGGTTACCTTTGATCAGGTCGATCGTCAGGGTGGAGGACGACGTCAGCACCAAGGATGACAGCGTGCTCATGGACGCGGACAGCACCAGCACGATCACCAGGCCGATCAGGATGTCCGGCAGCGTGGAGAGCATCGTGGGGATCACGGAGTCGTAGATGGGAGTGCCATTCGCGGCGTATTCGATCTGCCCCTCGTACAGGCGCCCGAAGCCGCCCAGGAAGTAGGAGCCGCCGGCCACGACGAACGCGAAGATGGTGGAGATGATGGCGCCTTGCTTCACCGCCGGGCCGCTCTTGATGGCGTAGAACTTCTGCACCATCTGCGGCAGGCCCCACGTGCCAAGGCTGGTGAGGACCACCACGCCCAGCAGGTTGAAGAGGTCTGGCCCGAAGAAGCTGACGAACGGGCCTTGCATGGCGGAGCCGTCGGCCGGGATCTGCGAGAGCTGCGTGATGGCTTCGCTGAAGCCGCCGTTGCTCATGATGACCGCAACGATCACGGCCGTGATGCCCAAGAGCATCACGATGCCCTGGATGAAGTCGTTCATGACGGTTGCCATGTAGCCGCCCACCACCACGTATATGCAGGTGATGACGGCCATGCCGATCACGCAGACGTCGTAGGGGAGGTCGAACGCCATGCCGAACAGGCGCGAAAGCCCGTTGTAGACGCTGGCGGTGTAGGGGATCAGGAAGACGAAGATGATGGCGGCCGCCGCGATGCGCAGCGCCTTGGAGTTGTAGCGCTTGCCGAAGAACTCCGGCATGGTCTGCGCGCCCAAGCGGTGCGTGATCTCACGCGTGCGGGGGCCCAGGATCCACCACGCCAGCAGGCTGCCCAGGATGGCGTTGCCGATGCCGGCCCACGTGGCAGCGATGCCATACTTGAAGCCGAACTGGCCCGCATAGCCCACGAACACCACGGCGGAGAAGTAGCTGGTGCCATACGCGAATGCGCTCATCCACGGGCCCACCTTGCGCCCGCCCAGCACGAACCCGTCCACCGTCTTGGTGGAGCGGTTGCAATAGATGCCCACGCCCACGGCTATCGCCACGAACACGAGCACTAGTAGGATCTTCGCCACCATGTTGGTTCCCCTCTTTTGTCGTTCAAGTTCAAAAGCGCGTTCCGTTATACATGAATGTTGCCTAATGGTTACCTTTTAGCTGGCAAATGGGGCAATCTGGGTTGTGGGCGCGGTCTGTCCGCCTGCGAAAGGGGCTGGCTTGATTGCGAAACCCCCTGCTTGCATGTGATGGCTGGCGCCTTCGGCCTCGCTTCGCTCGGTCCGGTGTCGCGGGCAAAGAACGCCCGCTCCTTTCATAGCGGCCTTTAACGGCGCCGTTCGCTTTTACGCTCACGTCTGCCGTAGCGGCCTTGGGGCGCTCACGCGCCCTTTGTCCGGGTGAAGCTGCTCTCCTTTATGAGCTCCCTTTCCAGGCGCCCCCCCTAAGAGTGGGCGTTCGCATTGCGAACGCAGCTGTGCGGAAATCCGAGCTGAGCGTCAAGCGAAGCGAGGATGAGAGCACAGCGTAACTTGCCCGATAGGGCAAGAACACCCGGATGGATGATGTGAGTGAGGATAGGTGGCCTGTCGCAGATTGCCAATCTGGGAAGGTAGGGTAGAAGCCCGCATCGTCCAGCAAGCGGGTCTGCGCCAGGCTAGATTGCCTGGTCTGAGGCTGGCATCCGGGTGTTCGCAGGCTATCGCCTGCGTTACGCATTGCTGGCGCAATGCTGCGTCTCCAATGGAGACGCCCACTATTAAGGGGGGGGGCAATGCTGCGCTTGCAATGCAGCTGCCCACAGTGAGGGAAGGGGTAATGCATGCTCCCCTCACAGAAGCCTCTGGTTAATGTAGGTGCGCATCGATCTTATGCGCACCATGGGATATGGGGCGCACCTGAACAAGGTGCCCGCATATCCCATGCAATAGGGTCTCAATCCTATATATGACCCAGGAGGTCAATGACATTAAGCACGGGGAAATGTCATTGACCTGAAAGGTCATAATTAGGCCATCGGAAGGTGCGCAGATTTCTGCGCACCCCTGCAGGTCAGATCCGCTCACAGAGGTGCGCACGTAAAGTGCGCACCTTCCGAGAGAACATTGATAGGTGGCCGGGAGGCCACCAAGGCCGCTACATTCCGCATGAGCGTGAAAGCGAATGCGGGATGTTAAAGGCCGCTATGAATGAAGCAGGGCATATGCACAGCGTGCATATGCCCTGTAAGGTTTATCGAAGGCCGCAGGTGAGCCAAGGCAGCAAGCGCATCAAATTTGCCGCAGGACTTCCATCACGAAGGCTACGTTCTCGTCCAGGATCTCTTCGGAGATGTTGCCGATCACGTCGTCGGCCTGCGCGGCGAACGCGGGCTTCCCGTCCTGCATGCCCGCAACATGCAGCGTCTGCAGCCCGCGGCTGGCCGTGCAATGCGCGCCGCTGTTGCGCCAACGCATCTTCCCGCGCCCAAGCTTCAGCCCCAGCGCAGACGCCGCCTTGTTGGTGTAGCGCTTCATGCGCGCCGACGGCTTCTTCACCTTGAAGATGCCGTCCTCCTCGATCAAGGAGAGCTCACCCGCACCCAGACCATCAAGGTCTATCACGATGGACCCACGCAGCTCATCAGCATGCGCATCCAGGAACGACTTCACGCCGGCATTGTTCGCAAGCTCAGCGCCAACCGCCAGGAACCACACCTCGCAGGAGATGGCGCCGTTGCGGAACTGCTGGATCAGCTCGCGCTCCTCAAGCGGAATGGAGCCTGAGAGCGGCACGTTCGCGAACGGGTCCTCGGACCTGCGGTGGCTGCGGGTTGAGCGCTCCTCCGCTTCCTGAGAACCGCCGCGGCTGCTGCGCGCACTGCGCCCAGAGCGGGAAGCGCGTTCGCCACCCTCAGCACGTGCCCCACGCGCGGAACGCCCACGCGAACGGCGTCCCTCGCCAGCACCGCCAGCACCGGCATCCGCAGCGTCATCGTAATCCGACTCGTCGTACCCAGTCTCCTCCATGTAATCCGCGTCCAGCTCCTCGCCCTCATCCGGCGCCGCGGACACCATCTGGCGCACGCGGGAGAACGCGCCGCCATTCCACTCCTCGTCGTCAATGAAATCATCCGCGGAGTCCTCACGGAAGCTCTCCCAGCCCCCGCGCGCCGCCCCCGCAGACCGCGCATCCCATTCCTCGTCCAGGCCGTACGCCTCAGAGATGCTGACGTCGTCCTCTTTCTTCTTCTTGCGAAAGCGCCCGAACATCTTGGACGCACGGGACTTGGGCATCTCAACGTAACCGGGACCCGCCGGTGCGCCGGAGCGCGTGAAGGAATCCCCGTACGCGGAATCATCCGCATCCTCTATATACACGTCCTCCTCGGCCACGTCCGCGATCAGCTCATCGCCCACCGGGTTGAACGTGGAGGTTGCGCTTGCGGACACGAACGCGCCCGCCGCGTTGATGGCCTGCGTCTTGTCCGCCGCGGGCAGCTCCTGCGAATCCGTCTTGGGCAGCGCGCCAGCCAGCTTCTCCTGGCGCTTGTGGCGGCGCTCCGCCACGGCCTCCTCGGACTGCTCCTCCTCGTCAGAGAGCGGCGCGTTCTGCAGGCGCGCGTTCACGCCCTCGATGGCGCCCGTCAGGCTTGGCAGCGCGATGGTGCGCTTCTTGCGGCTTCCCTTGCCGGAAGCGGATCCGGAAAGCGCGTCAGCTTGCGAACTGGTTCCAGCGCTTGCGCCGTCAGCGCCGCGGCCCGCCTTGAGCTCTGCATTCTCCTTGGCGATGGCCGCCGTGTCCACCTCAACCGGGATGAACGAGAGCGTCTTGTTGGCAGCGGCCGCAGCTGCAGCAGCAGCCTCAGCGGCGGCTGCGTCGGCCTCCGCCTGGGAGACCGGGATGCCGGATGCCGCCGGGACGACAGCACCCGCAGCACCAGCAACAGCCGCACCAGCAGCACCCGCCAAGGACGCCGGGTCCGGCCCCTTGACCGGGATGGTTGCCTGCTCCTCATAGTTGGACGCCTCGGTTGCCGTCTGCAAGTAGCCGCCCACACCGGCGTGCGCGTGCGCGTTCGCCGTGGCCACGCCGGGCGCGCCAGCCTGCCCCATGATGGACGCGCGCATCTGCGCCAGCCTGCGCTCCGCCTCAGATTGCTGCTCTTCGTGCTCGATCGCGTTCGCAGACACCGCGTTGGCGTTGTCCAGCGCGTCCGCGAACTGCGAACGGTGCACCGGCGCCCCCGCGTCGTCCTGCTTGTTCGCCTTCTTCATGGCGTTGCGATACCACTCCGGCACGTTCGGGTCCTCCTCCGGCTCAGGCTCAGCCGGGATCCCCTGCGACACCGCCGCGGAGTACGCCGCGCGCTGCTCCTGCGAAGCCGCCTGCATGCCGGCCGCGTTCGCAAGCTGGTCCTCCTGCGTGAGCACGGACCCGTTCGCCAGCGCATCCGCCGCACCGGCGTTCGCGCCCTGAGCCGCCTGCTCCCTGAGCTGCGCCTCCTCGGGCGTCAGCGCCTCTGCGGTGAACAGCGCCTCATCCGTGACCGTGCCGTCCGCGTTCGCCGTTTCCTCATACGTGAGCTCCGCGCCTTCCGGCACCAGGCCGCGCGCGCGGATCTCATCCTCGCCGTGCATGATGATGTCCGCTTCAAGCTCCTCCGGCTCCTCGCTGATGCGCTTGGCGCACTCCAGCAGGACGGCGATGCCGGACGCGTTCACGTTGGCGCCCTTGTTGTACTGCGCAGTTTGGTGCATCAAAAAGCCGATGACCGGCAAAAGGCAGATCACGGCGCAGATGATGACCAGCACGTTCAGCGTGGTCAGGAGGCCGGCGCTGGCGTTGGTCACGAAGCGGATCAGCAGGACGATGGGCATGAGCCCCATGCCCGCAACCTCCGCTATATAAATGTAGGGGAGGATGTTCAGCATGCCGCCTTTGGCTTCCGTGCGGACTTTGCCCGTGTCGTAGTGCGCCATGATGACCACTTTGCGCTTGCGGCCGCGCGTGGCGCCGTCCGTTTGCGGCGTGTACTTCGCCAGGATGTTCTGGCTGATCCCGGAGTTGCCAAAGCGCGCGAGCGGGGACTTTTCGAACACGTCCAAGATGTAGAGCGCTGCGGTGATGAGAGTGATCACCACCGAGGGAACCACCATGAGCGGCAGGAAGATGGTCAGGATGCCGAGGACTGCGGTGGCGGCGCAGCAGATGGTGCGCGGGAGCTCATAGCTCAGGTTGCAGTTGAATTCCTCGGTGTCCGTGGGCAGTTCGGCTTCGTCACGCAGGGCTTCCTCGATCATGAAGGACGCTTGCTGCTCCTCCTCGGTGCCCGCTGGTCGTGCGCCGATGGTGTCAGCCAACCGGCCCACATACTCTATAGCGTTAGCCATTGATAGCCTTTCGTTTGCTCTTAGCCCAGTCTTTTGGGCATAGTCAACCGAAAAGTATACCAGCTTGCGGCTTGCGAACGCGTCCCGCTTGCTTGCGTTGCCTGCTTGCTGCCTTGAAAAGGCTTACGGGATAGGTGCACCATGTGCACCTATCCCGCTTCATTCATAGCGGCCTTTAACTTTGCATGTGCAAGCACAAGCAAAGTAGCGGCCTTGGTGGCCTACCGGCCACCTATCAACCTAACCCCTGCGGTGGGCGCTTGCATTGCAAGCGCAGTTACCCTCCCCTCTCCTGTGGGCGCTTGCATTGCAAGCGCAGCATTGCGATGAGCAATGCGTAACTTG
>CAJUPL010000011.1 GCA_910588435.1 uncultured Eggerthellaceae bacterium | reverse complement strand
AATGTGGTATATCCAACCACATTCGACCGCCAGCCTGAGGCCTAGCGAGGGTGCCAGCCATCGCATGTGAGCAGGGTGAGGGTTGGAGCCGGGATTGTCCGGATCGGTGTCTTGCGCCAGGCTGGGTTTCCGGACCAGTTGCTGGCATCCGGGTGCTCTTGCCCTGCCGGGCAAGTTACGCATTGCTCATCGCAATGCTGCGCTTGCAATGCAAGCGCCCACGCGAGGGGGGTCAATGCTGCGCTTGCAATGCAAGCGCCCACAGGAGGGGGAAGCAATGCTGCGGCTGCAATGCAGCCGCCTACCGCAAGGGGGGTTGGATAGGTGGCCGGAAGGCCACCAAGGCCGCTACAGATGCATGAGCGACAAGCGAATGCAGCTGTTAAAGGCCGTTATAAAAGTGCACAGGCATGCTCTTTGCCTGTGCAACATTTTTGGGGCAGCAATGGGGTCAGTGCTGCAGGTTGAACAGGTGGCCGGGAGGCCACCAAAGCCGCTACTCTGAATTGCGACCTCGCAATTCAGAGTTAAAGGCCGTAGTAAAAGTGCACAGGCATGTTCTTTGCCTGTGCAGCACTTTTGGGACAGCAAGGGAGCCTAGCGGCTGCGGGATTTGAGGGCGCGGTCTATCTCGCGCTTGACGTCGCGCTCCTTCATGGAGTTGCGCTTGTCGTAGAGCTTCTTGCCGCGAGCCAGCGCTATCTCAACCTTGACCAGATTCCTGTCATTGAAGTACATCTTGAGCGGCACGATGGCCAGCCCCTTCTCTTGGGTCTTCTCAGCAAGGTAGCGTATCTGGTTCTTGTGCAAGAGGAGCTTTCGGCGACGGTCAGGATCCACATTCGCGATGTTGCCGTTCTCGAATGGCGCGATATGCAGGTTGTTCAGCCATGCCTCGCCATTGCGGACGAGCGCGAAGGTGTCGGTCAGCTGCGCGTTGTTGTCACGCAGGGACCTCACCTCGCACCCGTTGAGCTCTATCCCCGCCTCGAACGTCTCCAAGATCTCATAGTCATGGAAGGCGCGGCGGTTCTTCGCTATCAGCTTCTCTTCCCTCTTGCCCGCCATGGCTATTCGCCATCCTCCACATCTTCGATGTTGGTGGGGATGATGGTGAGCGTATCCTTGCCTGGGATGATCCCTTGCGCAGCCTCTTCAGCCGCCTTGGGATCCGCGAAGGTGGAGGGCTTGCCCTGCGCCTGCGTCTGCGCTTGATACGGCATCTGCGGCTGGTGCGCGCCGTATGGGTTGGCAGCGCCGAACTCCCCTTGACGCATCTGCTGCTGGCGCTCGAACGGGGCATCCGCGTAAGGCTGGCCTGGCATGCCGTATTGCGGCGTCTGCGCATATGGCTGCTGCTGAGCGTAGCGCGGATTGTTCATCTGCTGAGGTGCAGCCTTGGCCTCTTGAGCCTGCGCGTACGGGCCACCCAGGATCTCAGGTTGAGAGGAGCTGGCCTTCTTCTCAGCCGTCTCCTCTAAGATGGCTTCTGCCTTCTCCTCAAGCTCCAGATCGTCTGCAGCTTCCGGCTCTTCACTTGCCTTTGCCGTCATCTTCTCGAAGAGCTCTATCTGGGCCTTCTGCACTGTGGACATCTGCCCGCTCTCATCTTCCAGCTCTGCGATGCGAGCAGACATCTTCTCCATCTTGCGGCGCAGCTTGGCAAGCTCACGCTCTGCGTCCACCGGCTTCTTCGGGCGGAACCTATCCTCATAGGGGCGCTCGGGAGCCGGAGAGATGCCGGGCACGAAGCTTGCATCTGACTCAAGGTCAAGCGCAAAGCGAACGAGCAGTCGGATGGTTGCGTCTATATCCTTCAGAGACACAGTCTCGTTCGGCGTATGCATGTAGCGAAGCGGGATGGACACGAGGCCCGTTGGGATTCCGCTCTGAGATATCTGGATGGCGCGCGCATCCGTTCCCGTGACTCCCGGCTCAGCCTCCAGCTGATACGGGATGTCCTCAGCCTCAGCGGCCGCAACCAGGCGCTGGAACACCAGCGGGTTGATGTTGGGTCCCTTCGCGATGACAGGGCCTGCTCCGCACTTGATGTAGCCGTGCTTCGTGCGGTCGATCCCCGGGTAGTCAGTTGCATGCGTGACGTCGAATGCCACGGCAACGTCTGGGTCAACGGAATACGCGCTCGTGGTGGCACCGCGCGTGCCGATCTCCTCTTGCGTGGTGATGGCTGCGATGTATGTGCCCTCCATCTGGTCAGACTCGTGCAGCCGCTCCATGACCTCGCACGCGATGAAGACACCCGCCTTGTCATCGAATGACTTGGAGACGGCCATGTCCTCCCCAAGCTTCTCGAACTTGACCCCGTACGTGATGGAATCCCCCACGCTCACCTTCTGCTTCACCTTGAAGGGCGGAAGGCCAAGGTCTATCACCAGGTTGTCAAGAGGGGTCACAGCCTTGCGCTCTTCTTGATCTATCAGGTGTATGGGCTTGCGACCCACAACGCCCCTGAGCACGCCGTCCTTCGCGTGCACATCCACGCGCATGCCGGGGAGGATGGCTGCGTCAACCCCGCCGATGGCTGACACGTATAGGAAGCCGTCGTCCGAGATGTAGCGCACCATGAGGCCCACCTCATCCATGTGCGCTGCCAACATGAAGACGGGCGTTGCCATCTCCACCACATTGCCGCTTGCGTGAGCCTCCTCCTGAGCGTAGACGTATTCGCCAGAGTCTTCGAACGCAGCAACATCCACATCCTCATCTTCCAGCGTTGATGAGACCACGCTCATGTCGCTTGAGAGGATGGCATGCACAGAGCCCATGGTGTCTGTGTGGATCTCATCCGCGATGCCGGTCAAGCGCTGGCGCACCAGCTCCGCCACCTTCTCCTCAGACCCGGTAGGGGACGGAGTCTCCACTAGCTCTTTCAGGAACTTGATGTCACGTTTCTTCATTGTTCGCTCCTACCAGTACTCTCTCTTGCGCTTGCGCTTCTTCTTGACCGGTGCACGGAAGTCAAGCTCAAGCTGCCCGTCAAGCCTCTCTTCCTTCTGAGGCTTTCGCTCTATCTTCTCTATCGTCCAAGATAGCGCTTGGTTGCCGAACACCTCTAGCATGCGGATGCGCGCATCGTGCGCGTTGCCCTTGCTGCCCAGCCTTGATTCGCTCTGGAATTCGAACAGGCCGCGTGCACGGTCCTCTGAGGAATCAAGCGACTTATAATGGGCGATGAATGAGGGCAACTAAAGGCCGCCTTTCGCGGATTGCTTCCAGCTTGTGGGCAATCTTATCAAATGCCCGTTCTGCTTGCCCTATCATCTTGCAATGAGATGCCAACGCGCAAGGAAAGGAATGCCCATCATGGAGAGCTACAAGCGCGAATTCATAGATTTCATGCTGGAGAGCCAGGTGCTCAAGTTCGGGAGCTTCACCTTGAAGAGCGGACGGCTATCACCCTTCTTCATGAACTCAGGCGCATATGTGACAGGCCTTCAGCTGAAGCGCCTGGGCCAGTTCTACGCTCAGGCCATCAATGAGCGCTTCGGGCTTGATCTTGACGTGGTCTTCGGGCCTGCCTACAAGGGCATCCCGCTATCCGTAGTCACCACCATGGCTCTGCAAGACCTATACGGAGCCGAGGTGCGCTACTGCTCCAATCGCAAGGAGGCGAAGGACCACGGAGATGCAGGCATCCTCCTGGGGTCAGAGCTCCACGACGGAGACCGCGTGCTCATGGTTGAGGACGTGACCACCTCGGGCAAGTCCATCCGCGAGACCTACCCCATACTGAAGGCTGCGGCTGACGTAGAGGTGGTGGGCCTCATGGTCTCTCTTGACCGCGAAGAGGTGGGGCCATCTGGCAGCAAGCGCGCGCTTGAAGAGGTGACAGACACCTTCGGATTCCCGGCATGCGCCATCGTCACCATGTCTGAGGTGGTGGAAGAGCTCACATCCCGCGGTGCGCTTGACGATGAGCTCTCACAAGCCATCAAGGATTACTACGCGGAGTACGGCGCCTGAGGAAGCCGTATCTGCGGCCAAGCGCCAGCATGAAGATGAGCGTGACCGCGAATGACGCTGCCTCGGCCACGCTGATGGAGACCCATATCCCCTGGATGCCGAATATGAGCGGCATCAAGAGCACGCTGCCAGCTTCGAAGACGAGCGAGCGCAAGAGCGCTATCACCGCAGACACGATGCCGTTGCCAAGGGATGTGAAGAGAGCGGAGCCGTAGATGGAGAAGCCCATCAGGATGTATGCGAAGGCGTATATCCTGAATGCCTCCACTGTCATGTTGAAGAGCCCTTGGTCATAGCTCACGAATATGGTGGCCACAAGCTCCGCTGATGCTTCAGCCACGCCGAACATCACCACACCGCCCAATAGCACGAAGACGATGCTCTTCCTGAAGAGGTTCTGCATCTCTTTATGGTTCTTGGCCCCATATTGGAAGCTCATGAGCGGGCTGGAGCCCATGGCATACCCCATGAAGATGGCCGCGAAGATCATCACCACGTACATGATGACGCCATATGCCGCTACGCCGTCTTCGCCTATGTAGCGCATCAGCTGCAGGTTATACAGCACGCCCACGATGGACATGGCTATATTGGTCACCATCTCAGACATCCCGTTGAAGGATGCACGCCCCAGCACGCGCCCTTCGAACGGCGCACGCACGAACTTGAGGAAGCTAGTGTTGTTGCGCGCGAAGTAGATGAGCGGGATGCCGCCGCCTAAGATCTCAGAGACGTTCGTTGCGATGGCAGCGCCGATGAGTCCCATTCCGAACACGCCAACCAGCAGGAAGTCCAGCACGATGTTCGCGCATCCCGCCCCTAGCACCACGAAGAAGCCAAGCTGCGGCTTGCCCGCTGTGACGAAGAAGCTCTGGAAGATGTATTGCAGCACGAAGAACGGGAGCGTTATGAAGATGATGCGGCCATACATCCCGCAATCTGCCAGCATCTGTCCTTGTGCGCCAAGAAGCGCGCACGCTGGCTCCGCGATCAGGATGCCGATCACAGCCAAGATGACGCCCATGATGGCACCCGAATACACCAGCATGGTGAACTGGCGCTTGGCGGTCTCATCGTCGCCCTCACCGCGCGTCTTGGCCACGATGGCCGAACCACCGGTGCCGATCATGAACCCGACGGCAGATGGGATCATGATGATGGGCATGACGAAGTTCACAGCCGCGAACGCCGTCTTGCCGGCGAAGTTCGAAACGAACAGCCCGTCCACCACGCCGTAGATGGACGTGAATATCATCATCAGCATGGAGGGCAGCGTGAAGCGGATCAGCGCGCCCCATCCGAAATGGCGTGACATATCCTGCGTCATGTCTTCTATCTCTCCTTGCCCTAGCTCTTCTAGCGCACGCTGGCTTCAAAACGTGCGAAGGGCGGACCTCACACGCGAGGTCCGCCCGGATCATCTGGTGGAGGTGCGGAGAATCGAACTCCGGTCCATACCAGATCCTTGACGAGGCGCTACAAGCTTAGTTTGCGCTCAAAGCTTCGGGGCGGTTCGGTCCGCAAACAGACGTTGCCTCCCCTAGCTGGTTCAGTCTTTTCTGCATCCATACCAGCTACGTGATGCAGAGCATTCCCCTGAAGATGACGCGTCCCTCGGATCGGGGAAGTCCCGAGTTCAGCGGATGGTTGCTATTAAGCAGCCATGGCGAGCGCCGGAGCGCTCTGAGTCTTAGCTTTGCCAATTAGATTTGACAGTACCCCTATTTAACGTGGCGAGGAGACCACGGCTTGCTCCTCATCTCAGACCTGCCATGTCGAAACCAGTCACCCCCTAATGGGTATGAGCATTCTACACAGGCCAGACCAACAGTCAAGGAACCTCAGCGCTTCTTCATGAAGCTCATCGACTCTGATATCTCATCCATCGTCTCCTTGAGCTCACTGAGAACCTCAGCGCCTTCCTTGTAGACCACATTCATATCCTGCGTTGCCTCTGCGATGCCTTCGCGGGTGATGCCAAGGTCGAACTCTTCGCCATCCTCGGCGCGGATTACCTTGGTGTGAGGCTCAGGATCATCCTCTGACCCGTCATCCACCACCTCGTACTCATCCATGTCAACGTAGTAGTATTCCTGCTCATTGCCATCTTCGTCTATGAGCACGAAGCCTATCTCGTTGTCATCCTCATCAACGAGGTATGCGGCGATATCCTCATCCTCTATCTCCATCTCGATGACCTCTTCCTCAAGGTCATGAGCATCTTCCACGTGATAGCCTTCGGAATGGAGGACATTGGCTGCATATTCATCGTTGGCTGCCTCTATGACCTCTTCCGGATCATAGCCGTTGTAATCTGCTTCATTGTTGGTGGTGAAGCTTGCGAATGCGTGCGTTTGATCCGTCTCAAGAGCCTCAGGGCCCAAGAGCTCATCCATGTCATCAGCTACGTCTTGGATCTCAGTCTCTTCGTCTATCTGCTCTGCCTCTGTCTGGGCTGTCTCTAGGTTATCAAGCTCTTCATCGATGCCCATGATGGCTCCTCCGTCGCGCGTTCCTTCAACTGATATCGGTATATCACAAGCCTCTTGCGTTCGCGTCGTCTAAGGGATGTGGGTATGAAGTTGTTTACAGCATGTTCCTTGGAGCTGCCGCCTCCCTTGTGGTAGCCAGCATCATGAATAGAACTGCGGGATGAAGCTCTCTTTGGCAGCATCGCCGTCTTGCCAGAAGTAGTCCTCATATCCTAGCTCATCAGCGAACTCCAAGACCTCCTCATACTCTGAGGGCTCTAGTGCCCGCGCCAGCTCTGGGATGTCCCGAAGGCAAGGAGAGCCTTTCGGCAGCACTGGCGTGTATTGACCCATGACGGATAGCAGGATGCTGTCACCGAATGCTTCGCGAAGGATGCGGAGCGCCTCTTTTGACTGGGGTATGCAACCCGGGAGCACGAGATGCCTGACCACCACGCCTGAGACCAACCTAGGCTCCCCTGCCAGCTCATCGAATGCAGGCTTGCCCACGGCGCGCACCATCTCCTCTATGGCTGAGAGCGCCACTTGCGGATAGTCAGGCGCGAACGAGAGCCTGCGCGAAAGGTCAGCATCTGCGTACTTGAAGTCAGTGAGGTAAGCATCCACGAAGCCCTCATTGGCACGGATGGCGTCTGATGCCTCATACCCGCTTGTGTTCCAGATCACCGGCAGGTCCAACCCGCCGTCACGGGCCATCCCGATAGCATCCCGGATCCCATTCGCGAAATGCGTGGGCGTCACCAGATTGATGTTCGCAGCACCCTCTCCTTGCAGCTTGAGGAAGGTCTGCGAAAGCTCATGAGGTGTTACGGCCTCCCCTTCAACCCTTCGCGATATCGCGCTGTTCTGACAGTAGACGCACCCTAGAGGGCAGCCCGCGAAGAACACGGCTCCGCTGCCGGCGCCGCAGCTTATGGGCGGCTCCTCCCATTGGTGGAGCATGGTGTGGGCAACCACCAACTCATCACCTGCGCCGCATGCGCCGATCTCACCCGCCGCCCTTACAACGTCGCATCCCCTAGGACAGAGGGCACAGCCTTCCATCAGTTGGTGGAGAAGCCGGATGAGCGCCCGAAGATGTCATCCAGATACTCATCCTCATCAGCGTAGTCATCCTCATCGTAGGGCTCTTCGTCATCTGAAGACGCCTCAGAATAGAGCGAGTCAGCTCGAGACCAGTCAAGGCCGTACGCTTCGCCGTCTTGGTCTGATCCAAAAACAAGGCAGATGGCTGCCGGACTCTTGTCTGCGCCGCCGATGACGCAGAGGAGCTCCAGCATGTGGAATGCCGCCTCAAGCTGGGGCAATATGAGCTCATGGTCATCTGCTGTCATCATCACGCTGGACAGCTCAGACATCATCATCTCAACCGTGTATGAGCCGTTGAACCGGCGCTCCTCCATGGCGCGGAACGCGAACATGCTCTGAGGTGCGCAGCTCTGGGGCTTGAGCCCTCCTGCGTCCACCACGGACATGGACGACGTCACGTTCTTGAAGAGAGCGTACACCTCAGCTGCGGCTACGATCTCTGATGAGTCCTGCAGCGCGATGGCGCTGCGCGCAAGCTGAGCCGCTCCGGGAGATGCAACCTCTTCCATCTCACCATAGATGGCCTCTAGCAGCGGACGCGCCGCTTCAAGGGCCCCGTCTTCTCCAAAGCAGAATGTGCGCATGTTGGACGCCGTCAGGGCATCTCCTGCCATCTTGTCCTTCACCACCATGGGAGCGATGCACACCTTGAAGCCTGACAGCACGCAGACGCTGTTGATCTCATGAGCGAAGTTCGGAGTGGTGGCGCTCATGTCCACCACAAGGGCGTCTTCGCGCATCTTCTGCAGAAGCCCCGCTTCGCCGAAGTAGAGGTCCTCCAGCTCTGTCATGGTAGTACAGCATGTGAGCACCACATCTGCGTCCTCCACGTGGTCTTCCATGTGAAAGCCAGCTTGCGCCAAGCGCTCCTGCAAGCAGCTGAGAACATGCTGGTTCCCGAAGAAGGATAGCCCTGCCATCATCTATCACCTTTCACGCGCCGTGCGATCCGGTCAGCCACAGAGAGCTTCTCGCGCTTGTCAGACCCCCAGAAGACCACCGCCAGCATGCCAGCTCCAACATGGCTCCCGATCACAGGACCGATGGAGCTCTCGATGAAGATGGTGCCTGGATCCTCTTTCGATATCAGGTCCTTCAGACGATGCATGTCCTTCGGGCAATCCGCATCTCCCAAGACTGCGAAGGGGGGCTGCATGTCAGCATCCACGTTCTTCGCGAAGCACTCGGCCAAGGCCCGGATGCCCTTCTTCCTGCCGCGCGCCACGCCCACAAGCTGGAGCTTGCCTTCGGTGTCTATGGAGAGCAGGGGCTTCACGTCAAGAGCCGCGCCTGCAACGGCTACAGATGCTGGGATGCGGCCGCCGCGCCGGAGCGCATCCAGGTCCTCCACCATGAATTCGCAATCAACGAAATAGCGAGCCTCCTCCGCCCATTGGGCAAGCTCTTCTGCGGTGAGGCCGTTATCCATCTGGCGCAGCGCCTCATACACCAAGATCCCCTCCGCAACGGATGCCAGCTTGGTATCCACGACGTAGAGCTCAAAGCCAGGATGGGCTGCCAGCACCTCATCACGAACCAGCATGGCCACGTCATAGCTTCCTGAAAGACCGCTTGAGAATGACAGATAGACGGTTGGGATGCCCGCGTCCGCTGCCGTCTCGAAGGCGGCCTTCAGCTGCGGAACGGAGAGCTGAGCTGTGGAAGGCTCAGCCCCTTCGCGGATCTTGCCGTAGAAATCAGAGGGCGTGGTGCTCTGGAAGAGGTCATCGTCGAGCGTCTCCCCTTCCATGATGTAGGGGAACTTCAAGAGCGTCACATCTTCGCGATCGAACAGCTCTGCTGGAAGGTCACAACATGAGTCCACTATCAGGTGGCACTTCTCCATATCCGTATCTCCTTAAGACGTCAGGTGGTGAACAGGAGCTCCTTGGAGCTTCCTTGGAGCTTGCCTTGCAGATATCCGTTGCACTCATATGAGATCCCAACAGCAGGGCCCACATGCGTGCCGATCACAGGGCTCACTGGGATGACATCTACAGCACGTCCTGCTATCTGCTCCACATCTTCCTTGAAGCGCGCAAGCACTTCGGTCTTAGGTCCTATGTAGTGCACGATGACGCGTTTGAGCCCGTGCTCCTCCACGTCAGCCTTGAACGTGCGCAGCATCTCGGCCACGGCCTTCTTCATGGTGCGCACCTTCGACAGCACCTGCGGCGTGCCATCAGTGACGGTGATCACAGGCACTATCTTTATGGCTGATCCCAAGAGGGCAGCAGCACGGCCGATCCGGCCTCCTGCCTTCAAGAATGCCAATGACTCCGGCACGAAGAGGATCCTGGATGAGAGGACCGCGTTCAAGGCCGCTGCCGCGCAATCCTCTAGCGCGCCGCCTGACTCCTTGGCCTCCAGGGCATCCAGCACTGGGAAAGCGCCGTCCCCTCCGGTGGAGGTTGAATCCACCAGCGCGCACTTGAAGCTGATGTTGTGGGAAGCCGCCGTCCTGGCTGCGCGCACAGCGCCTTCGAACGTGCCGGACAGCTTGCTTGACAGGAACACGCCCAGGACCTCATCACCAGCTTCTGCGGCCTCTTCGAAGAACGTCTCGAAGAGGTGCTGGGAGGGCTGGCTTGAGGTTGGGATGTCATCTATGCGCTCAGACAGCGTGGCGTAGAAGGACTCTATGTCCATCTCCGTCTCAACGTGCTCTTCGCCGTCATAGCGAACGAACAGCGGCGCTACGGTCACGTCCTGCTCTGAGGCCACGTCCTTCCCTACAGACATGGTGGAATCCGTTATCACGCGAAGCATGGCTCTCCGATCTTGGACGTTCCGTATGCTCTCATCATAGATCGCAATCCACTCGCCTCAGATGAGCGATCAGCTTCTGGCGCCTGTCATGCAGGTGCCTCTCAAGCCCAACAGGATACGTATGCGGGTTCAAGAGGCGCAATTGGCTCTCATCAAGCGTTGCCAAGCCGTGCCTTGAGCGCTCCCTGGCTGCAAGCGGGTCTGTCTGCTCCTTCGTGAGGGCTGACTTCCCATTCGCGAACAGCGGCGCCATCAGCGTCTCGTATGACTTGCCGGCAAGCTGCTTCTGCCTCAGCGAATCCATTGGGTCCACTATGGTCTGGCTCTCATCGTCAAGGTCATCATGGATGTCGAAGACCATGTCACCTGCAAGCTTGCCGTCTTCGTTGTAGTAGCGACGCACATCCAGCACGCCTGGCGTTGTGAGCTTCGTCGCAGACTCGGAGATCTTGAGCTTATCCGTCCACGTTGCGTCCCCTTCGGCGCGCGTAGCGGACAGCTTGTACACAGCGCCAAGCGTTGGCTGATCATAGGCCGTTGAGAGCTTCGTGCCCACGCCCCATATGTCCACTGGCGCTCCTTCGTCCAAGATGGACTGGATCAATGCCTCATCCAGGTCATTGGTGAGCATGATCTGCACATCCGTCAATCCAGCTTCGTCCAGCTTGCGCCTGGCCATCTTGGCCAGCCAAGCAAGGTCACCTGAGTCTATCCGGATGGCGCGAAGCTTCTCCCCGCGCTCCTTCATCTCAAGGCCCACCGTGATGGCGTTCGCGATGCCCTGCTCCACATCGTATGTGTCCACTAGAAGGGAGCAGTTCTCAGGGGAGATGCGCGCATACTCGCGAAAGGCCGTGAGCTCATCCGGGAATGACATCACCCAAGAATGCGAATGCGTGCCGGATACCGGAAGCCCGAATTCCTTGCCCGCCAGCACGTTGGAGGTTGAAGCGCATCCGCCCACAACTGCTGCGCGCGATGCCCAAAGCCCTCCTGTGCCCTGCGCGCGGCGAAGCCCGAACTCTGTCACCGGCCGCCCATCAGCGGCTTGGCAGACCCTTGCAGCCTTGGTGGCCACAAGCGTTTGGAAGCCCACGCAATTGAGCAGCATGGTCTCTAGCATCTGGCACTGCATGATGGGGCCTTGCACGCGGACCATGGGCTCATTCGGGAACACCACTGTCCCCTCATGCACCGCATCCACCGTGACCTCCAGCTTGAAGCTTGCAAGGTAGCTCAAGAAGTCCTCATGGAAGAGCGGGCCACCGCCAGGCGCCGTGAGGCTCTTCAGATACTCAACATCAGAGGGCTTGAAGCTATAGCCTTCCAATATCTCAGCGATCTGCGCCATGCCGCAAGCGATGGCATAGCCGCCTTTGAACGGGTAATCCCGGAAGTAGACGTTGAACGTTGCCTCTTCATCTTCGGCTGAGCTCATCAGATAGCCTTGGGCCATGGTCAGCTGATACAGGTCCGTATACAACGCCCAATCCATTATTCAGCACCACCTTCACTGCTCTGCTTCTGTCCGGATCGCTGTCCGGCTTGCTGGTTGCCAGGCTTATGGCTTCGGCGGCGTCTCCTTCTAGCTGGCTGACCGGATCCCTGGCCTTGCTTGGAGGCGCCATCATGAGCAAGCCCTGATGACTTCTGCCCAGGGCGCGGGCTTGAGCCCTTTGAGGATGCCTGCTTGCCTGAGGCCTTCTTGTTGGCGCCCTTCTGAGCGTTGCCATCCTTCTGCTTTGCTGCCTTGTCTTGGCTCTTCTCTTGAGCCTTCTGCCCCTGCGCGCGTCCGCCCTGGATCTTCGTGGACCTCCTGCGTGGCTGACGCTGCTTCTGTGTTGATGAGCCCTCTGAGCTTGCACCCTCGCCGCCTGATGGCTTGCGCTGGCGCCTCTTGCGCTTCTTCTTGGGAGCCTCATCAAGCGGGTCTGCAGCCGCTCCCGGGTTGTGCACGGCAGTGGCGCTGCCAAGCTTGTCAGAGCCTGTGAACTTAGAGGTGGAGAAGATGTCCATGGAGCCTTCGAATATGGCCACCTCGGGTGATGTTGCCTCATCCCAACCCTCTTGGGTGATGGCCTTCGGACGCCCGCCGCCTTCTGGCTTCTCGAATGCTGTGAGCGGAACGGATACCGGCTTCTCTCCCTCAACCCTGACCTTGACCATCTCACGTGGGACATCCACGGATTCCACCTTGGCTGGCCCATCAGGCGTGCTCACGGTGTTGCCCACCTTCGGAGCCTCCGCCTTGAAGGCCTTGTACGCGTCCGTCTCATATCGAAGGCAGCACATGAGGCGCCCGCATAGGCCGGATATCTTCTGGGGATTGAGCGATAGGTCCTGGTCCTTCGCCATGCGGATGGAGACGGGCTTGAACTCCCCTCCCAGCCTCTTGCAGCAGACGATCTGACCGCAGTGCCCTATTCCGCCGACTATGCGGGCTTCATCGCGCACTCCTATCTGGCGCATGTCAACGCGCACCTTGAAGTGCGAAGCCAGCCGGCGCACCAGAGCGCGGAAGTCTATGCGCTCCTCTGATTCGAAGTAGAAGATGGCCTTGTCGCCGTCGAAGAGGAACTCCACGCTCACTGGATGCATGTCCTCGGAGGTCTCCCGAGCCATCTCCTTGAACACCTGCATGGCTTCCACGTTCTTGCGCTCCAGCTCTATGGAGCGTTCGATGTCCTCAGGCGTGGCCACGCGCTCAACGCATTTGAGCGGGCTCTTCAAAGACGCCATCTGCTCATCAGTGGCTTCGAACACATCTCCCGCCACGCGCCCCATCTCAAGGCCGCGTGCGGTGTTGACTATGACATCATCTGCAGGCTTCAGCTCAAGCCCATTGGGATCGAACCAAAGCGTTCTTATGTTGTAGGGCAGGTTCACTGGAACGACCTGTGCCATTGAGCACCTCTCTAACTTGGAAAAGGATCGCATCGAGGCAAGTCTCAGGGGACACATTATAATCCAGCGCCCCTTCCACCTCCTCTATGCGGCGAAGGGCAGCCCCCACAGCGGACACATCCGCCATGGCTGCGGCCGCCTTCACATCATCAGCGAAATCCGTGTTCACGATCAGCTCAGGAGCACCGGAGGCCACCATCATCACGTCGCGAAGCCACGACTTCACGATGGATATGCATTGATGCAGGTACTCTGAGGTCTTGATGGATAGCTGGCGCTTGTTCTTGGCCTCTATCCGGCGGATGGCAGAGCGCTCGAACAGGTCCTTGTTCTCCTCCAGCTCCGCTTCCAGCTTGGCGCGCTCCTCGTCCACCAACGCCTTGGAGCGGCTCACCAGCTCACGGGCAACCTTGAGCGTCTGCCAGAGGTCCAGCTTGGAGAGAGTGGACAGGCGACCCATCAGCTCACGGCGGAAGCCTATGCGAGCGTGCCCCTTCTCGCGGATGAAGCCGATGGCTCCCGTGATGGAGCCTGAGCAAGCCTCTATGGCCTGGCGTGCAAGGCCTGCATCTGCGCCGGTGTTCTGCGAGACTATGGCCGCAGCCTCCGTTGGCGGAATGTGCCGAAACGGTACGATCTGGCAGCGTGAGGAGATGGTTGGCAGCACGCTCTCGCGAGTGCGCCCAAGGAGCAGGAACACCACGTTCTCAGGGGGCTCCTCCAGCGTCTTCAAGAACGCATTCGCAGAGTTCACGTTCATTAGGTCTGCGCGATCCAAGATGTAGACCTTGCGCGTGGATTGGATGGGCGCCAAGCTGACATCCGCCACGATGTCGCGGATCTGCTCCACCAGATAGGCCGATGCGCCCTCAGGGGCGAAGTAGTGGATATCAGGGTGCACCCTCCTCTTCGCACGAGAACACCCATCGCACGCCCCGCATGCCGATCCGCGTGGGCCCGTTGGTCCCTTCGGACAGACCAGCGCCTGTGCTAGCGCATAGGCTGCCTGCAGCTTGTTGGAACCCGCTGGCCCTGTGAACAGGTACGCATGCGTGATGCGGTCATTGATCAAGCTTGAGCGCAGGTAATCGCGAACCTGCGGCTGGCCTAGGATGTTGTCGAACGCATCAAGCATCAAGCGCGTCCTGTCTGGTCATCCGGCACATGATGCCTCCTGTGCGCGGCATCGAATGCAGAAAGGGCCTCCTCCATGCCCGCAGAGCCCAAGGCCAGCTCAGGTATGAGGTCCTCTATCTCTGCGAAGATGGCACGTGCCGTATCAGAATGCGCGCCTGTGGTCTCCACCACGCGGATGCGCGCCGCATCCTCAAGCGCCAGGGCATCGAAGGCGGCATTCACGCGACGATGGAACGCATCACCTGCTTGCTCAAGGCGATCCATCCCCTCTCTGGCGTGCACGCGGCCCTTCTTCTCTTTCGCATCCGCACACCTCATCACGATCGTCCTATCAGGTGAGATCCCTCCCGTTGCGAACTCATTCGCCCGCTTGATGAAATCAATTGGGAGCCCGCGCCCTTCCCCCTGATAGGCAAGCGTTGAATCCGTGAACCTATCAGAGAGCACAACAGCTCCCCGCTGAAGGGCAGGACGGATCACCTGCGCTGTGATCTGCGCACGTGCTGCTTCATATATGAGAAGCTCCGCCTCTGGCGTCATCTCCGCATTCGCAGGATCCAAGACCACGGCTCGCAGCTGCTCGCCAACGGACGTGCCGCCAGGTTCGCGAACGCGCACCACCTCAAGGCCTGCGTCTTCCAGCACCTGGGTCAAGAACCTGATGTGCGTTGACTTCCCGGAGCCGTCTCCGCCTTCGAACGAGATGAAGACGCCGGGTGCATTCTGAGCAGGATGCATGTTGGGCTCGAGCGATTCTGCTAGCTTGCCGCAACGCAGCTTGCCACGGCCTTGGCCACGGCATCTGCAACGCGCGGATCGAACGGGTCCGGCATGACGAAATCAGCGGAGAGCTCCTCTTCGCTCACAAGATCAGCCAGCGCGCGTGCTGCAGCCAGCTTCATGTCGAGCGTGATCTCAGATGCGCGCGAGGCAAGCGCTCCCTTGAAGATCCCCGGGAAGGCGATGACGTTGTTCACCTGGTTCGGGAAGTCAGACCTGCCTGTGCCCACCACAGCCGCGCCTGCCGCCTTCGCCTCATCTGGGTAGATCTCAGGGACCGGGTTCGCCATTGCGAAGACGATGGGGTCAGGCGCCATGGATGCCACCATGGCCTCTGTCACGACACCGGGAGCCGACACGCCGATGAAGATGTCAGCGCCCACCATGGCGTCAGCCAGCGTGCCTGACATGTCCTGCTTGTTCGTGCAGGCAAGCATCTCCTTCTGCGCGTCATTGATGCCCTCCAGCTTGCTTGAGATGATCCCGCGAGACGAGCACATGATGATGTCCTCGAAGCCGTATGACAGCAGAAGCTTTGCGATGGCGATGCCTGCAGCGCCTGCGCCTGACATCACGATGCGAACATCCTGCGCGCGCTTGCCGACAAGCTTCAAGGAGTTGATCAGCGCAGACAGCACCACTATGGCCGTGCCGTGCTGGTCATCGTGGAAGACGGGGATGTCAAGGAGCTGATTCAGGCGCTCTTCCACCTGGAAGCATCTAGGAGCTGAGATGTCCTCCAAGTTTATGCCTCCGAACACAGGAGCTATGTCCACGCAAGCCTTCACTATCTCGTCAACGTCTTGCGTATCAAGGCAGATGGGGAATGCGTTCACGCCTGCGAAGCGCTTGAACAGCGCGCACTTCCCCTCCATGACGGGCATTGCCGCCAAAGGCCCGATGTTGCCAAGGCCAAGCACAGCGCTGCCGTCTGTCACCACAGCCACCGTGTTGGACTTGATGGTGTATTCGTAGGCCTTGTCAGGATCATCCGCTATCTCCATGCAAGGCTCCGCAACGCCAGGAGTATAGGCGATGGCAAGGTCATAGCGCGTCTCTATGTCCATCTTGGGGATGACCTTGAGCTTGCCATCCCATTCAGCATGCGCCTTGAGCGCTTCTTCCTTCATTGACATGGGAATCCTTTGCGATCCATCTGATACATGAGCCATACATTCTATACCCTTTGCCTCGCACGCGCCTTCGCGAACCTCCCTCCTATATATGACCCCCAGGGTCAATGACAGCTCCCCGTGCTTAATGTCATTGACCTTTTTGGTCATATATGGTTTCACCTGCAGAAACACAGCTAGCAGGTTATATATAAGCTGGATAGTCAATGACATTAAGCACGGGGAGCTGTCATTGACCTAAAAGGTCATCATTTGAGAAGGGGGCTATGAGGAGGCAAGGGAGAGGGAGGTTCGGGCAAGGTGGGAGGCAAGGGATGGGGAGTGCGTAGTGAGCACGAGGCCTAGGCCGCGGGCATCGGCTTCTGTAAGGATGACGTCCCAGATCTGGGCCTGCGTGACGGCATCCAGCATGGTGGATATCTCATCCGCTATCAGGTAGGCCGGGTTCGCCATCAGGGCGCGCGCGATGCAGATGCGCTGGAGCTCTCCCCCTGACAGCTCGTGCGGGAATCGCGTGAGCCACGCGCTCTGTATCCCCAAACGGCAAAGGAGCGCCTCATCTATCTCCCCTGCCTCAGTCAAGCTCACCTGCATCCTGCATCGCGGATCCAGCATCCTCTCAGGATGCTGGCCGATGAGCTGCACCGGGCACTTGCCCTTGCGCGGAAGCGGCTTGCCGTCAACCGTCACGCTGCCAGAGATCGGCACCTCATAGCCTGCCATGATCTTGCAAAGCGTCGTCTTCCCGAAGCCTGACGGCGCATCCAAATGGAGCCTGTCTCCTGGATGCACATCCAAGGAGAAGCCATCGAAGACCAAAGGCCCCGTCTTCCCATACCTGAAGGAGATGTCGCGCAAGCTCAGCATGGCGCCTCCTCATGGCCTGAGCTGAACCCATGCTCTGGGAGCGCGTGCCAGAGCTGCTTGGAGAATGGATGCGCCAGAAGATCAGGGGACGCGAAGCTTGCCACCAGCGCTTCCTCCACCACGGTTCCGTCCTTGAAGACCGCCACCCTGTCAGCTGAGCGGAGCGCCAGCTCTATGTCGTGCGTGATCAACAGCACGCCGCCGCCCTCATCCGCGAACTGCCGAAGGTCTCCCATCACCTGATCGGCAAGAGCCGCATCCAGGCCAGGTGTAGGCTCATCAGCGATGATCAGCTTCGGGTCATCCATCATGGCGCAGCAGAAGAGCACGCGCCGCGCCATTCCGCCAGACAGCTGGAACGGATAAGCTCGCTCCACCTCAGGCGCAAGCCCATACCGCTCGAAGAGCTCGCTCTGCTTCGCGCGCCTTGCCTGCCACCCCTTGCACCCTGGCCCTATCACCTGCTTGCCCACTCGCATGAGCGGATCTAGGCTCTCTACGCTCTGCGGGATCAGGGATATCCCATGCCCGCGAAGGCGTGCCAGCTCATCAGCTGTCCTTTGCACGCCGTCGAACCAGATGCTGCCAGACACGATGGCATTCGGCTGGAACAAGCCCAGTATGGAGTCAGCCAGAAGCGTCTTGCCGGAGCCTGATGCGCCCACCACAGCCACCACCTCGCCCGCATGCACGGAGATGGTGAGGTCATGCACGGCGAACACCTCGCGCTGGGGAGCGCTGAGGTAAGCGCGAAGACCATCGCCTGCTGTATCCTCATACATCTTGAAGCCAACGCTCAAGCCATCCACGAACAGGAGGTGATGCCCACCGGGGTGCTTCTGTTTCTCAGAGTGGCCGTGATGGTGATGGAACTCATCTGATGCATGGATCTTGGAATGCACGTTCGCGTCCTTCATGCGCATCACTCCTGTGAGCTCATCGGGTCTGCGGCCTTGCGAATGCCAGACCCCACCGCATCGAAGAGCATGATGGTAGCTATGAGGGCGATTCCCGGGAAGACAGCAAGCCACCACATACCGCTTGATAGATAGGCCATGGACTCAGACAGGATGATGCCTATGGCCGGCTGCTCAGGCGGCAGTCCGAACCCAAGGAACGTGATGGCGGCCTCATGCAGGATGGCATGCGGGAACATGAGGATGAGCCCCACGAGGAACTGCGGGAGCACGTATGGCAGCATGTGATCTCTCACTATCCTGAGCCTAGAGACCCCAAGCCTTGAAGAGGCCGCGATGAACCCAGAGCCCTTGAGCCCGCGCACCTCAGCGCGGATGACGCGCGCAAGCGTGGGCCAATGCGTCAGCGCAACCCCTATGGTCACGCCCCAAAAGCCCTTCCCCAGCGCGAATGAGATCAAGATCAGGAGGACTATGTGCGGGATCCCCATCATGAGGTCAGTGAGCCAGCTGATGACGGCATCCGCGCGCTTGCCGCCTATGGCCGCGAACGTCCCCAGCACAAGAGCTATGACCGAGGAAGCCAGCGCTGCGATGAGGCCCACGAGGATGCTCAAGGACAACCCGGCCAGCGTTCGGGTGAGCATGTCGCGCCCAAGCCAGTCAGTGCCGAATGGATGAGCGAACGTGGGCGGGAGGTTCTTCTGCGCAAGGTCAGTGTGCATGGCGCTTGAGGTCAGAGCAGCACCAGCGATGACGATGCAGATGAGCAGAGCCGATCCCAACACCACCGTGAGGAAGGTGGCCTTCCTGTTGGACAGGCCGCTCCCAACAGGGAGGTGCAGCGCATTCGCGATCCTCTCAGCCATGAGCGCCTCCTAAGCGCACCCGCGGGTCCAGAACGCCATGCAAGATGTTCGCCACCAGATTCCCGCCGAAGACGAGCGCCGCAGACACCAGCGCGATGCCAGCAAGGAGCGCCACGTCCCCGCCTATGCCAGCAGCCACCGCTGCCTGCCCAAGCCCCGGATAGCTGAAGACCTGCTCCACCAGCACCGATCCGCCGAAGATCTCAGAGATCTGCGCGAACTGGATGGTGATGGCAGGCACGCATAGATTGCGGAGCCCATGACGGCGAACTGCTTCAAGCTTGCTCTCGCCGCGAGCGAGGGCGAACCGCATATAGGGAGACCCCATGACGTCTATGGTCTTCTCGCGCGTGTGCAGGGCCACGTTCGCCACGCCCACCAAGGACAGCGTGATGGCGGGAAGCACCATGTGATGCAGCGCATCGGCGAACGTGACGTCAGCCGCCGCCTTCCCGATGGGCTGCGCGAACCCTATGGGGAACCATCCAAGAGCAACGCCGAACACGATCAGCAACAGAAGGGCGATCCAGAATGTTGGGCTTGCGGCCAGGAGGAAGCAGTAGGCCTTCGTGATGCGGTCTATCCAGCTTCCCCTATGCGTGCCGGCAGCCACACCCAGCGCGAACCCAAGAAGGCCGCTTGCCACCCAAGATGCGCTCATGAGGGCAAGCGAATTCAGCGCGCGCTCAGATATGACCTGCGAAACAGGCGCGTTGTACTTGAGGGATGTCCCAGCATCGCCCGCAAGCAGGCCGCTCACCCAGGAGAGATACCTCTCATGCACGGGCACCCCCGCGCCCCAATGCGCCTCAAGGGCTGCGCGCTTCTCCTCGGTCATGTTCGCCAAAGCCGCCTGCCCCACGTTCGCAGATACCGGATCTACAGGGGATGCGCTCACAAGCAAGAACACCACGATGCTCACCGCCAGCATCAGCAGCACGAACCTGCCTATGCTCATCAGCGCGTATCTAGCCATTCAGAGCTCTAATCATGCCATCTGCCGCAACGCGAACGCCCCGGCGCTATTCCCAATGCCACTTGTCAACGTTGTTCACCAATGACCATCCATGCCCATGCGGATGAGGCTTCTGATCGGCCACCACCAAGCCCTCCCGCTTGAAGTAGAGGTGATCCACATTGCAGAGCCACACCCACGTGGCCGCCCCCTCAGGCGCGAAGCCGTGATCCCCATCCCACTGCGCCGCCTGCCACTCCGGATACGACGCCTCCATCGTGGTGGCAGCCAAAGCCGCATCCAGATGGGCATCCACCTGCGCATCCTCATAGCACGCATAGTTCCCAGAAGAGGGCCCATAGTGCAGCGTGTACAGCTCCACCGGGCTGTTCGCGCCCCAGCCCCAAAGGACAGGGTCCGCATACTGATGCGCATAGATCCCGGACGGATCGCGCGTCCAGCCTGAGCCAACCGGAGTCACCTCTATTCCGATGTCACGCATCTGGTTCGCGAACTCATTCGCAAGCGCCTGGCGAACGGAGTCAGCAGCGCTGTAGTAGCAGCTGAATGCAGCACGCAGACCGTCTTTGGCGTAGATGCCGTCGTCCCCCTTGACCCAACCGCCGTCTTCCAGCAACTGCATGGCGGCCGCCTGATCGAAGCTGACCTCCATGTCAGGGCTATACCAGGGCATCCCATCAGAGACGCTGTATGCCACAGTGCCATATCCGCCAAGGACGTTGTCTATCATCCGCTGCCTGTCCACGCCCAGATTGATGGCGCGCCTCAAGTGCTCATCCTGCGTGACGTCATTGCCAGCGGGATATGCCTCTCCCCCGTCTGTCTTGGTAGCGCCAGACGGGATGGCCGGAAGGGAGATCCCGCGAGAATCAACGGAAGCGCAGTTGAGCACCTCATAGCCTGGCACGTCAGAAGCATCCACCATGGTGGCAGCCGTATATGCCACATCGACCTGGCCCGCATTCGCGGCCGCAAGGGAGGCATCTTCATCCATGAACACCGCTATCACGCGCTCCATCAGCGGCGCTTCACCGTAGTAATCAGGATTCGCGCGCAAGATCACCTGCTGACCGCGATCCCACTGCTCCAGCATGTAGCGCCCAGACCCTATTGGGTTCGCGCCATACGTGCTTGGATCATATGCGTGCTCAGGCACTATCCCCACCACAGCAAGCGTATACATCATGGCATTGAATGGCTTGTTCAGATGCAGCACCACCTGTGTGTCAGAGGTTGCCACTGCCTCATCCACCATGGAGAGGTCAGCCTCAGCAGCCTCATTCGCATTGATGCCGTTGATGGTGAAGGCCACATCATGGGCAGTGAGCGGCTCTCCGTCTGTGAACTTGACGTCATCGCGAATGCTGAACGTCCAGGTGAGGCCGTCCTCTGAGCATTCGTAGGAGGTTGCCAGGTCATTCACGAAGTTGAGGTCTGCGTCAGTGGTGAACAGCGTGGACTGGATCAGCGGCTCATGCACGTGCTCACCGCAGCCCCAGCTGAAGAGAGGATCGAACCCGGCCGCTGGCTCTGAAGTGGTGGTCATGGTGACTATCACCTGGCTTGTGCCATCATCTGACACGCGCGTGGTAGCGCCTTTCTGCCCGCTCTTCGCGCAACCTACCACAGATCCCCCGAATGCGATGCTCAAAGCCCCCATCCCGCAAGCCTTCGCGAACTGGCGTCTTGTAAGTTGCATCCTCTCCCCCTCTGTCCTGATCCCTTCAGTGTTACATCTCACAGTATCGTAACACTTACTGTGCCGCAAGGGTCAGATGCCATGCTTTCGCTTGATGCGCTCAAGGCGCTCTAGGATCGGCTCCGCAACCAAGGCAAGCGTGATGGCCGTTGCAACCCCATGGATGCAATTCACCGGAAGACCTGCCAGATACACAGCTGCCGCTGACTCTGGCGTCAGGTTCGCCATCATATGGAAGAGCGTCGAGGTGTCCAGCACGGGCCCCGCAACGCAGATGACGAATGCACCTCCGCTGACAGCCAGCAGCGTGCGCTGGCGCCACGCGAGGGGCACCCCCTTGAACGCGCCAGCCTTCGAGAGCGCGCCGAAGGCGAGCCCGCAGAGCCCGAATGACATCATCTGCCAAGGAGTCCACGGCCCTTGTCCGAAGATGAAGTTGCTCACGAGCGCAGATGTTGCCCCAACCAAGAATCCAGATGAGGGCCCAAGCCCCAACCCTGCGATCATGATGATGGCTGCCATCGGCTTGAAATGCGGAACGAATGCGAACGCGGCACGCGCAGCAACAGCCAGCGCGCACATGACGGCAACGATGGCAAGCTCACGCGCTCCCGGGCGGCGCTCTTCGAACCGGACGAAGAATGGCACCATGGCGCAGATGACCACGACAGCGCTAGATATGATGTACGCGCGACCTCCAAGGAACGCGCCCGCCACGATGGAGGCCAAGGCCACGCAAGCAGATATGATGACGCTCAGGACCTGCAAAGCCGAACCACGTCCTCTGCGGTCACAGCGCATTCAAAGATGTTCCGGCTCATCCTGCTAGCCGCTGTTGTGTAGAAGGCGTTCCCTGAGAAGAATGAGCGCACATCTTGGCATGAGGATGCCTCGCCATCGAAGAGCATGGATATGGAGTCTGCGTTCTCCGCGCAGAACTCCACATCATGAGATGCCATGATCACGCACGTGCCCCCATCTGCCAGCGCGCGCAATTTGGATGCAAGCCTTGCCTTCGCGCTAGCATCAAGCGCTTTCGTGGGCTCATCCAAGAGCAGCGTCTGAGGATGCGTCAGCAGCACCTTCGCCAATGCCGTGAGCTCTTGCTCTCCACCGGAGACATCGAATGGATGGCAGCCTAAGATGCGCTCTATCCCGCAAGCATGGGCCATCTCTTGCACCTGATCCATTGCCTCTGCGCCTGTGCCGCTCACCATCTCCAGGAGCTCTTCTCCTATGGTCTGATGCGCGAAGATGCTGGTCGGGTCTTGCGGGAGCATCCGCGCCTGATCCGCCTCTATATGCCCCCTATAGGGCTTGAGCGCCTTGCATATGCACCGCAGAAGCGTCGTCTTCCCGCTGCCGTTTCCGCCCATGAGCGCAAGGATGGCACCAGCAGGTGCTTGCAAGCTGACGCCCTTGAGCACATCTGCCCCATGGCGCTCATAGCGGAACCACGCATCCTTCACCGTGACGGCCGCATCCTTTGCTCCGTTCGCGCCATGCCAGGCGGCTGCATCTGACGCCTCCTCAAGAGGTGGCGCCTTCCGAACGCGCGCCTCTAGCCACGCGCGGCCTTCGCGAACGGTGAGCGGCAGCGGGATGTCACCCCCTCCATCCACCTCATCCGCAATGCGCGCGGGCACCGGAAGCCAACCTTGCATGCCGGACCCTTTCGCAAGGAGGGAGCGAACGGCCTCCCTTGGAGTGGCATCCTCTATGAGGGCGCCCCCCTCTAGCACCAGGACGCGGTCAGCTTGCGGGAGCACCTCATCCAGCCTGTGCTCAGAGATGATGACCGTGATGCCCGTCTCTTGGTTGAGCTTGGCGATGGTGGCGATGAGCTCACTTGCTGCGATGGGGTCAAGCTGGCTTGTGGGCTCGTCAAGGAGGAGGATATCCGGCTGCATGGCCATGACAGACGCAAGGTTCACCATCTGCTTCTGACCGCCGGATAGCTCATGCACGCTCTTGTGCATTATCCCTTGCAGGCCGAAGTAGCTTGCAACCTCAGCCACGCGTGCGCGCATGACGGCGCGCGGGACGCCTGTGCACTCAAGCCCGAATGCCAGCTCATGCCAGACCTTGTCGCACACCAGCTGATCATCTGGGCTCTGCATCAAAAGCCCAATGAGAGATGCCTGCTTACCATCTGGGATGTCCTCCAGAGGCTGCCCATCCATCTGGATGGTGCCAGACCTCTCACCATGCGGCGCCAAAGCGCTCTTAAGCATGCGCAGAAGCGTAGTCTTCCCTGACCCCGTTGGCCCCATCAAGCAGACGCATTCGCCAGCCTTCACCTGGAAGCTGACATCAGAGAGAGCAGGCTCCTTGGCACCTGGATATGCGAACGTCAGACCCGTGACGCTGATATGCGCCATGCGCAAGCCTCCTCAACGCTCAGGAGCAAGGGGATAGCGAAGAAAGCCGCGAAAGCTGCGAAGGCGACCCAGCCTAGCGCATCAAGCGGATGCATCTGGATTGTTGGTAAGTAGCTCACATATGCATCCTGCGTTGCCAAGAAGGCGAATGCGATGGCGAACGAGATGACCAGGAGCACGAGCACGAATGCGCTGCGTGCATCCATCGGATATGCAAGGTACGAAGTGCGCTTGGCAGATCCGAAGCCCCGGCTCCTCATGGAATCCGCACAGGCAACAGACCTGTCAAAGGCCCACGACACCATGGACGCAAGCTCTGATGACGCGCTGCGGATGCGCTGAGTGACAGGAGTGCTGCCAAGCGTGATGCCACAAGCCTTCCTTGACAGATGGATCTCCTTCGCACGATGAATGAGATCGGGCACGTTGCGTAGTGACATGGTGAGCACTATGGTCACCGAAGGAGCGAACCTGCCGAAGAGATAGGTGGTCTTGTCAGTGGTCATGACCGCAGAATACCCAGCGAACAAGATCATGATGGTTGCGAACATGACGGACATGGAGGCCCCTAGCGCAACGCCTTCAAGCGTGAATCTTCGGCCGCCAAGATAGGTGAACAAGAGCGTCTGGCCTGACGTTTGGAAGAGCGCATTGATGGCCGTCAGAACGAATGCGAACAGGAGCGTACCTCCGATGAAGCGAGATGCCGCACGCCCTCGGATGCAGATCAGGAGCGCGCATGATGCCAGGAGGCCTGTTGCTTGGAAGATGGGATCAGTGGTCATGCAGCACAAGATCACGCCCCCAAGGAAGCATGTGAGCGTGCATGCTGGATGCAGGTCGTCTATGGCGCTTCTCCTCATGAGCCAATGTTAGCATGCGCCCGCTCCTGCTGGCTGAGACCGAAAGCAGGCAGATGCGTGCATTGCATTGCCCCAAGATGCAAGAAAGGGGAGCTGCAGCGTGCAGCTCCCCTTCTCAAGATGCTCTTGTGGTATGCGGCTCTAGAACAGGTTCTCGCCGTAGGTCCACTTGTGGATGAACTCAGCGTCCACAGGCGGGAGCTTCTTGAAGTACAGATCCTCGCCCGGCAGCGGTGCGCGCTCGTCGGAGTTGACCACCATGAAGCGAAGGAGCAGGCCACCCAGGAGCACCAGGATAGGTGCGATGACCGAAGAGCCAACGGTGTGCGGCAGGCCCAGGTACAGCAGCAGCGGGATGCCAAGGCCCATGCAGATCATGCCGCCCCAGAAGGCCAGGGCATAGGAGCCATGGACCCACTTGTGCGCGACCTTGTTCGCGGTCTTGTTGCCAGCGCCCAGGAAGGAGAGCACCATGACCAGAAGGACGATGATCTCACAGATGACCAGGATGATGTCAACGACGTGCACCATCTCATGCACCACCTCAGCGGCGATCATGTTGAGCATTGCAGCCTCGGTCATGATCCCCTGAGGTGCCGGCCACCAGCCAGCGGACAGGGAGATGGCAGCGCATGCAGTTGAGAGCGCTGACACCGTGAAGAGCACAGGAAGCGCAGGCGTTGCCCAGAATGCATGTGACTTCAGCGTTGACAGGAAGATGCCGGTGTAGAGCATGATGCAGGTGCCTGCGATGCCAGCGATGGCGATGTTCAACACGCGGAAGGGCACGAAGAAGCTTGCCACCGGCAGGAACCAATCCCAAGGGATGTAGCTCACGAACCACAGCAGGCCGAAGATCATGCAGACGGTGAGCAGCCTTGCGCCCCAAGCAAGGACGCTGGTGGACTTCACGAATGCGCGATAGAACACCATGGGCTGGCCAAGGTCAGCAACGAGCATCAGGCAGCCGAAGCCCAGGCAGCAGATGCCAAGGA
The DNA here is from genome assembly GCA_910588435.1 of uncultured Eggerthellaceae bacterium. Taxonomy (GTDB): domain Bacteria; phylum Actinomycetota; class Coriobacteriia; order Coriobacteriales; family Eggerthellaceae; genus MGBC163016. Next base: position 23,998 of record CAJUPL010000011.1, on the reverse strand, counting down.
ATCCCGGCCATGCCATTGCCATGGGCACTGACTCTGCGCCTGGATAGACGCAAAGAGACAGCACAGCGATGAGGCAGAAGATGCCACCGCCCAGGCCACCAAGGAACAGATAGGTGGGAATGGGCCATTTCCAGAAATGCCTTCTCATCTTGCGGTACCTCCCAAATCCGGAATGTAGTAGATCTGCGGGCCTGTGCCCATGTCCTCAAGCAGCCTGAAGGTCTCAACGGAGCCGATCAGCTTGGAGACCTCAGAGTTCGGGTCATCCAGGTCACCCCAGATACGGGCCTTCTGATGGCAGGTTGCTACGCAGTATGGCTCAGCATCCGGATCCAGCGCGCGCTTGTCGCGGCAGAAGGTGCACTTGCGAACGAAGCGATGCAGGTGCGGCTGCAGCTTGGACTGGTCGCGCATGCCATACGGGCAAGCGTTCACGCAAGCAAGGCAAGCCATGCACTTGTCGTAGTCGATCCAAACGGTGCCGTCAGCATCCTGCTGGCTTGCGCCGGTGGGGCAGCAAGGAACGCATGCGGGCTTCTCGCAGTGCATGCAAAGGGTTGGCGTCCAGTTCCTGTGAACGTTCGGCCATTCGCCTTGGCAGCCCTCAGAGAGCACCGGGTTGTAGACGATGTCAAGCGGCAGCTCATTCCAGGTGCGGCATGCAACGGTGCAGGAATGGCAGCCGATGCAGCGGCGCTGGTCAATGACCATGCAGTATCTAGTCATTTACTTAACCCCCTCTTCGGTTGCAGCCGGGTCAGAAGAGGCCTCAGCAAGCTCCTGCGCAAGGGCTTCATTGCCTGCCTCTGCAGCAGCAGCCGCAGCAGCATCCATCTCAGCCATGTTCTCGGCAGCAGCTGCAGCATCCGTGTTCTCCTCAGCAACGATAGCTGCGGCATCCACAGGCAGTGCGTCTTCCCCGGTGATCTGCTCGTAGTTCATCGTATAGCGGAGGCCGGTAGTGGTGTCCACAAGGCAGTTGTCCTGCGCATTGTAGAGCCAGCCATAGGTGACCTCCCTGTATTCGCCAGTGTTGGCATCGATCAGCCAGCCGGAATCCTTGTCGTAGACGAAGGACTCATGCTCAGGCTTCACGGCAACGCCGCGCTCCATATCCCAGGTGAGAGATGCCGGAACCTCGTAAGGTGCCTCTTGTCCAGGATAGGTGCGAACGGACCCAATATAGATGATGGGATTGCGGTTCATGTCGTACTTGGTGCCAGTGGAGACGTCCACCAAGCATTCCATGTTCGCGTCATAGCGCCAGCCGGTGAAGGCGTCAACGTAGCTCTTGTCCTTCGGATCGATCAGCCAGCCAGACTCATCCAGACGGAAGCCAGTGCCCTTCTGGTAGATCTGGTCATCCTGCCACGTCCAGACGTATCCCTCAGGAACCTCCTTGGTAGGCTGGGGCTCCTCGAACGGGATGGGCTCACGGCAGAGCTTCATCTCAGAGGGCATCATGTGGATGCCAGGAGTTGAAGCATTGCCCGGGATGGAGAACTGAGCATCGTCAGCCGTGAAGGTGTTGTCCACCTCACCGCACTTGTACACCTTGCACATGAGGCCACGGTTGTTCCAAGAGCCGCCCATTGGGTCGCAATCAGGGTCATCCACGCAGGTGAGCGTGTTGACGTTGGACTCAAGGCAGCCGAACGGGTTGTCAAGGTCAGCTGAGCCGTCGCGCTCAGGGAACCACCAACCACGCGGGCACATGACAACGCGCGGATCCACGATGGGCTCAACGCTTGCGCGCATCTTGATGCGGCCGCGGCGCGTCTCGATCCAGCACCAATCACCCTGCTTGATGCCAAGCTTGTCCGCCAGCTCAGGGTTGATGAAGTAGTACGGATCGGGATACAGGTAGCGAATGCCCTGCATGTTGAAGTGCTCGGAGTGGTGATACGGCATGAAGCCGCCGCCGGTGGTGAGCACGATGGGGTATTCCTCAGCAACCTCAGGCGTGGTCAGCTCAGACTCAGCCATGCCTGTGTAGGTTGGCATGCCAGCATACCCAAGCTCACGCAGGATGGTGGAGTTGCACTCAACCTTGCCGGATGGCGTCCAGAAGCCGCCGTTCTGCTCGTACTTGACCTGATGCAGCGGCGGATAGTACATGCGGACCATGTCAACGAAGTCATTGTAGCTCTCGATGGGGAGCCCGATGCCTTCTATGATGTGCCAGTAGGCCTCTTCCTCGGTCTCCCATGGCCACATCTCAGGATCCTGACCGCATGCAAGGCCAAGCTTGCGCCAGAAGACCATGTCAGTGTGGCGGTCATACTTCGGCTGGATGGCACGGCGGCCAGCCATCAGGGAGTCAGTAGCGCCGTAGTGCGTGATGATGGTAGGACGCTCAAGAGCGCCAGCAGCCGGGAACACGTAGTCAGAGAAGAGAGCCGTTGGGGTCATCCAGTAATCAACAGTGACCAGGAACTCAACCTCTTTGAGAGCTGCTAGGACCATCTTCGCGTCACCGTAGGAGTTCACGGGGTTGGTGGCGTTGCAGATGAGCGCGCGCACCTTGTAAGGGTCTCCGGTGAGGATGGCCTTGAAGACTGACGGGCCGTGAGCCTCGCAGAACCACTCAACAGGGAGCGTCTTGCCCCACTTGCGCATGGCGTTGTCAGAGATCTTCTGATAGCCAGGCCAGCTGGTCAGCTTGAACTTATTGGAGCCGATCTGCTTGGACTTCATCTCCTCAGGCAGGCACTCGTTGGCCTCCATCTCCTCGTCAGTGAGGAAGTTCAAGGCCGGACCAGGCATGCCGTCACCACCGGGGACGTCCAGGTTGCCGCAGATGGCGCGGCAGAGCGCCAGCGCGTGGCTAGCGGTGGTGGAGGTGGAACCGTTCTGGTCCCAAGTGCAGCCCCACTGGATGCAGCCGGGCTTGTTCATGGCATACATGCGGGCAGCCTCACGGATCTTGTCTGGCTCAAGCCAAGTGATCTCAGAAGCCCACTCAGGTGAGTACTCAGCCATGTGGCCCATGAGGTCCTCGAAGCCATCGCACCACTTGGTGACGAATTCGACGTCATAGAGGCCCTCGAAGATGATGGTGTGAAGGATGGCCATGGCAAGGGCGGCGTCAGAGCCCGGACGAAGCGGAAGCCAGAGGTCCGCCTTGCAAGCCGTCTCTGAGTAGCGCGGATCCACCACGATGATCTTCATGCCGTTCATGTGAAGATCGGTGTAGCCGTGCATGCCGCCAAGCGTTGAAGCGCCGGGGTTCATGCCCCAGAGGATCAAGCTGCGGGCAGCGCCAAGGTCCGTCTCGAACGGGGACCAACCAGCAACGCAGGTCTCGGCCATGAAGGTTGGGATCCAGCAGAGCAGTGCGTTGTGGAAGCCGTTCGGGGTGCCGAACTGGTTCAGGAAGCGGCGGCGAGCCCAGTCATCCGTGCGGGTGGTGCCACCAGCAGATGCAACGTACTCAGCACCTGACTCTTCCTTGATCTGGTTCAGCTTGTCGGCCACCTCTTGGATAGCCTGGTCATATGGGATCTGCTCCCATTTGCCTTCGCCCTTCTCGCCTACGCGCTTGAGCGCATGGTTGATTCGGGCTGGGTGGTTCACGTGCAGAAGAGCGCTGGTGCCGCGGCAGCACAGGCCGCCCTGGCTGGAGTAATCAGGATCCCCCTCGATCTTGATCACATCCCCGTCCTTGACATAGGCAAGGACGCCGCAGTTCGCATGGCAGAAGTAGCAAAGCGACTTCACCATCTCGACTCCCTCTGCGTGGATATCGATCTCCGCCATATACCTTCCTCTCTACTTCTCGCTCAGATATGCTAGGCAGCGCACAGACACTACAGGCCTAGCACCCCCTCTGACGTTGGATTATACCTACTGAATCGTATAATCGGTAACAATCAGGGGACAAATCCTAGATGAGCTGGGTAAGCGGTGAAGCAGCTTTGGAACATGACCGCTTGCCTGTTGCTGAGAGAGCAGGTTCAACGCATGGCAGAGCATCTATTCACATTCATGGGAACGGCAGCAGGTTGCGGCGTGCCATCATTCTTCTGCGACTGCCCTGCCTGCACAGAGGCCCGTACCGACTCAAAGCTTGCAAGGGGTGATTGCGGAGCGATGGTGCGGCGTGCGGGCTTGCCTGAAGCTGAGACCCCGACGCTCATCATAGACACCCCACCTGATGCCCGCCATCAGCTGCTCCGCGAAGGGGTCAGGCATGTGGATGCGCTCCTGTTCACGCATTGCCACTATGACCACATAGGTGGCCTTGGCGAATACGAGTACCTAGTGCAGCTGATCCGGGGTGGAGCACCTCTGCCAACGTACGGCTCTCCTGCCGCGCTTGAGGGCATAGCGGCTGAGTTCCACTACATGGATTACTGCCTTGACGTGCATGAGATGATGCCCCGTGAGAGCGTGGAATACGACGGGGTTCGCTACACAGCGCTGCCAGTGAGCCACGCGCCGGGAACATACGGGTATCTGATAGAGACGCCTGACACGCGCCTTTTCTATGCATCGGACACAGGACCTCTGCCAGAGGCTACGGCAGATGCCATCCGAGGCGTTGACGTGCTTGCCATGGATGCCACGTTCTGGCTGCGCAACTGGAAGCCCGATGACCACCACTCCATCCAGGAGTGCATAGCCGAAGGGCTTGGGCTTGATGCGGGGCGGATCTACCTCACGCATATGTGCATGCACTACGATGAGCCCATCACATATGCAGAGCTCCTGTCCTACCTAGAGCAGTACGACGGCCGCGTCATCCCCGCCCTAGACGGCATGACCATCCCAATCTAGGAAGCGCACCCCCAAACCTTCACTTGTGGGCGCTTGCATTGCCCCCCCCATCTCATTTGTGGGCGCTTGCATTGCAACCGCACCCCCCCCAAGAGTGGGCGGCTGCATGCTTCCCACAATCCGAGATGCCTTCCTTCTTCTGTGTGGGCGTGCAACTGCGCTTGCAATGCAAGCGCCCACAATCGGGGGGGCAACTGCGCTTGCAATGCAAGCGCCTACCGCAGGAGCGCAAGCGCCCACATGAGGGAGGGAGGTCAACACTCTTGGGGGGGGTGAACTGTGAATGATGTGGTGCCCCCAACGGGAATCGAACCCGTATTTCAGCCTTGAAAGGGCCGCGTCCTAACCGTTAGACTATGGGGACACTCTTGATGGCTGCCGTGAGCAGCGCATGACATTATGACAAAGCAGAGTTCCAGTTGCAAGGAATAAAGCGCAACTCCCGCAAGCGTAAACGGTCATTTACACTTATTTCCACACTTATATATTATAGACATAGTCATATATGAATATAAGACTGCAAAGCACGCGCAGGCGAAGCTACCATCAGGCCAGCGGTCTGGGTGTGCATCTGACGCAGGTCAGGCGAAAGGGCAAGCCACCCAGGCTGCATGCCTCACCTTCCAGAAGCGGCATCGAAGTAGGCTTCGTAGACCGCTATCTCCCACTGCTTCCTGTTGTTCTTCGCAACGGTATCCAGCACAAGTCCAACCGTGATGGATAGCGCCCCGCAAAGCACGAGCGCCACGGCCAAGAGCGCCGTTGGGAAGCGCTCCACCAGATGCGTCATGGAGAACTCCACTATCACAGGGATGCCGCATATGAGCCCGAGCACCAGGAAGATCAGCGCAAGCCACCCGAAGAACGCCATGGGGCGGTAATCCTTGAAGAGCGACGCTATGGCCATGAGCACGAGCGCGCCATCTTGGAACGTGGAGAGCTTCGATTCGCTGCCCTCTGGCCTGTCCCTGTACTGGATGGGAACGTCCTGGATGCGCCAGCGCTTGTCCACTGCGTGGATGGAGAGCTCCGTTTCGATCTGGAACCCTGAGGAGAGGACGGGCATCGTCTTCACGAAGACACGCGTGAAAGCCCTGTATCCTGTCATCACGTCTTCGAACGCATACCCGTAGATCACCTTGATCAGCCAGCGAACTAGGTCATTCCCGAAGCCATGGAAGGCGCGGTCGTTCTCTTCGCCATAGGTCCCGTTCGAGAGCCTGTCCCCTACCGTCATGTCGGCCATATCCTGCGCAAGAGGCCGGATGAGTTCAGCTGCGGCATCGGCGGGGTAGGTGTCATCACCATCAACCATCACATAATAATCAGCGTCTATCTCACGGAACATCTGGCGGACCACGTTGCCCTTGCCCTGCCTGGGCTCTGTTCTGACGAACGCGCCGTGCTCACGAGCGATCTGCGCGGTGCCGTCCGTGGAGTTGTTGTCATACACATATATGGATGCAGCTGGGAGGGACGCCTTGAAGTCATCCACCACCTTGCCGATGGTGAGCGCCTCATTGTAGCAAGGGATGAGGACCGCCACTCCTGCACCTTCGCAGGCAGCTTGCACGCGATCAGGCGACGAATCAACGCATAGTGTTGCTTCCATTGGCATTTCGTATCCGTTCTGCTGCATTTGCGCGCTCAGCAACGAGCGCCCCGTCTTGCAAGGTATTCTAATCAAATAGGCTATGATTCCACACATGATATTGACTGAGAGCGAAGATATGACGGGCAGCGCATCTGAGGAGACTGGCTCACCGGCCACAGCAACCGAAGAGGAGCAAGGGCTCGTCTTAGCTGGGGAAGATGACGTGAACATCGTGCTGGATGAGGATCCAGGTCCAGTCAAGATCCTCATCGTGCATGCTTCCGTGGGATCGGGCCACAAGTCAGCAGCCTTCGGCATAGCCAGCGCCTTCAAGATATTGGATGAGGAAGGCGGGTTCGAAGGGCGTGCGATCGTCACTGAGGTGCTGGACATACTGGACTTCGGGCGCATCGTGTTCGACGGCGACAGCACGGCATCCATGTTCACGGGAGCCACGCGCCCCTTCTATGACCTCACCTGGCGCTACACCCTGACAGGGCGCCTGCTCTGGGGCGGCGGGACCATCTGGGCGCGAGTGATGTTCCCCAAGTTCGTAGAATACGTTGCCGCTGAGAAGCCAGATGCCATCATCTGCACGCACATCACTGGTGCGAACGTGGCGGTCAGCGCGCGCATGATCCTGCACGCCACCTTCCCCATAGTCTGCGTCCCAACTGACTATGAAGCGGAAGGCCTCTGGCCTCACCTGCATACTGATCTGTTCTGCGTGGCGAACGAGCACATGGCAGAGACGCTGCGCCCCCGCAAGGTGGAAGAGAAGCGCATCCGCGTGACGGGCATCCCCGCAGCGCCCGATTTCGCACGAGAATACGATGCGGATCAGATCCGCCAGGATATGGGGCTTCCGAAGGACAAGCAGATCGCGCTCTTCCTTGCAGGCGCCACGCTCCCGCGCCCATACGTCCATTTCCGGAGCGCGCTTGATGAGTTGATCCCATTCATGCACCGCTTCCATGACATGCATTTCGTCATAGTGGCCGGCAAGGATGCGGATTACGCGGACCACATGAGGCGCCAGGTGGCAGACCATGACCTTGAGAACGTGACAGTGCTTGATTATGTTGACGGCATGGCGGCGCTGATGAGCGCGTCAGATCTGATCGTCTGCAAGTCAGGGGGCCTCACCACAACGGAGTGCCTCTGCGTGAACTCGCCCATGGTCCTCATGGGGCGCGCATACGGGCAAGAGAAGGCCAACGTTGCCATGCTCACAGCAGCAGGTGCTGCGTATCACGTGACCACCAGCCGTGAGCTGCAAGACCTGCTCTTGCTCATAGAGTCTCACCCACACATGACCGACGCCATCAAGTACAACGCAGACCTCATCCGCAGGCCGGATGCGGCAATGGAGATAGCGAAGGCAACGCTGGATCTGATCCGTGGCATCCCCAAGCAGGATGAGAAGCTGCTGAAGAAGCGCTTCCTGCACTTCTACTGGGGCGGCAAGCCCGCACACATCCGATAGCTTCCGTGCACGAAAAAGGACCCGCGCATGCGGGCCCTTGAGTTCGCTACCTTGGCATTCAGGCTAGAGAGCTGCTTTCGCGATCTCTGCCACAGCGGCGAACGCCTCAGGGTCGTTCACTGCCATGTCAGCCAGCACCTTGCGGTCAAGCTCAACGCCGGCCTTGCTGAGGCCGTTCATGAACACTGAGTAGGACATGCCGTTCAGCCTTGCAGCAGCGTTGATGCGGGTGATCCAGAGCTTGCGGAACTCGCGCTTCTTGTTGCGGCGGTCACGGTACTGGTACTGCATTGAATGCTGTACCTGCTCCTTCGCCTTTGTATAGTGGCGGGAACGTGCGCCATAGTAGCCCTTCGCCGCCTTTAGGACCTTGCGGCGCTTCTTGCGCGCGCTGACAGAACGCTTCACACGTGCCATGATGTATCTCCTTACCTAATCCGTTGACTAGCGAAGGCCCAGGTTGCGGGCCACTACCTTCTCATCAGCCTTGGAGACTTCCGTCTCATGGCGCATGTTGCGAATGCGCTTCGGGCTCTTCTTCGCCTTGATGTGGCTGCGGAACGCCTTCGCGCGCATGATCTTGCCGGAGCCCGTGACGCGGAAGCGCTTTGCAGTTCCGCGGTGAGTCTTCATCTTTGGCATTTACTCTTCCTTTCCTTCATTGCCCTTTTGGTTCTTCTTCATGTTCTGAGGAAGGGGCGCGATCAGCATGTGCATATTGCGACCCTCCATCTTGGGTTGGTTCTCTATGACTGCCACGTCCTTGAGGTCATCAGCAAGGCGCTCCAGGATGGACAGACCCTGCTCAGGGTGCGCCATCTCACGGCCGCGGAACATGATGGTGATCTTCACCTTGTTGCCCGCGTCAAGGAAGCGCAGCACGTGCTTCTTCTTGGTGGTGTAGTCCCCCACGTCGATCTTCGGGCGGAACTTCATCTCCTTGACCTCGATCTTGGTCTGGTTCTTGCGTGCCTGCTTTGCCTTGATGGCCTGGTCGTACTTGAACTTGCCGTAATCCATGACGCGGCATACAGGCGGTTCAGCGTTCGGTGCTATCTCCACCAGATCAAGCCCAGCAGCATCTGCGATGCCCTGCGCCTGCTCCAGGCTGAATACGCCCATCTGGTTGCCGTCGTAATCGATCAGGCGGCATTCTGAGACCGTGATCTCATCGTTGAGCCTTGGCTCTTGAGCGGCTATATCGCCCACCCCCTTCTGCGCTTTCGCGCAACAAAAAGACCTGCAGGCGCGCTGCAGGTCTCATATCCCATGATGGCAAGGCCTCATAGCCCTGAAAGCCATCCACTGTATTCTGAGGACCCATCAGCTGCACTTCGGCGCCGAACCAGGTGGAAGAGCTTGTGTGCCCTTCTCTTGTTTCAACAAAGCTGTTGCATGTTAGAACAACTGCGCTTCGCTTGCAAGCCCCTACCCTTTCAGAGGCGCGCTGGAAGCAGCAGGATCTTGAATTATGACCAAAAAGGTCAATGACATTAAGCACGGGGAAGTGTCATTGACCAAAATGGTCATCATTTGAGTGAACGGGGGCTATCTGATGGTGATGCCCTCTGGGAGGTCTACGTTGCGCCAGTCATCCGCGTCGTCCTCGTCCTCTTCCTCAGAGGTGGCAACCGCAACAACGGCTTCTTCCGCTACCGGATCGAACGCCTCACGGAACGCATCAGCATATGCGCGCGGCACCGCGAACACTACCTTCTTGATGGCGCCCGGATGCTCAGACAGCCACTCCTGGAAGATGCTTATGACCTGCTCAACAGGGTATCCTAGACGCCCGCAGCCGAAAGCGCCTAAGATCAGCGTCTCCGCATCATTCGCCGCCGCGATGGTGAGCAGCGTCTGGATCCTCCAGCGGATAGCGTTGTCAACCTCAGCCTCGGGCCTGTGATTCTCAAGCGCACGGGAGCGCATGGGCTCCGCTATGGCTATGACGTCTGCCCGCTTGATATTGCCGCCGCGCAAGAAGACGACGTCTGGCAAGAGCATGGCTCTATCAGAGAAGAGCATCCCACGCCTATAGTCACGGTTGGCGTCGTAGTAGCGCTCCTTCATCTGCATGAGCGCCAGGTAAAGGTTGCTCTCAGAGCAGAGGATCTGCTCGGGGCCGAACGCGCCGTCCTCGTAAGCGCCACCAGGGCGAGTGAAAGAGGCCGGGTCCACCATGATGGTATGGCCTTCGCCCTCACGGTAGAGCGCCTCAGGGGCGAAGCTTGTCACCACGCGCGTCTCAGTGGCCTCGAACGGCGCCTCTGGCAACGGGAGCTCACGGCCCACGCCTTCCTCATAGATGATGGCCGCATCTGCTGTTGCGCTAGCCTCTTTCGAGAACGTGCCCTTCATCAGGGAGAGGTGCTTGGCGGCAGCGTTGCTGCGCTCCTCACGCTCTGGGCTGCGCTTCTTGTCTTGATCTCTCTTGTCTGCCATTGGATTCCTCTGCGTCATGTTCGTGTAGTTGATAACGGATATGATAATGAAAACGAAAGCGCTCGTGAGGTCAGGCATCCACATGACGAAAAAGCACACAGGGACATCCCCTATGCATTCATATGTCCAGCCCGAAGAGATAGAGGTGCGCGGCGCGCGCGTCCACAACCTGAAGGACATCAACGTCAATGTGCCACTCTATGAGATGGTGGCCATCGCTGGCGTATCCGGCTCTGGCAAGAGCTCGCTTGCGCTTGGCGTGCTGTATTCCGAAGGGTCCCGCCGCTATCTTGAGGCGCTCTCCACATACACCAGGCGCCGCATCACCCAGACGGGCCGGGCGCAAGTTGATGAGGTGCTGCATGTGCCTGCCGCCATCGCGCTCAGACAGCGCCCCGGAATCCCCGGCGTTCACTCCACGTTCGGCACGCAGACGGAGCTTCTGAACTACCTCCGCCTCATGTTCTCCCGCCTAGCGAGCCATCTCTGCCCGAACGGCCACCGCGTGCCCCCGAGCATCAACGGCGCAGCTGAGAAGCCTCTCATCTGCCCGGTGTGCGGCGTGGAGTTCTACGAGCCCTCCGCCGAGGACCTCGCCTTCAACAGCGGGGGCGCCTGCTCCACCTGCGGCGGCACCGGGGTCGTGCGCGAGGTGGACGAGACCACGCTCATCAGCGACCCCACCCTCACGCTGGATGAGGGCGCCGTGGCCCCATGGCGCCAGCTCATGTGGTCGCTCATGCCGCAGGTCGCGCACGAGATGGGCGTGCGCACGGACGTGCCCTACCAGGATCTCACCGATGCCGAAAAGGGCATCGTGCTGCACGGCCCCATGGAGAAGAAGCACATCCTCTACATCCCGAAGAACAAGGACAGTGCCACCGAGCTCGACTTCACCTACTACAGCGCCGTCAACACCGTGAAGAACGCGCTGGCGAAGGTGAAGGACGACAAGGGGCTGGCGCGCGTGGCGAAGTTCCTGAAGTCAGAGGTGTGCCCGGACTGCCATGGTACGCGCCTGTCCGAAAAGGCGCGCTCATCCATCCTGGACGGGATGAACCTGGCCGAGGCCACCTCGCTCACGCTTGCGGCGCTTGATGAGTGGCTGCCGAACGTCCCTCACACGCTGCCGCCTGAGATGCAGGAGATGGCGCACTCCATAGTGGCTGAGACGGCTGAGCCCATCCAGCGCTTGGAGCAGCTAGGGCTCTCCTACCTCTCCCTTGACCGCGCATCTTCCACGCTATCGAACGGAGAGCGCCAGCGAGTGCAGCTTGCGCGTGCCGTTCGCAGCCGCACCACGGGCGTGCTATACGTGCTTGATGAGCCGTCCATCGGGCTGCATCCGTCCAACGTGGAGGGGCTTTTGGGCGTGATGTCCGACTTGCTCCAAGACGGCAATTCCGTTGTGGTGGTGGACCACGATGTGCAGGTGCTTCGCCATGCTGACTACATGATAGAGATAGGGCCAGGCTCTGGCGCCAACGGTGGTGAGGTTATTGCGAAGGGGACCGTGGCGGAGGTGGAGGAGGATCCGGCGTCCCGGATAGGGCCGTTCCTCTCCGGTGCGGCTGAGGTATCTGTTCGAACGCCTCCTGCTCCTGAGCACGTGTTCGATCATGGCTCCATCCAGCTGGAGACGGGCCCGATCCACACCGTCAAGTCCTTGTCTGTGCAGCTGCCTCTTGAGCGGCTCACGGCCATCACCGGGGTATCGGGCTCTGGCAAGACCACGCTCATCCTGGAGAGCTTGATCCCGGCGCTGGAAGCTGCATTCGCTGGGCGCGAGCTGCCTCAGCACGTGAAGTCCGTGGATGCGGGCGGGATCACGCGCATCCATCTGATAGACGCAACCCCCATAGGCGCGAACGTTCGCTCCACCGTTGCCACCTACTCGGGCATCTTGGATGACCTTCGGCGCGCATTCGCCCAGCTGCCTGCGTCAAAAGAAGAAGGGTTGAAGGCCGGCGCGTTCTCGTACAACACAGGGTCCCTTCGCTGCCCCACGTGCGATGGCACCGGGCAGATATCCCTTGACGTCCAGTTCTTGCCGGACGTCGACATCCCGTGTCCCGATTGCGGCGGCTCAAGGTATGGGAAGCATGCGTATGACATTCGCCTTCCGCTCCAGTCCGAGAAGACGGGCAAGATGGAGGAGCTGTCTCTTCCGGAGATGATGGCGCTCACGGTGGATGAGCTTGAGGACCTGGTGCAAGCGAAGCAGAAGCGCGTGCATGCCAAGCTCAAGATGCTCTCTGAGCTGGGGCTGGGCTACCTCACTTTGGGCGAGGCAACGCCCGCGCTCTCTGGTGGCGAAGCGCAGCGCTTGAAGCTTGCGGGTCAGATGCACAAGCAACAGGAAGGCGCGCTCTTCGTGTTCGATGAGCCCACGATCGGCCTGCATCCGCTTGACGTGGAGCTTCTTCTGCGCGTGCTGCAACGGCTTGTGGACAAGGGGGCCACCGTTGTGGTCATCGAGCATGACACGGACGTCATCCGCAACGCTGACTTCGTGATAGACCTGGGGCCTGGTGGCGGGGATGCGGGCGGCAGGATAGTGGCCACTGGCACGCCTTCGCAGATAGCGAAGGATGCGGCTAGCATCACTGGGAGGTATCTATGAGGGTACGCGTGAGCGTGTGGGTGGCAAGCGCATGCTTGCTTGCTGTCTGCATAGCGCTTGGGGTGGCAGTTCGCATGGACGCGCCGTTCGCGCTTGCGCTGAATGAGGGTGTGCGCTCTCTTGCATTCGGGATGCACGGAGGGCTGGATGGATTCGTGGTGGCCATCACCCAGCTTGGGGATCCCGTGGTCATCACGCTCACGTGCCTGGCGTTCGCCATAGCGCTTGCAGCCTTTCGGAGGCGCCGTGAGGCTCTTCTGTTCGCCTGTTGCTTCGTGGTGAGCGCCGTTGTTGCGCACGGGCTCAAGCTTGCATTCGGGATAGAGCGCCCGCAGGGGCCTTTGCTGGTTGACCTCCCGCATTCGGCATCCTACCCATCAGCTCATGCATGCTGCGTGCTAGCAGCCTATGGTTGTGCTGGCCTCACTCTTGTGGCGGCCGCAAAGACCGAAAGGGGCAAGAGGATTGGCTGGGCAGCCTTCGCGGTGCTGATGATCCTGGCGATGCTAGTGGGCCTCAGCCGGATATACGTTGGCGTGCATTGGCCAACTGACGTGCTTGGCGGCTTCATGCTGGGAGCTGCCGTCCTCCTCCCCTTCGCCTACCTGCTCAAGGAAGAGCCTGCTGATCCTAAATATGACCTAGAAGGTCAATGACATTAAGCACGGGGAAGTGTCATTGACCAAAATGGTCATCATTTGGGATGGCGGGGTAGGTCAGGAGAGAGGGCGGGTTGCTGGAGCTGGGTGCAGGACGGGATGGAGCACGTTCGCAACGGCTGCGGCGAAGGCCACCTTCACCAGATCAGGCACTATGAACGGGATCACGCACGCGACAAGCGCAGCCTCAAGCCCCACGTTCGACATATGCATGAACCACGCGACGCCGAATGCGTAGGCTATGGCCGTGAATACTACGCCCGCCACCATGAACATCCCAGATGATGCAAGGATCCCCTTCGCGCGCATCCACGTGCTGGGCTTCTCAAGCGGATCAGCCCCCAGATCCGGACGGATGAGGCCCGCCCGCCTTGCAGCCCAGAGGATGGCGCATGCAACTGGAACCGCTATCAGATACCCCCAAAGGAAGCCGCCCGTGGGGCCCAGAAGAGCGCCGATGCCGCCGCGCATGCCAGAGAAGACGGGCACGCCCAGAGCGCCTAAGAGCACGTAGGCGTATATGGCTGACACTGCGATCTTCGGCCGCAGCACGCAGATGGCAAGCGGGATGGCGAACATCTGGAGCGTGACGGGGACGGGGCCGATTGGAACCGTGACCCACGCGCTGACCGTTATCAGCGCGATGAACAGCCCACAGAATGCGATGTCCTTCGTCCTAGTTGAGCGCTCTTGATTCATGCCAACCCCCTAACGTGTGCGTCTCCTGATGATACGGCATGCATGCCGCTGTCTGTGCGCAAGAGCATGCGCCCTGCCTCGTCCACGCCTGCGAACTCACCTGAGATGATGCTCTCCCCTACCTCCACATCAATGCTTCCTGAGCGCATGATGTTCAGCTCCTCGTATTCCTTCGCGAATGGCACAAAGCCTGAGCAGCGCCACCCATCATATGCACGAGCCAGCTCTGATAGCACCTCATCTGCAACCTGCTTGGCTGATAGCGTACCGCCAGATGCCAGCTCTTCCATATAGGCTTGCTTGCGCTCTGATGCTTGTGAGTCAGCAGGCCTGATCACATTCACGCCGATGCCTATGCAGACCCCTGACGCATCTCCCTCAAGAGAGATGCCGCAGATCTTCGCGAAGCCCTCAGGCACGCTTGGGTCTACCACCACAACGTCATTCGGCCACTTGAGCAGCACCTTATCTGCGTTGTCTTCAGGCAATAGCCCCCGAAGCGCTCGGCACACAGACACGCCAACCAGAAGCCCAAGCGTTGGCAACGCGTCCGGCTGGCATCCAGGGCGGAGCAGCACTGACATATAGAGGCTCCCCTCAGGGCTTGCCCACGCATGCCCTCGCCTACCGTAGCCGCCAGTCTGCCTGCGCGCTATCACCACGCAACCCTCAGGAGCGCCTTCGCGCATCATGCGCTTCACGCGAGTGTTGGTGGAATCCACCTCATCAAGCTGGGTGACGCTATATGAGATCACATGCGCTCCGCCGCGCCCAAGCGCTCATCAGCCGGAACCTCATCCATGTGGGACCCGTTCGCAAGGATATGGCCGGGCAGGATGTCCATCACAGGCCTCACCACGAAGTCACGCTCCGTTGCGCGCGGGTGAGGCAGCGTGAGCTCATCGGTTGACCAGTCATACATCTGATAGTCCACGATATCCATATCAAGCGTGCGCGGGCCGTTCGGCTCAGAGCGGACGCGCCCTAGCATGTTCTCGATGGCGTGCAGGCACTCCAAGAGTTCCTTTGGCGGCAGCCCCGTGCGGATCAGCACGGCGGTGTTCACGAAATCCGGCTGGTCTTCCTTGTAAGCCGCGCGGCTCTTGTAGAAGGGCGCCACGTCTATCAGGAGCGAATCCGGCATCTGGCAGAGACGCCCTATACCTAGGTTGATCTGCGCCTGCATGGCCTCGTCCTCTTCTCCGGGCTCTGCCACCAGCGCCACGTTGCAGCCAAGGCTGAGGAGCGCGTAGGGTCTGAGGCCTTGAAGCGCTTTGACGGTTGCGGGCACGTTGTGCGTGCGGATGATGGAAGCCCCAAGCTCAGCAGCCATCAGCGCCTCTTGAGCGGAAGCCGCATCGAGCGCCTCCATGTCATCAAGGCCCACCTTGTAGGCCTCCCGGATGAAGCTCTTCCTGGAGACGGCACACATGACGGGGTATCCCAGATGACGAACCTCATGGATGTTGCGCATGAGCTCTATGGTCTGGCTCTTCGTCTTCCCGAAGCCTGGACCTGGGTCCACGCAGATGCGGCTCTTCGAAACGCCTGCGTCCTCAAGCGCCTTCGCCTGCTCGGACAAGAACTGACAGACCTCTGCAACCACGTCATCATACTGGGGATCATCCTGCATGTCCTGCGGACGTCCCTGCATGTGCATGACCACGCATCCAACGTCTGAGTTGCGAACGGCGTCCTGCATGGCAGGGTCTGTGAAGCCGGATACGTCATTGATGATGGAAGCACCAGCCTTGATGGCCTTTGCCGCCACATCTGCATGACGCGTATCAACTGAGACGCAGATGCCCTCTTCTGCCAGGGCGCGGACCACATCCTCTATGCGCGCCCATTCCTCATCAGCGCTCACGGGTTCAGCGCCAGGACGGGTTGACTCCCCGCCCACGTCGATGATCTCAGCACCCGCATCCACCATGGCCTTCGCCTGGGAGATTGCCTGCTGAACATTCCCAGCTTGACCGTCACCCGAGAAGGAATCCGGCGTCATATTGAGAACCCCCATGATATGGGGGTTCCGGCAATCGAATTCGTATCTCCCGCAAGACCAGATCACTTCTTGTCCTTCTTCGTGCCATAGGGGTCATCGTATGGGTCATCAAGGTTGGGGATGTTGATGTATGGGGACTGCAGCATGATGTCCTCATGGCGGATCTCATCATCAACTTGTGCCTGCGTAGGCTCATCTGAGGTATCAGCATCCTTCGCAGGCTCCCTGTACGGGCCGTTCGCGTCTTGATCCCCGGGCTCCACGCGCTCATCGCGCCAATCAGGGTTGGCCAGCCTCTCTGGCTTGTCAGCCGCATCGCCTTGTGCAGGATCGGCCGGATCAGACGGTCCACCAAGGGAGATGGGCGCCTCCGGCAGCTCTGCATCCTCTGAGGGCTCATCTGCGTGGGGCTCATCTGCGTGAGGCGCATCAGGTGAGGGCGCCTCGGCAGGAGCGTCATCAGAGGGCTTTACGGAAGGTTTCGCATCTATCTGCGTGTAGGCCGGCATCGGATGGCTTGGATGCGACGGCTTCGCAGCGTCATCCTGCGCGTCTTGAGCCTCTGCCTCAGCGTTTGCAAGCTCTGGATGCTCAGCGGCATCCTTCGCCCTGGCCGCCTTCTCCTCAGCTTCATGACGGGCGATGATCTCATCCTCACGAGCAAGGTACTCAGGCCACTTGTTGTCCAAGAGCGCCTGGCATGCCTCACCCTCAACCGTCTCGCGCTCCAGCAGCACGCTTGCCATGAGGTCCATCTGAGAGGCATGCGCGGTGAGGATGGCGTGCGCCCTGTCATGCGCTTCCTTCATGATGATGGAGACCTCTTCGTCGATCTTGCGCGCCGTCTCCTCGGAGTAATCCTGCGTGTTGCCGTAGTCACGGCCCAGGAACACCTCGTGGTTGGGCTGGCCGAAGACCTGCGTGCCAAGCGGGCTCATGCCGTATTGCGTGACTATGGCGCGCGCCATCTTGGATGCGCGCTCAAGGTCATTGGAAGCGCCCGTTGTGATGTCGTCGCAGAAGATCTCCTCCGCAACGCGGCCGCCCATGAAGACGGCAAGCTCATCCTTCATCTCGGTGAGGGAGTTCAGCACCTTGTCCTCATCAGGAATGGAGAGCGTATATCCAAGCGCGCGCCCGCGGCTGATGATGGATATCTTGTGCACCGGATCTGCGTGGTCCAGCAAGTGACCCACAAGCGCATGGCCGCTCTCGTGATACGCGATGGTGTGCTTTGTCTGCTCGTTCATCACGCGGCCCTTGCGCTCAGGGCCTGCGATCACGCGCTCAAGGGACTCGTTCACCTCGCGCATGGTGATGATCTTCTTGGACTTGCGCGCGGTGAGCAGCGCAGATTCGTTCATCAGGTTGGCAAGGTCAGCACCAGTGAACCCAGGCGTGATCTTCGCGATGGCTGTGAGGTCCACGTCTGACCCAAGCGGCTTGTCCTTCGAATGCACCTCCAGGATGCGCTCACGCCCGCGAACGTCAGGCGTATCCACCACGATCTGCCTGTCGAAGCGGCCGGGGCGAAGGAGTGCCGGGTCTAGCACGTCTGCGCGGTTGGTGGCCGCTATCAGCACGACGGATTCCGTGGCGTCGAAGCCATCCATCTCAACGAGGAGTTGGTTCAGCGTCTGCTCACGCTCATCGTGACCACCTCCAAGGCCCGTGCCCCTCTGGCGCCCAACGGCGTCTATCTCATCGATGAAGATGATGGAGGGCGCTGCTTCCTTCGCGTCCTTGAACAGATCGCGAACACGAGAGGCACCAACGCCTACGAACATCTCAACGAAGTCAGAGCCGGAGATGGAGAAGAAGGGCACCCCTGCCTCGCCAGCAACAGCTCGTGCAAGGAGCGTCTTGCCCGTGCCCGGAGGGCCCACCAGAAGGCAGCCGCGAGGGATCTTCGCGCCCATGGCCTGGTACTTCTCAGGGTTCGCCAAGAAGTCCTTGACCTCTTGCATCTCCTCAACGGCCTCATCAACGCCAGCCACGTCAGTGAACTTGACGTCTGGGCGCTCTTCCACTGTCTTCTTAGCCTTGTTCTTGCCGAAGCTCATCTGCGAATTGTTCGCCTTCTGCATCTGGCTGAAGAAGAACAGGAGCAGTGCCGCTATCAGCAGGAACGGCAAGATCGATGCCAGGATGGAGATCCAACCAGATGGGAGCGTGATCTCATACTGCACATCAGGATGCTCAGACAGGAGCTCACCCAAGGAGTCCGCGCCCACGTAGACGCTGGTGTAGTCACGCTCAGTGCCAAGCGTGTGCGTCTCAAGCGCTTGCGTGGCCACGCCGCCAAGGCGCTCACCTGAGCGGTTCGTCTGCTGTGACATGAGGGCGTTCATTGCATCGAAGCCCTCGTTCATGGCGTCCGCAATGGCAGCACCTGGCGTGGACGCCGGATAGTACTTGCCGTTCACCGTGTAGTCAGATGCGGCATAGACGACGCTCTTCACGCGATCTTGCTCAACTGCCTGCACGAATTGGCCCGTGTCCAGGGTGTCACGCGTGTTCCCCTGGCCCATGGTCATGAACTGGCTGCCCAGGAAGAACCCCACAAGGCACAAGAGCACGATCCATATGATCATGGACCGCGTGTTCCTTGAGGGGGGTTGCTTCTGGTCGGTCTGCTTTGTTGGCTTGTCTGACATCAATGCACCTTTACTGATAGATCTCTGGCTTCAATATGCCAATGTCCGGAAGGTTTCGGTATCTCTCTGCGAAATCAAGGCCATAGCCCACCACGAATTCATCTCCGCAATCGAACCCGAGGTACTTGCAAGGTATCTCCTGCGGACGTGGGACATCCTTGCGGAGCATGGCCGCTATCTCGATGGAGAGCGGATTCCTTGAGCGGAGGTTCTTCAAGAGGTATGTGAGCGTGAGGCCAGTATCTATGACATCCTCTGCGATGATCAGATGCTTGCCTTCGATGCTGCCTGACAGGTCCTTCGTGATGTTCACCACACCTGAGCTCTTCACGCCCGAGCCATATGAGGACACTGCCATGTAATCCATCTCCATGGGGAGCTTCACCCGCCTGGCAAGGTCTGCCATGAAGATGGCAGCTCCGCGAAGGACGCACATCATGACGATGCCCTCCCCACGCCGGGCTGCAGCCGAGTAATCAGCCGTGATGGCCTCGCCCATTGCCTGCACGCGCTCAGCTATCTGCTCAGAGGTGAACAGCACCTCTTGGATATCCCTATGCAATCTGATCCCTGCCTTGCCGCTTCTCTTTAACCGCATGATTCTACCATCACCGCCACGCTTCCCACGCAACAGCACGGTTTCAGCGCGAAACACCACGCGAAGGACGAATGGATGGGAAGAGGTCATGAGGGTAGCATCTGGGTGCGTCCGGATCGATGGCCTGCGCCAGGCTAGGTGGCCTGGTCTGAGGCTGGATGCCGGGTGTTCGCGGACTGACGTCCGCGTTACGTTGCACTGGCGTGCAACTGCGCTTCCAATGGAAGCGCCCACAGGAGAGGGGGCCACTGCTGCGTCTCCAATGGAGACGCCCACTATTGGGGGGAGGGCGCAGCCGCCTACCACAGAGGGGGGCGCAGCTGCGGCCGCAATGCAGCCGCCTACCACAGGGGGAGTGGATGTGCCTCAGGTAGGTGCAGGATGCTCTACGAAGAGCGCTTGGCGGCTTGCCAGAGAGCCTCTTGCTCAGATTGCGTCATATCCTCCAAGCGCTCGCCGTTCGCGAAGGCCTCGTCTTCCATGCGCTCCCAGCGCATGCGGAACTTCGCGCACGTTGAGCGAAGGGCATTCTCAGCATTGATCCCCATCTTGCGTGCCACGTTCACGAGGCTGAAGAGGACATCCCCCAGCTCCTCCTCAACAGCTGCCGCTAGCGGATCGTCATGCAAGACCTTGCCTGCATCGTCTTTGGGGCACGCTCCGTAGGCTTGCGCAAGCTCCGCTTCCTCTTCGCGAACCTTATCCCACACATCTGAGACGCTCTCCCATTCGAAGCCAGCAGCAGCTGCCTTGCGAGAGATCTTCTGCGCCTGCGTGAGCGCTGGCAAGCCCGTGGGAACGCCGTCCAACAGCCGCTCAGGGCCATCCTGGCTTGGAGCTTCCTCCTTCTCAGCCAGCTTGATCTTGTCCCAGAGCGTGATGACGTCATTCGCGCTGCCAGCCGCAGCATCCCCGAAGACATGCGGATGGCGGCGGACCATCTTCGCGTTGATGTCAGCGCACACCTCATCGATCGTGAACTCGCCCGCGTCTTTCGCTATCTGGCTTTGAAGCACCACTTGCAAGAGGACATCTCCAAGCTCTTCGCGAAGGTGCGCCACGTCATTGGCCTCTATGGCATCCACCGCCTCATAGGCCTCTTCCACCATGTTGGGCGCGATGGACAGATGCGTCTGCTCCCTATCCCACGGACACCCATCCGGTGCACGCAGGCGCGCTATGGTCTGGACGAACTCTGCGAATGCGGGATGTTCGCAGGCTGCATGCTCAGCGTTGCTCACTTGAATTCCCCCTTGTTCTGGGTCACGTAGTAGAAGACGTACTGCTGCAAGATCCCGGCATCTTGCCCGAACTGCGCGAACGGGTCCTCCCCTTCGAACGCTGCATCCATGGCGCGGCCGATCCAAACGTCCACGGGCACCGCTCCTGTGCGGCCGAACCCGAAGAGCGCGACGCAGTTCGCCACCTTCTTACCGACTCCGTGCACGCCCATGAGCGCGTCCAAGAGCGCTTCATCGTCCAGCTTGGCGCATGCGTCCAAGTCAAGCTCACCCGTTGCAACCATCCTAGCTGCCGCGGCCACATACGGCGCCCGATACCCCAACCCGCACGCGCGAAGCTCCGCGTCCGTGGCGCGCGCCAAGGCCTCAGGCGTTGGGAATGCGAATATGCCTGGTTCTATCTCTTCCCCGAACGAAGCGCAGAGCGCCTCCACGGCAGTAGCGATGGCTGGCATGCTCTTTCGCTGCGAGATGATGAACGTGATCAGCATCTCCCAAGGATCTTGGTTCAGCACGCGCAGGCCGCGCCCGAACTCCATGGTGCGATCAAGGAAGCTGCTCTTGTTGGCCGCGCGCGCCCGTACGCTTGAGTATGAGCGGTCAAGGTCCAGATACGGCGCCCATACGCTCCAGAACTCATCTGGCGTGCAGGACACTTCGAAGGCGCCTTCGCCAGCATCTCTCATGTGCATGACATGGTCTTGGAAGACCAAGCGGTATGAGCCGCCATCTTCAGCCTGTATGCGAAAGCACTGGCCGGATGCTCGCACCTTCTCAAGATCCAGGTCATCGTCTATATGAATGATCTCCATGGCTTGAGGATTCTATCTCATACAACCGCATTACATTAAGGTCACATGGCCCAACGCGCGCGCCAGGTGCGGATACAATCAAAGGGCTTGGATCTTGAGCTTGGGCAAGTTCGCAAGGGGCAGGGAGAGCGCATTGGCAACCGTTCAGGAATTCGCGAAGATGATCCGCTATTCCATGAAGGACAAGACGTCCGGCCGCCGCATGCGCCAGATCATCTCTGTGCTGCGCAGATACGATGTCTTCCATGAACTTACACCTGAGAAGGCTGTGGCCGTGCTGGAAGCGCTGGGGCCTACGTATGTGAAGATCGGCCAGATGGCGTCCACCCGCTCAGACATCCTGCCGAAGGCATATTGTGAAGCGTTCGAGCAGCTGCATGCAGACGTCACGCCCATGCCGTTCTTCGAAGTGCTTCAGTGCATTGACTCCTCGTTCGGGCGCAGCTGGGAGGACGTCTTCATCGCCATCGATCCGAAGCCCTTGGGCTCTGCCTCCATCGCGCAGGTGCACAGGGCGGTATTGCATGACGGCGCTGTGGTGGCAGTCAAGGTCCGCCGCCCCGGTATCGTCTCTGAGATGACAGAGGACATCCAGCTCATGCGGCGCGTGCTAGCAACCGCTGAGTTCATGGCGCCTGCGCATCAGACGCTGCTGCTGAACTTCGAGAACCTCTTGGATGAGCTTGAGCGCACCACCAAGAACGAGCTTGACTTCAACGTGGAGCTTGAGAACTTGATCCGCTTTCGCGCTGAGCTGGAGAGCCAAGACGGCGTCACCTCCCCTCTGCCCTACCCTGCATATTCGAATGAGTCCTTGCTAGTAATGCAATACGTTGAGGGCGTGCAGGTTGATGATGTGGATGCGCTCAAGCGCCATGGTGATGACGTGAAGCGCATCGCCTACCGCATCTGCCAGAGCTACTTCCAGCAGGCGCTGGATGATGGATTCTTCCACGCTGACCCGCATCCCGGGAACATCATCGTGCGTGGGCATGAGATCATCTGGATAGATCTTGGCATGACCGGATCGCTTGACCCCGGGCAGCGCCAGCTGGTGGGGCGCATGTTCCGCTCCGTCACTGCGAACGACCCTTACATGCTGATGCAATCCGTGATAGGGATATCAAAGCAGAACGGACCTGTTGACCACGGCATCCTCTTGCAAGAGCTGGCCGCGCTCCTTGACAAGTACAGCTCATCCACGCTTGCTAACATCAACATGGGGGATGCCATGGGGGAAGTGGTGGAGGTCATGCGCAAGCAGAACCTCATCATGGCGCCTGCGGTCACCATGCTGGTGCGCGGGGTGGTCACGCTAGAGGGCGTCATAGAGGACCTGGCGCCGTCTCTGAACGTGATGGATGTGGTATCTGAGCACGTTGTGCTGCAGTCCCTTTACCCCAAGCATGTGGAGATGCGCACGCTAGAGCTCTTGACCTCAGCTGCGGGGTCCGCAGAGGCGCTGACGAAGCTGCCCAAGCAGATGTCGAACACGTTGGAGATGCTCGACCGTGGCGAGATAGAGCTCAAGGGCAACGTTAGCGCCTCAACCGATGTGCTTGCCACCATATACGCCTCCGTTGGGCGCATCTCGCTTGCGCTGATATCAGTTGGCCTCTTCTTGGGGTCTTCCATCCTCTGCACCACCAACATGGAGCCCAAGCTCCTTGAGGTGCCTGTGCTGGGTGTCCTAGGCTACATCGGCGCGTTCGTGCTTGGGGTGTATGTGATAGTGCAGACATTCCGCAGCCGCCATCAGATGAAGAACGGCAAGCGAATAGACTGAAGCCCGCATGCCTGTTCCCCTTGCTGCTTGACGGCTTTGCCAACACAGATCCCCCTCCTCCTATAGGAGCTCTTAGGAGTCGGCGTTCGCATTGCTTGCCCGCAGCTAGCTGGAAGCCCAAAGGGCGAAAAGGTAGCGAAATGAGGGTGATAACCCGAAATGCCCGGATTGATGGTCTACGCCAGGCAAGGTTGCCTGACCAGTTGCTGCATGCCGGGTGCTCGCAGGCTAGCGCCTGCGTTACGTTGCACTGGCGTGCAACTGCGCTTCCAATGGAAGCGCCCACATGAGGGGGGGGCAATGCAGCCGCCCACATGAAAGGGGCGATGCTGCGGCCGCAATGCAGCCGCCCACCGCAGGGGGTATAGCCGTCTATCGCAGGAGGGTGCACCTGGATAGGTGGCCGGCAGGCCACCAAGGCCGCTACTTTGAACAGCAGGAATGCTGTTCAAAGTTAAAGGCCGCGTTAAATGAAGCAGGATAGGTGCACACCGTGCACCTATCCTGTAATCCAGACCGAGCGGAGCGAGGCCGAAGGATGGGGAAGTTTAGGCAGAAAGAGATGTAGGTTCAGCCTTGAGCCGCCGAGTTTTCGGAGGGGTCCCGAAAGGGGTCCC
>CAJUPL010000010.1 GCA_910588435.1 uncultured Eggerthellaceae bacterium | reverse complement strand
CTGAGGATCGTCACCTGCCAAACCTACCGGATCCTTCGGCCTCGCTCCGCTCGGTAAACCTTACGCGGCTCACGCCGCGCTTCATTCACTGCGGCCTTTAACTTTGAACAGCATCCCTGCTGTTCAAAGTAGCGGCCTTGGTGTCATTGACCTAATTATGACCAATTAGGTCAATGACAATTCCCCGTGCTTAATGTCATTGACCTTCTGGGTCATATATTGGGTTGCATCCTCATCCTTCGGCCTCGCTCCGCTCGGTCCGGTGTCGCGGGCACTATGTGCCCGCTCCTTTTATTGCGGCCTTTAACTTTGCATGTGCAAGCACAAGCAAAGTAGCGGCCTTGGGGCGCTCACGCGCCCCGTTCCGAGGGAAACATCTCCTGTGGGGCGGCTCCCCCCCCAATGTGGGCGCTTGCATTGCAAGCGCAGCATTGACTTCCTCCCATGTGGGCGGCTGCATTGCAGCCGCAGGATTGCCCCTTCTACCATGTGGGCGTCTCCATCGGAGACGCAGTTGCACGCTAGTGCAACGTAACGCGGACGTCAGTCCGCGAACACCCGGATGCCAGCACTAGCTCAGGCTACCTAGCCTGGCGCAGACCACCAATCCGGGTGTTTCGGGCTTCGCGCCCTGAGCCATGCGAAAATTCATTCGCATGGCGAGGAAGTGCACCTTGGGTGCCTCTCATTTCGCTGTGCTAGCGCACAGCTGCGGCTGCAATGCGAACGCCCACAGGAAAGAAAGGTTGTCTTCAGGAAGAGGCAACCAAATGATGCTCCATCAGGTCAATGCCAAAGCCCCCTGGGCAGTGTCATTAGCCAGGTTATCTCGCGTTCGAGCCTTTCTCGTTCGCCGAAAGTGCGATGCAAATGGGGCCAAAGCAGACATTAGAATCAGCTCCATGAGAAGAGGTCTTGAAAGCTTCAAAGGTGCATGGACGCGCGCATTCGGCAAGCCCGCGACGAATCTGGCGTTGCGTGTCGTCGTCATGTTCGCCGGGCTGATATCCATCGGAGCGGGGATCGCGCTTGCCAAATACGCCAGCCTGGGCACATCCCCGATATCCAGCATGGCAGCTGTGTATACGGAGGTAGGGGAGCAGATGGGGCTTCCGCTCACCATGGGCATGTGGACGTTCGTCTTCAATGCGCTGTTCTTCCTCCTTGAGATCGCGCTGCTGAGGAAACGCTTCAATCCCATCCAGTTCTTGCAGATCCCGCTGTTCATCGTGTTGTCTGTATCCGTGGATGCCTGGCTCTGGATATTCGGCGCGCTGCCTCTTGATTCATACATCCAGCAGCTGATCTATGTGCTGGCATCCGTGCTCCTCCTTGCGTTCGGCATACGCGTGCAGCTTGCGTCAGACCTGCTGATGACGCCGGGAGACGCTGCGGTTCAAGTCATCTCGTATGTTTCGAAGAAGCGCTTCAGCAGCTGCAAGATGGCGTGGGATGTGTCGCTCGTGTGCCTAGCTGTGATCTCTTCGCTGGCCTTCTTGGGCGGCATCTACCAGGTACGCGAAGGGACCATCATCGGTGCGCTGTTGGTGGGGCCGATGGTCCGCGTCTTCGGCAAGCTGCTGGGTCCCTTGGCATGGCTGGTACCAGAGGCGCGCACAGGCATCGTGCCTCCGCTTTGCCCCGAAGAGAAGCCCATAGAGGCATTGGCAACAGCTGAATCATAGCGCCCCTGGCCTACCGGCCACCTATGAGCCTCCTTGCTGGTCAACCCTTCTAATGATCTAATGATGACCTCTCAGGTCAATGACACTGCCCCGTGCGCAATGTCATTGACCTTTTTGGTCATATATAGATGAGGTGCCACCTGCAACAAGGCTCATCAGGAAGCAGAGCACTCGCTCACTGGCTCATATGCAGGGCATGCTGAGGCATCTATCCGGCGATTCCTGAAGTAGACCAGCCAGTTCACAGCCAGGAAGACGAGGTTTATCAGGTACACGGCCAGCACACAAGTGACAGGCCCTGACAATAGCTTCGCTGCTATTCCCGCAAGATATCCGGCAGTGATCAGCGCGATGAACTGCCAGCTGCTCCCCGCCGCAGTCCGCGCTTGATAGCTCTTGTAAGCATTGATGGGCCAAGACAATCCAAAACAGAGCAGCATAGCTGCTTCCAACAATTCGGCCATGAGCCATTCCTTTCGAAGAGATCCAAGACGCCTTCGATGATAGGCTCATGAGACATAACGTCAAATATATAATGAGCATGAGAATGATAAGCAAACTTGATGAATAGGAGCGCCATGGAGCTCACGCAACTCAGATACTTCACCGAAGTTGCTCGCACTCAGCACATGACGAAGAGCGCGAAGAGGCTTCATGTGGCGCAACCTGCGCTCTCGCAATCCATCCACCGGCTGGAGGATGAGCTTGGAGTGCGCCTCTTCGAACGGCAAGGCCGCAACATATGCCTGACAGAGGAGGGCAAGCGCTTCCAGGCGCGCGTGTCGCCCCTGATCGCGTCACTAGATGATGCGGTGGAAGAGACGCGCCGCGAAGCATCGGATCAGCTCCCGGTGGTTCGCGTGGGGATATTCTCCGCATCCTCGCTGGTGGTTGATGCCATTGCTAGCTTCATGGCCGAAGAGCCGGAAGTCGCCTTCGAAGTGGTCCAGCACGAAGGGGAGGCGAATGTGCACGTGAGCGTGCGAACGCTGCCGCCAAGCAAGGGTAGGCGCAGAGTGGCGGCCGGTGAGGTTGCCAGCTTCTCGGAGGCTATCGGCGTAGCTGCTCCAAAGCGCGCAGGCATGGAGGGCCCTGTTGCCTTGAGCGCATTTGAACAAGAGCGCTTCATCAGCTTGGCGGGCTCACGCAGCTTCCGGAGCCTGTGCGATTCGCTCTGTGCCGGACAAGGCTTCTTCCCACGCGTCGTGTTCGATAGCGATAGCCCCGCTTTGGTCAGGAAGATGATCGGTCTGGGGCTTGGCGTTGGATTCTGGCCTGAGTTCAGCTGGGGGCCTGTGGCATCAAGCGATGTTCGCTGGCATCCTCTGGAGGACCCAGGCTTTGAGCGCACCTTGATAGTGGAGCGCGCTCCTGCAAGAGATGACCAGACCGAGGCAGCTTGCGAACGCTTCTGCACGCACCTGATATCCCACATCCAATCCGCCTGGCGCTGAAGCTCATTCCTATGAAGCGGTGCTTTCCAGAGCCTTGAGCCCTATGACGCAACCGATCAGCCCCGCGATCAAGGCGATGCGCGCGACGCTGACGGCATCTCCGTTGAAGACCATCCCGTAGATCGCTGTGAGCGAGGCGCCGATTCCTACCCAAACTGCGTACGCGGTACCCAAGGGAAGCGTCTTCAATGCGAACGCCAACCCCACCATGCTCAAGGCCAGCGCAACGAAGAACGCCAAGCTGGGCAGCAAGTTGCTGAATCCGTGTGACCTGTCTAGGGCTATGGCCCAGACGGATTCCATCACGCCTGCCCCTATCAATATCGTCCATGCCAGCATGTGCGCCTTCCTCTTCGTGGGTGGCGAACAGCTCACCTGCGCCAGAAAAAGAAAGAGCACCCGAAACAGGCTCCCATCTTCGAAGGCCTGATGATGGAAGCTTGTTCCGAGTGCTCGGAACCCTACCCGGCGGCAGGATGTCTATTCGATTGCGGCGAAATCTACCACTCATCACCTGACCGGTCAACTGCTAGATAGCATGTCTTGATGGATTCCCGGGTGCCTTGCGAGCTTCGGCCTCGCTTGCGCTCGGTAAACCTTATGCGGCTATCGCCGCACTTCTTTTATAGCGGCCTTTAACTCATGATCATGCAAGCATGCTCATGAGTAGCGGCCTTAAAAGATTCGTGGGCGTCTCCACTGGAGACGCAGCATTGCGATAGCAATGCGTAACGCAGGCGATAGCCTGCGAACACCCGGATCAAGGCAACTGGTCAGGCAACCTTGCCTGGCGCAGACAGCCATTCCGGGTGTTTCGGGCTGCCGTCCTCATTTCGCTACCTTCTCGCCCTTCGGGCTTACAGGTAGCTGCGCTTGCAATGCAAGCGCCCACAGGAAAAGGTGCCCGTTCCTAATTATGACCTCTCAGGTCAATGACATTAAGCACGGGGAAATGTCATTGACCTTTTTGGTCATATATAGGGTTTCAGCATGGCCCCTCCTTTCAACCAATGGTTGCATAGAGCGGAAAGAGACCGGTTATTCAACGATGACCTGAATGCATCTAATATGGTCATCAAGGGAATGCGTTCGATCCGGCAGAGTCAGCATTCCAAGAACGCTCCGCATCGGATGCATCTAAGAGGCGAGTTGAGGAGGAGGTTCGCATGAGCGAGGAATCGTATGTCTACACCTGCTGTCCCGGTTGGGGTGACCACGAATTCTGCGCGATCAAGACCATCGTGAAGGACGGGAAGATCGTCCGGACCGAAAAGGCCTGCTACACCGGCGCAGAGGAGAACGAAGGCTACATCTGCCAGAAGGGCATCATGTCATGCCGCCAGCCCTACAACCCGAAGCGACTGACGCATCCGCTGAAGCGCGTGGGTGAGCGCGGCGAAGGCAAGTGGGAGAAGATCAGCTGGGACCAGGCGCTTGATGAGATCGCCGAGAAGCTGCTTGAGCTCAAGGAGAAGTACGGCCCAGAGACGCTTGCCATGTGGGACGTTGTGGCATCCGTGCCGCCGTCACAAGGCCTAGGCGCGCTCCTCTCCTCACGCTTCATGGGCCTTTGGGGCGCAACTGACCCCATCCAGGGCTACGGCCTGGACAACGGCCCGTTCTATGCCGCGTTCTACGACATGGGCAACTTCTATAAGTACATGACCACGGACCCTGCCAATTTCGACAGCTCTGACCTGATCATCGTGTGGGGTGCGAATCCTGTTGAGAACCAGCAGCGCATCGCCAAGCACTTCGTGGAGGCGAAGAGCCGCGGCGCGAAGATCATCGACATCGGCCTGCTCTTCGACGCAACGGCCGGATACGCTGACCAGTTCATCCCTGTGAAGCCAGGCTCTGACCCGGCGCTGTCCATGGCAATGGTGAACCTGATCATCCAGCGCAAGCAATACAAGGCCGACTTCCTGCTGAAGTACACGGTGGCACCCTTCCTCGTTCGCGACGATGACGGCACCTTCCTGCGCGATGCGGACGGCAACTACATGGTGTGGGACCTGGATTCGAACGCACCCATGAGCATGGTGGCCGGCCAGCAGGACAGCCCCTCGGACAACATGGAGCTTGACGGTGAGCACGTGGTTGACGGCGTGGCGTGCAAGACGGCCTTCGCGCACCTTCGCGAACACGCCTCCAAGTACACGCTTGAGTACCAGCAGGAGATCACCGGCGTGGCGCCTGAGGTTGTTGAGAAGCTGACCGACGAATACGTGGCCGCTGATGCCGCATACATCTTCGGCGCCCTTGGCCTGCGCTATCAGAATCAGGGCGAGAGCTACCGCAGCTTCTATCTGCTTGGCATGCTCACCGGGAACCTGGGGCGCCCGGGCGCTGGCGTCACATCCGAGATGCTCCCCGCGGGATTCCCGCAGACGTTCAACGACGCAGAGATCACAATGCCGAACGGCAGAGAGGGCTACAAAGGCAAGCTGGTCCGTCAGGCTGAGTTCATAGATCAGGTGCTCTCAGAGGAGCCGTATCCCATCAAGGCATTCTGGGTGGTGGCCGGGAACCCCGTGCACAACTGCCCGAACCGCGGCCTGTGGCTCAATGAGATCTTCCCCAAGATGGAGCTCATAGTCGACATCGACATATGGATGACCGACACCGGCCAATACGCTGACTACGTGCTGCCTGACTGCATGCCGTTCGAGCGCTATGAGCTGGTGGCCTCAGCTGCGTACAACCACGTCGTGCTGCAAGAGCCTGCCATAGAGCCAGTGGGAGAGGCGAAGGACCCAACGTTCGTCTACTCTGAGCTGGCGAAGCGCGTGGGGCTTGGCGAATACTTCGACAAGACGGCCGAGGAGTGGATCGCCATCCGCC
Organism: uncultured Eggerthellaceae bacterium; assembly: GCA_910588435.1. GTDB lineage: Bacteria > Actinomycetota > Coriobacteriia > Coriobacteriales > Eggerthellaceae > MGBC163016. The sequence continues at coordinate 45,088 of CAJUPL010000010.1, read as the reverse complement.
TCAAGAGCCAGTGGCCCATGATCTCAGGCATCCAGCCGCCGCTGACCTACGAGCGCCTGAAGGAAGAGAAGCTCGTTCGCTGCGCAACACCGCCTGTGAACTGGGATCCGTTCATGGGGATGCAGTTCGACACTCCCTCAAAGCGCCTTGAGTTCTACGCCGAGCGCCTCGTTCCCGTGAACGACGCCATGGCGCAGTACCTGGAGCCGCTGGAGGCGCCCACGCCGATGAGCCTTGAGCGCGGCGACGCGAAGGGCAAGTATCACTTCTTCAGCGGCCGCCAGCGCTTCTTCATGCAGTCCATGTTCACGGATGACCCGGTCATGGCGAAGCTCTCGGGTGACAAGCCAACCGGGCGCATGAACCCGATCGACGCAGAGGCCGAGGGCGTCAAGGACGGCGACAAGGTTGAGATCTACAACCACCGCGGGCACTGCATCATAGAGATGCACCTTGACCAGGCCATACCTCCTGGAACGCTGCAGATCTGGTTCGGCTGGCGCCACGACGCCTTCGAAGAGGGCATGTACTCTGAGCTGATCCCGGCGCTGGGTTCGAACGAGACCCTGGATGACAGGGCGCTCAAGTGGGTGGCAGACGTTGAGGCGATAGGTGGCTATCAGCCCGGCTTCGGCACAGGCGGCATTGGCGGCATGGCCGGAGCATGGGACACCATTTGGGACTGCGCATGTGACATGCGCAAGGTCGAGGCTTGAGAAGGGGGTGCATTGTGGCTGATTCAAGGATACTAGTGGACTTGCAGCGTTGCACCGGCTGCTGGACCTGCGCCATGGCGTGCAAGGTGGGGAACAGGCTGGATGACGACGATTGGCGCATAACGGTGCGCACGCTTGGAAGCGGCGAGGGCATCGACAGGCCAGCTGGCGAGTGGCCGGACCTTCACGAGTCATGGGAGCCTCTCTGGCACAAGAGCTGCACCAAGTGCTCCGTTGACCGCACGTCCACCAAGGGCAGGTCGAACGCGCCGTACTGCGTGTACAACTGCCCGAACAGCGCCCTCACTTGGGGCGCGGAAGTGGATGCGAAGATGGAGGAGCTGCGCGATCGTGACTTCCGCATCTTCCAGCTGCCCGCTTTCGAAGGAACGCGCGACGAGGTCATCTACGCAACGAAGTGACCGGCCATGCGCGTCATGCGAGCGCGCATGAGCGCACGTCAGCGCACGCGGCATCTGCTTGGACCAAAGGGGCGGCCTTCGGGCTGCTCCTTTCTCATCCACGACCTCCTTCATCACCTATCAATGCTTCATAATGAGCCCAGGAGGGGGAGGCTCATGCAGATAGATAGCCTTAGATACTTCGTCGAGCTTGCAGAAGCCAGCTCCTTCTATGCCGCCGCGGAGCGCGTGCACATATCCCACCAAGGCCTCAACAAAGCCATCACTGCGCTTGAGCGCGAGCTTGGCGTGAAGCTGATAGACCGCGGAAGGTCCGGCATCCGGCTCACCCAGCATGGAGAGCTGTTGCTATCTCATGCGAACGCGATCCTGGATGAATATCGGCTTCTGGTTGATGACATGCTCAAGGATACGGTTGGCACACCCGATGCCGCAAAGCAGCTGATCGTGCATTCAACATACTATCCGCTGCAGGTTGCAGCGGGCATCAACGGCGGGGAGCTGATCCAGATGCATTCCATAGCTGATGAGATGCCCATCAGCGCGTTGCTTGATGCAGCTGAGTCGTCCAGTGGAGAAGAGCTGTACATCGCAGACATGCATCCTTACCACAGTGACCTTTACGCTCAGCATTCAGACCTGGCGTTCGAGACGGTCTTGCGGACGAGGTATGGGTTCGTTGTGCGTGAGGACAGCCCGTTCGCGTCCAAGGAGGTGCTGCACCGCGATGCTGTTGCGAACAGGCCAGTTGCCGTCAATTCTCAGCATGATATGGCATCCTACACTCGGTGGCTCTTCCGTGAGATGCCCTTGAAGGCAGTGAGGCTCAAGGCTACGGGCCCTCGCATGCTGCTGGAGTTCGCGCAAGGGTCCCCTGACAGGCTGGCCGCGTTCGATTCATTCGGATTCAGCATCGCAGAGACTGATCCTTACATGCCAACTGACGGCCTCGTCTTCGTGCCAGTATCCACTCCGGAATCCATCTGCGAGGTGGGGGCTGTGATCAGCCGCAAGCACAAGCCCACCATCCACATCCGCTACGTCATCGACGCCCTGAAGCGCTATCTCCAGGAATCCTATCCCGAGCACTACGCCCGCTATCCTATCCAGTGAGTGCCCTTGGCACACTAACGTGCGCCTATCCAATCTAACCTTTGTGGTAGGCGTCTCCAATGGAGACCCAGCATTGCCTCCCCCCACCTGTGGGCGTCTCCATTGGAGACGCAGCATTGCCTCCCCCCACCTGTGGGCGTCTCCATTGGAGACGCAGCATTGCGTCAGCAATGCGTAACGCAGGCGATAGCCTGCGAACACCCGGAAGCCAGCTCCAGTTCAGGCCATCTAGCCTGGCGCAAGACGCCTATCCGAGCATTTCGGGGCTCCTTTAGGTTGCCCGTCAGAAGCCGAACATCTCGGTGGTCAGGTAGCGCTCACCGGTGTCAGGCAGGATGATGACGATGCTCTTGCCCTCAGCCTCCGGGCGTGCAGCCACCTTCGCAGCAGCAGCCACGGCGGCACCTGAGGATATCCCCACCAGCAGGCCGTCTTTCGCGGCCAGCTCACGCCCGGCCTGGAAGGCCTCCTCACTGGTGATGGTGATGACCTCGTCGAACACGCTGGTGTCAAGCGTCTTAGGCACGAACCCAGCGCCGATGCCCTGGATCTTGTGCGCGCCCGCGCGTCCTTCAGACAGAACGGGCGAATCCGCTGGCTCAACAGCTATCACCTTGATATCAGGATTCATCTCCTTCAAGAATGATCCCGTGCCCGAAAGCGTGCCACCTGTGCCGACGCCGCTGATCAGGTAATCCACCACGCCGTCAGTGTCCCGCCAGATCTCAGGGCCGGTGGTCTTCTTGTGCACCTCAGGATTGGCGGGGTTCGTGAACTGCGAGGGGATCATCGAGTTCGGGATCTCCTTCGCAAGCTCTTCAGCCTTGGCGATGGCGCCCTTCATGCCCTGTGCTCCCGGCGTCAACACCAATTCCGCGCCGTATGCGCGCATGAGATTGCGCCGCTCCACTGACATGGTCTCCGGCATCACGATGATGGCGCGCATGCCCCTTGCGGCCGCAATGGCCGAAAGCGCAATGCCCGTGTTCCCGGATGTTGGCTCTATGATGACGGTATCCTCATCCATCTCTCCGCGCGCGATGGCATCTTCTATCATCGCCTTCGCCACGCGGTCCTTCACAGACCCGGCGGGGTTGAAGTACTCAACCTTGCCTATCAAGCGGGCGTTCAGCCCGTGGTTGCGCTCATAGTTGGAAAGCTCCACAAGGGGAGTGTTGCCCACCAGTTCGAATACATTCTCATGCACGTTCATGATCTGCCCTTCGCTCTCTTTCGGCGTGTTCTGATCTCAAGTTCGATAGCCTACACCTTTAAGGCCGCCGTCAGCCAGTTTGCCGCTAGCTCAGGTCAAGCCCGGCTATGACGGCTTTCAGCTGGCTAGCGGAATCCTTCAGCTGTTGCTGCTCCAGGTAGTTCAGCGATGGCGGCATGCGCACCTCTATCCCGTCCCTGCCAAGCACGCACGGGGTTGACAGCGCCACGCCCTCTATCCCGTATTCGCCCTGCATGGAGTTCGAAACGGACAGCACGGATTTCTCGTCGCGCACGATGCATTCGCAGATGCGCTTGATGGCCATGGCTATCCCGAAATACGTGGCTTTCTTCTTGGAGATGATCTCATAGGCGGAGTTGCGAACCTCATCTGACACTTCCAGGCGGAACTCCTCGTATGAGCCGTCAGAGCGCATGTTGAAGAAGTCCTCCAGCGGGATGCCCGCCACGTGCGCGCTTGACCAAGCGATCAGCTCGCTGTCACCATGCTCTCCCAGTATGCGAACGTGAACGTTTCGCGGGTCCACTCCAAGCCGCCCGCTGATGATCTGCTTCAGGCGCCCAGTGTCAAGCACGGTACCGGAGCCGATCACGCGGCTCTCAGGGAGGCCAGACAGCTTCAGGGTGACGTGGGTGAGCACGTCAACCGGGTTGGACACCACCAGGATGATGCCCTTGAACTTGCGCTTCTTGATCTCAGAGATGATCCCCTTGAATATCCCGACGTTCTTATTCACCAGATCCATGCGCGTCTCACCGGGCTTTTGAGCAGCGCCCGCGGTGATGATGACCACGCTTGCGTTCGCCACGTCGTCATAAGTGCCGGCGTGGATGTCCATAGGGCTTGCGAATGCGAGGCCGTGGGAGATGTCCAGCGCTTCGCCTTCTGCGCGATCGTGGTCCACGTCTATCAGCGCCATCTCCGAGAAGATGCCTGACTCCATCAGCGCGAACGCGGTGGTTGCACCCACGAACCCGCATCCGATGATGGCCACCTTGCGGTCATTGACCTCTGACTTCATGGCTTGCCCCCCTAGCTTTCTGCGCCAGATGTTCGCACGCCTGCCTTCTTGCAAGCGATTGCGCCATCATAGGCTGGCGAACGCCCCTCACCGGCAAGCCGCTGATGCTGTAACACCCCCGTTGCATTCGGTTGCTTGCTGCCTCAAAGGCGGCTGCATTGCAGCCACAGGATTGCCCCCACCTGTGGGCGCTTCCATTGGAAGCGCAGTTGCACCCTCCCTACCTGTGGGCGTCTCCATTGGAGACGCAGCATTGCGCCAGCAATGCGTAACGCAGGCGATAGCCTGCGAACACCCGGATGCCAGTAATAGGTCAGGCAACCTTGCCTGGCGCAGATCACCTATCCGGGTGTTTCGGGCTGCCGCCCCTCACTCTTGCAAGCTGCCGTCGTCGGTGGAGAACATGCGCTCCCGCTTGGCCACGAAGGCCTTGAGGTCTGCCTCTGAATGTATGTCAAGCTTCCCATAGAGGTTATGCAGGTGCGTCTTGATGGTGTTCGGCGCAATGTAGAGCTCCTCCGCTATCTCCTTGCGCGTGCGGCCGCAGATGATGTTGTACATGATCTCCTGCTCGCGTTGTGTGAGCCCGTATTCCTGCGCGATCACCTCGCAGGTGCGTCCGCTATCGGTGACCTCATCAGCACCGCCGGGGCGCACGAATCCCCAGCCTGTGCGCAGGTTCGAATTGCTCATCAGCAGCAACGCAGCCATGAGAACCAGGAATGCCAGCGTGCAGAAGAACCCTTCGCCATCCGGCAGCACCTGGAAGGCAATGGCACCTACCGTGACGCCCACGGCGCGCCCGAACATCAGCGCCGCGCTGGGGCAAGCCGAAAGCCAGATAGCAGGCTGGTCGCAGTTCTTGATGAGGTAGGATCCCAGCCCCCAGAGCACCAGGTCCAGATAGATGAAACCCATCACCTGCAAGAGCCCCGCCATCTGTGAGCCTGCCCCCAGCACACCTGCCAGGATGAGCCCGATCCCTGCAATGGGGAATCCTATCTGGTAGATGGAGCGGTTGAAGTCCACTTGGAAGACCAATACCACCACAAGGGCAAGAAGCGCTGCTAGTGCATATCCGGCTGAATCCAGCTCCTGCGAAGGGAGCCCCGTGAGGCAGAGGAACCCCATCGGCGCCCCAAGCGCCAGCCCCTGCACCACAGAGGTGGTCATGAACCTATAGGGGATGAGCAGCTCAACGGCAGATTCGCGATACAGCGTCTTCCGGTTGGGGAAGACGCTCCGTCTAGCCCACCAGAATGCCAGGACCAGAAGCGTTGGCATCGCGAACGCGAGCACCCATCTTGCCTCAGGTCCCAATAGCGTGACCACCATCACCAAAGCGCCGGTTGCAAGGGCGGATGCTATCCCGTAGGTCATCGTTGGGGTCATGCCCAGCATGCCGAAGAAGCGCCCAAGCTCAACGTGCACGCCAACCACACCTGCTGCCAGCAACCCCATCCCAGCAACCAGCATGAAGGCCTTCATGCTGCCGTCGATCATGTCCTCATGGCCGCCGGTGTAGAGCAGGATCAGCCCCAACGTCATGCTGCCTGCAAGCATCCAAAGGTATCCATTCTTGTCCACTATCGTGATCTTCTTGAAGCGCATGGCGAAGAACGAGAACACTGCAGCGCAGATCAGCAGGAATATGACAAGGAGCGGGAATGTGAACCCTCCTGCTTGGAAGGTGCCTGCGAAGAATGCCCCTTGCAGGAACAGCAAGACTGCGAACGTCTTGAATGCAGTGAAGAGCAGAAAGGGTGCTGGTTGGTGGCGCACATCGTGGACCACTTGCCAAAGCCCGCTGCGCCGGGCGCCTATCGCGCTCATGCATCCTCCCCTTATCCTAAGCGTCTATCCTCCGGGTATAAGTCTACTGATACGGGCGGGTCAGTGCCTAATCCCTCAGGGGTGAGATGCCGTTCAGCCCTCAATTCACCCCGGACGAAGAGTAGCGCAGGCGCTTTGCAGTCCCTATGATCGTCCTCAGACGTGCATCGGACTTGGCATTCCGAGGGAGCTCAGAGAAGGGGGGCCGCAAGCTGGGTCTAGATGCATCGGGTTTCACTGCGTTCTTGCATGAAGGGCAAGGATGCACATCATCCTAGCTCCCCCTTCGGGTCAACCCTCAAGGGGGAGCCCTCCAAATGAAGGGAGGCGCATCGCCTCATGGCTTCGATCACGAACTTCTCTGAGCCCGACCGGCATCTTGATTTCTCCAACGCTCAAGGGCAACGCTTCAGATTGCAGGTTGAGGATGATCCAATAGATGCGTGCGCTTTCACCGTTCGCGTCATCCCTTTGATGGAGCCAGACAGATCAGATGACGGACAAGGCGAACGCCTTCCGTCTTCCTTCACGCCACGTGAGCGCGAGGTTGCAACTCTGATCATCGAAGGCTTGACCAATGAGCAGGTGGCACGCAAGCTCTTCATAAGCCTCTCCACCGTCAAGACCCACCTCCAGAACATCTACGCAAAGGCTCAGGTTCCGAACAGGACCGCGCTCGTCGCCATGCTGCACGGCTGCATATCTTGAGCGTCTGCATGCCCCGAAGCGCCCTGAAGGCCTGAAGACGAAGATCGCGCCCCGCTTCGAAGCAAGGCGCGACCTCATGTGGAGTTCTTTCGCAGTGCTAAGGCATCAGCCGAGCATCGGCATCAGCAGATACATGATCGCGAATGACCAGGCTGCGCACACCGTGAAGATGCAGAGCTGGATCAAGCAGATCGGGTGGTACGTTCCCTTGAAGCGGAACACCTTGAAGATCCACTCCACCAGCGGCGCGAAGACCACAGCGCCGATGATGATCGTGGGGATCACGATGGCCCAGCTAGGCGGATAGGTGCTCACGATGGCTGAGGCGAACACGATGCCCGCGAACGTGAATGCAGACCCGGTCCGCTTCCACTTCGGATACCAGATGAGGATGGCAAGGGCGCCTGTTAGCAGCTGCACCAAGATGAGCAGCGGGAAGTTGCCAGAGCCATATGCCGGGTGCAGCGGATTCATCACCCATGAGATGATGCCGCCCACATACATGCCAACGGTAGCCCACGTGCTTCCCCAGATGGTGAGCTGGCCGATGTCGCCCAGAACCTGGCTCACGAAGAAGCGGCCCTTCGGCTGATCCGTTGGGTTCGCACCCTCAGCAGGGGCCGGGATGGTCATCCAAGGCATCAGACGGAACAGGAGACAGCACACAGGCACCACTATGGCAACGCCCATTGACACTGCGATGAACAGCGGCAGTCCCAAGGGTGACACGATGCCATAGAGCAGCACGTAGCAAACGGGGCAGGTGAGGATGGTGCCCACGATCAGCGAAGTGATGGCCTTCTTCATCTCAGGACCGTAGAAGATCACGAACACCTGCACCGTGAGCACGGTTGCGAACGTTGGGATCCAGCCGCTGGTGAACATCCAGTCATAGAGCACCTGCCCCAAGATGAGAGACAAGCACGTGATGACGAACATGGTGGTGAAGATCTTGCCGTTCCCGGCCACGCCCGTCCCGGCCCACGGCGAGCGGCGCCGCTCAAGCGCCGCGGCAACGAAGCCCATGATGATCATGCCTATGGACGCGGGCAGCGCTGCGATGAACGAGCCTTCGGTGAGGTCAGCGAAGAACCACGCTATATAGTAGAGCGGATCGCCTTCCGTGCAGCCAGCCATCATGTCAGCGAAGCTGTAGATGAAGTCATTGCCCATGAGGAGCGGCTGCACAGAGCTCATGATGACGTAAAGCACTATGGCGAAGACGACGGTGCCGCAGAATGCTGGCATTATCTCTCGGCGCGATACCGGCTCCGCAAGCTCTTGCGGGGTCTCAGCTTCGAACACCTTCTTATCCATGTCTTCGTCTAGGAATTCTCTATCCATGATCAACCTTCTCTTCTCTTTTGAGGATGGCGGCAACCTGGGGTGGAGGAGCTGCGCGTGCGCCCTCTCGCGAAATGCGGCCTGCTCTCAAGACGCTTTTCACGTGCAAGGTTGCCCTGATTTTTCCGAGGAAGGTTCGAATGCTGCGATCGTAGCTCAGAGGGCATGCTGGTGGGTATCGTCCGAAAGCACGACCTTCAGCCAGATCTCATCCTTTTGGCCGATACCGCTTGGCGGGGGCTTCGGAGTAAAGTGCGGATCAGGATGATGTGCGTCGATATTCGGTTCCAGTGCCAGCGCGGCACCTTCGCGCTGCGTCTTGCGAACGTTCCTGCTCTTCTTGCATGCACGGATTGCATACATGGTTCGCATACATGAGCGAGAAGGAGAGAGAACATGAGCACTTGGTACCCTGAAGCTGACCTGGTGATAAAGCACCCCAAGATCTACACCGTTGCCATCACGTGCGACGAGGTCATAGCCGGAAAGACTGACTTTCCCATCATCGAAGACGGCGGCGTTGCCGCAAAGGATGGCAAGATCATCGCCGTTGGCTCTGCCTCTGACATGGACCAATACGTTGGTGAGCACACAGAGGTGATGGATGCAACCGGCCAGGTCCTCACCCCCAGCTTCATCGAATGCCACATGCACGCGAAGTGGACGGGCGAGCAGCTGCTCAACCTTGACTTCAAGGGCGTGACCAGCCGCCAGGCCATCCTGGACGCCATCAAGGAAAAGGCGGCCACCGCAGCTCCAGGTGAGTGGATCGAAGGCGACGGCTGGAATGAGCTCATCTGGGAGGACAGCCAGGAGCTGATCACGCGTCGTGAGCTTGATGAGGTCTGCCCCAACAACCCATGCTTCATACTCCACATGACAGTGCACACCGTGGTGGCGAACTCCCTGGCTCTTGAGGCTGTGGGCTACACGAAGGACACCCCGCAACCTGAAGGCGCAGAGATCGGGCACTACGACGACGGGGAGCTTGACGGCATCCTGTACGAGAATGGCGCGCTGCAGCCCATGCTCAATGCCAAGCCTGCGCTCACTGACGAGGAGCACGTTGAGAGCCTCCGTCTCATAGGCAAGAAGCTGAACTCCTTCGGCATCACCAGCGCAATAGATGCCAACCTCAACTTCAAGCAGATGCATATGTACAACGAGGCGCACAAGCAGGACGCTCTCACGTACCGCGCGAATCTCATGTTCTATCTTGATCCCCAGTTCGGGCCGTTCGAAGACCAGATGCGCCGCCTTGAGGAGATGCCGTGCGTCACAGGATTCGGCGATGAGATGCTCAAGCTCAACGGCTGCAAGGTCACCCTTGACGGCATCCCGCCTGCGTTCACCGCTGCCTTCAAGCGCTGTGACTACAAGCTGCGTCCGGGCTTCTACGGGGACACGATGTACACGCAGGAGGAGATAGATGCTCTGGTGTGCAAGGCCACTGAGCTTGGATGGCAGTTCGGCATCCACACCATCGGCGACATGAGCGAAGACCGTGCGCTGCACGCGTTCCAAGAGGCGAACAAGATCCGCGACATCCGCCCGCTTCGCCATTATCTGATCCACTACGTGCTGCCCTATGAGGATCAGTGGCCGATCATGCGTGAGCTTGGCATCGGCGTTTGCATGCAGCCCACCATCGTTGGGACGATGGGCGAGAGTGCAGTCTTCCATGAGTCACAGGCGATGATCAACCAAGCCGCAGGGCTCATGTTCAAGAACCACATCCTTGTTGGCGGCAGCTCAGACAGCCCTGTTGTCACGCCTGATCCGATGCTTGGCATGTACTACGCCATCACGCGCCACGATGAGGTTGGTGGCGGCACCATTGGCAACGATGACACCAAGGTCACACCCATCCAAGCGCTGATCATGTACACGAAGAACGCTGCGTTCTTCAGCCACGATGATGACAAGATGGGATCTGTGGAAGTGGGGAACTTCGCCGATATGTGCCTGTTCAACGAGGACTTCATCATCGGGGATGTTGAGGATTACCGCACAACCAAGGTCCAGAAGACCATCCTTGGCGGCAAGGTGGTATACGAGGCCTGACCCATGCCGACATGCGCTCCGGCCGCATCCGGCATGTGAGCGCGCAACGGCTTTCAAATGCCCTCTCAACCGGGAGCTGCGCCCTCCATCATGGAGGGCGCAGCTGTAATTATGACCTCTGAGGTCAATGACAATTCCCCGTGCTTAATGTCATTGACCTTTTTGGTCATATATAGGATTCAACCCCTGTCATCCATCCAATGACGGACGCGAAACGTTCCGGCTCATGGGCGCCCATCGCCAAGAGCGCAGGCATACCATGGTCGAATGGCAACCAGCTCAGACACACAGACCAAGGCGAACGCGCAAGCGAAAAGCGCGCACCCAACCTCTGCCAAAGCCTCAGCAGGGATGGACGAAGGTGGTCTGCACGGCTGGCGGCTCATGGCCGTGTTCGCAGGCCTTGCCATCGGCATGTTCGTGAGCTCCCTCTCAGAGACCATCGCATCCACCGCGCTCCCCACCATCGTGGGAGACCTGGGCGGCGTTGAGATCATGCAATGGGTGTCCACAACATACATATTGGCGTCCACCGTGGTCATGCCGTTCTACGGGCGCATGGGAGACCGCATCGGGCGCAAGCGCCTGCTGGTTGTGGCGCTTGGCCTCTACGGCGCGGGCAAGCTCATCTGCGGCATCACGCCGAACATGGCAGGCCTCATCTTCGGGCGCGCCATCTCCGGAATTGGCGGGGGAGGGCTGGTCATCCTCTCGCAAGCCATCCTGGCTGACGTGGTCTCCGCCCGCGCCCGCGGCAAGTACATGGGCGCCATAGGCGCGGTGTTCGCAGTGTCAAACGTGCTAGGCCCGGTGCTCGGCGGCTGGTTCGTGCAAGTCACTGGCTGGCGCATGATCTTCTGGTTCACCATCCCGCTTGCGGTGCTTGCCATGATCGTAGCGGGCATCTTCATCCCGAAGGACGCCCACAAGACGGCAGGCGAGAAGACAGACGTCTGGGGCATCGTGTTCTCAAGCACGTTCGTGGTGACGCTGGTGCTTGCCTGCTCGTGGGGCGGCACGCAATACGCGTGGGATTCCTGGCAGATCTTAGGGCTGTTCGCCATCACCGCCGCCTGCATAGCGGGCTTCATCCTGGCTGAGAAGCGCGCGGAATCACCCGTGCTCCCGCTGTCCCTCTGGAAGAACCGCAACTTCGCGCTCTGCACCATCTGCGGCATGCTGATCTACGGCTGCTTCGACGGTGCCGTGAACTACATGCCCACGTTCCTGCAGATCGTCGACAAGGAGAGCCCTGAGATCGCGGGCCTCATGATGATCCCCATGATGGCGGGCTCGCTCATCACCACAACGGCCACCGGATTCATCGCCTCGCACACCGGCCGCGTGAAATGGATGCCCATCGCAATGGCCGCAACCGTGGCCGTGGGCTTCTTCCTGATGACCACCATGACCGCGAACACCCCTCCCTGGCTCACCATGGTGTTCTTCTTCGTGCTTGGCTTCGGGCTGGGGATAGGCTCACAGATCCTAGTGCTCATCGTGCAGAACGAGTTCCCGCACGCCATGGTGGGCACGGCCACAGCTGGCAACAACTTCTACCGTCAGATAGGCTCCACGCTTGGAACGGCCGTTGTGGGGTCCGTCTTCACCGCGCGCCTGACCAGTCTCTTGGCTGGTAAGATCCCTGCAGACGCGCACGTGACGCTGTCAACCCTGACGCCGGATGTGGTGGACAAGCTTTCGAACTCGCTCCAGCACACCATCGCCATTGGCTATACAGACGCCCTGATCCCCATCATCTGCGTGTTCGTGCCCATTGCCATCGTCTGCATGGTCATGATGCTCTTCCTGAAGAAGCACCCGCTAGCCACCACTGTGAACAACAAGTGACCTGGCCTGACCTATTGCGCTAGCTTCTCATTCACGGCGTCTGCTATGTCCTGCATGCGGCTCTTGAGATATGGCCCCGGGCATTCAGTAGAGGCATCCATCATGCCGTGATAGTTCAGGTTGCCCGTCCCATCCTCGGAGAACACCAGCTCATCTATCCCGTTGCGGCGGCAGATATCCGCGCAGAGCTCAACAAGCTTGCTGAACGCCGCATCGCTCACATGCCAGTCCCCGTACATCTCATCGTTGGCAACCTCGATGGTGATGGCCTGCTCGTCATTCGCACGATTGTTGGACGTCCAGGCCCTGTTCGCCTCCTCAACGTAGAGAGCCACGTTGCCCTCAGAATCAATCCCGTAGTTGGAGGATGCCTGCGTGTCGCGCCTGGCGAACTTTTGTCCCAGCCGGTCAAGCTCCAGGTCACCCGCCATGTGATGGATGGTTATCTTCTTTATCCAGTCATCGCGCGGGTAGTCCGCGTTCTGTGTCAGGTAGACATAGTCAGTGAGCGGGCTGTTGTTGGAGATGACCTGCTCCTTCGCCTCGCCCACCAAAGGCTCGCCAACGTATGAGGGCATCTTCGACCCGGCGATCATCCATGCCGCTATCACCAGGATGCCGATCAGCGCAAGGACGCCCAGCATGGCCCAAATGGGCAGGTCACGCTTGCGGGCAGACGTTGCGGATGCGCTCTCCGCGGTCTCCATTCGCTCTCTTCTAGGGTCTATGCTCATCAGAGCTCCTTTGCTTCAAGGCCTTGCATCTTAATCCCGCGAACGCTGCGTGCGGGCCGCGCAATGTGCAAGATCACATGAATGACATCAGGTAGGCGCCGAGGATGGCCACATGCGCCAGCCCAAGCATGGCGAACAGGACCTTGCTTGCGGCTTTGGGAAGCGGCTTGACCTCAGTCTCTGAGCCGCCAGCGGTCAGGATGAACATCCCCGTCACGCCCACGTAGAAGAAGCCGGTGTCAGTCAGCACATGGAACAGGAACGCCGCGTCCTCGCCGTGCTGAGCCTGCTTATACCGCTTGATGAACAGGCGCACCGCTATCACGATGAGCGCCACCATGGCGATCAGTCCCAGCTCCACTCCCACGTGGATGAACAGGTTGTGTATCTGGTACGTGTTGAAGTACGTGTCCGCATCCTGCAGGTTCAGCATGCGCCACTGCAAGGGACCAACGCCTGTGAGCGGGTTGTCGCCCAAGTAGCCGATCCCGTTCGCCATCATGTGCACGCGCTCTGCGAACGTGGCAAGCGAGCTTGGGCGCATGACCAGCGCCAGCAACACGCAGAAGGCACCGGCGAACGTGAGGATGACAGACACCAGCTTCCTGGATTCCAGGAAGCTTTGGAAGCGAGGCCAGATGATGGTGAGGCAGATGAGGTAGAGCACCAGCACAACGCTCAAGATCGGCGCCTGCGCGCGCTCGGCCGCAAGATAGGTGAGGAAGCCCACCACCAGGCAGACGACAGCTTTCGAAAGCACGATGCACGCGAAGTGCCAGACGTCGCCCCAGGTGCGCCCGCGCTTCTGCCCCAGCAACATCACGATGATGCCGATCACCAGCGCTGTGAAGCTGCCCATGGAGAGCGTGAGCGTGAGCGCCACCAAGATCACCGGCTCTGAGCGCGAGAGGATCCGCGTGAGCAGGCTCTCAGATGCGCTACCGGCACCTTCGCCTTCTTCCAGCTTGCAGCTCATGAGCGCGAACCAGCCCAGCACCAGGAAGATGCCAAGGCCGTTCGGCGCTCCCACCACGAAGGCTAGCCTGGTCACGTTCACGAAGAACGCCGTGTAGACGAATGCGCAGATGCCGATGGCCGCAGTTGCCACCGCCCAGAGCACGCAGAGCTTTCGGAGCATCAGGCGTGCCGGGCCGTTCAGGCAGCATGTGAGCGCGTAGAAGCTGAGGAAGATCATCTGGACGGCGCCGTAGCCGTAGATGACCGAGCCATACGTCACCACAGAGGAGATGAGGTTCATGGCCTCATACACAGCAAGCGGCGCGAAGATCCACCAGTCGATCCGCGCTGTGCGCTGGAAGAGGCCCACCGTGCAGAGCATGATCCCCAGAAGCGAGATGATGGCGGTGGTGCCAACGCCTGTGAGCGTGCCTATCATGAGCGCGCCGACAAGGCAGCCGATGGCAACCTTCTGAGGCTTGTCGAACGCGATCCTGCTCTGAATGGGGTCCGTCGTCATATGCAAATACCGCCTGTCTGGATGATCTTCGCACAATATCACAGTAGCAAAGCTCATCTCGCTTGCTGCCCCAAAAAGGCTTACGGCCTGCGGGGCCTCCTTCGGAAGGTACGCACTTCACGTGCGCACTTCTGCGAACGCATCTCGCTTGCTGCGCCGATCCGGTGTCGCGGGCACGTTGTGCCCGTTCTTTATTATTGCGGCCTTTAACATTCCGCATGTCGCTCACGCTCATGCGGAATGTAGCGACCTTGGCGCGCTCCCGCGCGCCTGATCTGAGTGAGATCAGGCCAAGCACGCTAGCGATTCCGCTTGCCAATGGGCGGCAAGGCACAAATGCGGTGCCTTGCCCTACGTCCACCAGAGACCTTCTCTCAGGTTGAACGTGCCCCCAACCAGGGGCTTGTCTATCTGGTTGACGTAGGGCACGCCACCTCTCTTGTGGCGTGCCGCAACGCAACAACCCTGACTGCTGGCGTGTATGAACCAGCCCCAACCCCTACCTGTGGGCGGCTGCATCGCAGCCGCAATTGTCCCCCCCATTGTGGGCGCTTCCATTGGAAGCGCAGCATTGCGATGAGCAATGCGTAACTTGCCCGACAGGGCAAGAACACCTGGATGCTAGCAACTGGTCAGGCCACCTAGCCTGGCGCAGATAGCCGATCAAGGTGCTTTGCGCAGCAATGCAAAAAAATGGTCAAGCAGTATATATGAGCTGCAGGTACTTGAAGGAAATATGATGAAAAAGCTATAATCCAGCGTAACTGTAATAGAAATGTAGCATTGAGCTGAGTGCGTGCTCAGTCGGAAGGCATAGGGTTTTACAGAGGGGGCTCTCATGAAGACTCCAAAGAAGCGCTCTGGAGCTAGCGTTGCATCATGCGCGCTTGCGGTTGCGTTGGTGTTCGGGATCATCGCGTTCCCGGCATTCGCGTCCGCTGATGGAGCTGATACAGAACAGGCGAAGATGGCCGCCTTGGAAGAGGAGCCAGGCAGTGACTGCTCCACTGACAACACGGCAGAAGAGCCTGAGGAGTCCACAGATTGGGTGACGGACGCTGACGGCGCATCTCTCCCGAAGGCTCCTGAGAAGAGCGAGAACCTTTTCGATGCATTCGTCACCGCAGCAACCGGTGAGCTGCAGCTCATGCAGCTGAACGCTACTGATGATACCGAGATATCAACAGATGAAGAAGGCGTTCAGTCATTCAGCATCGAACGCACTCCTCATTTCCTTCCTAAAGCTTATGAGAAGCTGAACATCTTTGGCAAGAAGGTCTGGCTAGGGCCTTATGCGGATTCTGATATCCCCGCTGGTGTGACCATTCAGCTACGTGGATATGTTGACTGGGAAGATGACGGACTAGACGATGATGACAGGGCTATCTTCGACAAGATGGTCACTGAGAACTCAGACGGCACCCTCTCATCCAAGTGGGAGGACTATAAGTTCGTTGAGCCCGGTAGTTATGTTGATAATAAGGAATTCACTGTTCATGCGTTCAGCGTTGCGGAATTCGAAGCGCTGGAAGCTGGCAATGAGGATGTTCAACATCAGGAAGCAACCGAAGCAGACATCTTTTACGACACAAATGAGAACGGCGCGATAGATCACAATGTCATCAAAGTCGGCAGCGATTTCTCTAGGGAGAATATCGCCAAGAATCGTCTTAGCATCCCGTTCGTAGTGGATAGCAGGATAGCTCAGGATGGAGATTGGACATACAACTTCGATGTCCTTGAGAAGTGGTACTACGAATACAAGCCGGTGATGAAGGAAAAGGTTGGTGAAGACGGCAAAGTCGTCATGGAGGATGGCGAGCCTGTTCTTGAACCAACCGGCACCTATAAATTGGCAACTAAGGCAGATGGCAGCCTCATAAGGCATAGGTACATCTACGAGATAGATGAGATCGATGTTGATGGCTTCACCAAGACCATCACTCAGCCCATGGACGATCATGGCGAATATGTGGCTTCTGAAACGGATAAGTTCTGGGCAGAAGGCGATACAGATGTGCTCAGTTCAGGCGTTGGGAACACCTTCAAGAGCCCAGGTTCTCTGATCATCGAGAAGACCTACACAGATAAGATCTGGGCGAATGGGTATGTAGACGAAGAGGGCAAGCAGCAAACTGATACCAACAACAACGTCACCGTCATCTTCAAGATCGAGAAGGACGATGACGGAGATGCCGACACCGATACCGATCGCACGCTGGTTGGCTACAGGGCTCTGAAGTTCGATCCTTCAACTGAGACCAAGCAGACCGTAAAGGTTGACGATCTGACAGTTGGTGATTGGTATGTGGTCACTGAGGTCATCTACCCGGGATGCGGCTACACGATAGCTGATGGCGTTGAGAATCCTCAGCTGGTGCAGATCAAGACTGCTTCTGAGGGCGAAGATCCGGTCAAGGTCTCATTCGTGAACATTCGCGAAGGTAAGGACACCCCGAACCAGGGCTGGATCAACACGTATACAGCCAAGGATGAGGGTGGTTACACCGTCGAGGAGAAGAAGTAAGCCTGCAGGACGCACGGTCAACGCAAGCTTGATGATCAGCGAGGGAATGCTATGAAGAATCTAGGAAAGCGGATAGTCACTATAGGGCTTGCCTCAGCTCTTGGCGTCTTCGCAGTTGTGGGCAGCGCCTTCGCCTTCTTCACTGACCAAGTGACAGCGAAGGGGGAGAAGGAAGTGGTGCTCGGGTATGACACCACCACTACTGAGGATATAAAGGACGGCAACAAGATCATCACTGTCACGAACAATGGCCAGACTGAGGTCATGGTTCGCCTGATGGTCTTCGGTGCTGGCGATGATGATAATGACAAGCGCACTGTCATCAACCCGGGCGCAGGCTGGATCCAGGTAAGCGCTGATGAAGGTCAATGCTGGCAATACAACAATGTGCTCAGCCCAGTTGGAACGGAAGGCTCGTCGGCAACTGAGTTCCGCATCGATCTTGCAGAGGGCGCATCCGGAGATGACTTCGAAGTGATAGTCATCGGTCAATGCAGTGCAGTCTATTATGGCGACGACGGCCTGCCTCATGCATACAACTGGGATAAGTGGAAAGAGGTCCTGTAATGGAGAACGCGAAGAAGAACAAGCTCCTTCTGCTAGCCCTCCCGCTTGCAGTCATAGCCATCGTGGCAACCATCTGGGCAACAGCTCCAGTTGCGCAGGCAAGCCTTGATGACACTGATGCAGTGCAGTCCGAGGAATACACCACTGACATCAAGCTGGCTGAGCTCTCTGTTGCGCTGACTGAGGATAACGGTGAAGACGCCGTGCTCCGCTCAGAGTCAACGAACGGTGAGGTCAAGCAATACGGCGCTCTGCTTGAGAACCTCAACGGCGGCGAGAAGCTCTCCTTCGGCAAGTGGTACACAGAACAGCTTGCCGCTAAGAATGACGGCGAACATGACCAGTACGTTCGCGTGGTCTTGGATAGGTATTGGCATGGCACCAACGGCGAGAAGGTCACCAGCCTTGATCCTGGCCTGATAGAGCTCAAGTTCTCAGATGACTGGTTCGTGTTCCAAGGTGAGAACGAGCAGACCATCCTCTACAGCAAGCACCCTGTCAAGAAGGGTGAATCCAGCACGTTCGCAACTGAGATCCGCATCAAGAAGGAGATCTTGGAGGCGGCAGAGATCGTTGATGTCACAACGAGCACTGGTGATGAGACTCGTTTCGTGACCACCACATACACTTACGGCCCGTTCATGATGGGTCTTGATGCTGAGGTCAGTGCGGTGCAAACGCATAGCGCGGCTGAGGCCATCAAGAGCGCTTGGGGCGTTGACGTCACCATGAGCGGTGATGAGATCACAAGCGTCAACTAGGAGCTAGATGATGACGAAGGCAAGCTACATCTGGAAGGCGTTCGCAGCTCTTGCGGCGGCAATGGTCGCAGCTGTTGCTCTGCAGCTTTGCCTGGTCACGGCGGCTCATGCGGAGACCATCTCAGCTGGCTGGACGGTCACCTTCACGCAAGACGGCAAGATGACCTCTGATCATGCAGCTCAGAAGGCAGCCATTGATGAGGCGCTCTCAAGCTTGCTCCCGGGTGATACCTTCAGCCTTGATGTGAAGCTTGAGAACCAGAACAGCGCGCGCACCGGATGGTATATGTCCGCTGACGTTCTGGATACGCTGGAAAAGGCAGACAACAGCGCATCAGGCGGCGCCTATAAGTACAAGCTGCTCTACAACAGCAATGAGATCTACAGCTCAGACAACGTCGGTGGCACGGGCTCCATGGGCTTCAAGGAGATCGCGAACGCCACTGGAGAGTGGTTCTGGCTTGGCTACATCGATTCTGGTCAAAGCGGAAACGTCAGCCTTCAGATGTCGCTTGATGGTGAGACGCAGAACAACGACTACATGAATACTGTTGGCACGCTGGGAATGCAGTTCGCTGTTGAGTTCAACGACGGCGGCGGCAAGCGCGTTGTGGTTGAGGGGGACGAAGTCACTCCGCAGCAGCAAGGCAACCCAATGCCGCAAACAGGAGATACGATGGGCACAGCTCTCATGCTGCTGGCAGCGGGGGCTGCGGCGGCAGGAGCAGGCGCATTCGCTATCTCTAGGAGGAAAGCAAGCAAGAGGAGTGATTCCTGATGATGCAACAAGCTAAGGTTGGCATCCTCTCAAAGCTCAATACGCTCACGAAGGTGGCTGCTGGTTTGGTGCTAGCTGCTGGATTGGCGTTCGGCATCGTTGCAATGCAGGCTGACGAGGCAATGGCAGAAGAGGGCGGCTATAGGTACACGGTCACGCTGTCTCCTGGCAACGGCACTATCAACGGCTCAACTGATCCTGTGATCCTTGCAGATGACCTGAAGTATGATCAGACCATGACCATCAGCTTCAGTGAAGGAGAGAACGGCGCTGCGTATATCGACGGCAATCTGGTGGAGCCGCCTTCAGGTGAGAGCCGTTATTTCGTGCAGGGCATACGCTTGGCAGGTGCTGACGAGAAGGACTTGTCTAGGCTCTCGTTCAAGGTCACTAGCGATATGCAATTCGTCGTCTCATATGGCCTTGCGAAGGACACCACGCGCTATCGTGTTGACTATGTTGACACCGAAGGCAATGAGCTTGCTGAGCCTCAATACTTCGAAGGCAACATCGGTGATAAGCCGGTAGCTGCCTATAAGTACATAGAGGGCTACGTTCCCAATGCCTTCAATATCACTGGCACGCTGCAGAAAGATGAGCTGAAGAATGTCTTCCGCTTCGTGTACAGGCCTCTGCAAGATGGGGAGAGCATCATCACCATCTATGGTGGGCGCGTTCTGGGAACCGGTCCGTCGTTCGCCATGAATGAAGGCGCGGCTGGCGCTGATGGGGAAGGCGCAGACGCTGGTGCTGAGGGCATAGACGGCAGCATCCTTGCTGATCGGCCAGTCGAGCTCATGGACATCGATGACGAAGAGACCCCGTTGGCAGGTGGCGCTCAGGCCGATGCACAGCAGAGGGTTCCAGCAACTGGAAGCGCAGGGATATCTGTTCCTGCCGTGATCTGTGGCATCATCGGCCTTCTTGCTGTGGTTGCGCTCTTGGTGGTCTTCTTCATGACAGGCCGCAAGAAGAAGAGGCAATAGACCTTTTCGATCCATATTGATACAGATGCCGCCATGTGCGGCATCTTTTGTCATTGGGAATGTACGTGCTTCTTGCTCTGGATCCTCCAGACGATGTATCCCACAACGCCGCCAAGGATAGCGAACGGCAGCCACGCGAATCCCCAGCTGAACAGCGGCATGGTTTCAACCCAGCTGATGGGACCCCAGATGGAATCCGCGGTCAGAGGAATGGATGCCAGGAACGCGCCCAACGCTGCTCCTTGATAGATGCGGTTAGAGGGAATGAGCTTCGCGAACAGCATCAGCACGATGGCGGACATGAATGGCGGGCACACCATGGTGAGGATGGGGGATGCCCACGCGATGATGGTATCAAGCTCCAGGTTGCATATCAGGATCCCGCAAACAACGCAGAAGATGACTCCGAACCTGTATGTCAGGCGGTCGTGAGTCAAGTTCGCGAAGTACTCAGCCGTTGCGCTGATGAGTCCGATGGCGGTTGTGAGACACGCAAGCAGTACCACAGCGCCCAGGATCATGACGCCTGTGTGCCCCATCAGGTGCTCCGTGATGGCAACGATGAGCTGCGCCTGATCCAGCCCTTGCCCGAACGATCCTCCGGCCATGGCTCCTAGGTAAGTGAGACCGCCATAGATGGCTGCAAGCAGCACTCCAGCGATGATGCTAGCACCAGTGAGGATCCTCACTTGCTCTCTTGGCTTCTTGAAGGCGTCGGTCCTGAGGGCATTCAGCAAGACGATGGTATAGCCGATGACGCAGATGACATCCATGGCCTGATATCCTGCTAGGATCCCGTCTTGCGCAACGTGATCTGAGATGGGCTCCCCAATGACGCCGAACGGGTTCGCGATGCCTATGATTATCAGCGCGCCGATGCCGATGACCAGAAGCGGCGTCAGCACCTTGCCGATGATGTCCACCACCTTTGATTCTGTGATGGTGAGCGCAAGCACCACTGCGAAGAAGCCTATTGAGAACGGCAGCATATCCACTGAGCCGCCGAAGATGGGCACCATGGCCATCTCATACGTTGTTGCCGCCGTTCTGGGCATGGCTATCAGGATGCCAGTGCAAACGATGGCGGCTGTACTCAAGATGATGGCCGGGACCTTGCCTATCGTGCGCTGTAGCCCTACCTCACCGCCGCCTGCAGCTGAGAGCGCGCAGATGCCAAGGCAGGCGATGACGACGTCTACCAGCACGAAGAAGAGGAGGCCAACGGGCCAAAGCGTTCCGCTCTCCATGCCAAGGTAGGGAGGGAAGATGAGGTTGCCTGCACCGAAGAACATGGCGAACAGCGCAAGGCCTGTGACGGCTGTTTCCTTCCTCATGCAAGCACCTCCTCACCCCATGCATCATCTGCTTGCATTGATGATAGCCATGCAAGAGGCTGTTGAGGCTGCTCTGCAACATGCGGTCAACTACATGACACGCAACGGTATCAATCCCAGCCACCTTGTCCCCCTACCTGTGGGCGCTTGCATTGCAAGCGCAGCATTCCCCCTCCACCTGTGGGCGGCTGCACCCTCCCCTGCGGTAGGCGGCTGCATTGCAGCCGCAGCATTGCCCCCTCCACCTGTGGGCGGCTGCACTCCCCCTTGCGGTAGGCGGCTGCATTGCAGCCTCCACCTGTGGGCGCTTGCATTGCAAGCGCAGCATTGCGCTAGCGATGCGTAACTTGCCCGATAGGGCAAGAACACCCGAAAGCCAGCTCCAGGTCAGGCAACCTAGCCTGGCGCAGAACACCTATCCGGGCATTTCGGGCTTCGCGCCCTCATTTTGCTGTGCTGTCGCACAGCTGCGTCGGCAATGCCGACGCCCACTCTTTAAAAGGGTCCCTTCGGGCTTTCAGGTAGCTGCGTTCGCAATGCGAACGCCCACAAGATATGCTGCCGCTCTCATATTGAAAATGGGAATCAGATTTGGCTGGGGTGCCAGGATTCACGCACGTCAAGGCACGCTTCGCTCTTCGGCCTTGACATGCATGGTTGATGGATCATACAAAGTCTGATTCATCAATCGAACCAACGGATCGAATCTTCGCGTTCCGCATACCAGCACATGAATCTGTTTTCCAGATGCCTTAGATTCGCGTGAAAGCGCGCCTGAGCGTACTAAGCTACGCGAGGAAGAAGCGCTTGGAGCGCGAAGATGAGGCATATGGGAATCAGATTTGGCTGGGGTACCAGGATTCGAACCTAGATAGCTGGCACCAAAAACCAGAGTCCTGCCGTTGGACGATACCCCAGCGTGATTGAGAATATTAACACACCAAGTGCGTGGCTTGGTAGGCGGCTAGCCCTGGTAGGTCACCTTCGCGCCCTGCGGCGTGTCCTCGATGATGAACCCAAGTCCAACCAGCCCGTCACGCACGGCGTCAGCCTTAGCCCAATCCTTCTCCTGCCTGGCTAGCGCTCTGGCTTCGAGCAGCGCCTCAACAGCCTGCATGGCATCATCTCCGCCATAGCCAGCAAGATCGGACGCAAGCCCGATGACCTCAACAGGGTAATCAGCAGCGGCATCCTCCTCAGCTAGGGAGATCCCAAGCACTGCTATGAGCTCACGGATGGCGTCAGTTGCAACGACCACAGCCTCAGCGTCAGCCAAGGAGAGCTCCTTGCCAGCAATGGCGGTGTTCAGCTCACCAACCAGAGTGAAGATGGAGCCAAGCGCTGCGGGCGCGTTGAAGTCATCGTCCATGGCCTCAGCGAAGGCGTCCCTGCAAGCAGAAGCGCTTTCGCAGAGCGCTGTGCCATCAAGGGCATCTGGCGCACCATCTGTGGCGTTGCTGCAAGACCAATCAGCCGCCTCAAGCGCATTCATCACGCGCGTGAGGGCCGCGTTCGCCTCATCCATGCGCTCAACCGAGAAATCCAGCGGAGAGCGGTAGTGCGTCTGCAGCATCAGCATGCGGAGCGCGCCCGGGTCAGCGTCTTCCAGCACCTCATGCAGCAGCAGGAAGTTGCCAAGGGACTTGCTCATCTTCTCGGAGTTCACCTGCAGCATGCCAGAGTGCATCCAGTAGTTGGCGAACGTGGTGCCGCAGCCGCACTCAGACTGGGCGCGCTCGTTCTCATGGTGCGGGAAGACCAGGTCTTGGCCGCCGCCGTGGATGTCGAACGGAAGCCCTAGGTACTTGTGTGACATGGCGGAGCATTCGATATGCCAGCCTGGACGCCCCTGCCCCCAGGGAGACTCCCAAGAGGGCTCACCCGGTTTGGCGGCCTTCCAGAGCGCGAAATCAAGCGGGTCCCGCTTGCGATCTTCCAGCCCCTGGCCGTCTGCGCGGAGCTCACGATGGCCGGACTCCATCTCATCCACGTTGCGCCCGGAGAGCGTTCCGTAGTGCGGGTCAGAGCGCACGGAGAAGTACACGTCCCCGTCAACCTCATAGGCGTGCCCCTTGTCAACAAGGGACTGCACCAGCTCTATCATGGCCGGGATCTCTTCGGTTGCCTTGGGGCGGATGTCTGGGTCCTCAACGCCCGCGGCATGCATGTCGGAAATGAATGCTTCCGTGTATTCTTGCGCAACCTCAGAGGCCGTGCGGCCCTCCTCAGCTGCCCTGTTGATGATCTTGTCATCCACGTCCGTCACGTTCTGGACGAAGGTGACCTTGTAACCACGCCAAGCCAAGTAGCGGCGGATCATGTCGAACGAGATGAACGTGCGCGCGTTTCCTATATGGATGCGGTTGTAGACGGTGGGGCCGCACACGTACATGCGCACCTCGCCCTCATGCAACGGCACGAAGTCAACCTTCTTATGCTGCTTTGTGTCATACAGACGGATCATGTTCGCTCCTCATCTATCCAGCAGGCATACAGCGTATGCCGTTATTCCCTCTTCGCGGCCTTCGAAGCCAAGGCGTTCAGTAGTGGTTGCCTTCACGCCCACGTTGTCAACGCTTATCCCAAGCGCGTGGGCCAAGTTCGCACGCATCTGCTCCCTGTGAGGGGAGAGCTTGGGTGATTGGCACGCTATCACGCTGTCAATGTCCACGATGCGCCAACCGGCATCACGTACGGCAGCTGCCGCCGCCGAAAGGAGCTTCAGCGAATCGGCGTCCTTGTAGGCTGGGTCAGTGTCCGGGAAGAGCTTGCCGATGTCCCCAAGGCGCGCCGCCCCAAGGATAGCGTCAGCCACGGCATGCGCCAGGACGTCCGCATCAGAGTGACCGTCAAGCCCGCGAACGTGCGGCACGTTCACGCCACCCAAGATGAGCTTGCGTCCGTCTGCGAAGGCGTGAACGTCAACGCCGAACCCGATGCGCTCTGCCACTATCCCAGCTCCCCGTCAGCCACCATGGTGCGTACGGCCGAGGCTAGAAGCGTCAGATCCTCAGGCACCGTCAGCTTGATGTTGTCGCGCTTGCCCTCTACGACCAGCACGCGGCCGCCCAGGCGCTCTATGAGGGAAGAGTCATCCGTGCCCACGAAGCCATCCGAGAGCGCGGACATGTGCGCGCGCCGGTAGATCCCCGTGCGGAAGACCTGCGGGGTCTGCGCGTTCCAGAACACGCGACGGTCCGGCGTTCCGGCTATCACGCCGTCCTCCACTATCTTCAGGGTGTCAATGGCCGGGTGCGCCACAACGGCGCCGTCCGCGTCAAGGTTCCCCTTCACGGTGTTGATGGTGTGCAGGATCAGGTCCGGGGTGATCAGCGGGCGCGCGCCGTCATGCAGCACCACGAACTCGAAGTCATCCGGGACCATCTCAAGCCCTGCGAACGCGGACTCCTGGCGGATCTTGCCCGCAGGAGCCACGGTGACGGGCGTTGCGAACGGGAACGGGTCAACTGCGCGCTTGAGGTATTCCTCCTCGCGGTCTGGTGGGCAGACCAGCACGATCAACCCGATGTCACCCACAGCGTCGAACGCCTCTGCTGACCAGGTGAGGATGGGCTTGCCAGCTATCTCCACCAGCTGCTTGCCGCCTTCGCGCCCGAAGCGCTCACCCGTGCCACCGGCCAAGATGATGGCTGCGGTCTTCGGGTTCTTGTCCACCACGCCCGTGAGCTGGAGGCTGTTCGCAGCCTTCGTGCCGTTGTTGAACACCTGCGCCAGGATCTCAGGCGCGCGGAGCGTTTCCGGGGTGAACACTGGGTCTATGGTCTGCGGCATTGGCGTCCTTTCCAGCTGCGCTAAGAAGCGGTTGTTGCTTGGGAGATGATACCGCAACGGCTTGCATCCCATATAGGGGCGGCTTAGGGTCAGGCGCCCTGCGGCGGGGGCTATCTTGCGCGTGAGAGCTTCTTCAGGAGCGCCCAGGCGCGCTGCTTCTCCTCAGGGCTTGCCAGCATCTCCTGGAAGCTTGCGAATGCAACGGAGTCTCTGCATCGGATGCGGCTGAATGCGTCAAGCGGGATGTCCGCGCCAAGCGAGGCGCGCATGAAGGCGGCTGCGTTCGCGTCTGTGATGACGAATGCAACGGGGTCTGTGGCTATCAGCAGGTAGGTGGCATCCTCTGTGGCAAGCGGTTCGCGCTCTTCTGGCTTGAGCGTCACCCAGAGGATGTCATCTCCAAAGCCCAGCCGCGCAGAAGAGCTTGCAAGCGCTGCGCGTGCGTCTTCAGAGAGCGGCTCCGTGGAGATCACGGACAGCATGCTGTTCGCGCTGCCTTGCGCATATTCGCCGTATCTGACAAGCGTGGTTGCGGCGTTGAACTCAAAGATGTTACTATCCGGGAAAGTATTCACACTGCTCCTGACACACCCGTTATGACAGGAGCAATGATAGCAATTCAGACGCGGATGCAAGGAGATGCCAACATGTGCGCAAACGGCGTGAACACAGGACAGCTTGAGGTCATGATCGAGATGATAGACGACGTCTGCAAGGTCAGCCGCCGTCAGATGCACAACCTGGCGCACACGGCCGAGGATGCCGGATTCCAGACCGTGGGAATGAAGCTTCACGCCGCGCAGTCCATGATGGATGACGTTCGCGCGCTCCTGGATGAGGCGAAGGATGCCATCGAGGACGATGCTGAGGCCGCCGGTGGCGTGCAAGTGAACCTGGTCTAGCTGATGCCGCATCCAACCCCGAATCCGGAGGGCGTGCGCTTCCGCACGAACGGGCGTGCTGTCAGCTCGAAGATGGCGGAGCATGAGAGCCGCCGTCCGAAGACGAATGACCTCATGCGCTTCTCGGTTGCCATGCCGGAGGACCTGCTCATGGATTTCGACCAGCTGGTGGCGCGGCGCGGCCTTGCGAAGAACCGAAGCGAGGTCATCCGTGACCTTGTGCGCGAGGCGCTTGTGGAAGAGCGTTCCTCCATCCCGGGAATGCAGGTCATGGGCACGCTCACCATCGTGTATGACCACCATTCGTCTGACTTGAACGACAAGCTGCACACCATCCAGCATGACTACTATGACTGCATCGTGTCCACCATGCA
This sequence comes from uncultured Eggerthellaceae bacterium, assembly GCA_910588435.1. Classification (GTDB taxonomy): domain Bacteria; phylum Actinomycetota; class Coriobacteriia; order Coriobacteriales; family Eggerthellaceae; genus MGBC163016. Next base: position 18,550 of record CAJUPL010000010.1, on the reverse strand, counting down.
TGTGCATGTTGACGTGCACACTTGCCTTGAGGTGATAGTCATCAGGGGGGAGACGGAGCTGGTGCAGACGATCGCGAACATGATACTGGGCACGAAAGGCGTCCGGAATGGCAAGCTGGTGCTGGCCTCCGTTGGCTAGCTGGAGCGCGTTCGCAAGCGGCGATCACGTCCGCTCAAGCATGCGGTCTGTCCGTACGCGCTCACATATATATAGGAGATGAGGATGGCGCAAGACGACAAGGTGATGCTGGGGCACGGCAGCGGCGGCTCCATGATGCGCAGGATCATAGATGATGTGTTCCTGGAGGCGTATGGCTCAGATGAGCTGCTTGAGGGAAACGATGCGGCGGTGCTGCCCGCGCCTGCGCCGGGGCAGAGGATAGCGTGCTCAACGGATTCCTTCGTGGTGAGCCCGCTCTTCTTCCCAGGTGGGGACATCGGGCATCTGGCCGTCTGCGGCACCGTGAACGATGTGGCCACCTCAGGCGCCAAGCCGGCGTACCTCACCTGCGGATTCATCCTCGAGGAAGGGCTTTTGATGGATGACCTTCGCCGCATCTGCCGCTCCATGGCGGAAGTGGCGAAAGAGGCCGACGTGCGGATCGTCACGGGTGATACCAAAGTGGTGAACCGCGGCCATGGCGACGGCGTGTTCATCAACACATCAGGGATCGGGTTCGTGCCGGAGGGCGTGGATCTGTCCGGTGCGAACATCAAGCCGGGGGACGCCATCATCGTGTCAGGCACGCTGGGAGACCACGGCATCACCATCATGAGCTGCAGGGAGGGACTTGGGTTCTCGGCTGACATCCGGTCTGATGCGGCGCCGCTGAACCACATGATAGCCTCCGTGATGCAGGCAGCGCCGCATGTGCGGTGCTTTCGCGACCCAACGCGTGGCGGCATAGCCTCTACGCTGAATGAGCTTGCCGAGCAATCCGGGGTTGAGATCGTGGTGGAGGAGGAGCTTGTGCCCGTGAAGCCTGCGGTTGCGGGTGCGTGCGAGATGCTCGGGTATGACGTGCTCCAGGTTGCGAATGAGGGCAAGATGGTGTGCGCTGTTCCGGCGGATGAGGCGGAGGCGGCGCTTTCAGCCATGAGGTCAAGCAAGTACGGCGAGGATGCGTGCGTGATCGGGCATGCGGAGGCTGTGGACGCGGGTGGCAAGCCGCGCGTGCTCTTGAAGACGGCATTCGGTGGGACGCGGATCTTGGACATGCTGGTGGGGGAGCAGCTGCCAAGGATCTGCTAAATGATGAGTTACGGACTCAGATTGCCGCTCCTTGGAATTTGAGGCTTTTCGGTTGACACGCTTCCCGTTCATGGTATCTTTCGCCTGACAGATGGGGGAAGCGCGGAGTCTTGAGGAGGCATCCGGCGCATCCTTTCCAATAGGAGAGAAGGAGACAATATGTCACATCCAGTCATCGAAGCGGACGAGTGCATCGGTTGCGGCATCTGCGTTGACGCATGCCCCCAGGAGGTTCTCGAGGTTGTTGACGGCACCGCTGAGGCCGTGAACGAGGACGCATGCATCGCATGCGGCGACTGCGTGGAGGAGTGCCCGATGGGCGCCATCCCGGAGATCGTGGAAGACTAACCTCAGCCTTCACATACCAGCTCTTGCGAACGCGCTCCCACCCGGAGCGCGTTCTTCATATATGACCATTTTGGTCAATGACAGTTCCCCGTGCTTAATGTCATTGACCTTTTTAGTCATATTTAAGGTTTGCCCAGCGTGCAGGCGCTTTCGCGGGCTATCAGAAGTTATCCACCCTTTGGATGATCCCGCGTCCGATGCCGGTCATGCGCTCGATCTGCCTCACTGATAGCCCGGCACCTTTCAGCCTTCTCAGCGCTACATCTCGCTCTTGCCTTGGCATGGTGCAGATCCTGTCAGCGAACGCGTTCCCAAAGAACTCCTTCGCGATCGCTTCGGCTTCTGCATCTGATATGGCAAAGCGCAAAGGGACGATGTCCTCGTCATCCAGGGCGATATCGATCATCTTGCTATCAACGGCGTTCGCGTGGTGGGCCATGAAGCCCTCATGTCCGTTGAGCATCTCCAAGATCAGCTTCTGCGTTGGGGTGAGCCTGCCCTCTAGGAAATGCGAATAGCTGCTCCATTCGTACTGAGCACTCTTCGCCATACCCCCACGCTTGGGGTTGAGATGTATGTAGCGGACCAGCTCCAAGAGGTATGGATCATCCTCCACAGGCCAGCTTCTGAATCTGCCTTGGAAGACATGGCCTACGTGCCCATGCCTGTTGTTATATGCACGCGCGTAGGAGGTGTTCAGCGAATGCATGGTGGAAGTGATGTTGGGGATGTCCGACCTCATGAGCAGATGCACATGGTTGTCCATCAAGCACCAGCAGACAACTTCCACACCATCACGCTTTGCGTAATCGTGCATCTTCTTCAAGAAGAATCGTCTGTCGTCATCATCTTCGAAGAGGATGCGCTTGCCAGTGCCTCGGACGATCACATGATGGAGGCCGCTATCTGATTCCGTACGAACTGCATTAGCCATGGTCAGCTCCTAAGATATGTCAGACACTTATATATTACTACTTTAGTCAATGACATTAAGCACGGGGAACTGTCATTGACCTTGGAGGTCATCATTTGAGGAGGGATATCAGGAGCGAAACGCGAAGGCAACGGATGAGGGTTCATGATGGATGCCCGTGTTGAGGAATGTACATTTCGCTGTGTGCAAATTTGTCAAACTTTTTGACTAAAGTAACTTGACAGGTTCGCACTTAGATTTTATAGTGTCACCAACAAAAGCGAACAAAAGTACGAAAGAGAGGCAAGAAACATGGGTAAGATACTCGGAATCGACCTTGGAACCACCAACTCGGCAATGGCTGTGATGGAGGGTTCTGAGCCTGAGATCCTCGTGAATGCCGAAGGTGACCGCACAACCCCGTCCGTTGAGGGCTTCCGCAAAGACGGTGAGCGCGTGGTTGGCAAGGCTGCAAAGAACCAGGCAGTCACCAATCCTGAGAACACCGTGTCATCTGTGAAGCGCTTCATCGGCCGCTCATATGATGAGACCCCTGAGGAGCAGAAGACGGTTGCCTACAAGGTTGACAAGGGCAAGGACGGCCGCGCAGTCATCGACATCGACGGCAAGGCTTACACCCCTGAGGAGATCTCAGCAATGGTCCTCCAGAAGCTGAAGGCTGACGCTGAGAAGCAGACCGGTGACACCATCACCCAGGCTGTCATCACCGTTCCTGCATACTTCAATGACGCACAGCGCCAGGCAACGAAGGACGCAGGCAAGATCGCAGGCCTGAACGTTGAGCGCATCATCAATGAGCCAACTGCAGCAGCTCTGGCTTACGGCCTTGACAAGGCAGACCACGACGAGAAGATCCTCGTGTTCGACCTTGGCGGCGGCACGTTCGACGTCTCCGTCCTCGAGCTTGGTGACGGCGTGTTCGAGGTTGCATCCACCGCTGGTGACAACCACCTCGGTGGCGATGACTGGGATCAGCGCATCATCGACTGGCTGGCTGACAAGTTCCAGGCAGACAACGGGATCGACCTTCGCCAGGACAAGATGGCCATGCAGCGTCTGAAGGAAGCAGCTGAGAAGGCGAAGATGGAGCTCTCCTCCACCACGCAGACCAACATCAACCTGCCCTTCATCACCGCTGGTGCAGACGGCCCGAAGCACTTGGACTACACGCTCACCCGCGCAGAGTTCCAGCGCATCACGAAGGACCTGCTCGACAGGTGCGTGAAGCCGGTGGAGCAGGCGCTCAAGGACGCAGGACTGAAGACCGGTGAGCTTGACGAGGTCATCCTCGTTGGCGGCTCAACCCGCATGCCTGCAGTGCAGGAGCTGGTGGAGAAGCTGGCTGGCAAGAAGCCGAACATGAGCGTGAACCCTGATGAGGTAGTTGCAATGGGCGCAGCAATCCAGGGCGGCGTGCTCTCCGGTGACGTCACTGGCATCCTCCTTCTGGACGTCACTCCGCTCTCCTTGGGCGTTGAGACCATGGGCGGCGTGATGACCAAGATGATCGAGCGCAACACCACCATCCCAACCCGCAAGACTGAGATCTACTCCACGGCAGCTGACAACCAGACTTCCGTTGAGGTCCACGTCCTGCAGGGTGAGCGCGAGATGGCATCCGGCAACAAGACGCTCGGCCGCTTCCAGCTCAACGGCATCCCGGCAGCACGCAGGGGCGTCCCGCAGATCGAGGTCACGTTCGACATCGACGCGAATGGCATCGTGAACGTGTCCGCAAAGGATCTGGGCACCGGCAAGCAGCAGCAGATCACCATCTCTGGTTCCACGGCGCTCTCTGATGACGAAGTGGACCGCATGGTCAAGGATGCCGAGCAGCATGCTGAGGAAGACGCGAAGCACAAGGAAGAGGTAGAAGTCCGCAACAACGCTGAGGCGCTCGTTGGAGCAACGCAGCAGACCCTCGATGAGCTTGGCGACAAGGTCCCGGCTGACGCGAAGTCTGAGGCCGAGAGCGCTATCTCTGAGGCTCAGTCAGCGCTGCAGGGCTCTGACCTTGAGGCCATCAAGGCTGCCACTGAGAAGATGCAGCAGGCAGGCTACAAGTTGGCTGAGGTGGTCTACTCAACCGAGGGCGCAGGTGCTGGCCAGCAGGCAGCGGCTGCAGAGACGGCTCCGGCCGATGACACCCTCGAGGCAGACTACGAGGTCGTGGACGATGAGGAAGAAGGGAAATAGTCAAGATGGCTGATCCGATCAAAGATCAAGCCGCTTCTTCCGAAGAGAAGGACACGGGTGCGCCGCAAGGCGCATCCGTTGCGAATGAAACGGCTGAGAAGAACGAACAGGCTGCAACCAATGATGTGGACGCAGAGGACCTGGCTGAAGCTGTGATAGAGGCAGAGGCTGCCGCTATCGTCGATAACGCCATGGATGAGGTCCAAGCGGAAGCGCAAGCAGCTGATTCTGAGCGCGAAGCAGCTGAATGGAAGGACAAGTACGTTCGCCTGCATGCTGAGTGGGATACGTATCGCCGCCGCACCAAGGAGCAGCAGGAGGTTCAGAAGCAGCTGGCAGCTGAGAAGCTGGTATCAAGCCTGATCCCAGTGATAGATGATCTTGAGCGCTCTATAGATTATGCAGAGAACAACGGCGAGACGGGCCTTCTGGATGGCGTTCGGGCGGTGCTTGCGAAGTTCGTGAACACGCTCGAGAAGGACGGCGTTGAGGTGATAGACCCGAAGGGGCAGCCCTTCGAGGCGCTTGAAGCTCAAGCAGTCGGCACCGTGGATGACCCAAGCCAACCTGATGAGACGGTCAACGACGTCTATCAGAAGGGCTACAAGATGGGCAACAAGGTGCTTCGCCCAGCAATGGTGACCGTGACCACAGGCGGCCCAAAAAGGGAGAAGCCTGAAGAATAGGACTGATAAGGGATAAGGAGGTGCGCGTTAAAGATGGCAGCATCAGCACCTGATTACTACAAGACGCTGGGCGTTTCGCGCACAGCTTCCCAAGATGAGATCAAGAAGGCGTTCCGCAAGCTCGCTCGAACGCATCACCCAGACGCTGGCGGTGATGAGGCCAAGTTCAAGGAGATCAACGAAGCGTATGAGATCCTCTCTGATGAGAAGAAGAAGGCTCTATACGATCAGTACGGAACCGCGAATGAGAACCAGATACCTTGGGGTGGCCAAGGTGGCGGATCCGGTTTCAGCTATGAGGACATCTTCGGCGGCGGAGGCGGCAACACCTACACCTATACCTCAGGTGGCGGTGGCGGTGGCTTCGGCGGCATTGACTGGTCCGACATCCTTGAGAGCATCCGCCATGGCGAAGGCGCTTTCGGCAGTGACTGGGACTTCGGCGGAAGCAGGAGCCAAAAGGGTCAGGACATGTCCGTCCAGCTGGACGTCACGTTCGACGAGGCCTTCAATGGCACCACCAAGCGCGTGACGGTGCGCATCCCAGGCAAGTCAGAGTCTGACACCATAGACGTCAAGGTTCCGGCTGGCGCTAGGGAGGGCGGACGGCTTCGCTTCAAAGGTCGCGGCGGTCCAGGTGAGAACGGCGGTGAGGCGGGAGACCTCCTGATCACCACGCACATCACCGAGCACCCGTACTTCAAGCGTGATAAGGCTGACGTGCTCGTTGACCTTCCCATCAACGTTGCAGAGGCCGCACTTGGCGCCACCATCGTGGTCCCAACCCCTGATGGCAAGAAGGTTCGCGTCAAGATCCCTGCAGGCACGCAGGATGGCAAGGTGCTCACCGTGAAGGGCAAGGGCGCTAGGGACATCAAGTCAAAGGACAAGGAAGCATACGGCAACCTGAAGATCCGCGTGCAGGTCAACGTCCCAACTGACATGAATGATGAGCAGAAAGAGGCTATGGAGGCGTTCCTTGCAGCAACTCCGGAAGCTGTGCGGCCATGGTAGGGAAGTCAGATAGGAACCGCCCTCTGTACATGATAAGCGTGGCGGCTGAGCTTGCCGGAGTGCATCCTCAGACGCTTCGCACGTATGAGCAGAAGGGTCTGGTCACACCTCAGCGCACAAGCGGTGGCACGCGCATGTATTCGCAGGCTGATATCGAGCGCCTTGAGCTGATCAATGAGCTCACGGCTGAGGGCATCAACCTAGCTGGCGTCATGCGGATCCTGGACCTGCAAACGCAGCTGGATCAACGCACGCAAGAGGTTGACAAGCTGCGCCGCCGCTATAGGAAGCTTGCCGGACGCGTGGCAGAGCTTGACCCCGCAACACCGGTGAATGCCCTGGTTCGCATGCAAGACTTGCCGCCTATAGTGCATTTCCTGCGCGGGCCGCAGAGCATTCGGTATTACTCGAAATAGCGCTGGAGCAAGCAGCGCAATGGCGTCACGCCTGATGAGGGCTGAGGCGCGAACAACACGAACATGCATTCAAGAACAGACATGAAAGGAGATGGGCATGAGGCTTGATAAGCTAGCTGTTACGGCGCAAGAAGCCGTTCAGAACGCCATGAGCGTGGCTGCAGACGCAGACTCTGCCATGATAGAACCCATTCACCTATTGAAGGCTCTGCTTGATGCTGATGAGAACAACATCTCAGCCATCATCAAGCGGATCGGCGCAGACCCCGTTTGGCTTGCGCAGAACATAGAGGATGCCATATCCAAGATGCCGAAGGCAACCAGCTCGGCCATGCCGATGGCTGCCCCTTCGCAGGCATTCGTCAAAGCTATAGACAACGCTGTGAAGATAGCGGAGAAGCTGGGGGATTCCTACGCAACCTCCGAGCATCTGCTCATAGCGCTATCTGAGGGCTCTGATGAGGCTGGCAAGCTGCTGTCAACGGCAGGCATCACGAAGAAGAACATCGAAGCGGCCTATGAGGCCCTACGTGGGGACACTCGCGTCACGTCTCAGACGGACAAGACGCAGTTCGAGGCGCTTGAGCAGTACGGCCAGAACCTCACTCAGCAAGCCCGTGAGGGCAAGATGGACCCGGTCATCGGACGCTCTGAGGAGATCCGTCGCACCATCCAGGTGCTATCTCGCCGCACGAAGAACAACCCAGTGCTCATCGGTGAGCCTGGCACCGGCAAGACGGCCATCGTTGAGGGACTGGCACAGCGCATCGTTGCTGGGGATGTCCCCTCAAGCTTGAGGGATAGGGAGATCATCTCGCTTGACCTGGGTGCCATGATGGCAGGCGCCAAGTACAGAGGTGAGTTCGAAGACCGCTTGAAGTCAGTGCTGCGCGAGGTCAAGGAGGCTGGCGGCAACATCATCTTGTTCATAGATGAGCTGCACACCATCGTTGGCGCGGGCGCAGGCGGGGATTCCTCGCTTGACGCTGGCAACATGCTGAAGCCGGCTCTTGCGCGCGGTGAGCTCCACGCCATCGGCGCCACCACGCTTGATGAGTACCGCAAGTACGTTGAGAAGGACGCCGCGCTTGAGAGGCGCTTCCAGCCGGTCATGGTGAACGAGCCCACCGTTGAGGACACCATCGCCATCCTTCGCGGGCTCAAGGAGAAGTATGAGATCCACCATGGCGTTCGCATCGCTGACGGTGCCATCGTGGCATCCGCTGAGCTCTCTGACCGATACATCTCTGACCGCTTCCTGCCAGACAAGGCCATCGATCTGATGGATGAGGCCGCCAGCCGCCTTCGCATAGAGATAGACTCCATGCCCGAAGACGTTGACGCGGCTGAGCGCAGGCTCACTCAGATGCAGATCGAAGAGCAAGCGCTGATGAAGGAGTCAGACGACGCCTCAGCGGAGCGCTTGGAGAAGCTGCGCCAAGAGATAGCGGACGCGCAGGACAAGCTAGATAGGCAGAAGGCCGCTTGGCAGAACGAGAAGGACGTCATCGTCGGCGTGCAGAATCTCAAAGCTGAGCTTGACTCTGCGAAGCTGGATGAGGAGCGCGCAACGCGTGATGGAGACCTCTCGCTGGCATCTGAGATCCGCTATGCACGCATCCCGCAGCTGCAGCAAGAGCTGCACGCGGCGGAAGAGCAGCTGAAGGCAAGCCAGGAAGCAGGCGCAATACTCAAGGAGGAGGTCTCTGAAGAAGAGATCGCAACCGTCGTGTCCACGTGGACCGGGATCCCCGTCACCAAGATGATGCAAGGTGAGATGGAGAAGCTGGTTGACCTTGAGGAGGAGCTGAAGAAGCGCGTCATCGGGCAAGACAAGGCCGTGAACGTGGTAGCAGGCGCCATTCGCCGCAACCGCGCAGGCCTCTCTGACCCTGAGAAGCCCATCGGCTCGTTCCTGTTCCTTGGCCCCACCGGCGTTGGCAAGACGGAGCTTGCGAAGGCGCTTGCGGACTATCTGTTCGACTCTGACAAGGCCATGATCCGCATAGACATGTCCGAGTACATGGAGAAGTTCAGCGTGCAGCGCCTGATCGGAGCGCCTCCGGGATATGTAGGGTATGACGAAGGCGGCCAGCTGACCGAGGCCGTTCGCCGTCATCCGTACTCCGTGATCCTGTTGGATGAGATAGAGAAGGCGCATCCTGACGTCTTCAACATCCTCCTCCAGGTGCTTGATGACGGGCGCCTGACTGACGGTCAGGGCCGCGTGGTGAACTTCAAGAACTCCATCATCATCATGACCTCCAACATAGGTAGCCAGATCATCCGCGATCACGCAGCTGAGAGCGCTGAGATGGATGCGAACGAGGCCACTGGTGAGACCATGGGCGAGATGATGGAGGGCATCGCGAACATGACCGCGGAGGCCGCAGCTCAGAAGCTGAAGGACTTCACGAACAAGATCAACGATGCTCTTCGCAACACGTTCCGTCCTGAGTTCTTGAACAGGATCGACGACATCGTGACCTTCAATGAGCTCTCCATCTCAACGATAGAGCCCATCGTGGACATCCAGCTTGAAGAGGTGCGCGACCGCCTGGCCAAGCGCCGCATCACCCTTGATGTGACGCCTGCCGCAATGGAGCATCTGGCCATAGATGGCTTCGACCCGGTCTTCGGCGCGCGTCCTCTGAAGAGGCTGATCCAGCGTGAGGTGGTGGATCGCATCGCGCAGAAGGTCATCACAGGAGAGCTGCATGATGCAAGCCATGTCTTGATAGACATAGATCCAGAAGGTGATTACACCTGCCGGATCGAAGGCCCCATGGAGCTTGACCTAGGGGATCTGGAAGCGTAATGGCGAAGGGGCGCACTCGTTGCGCCCCTTCTTGCAACCCACTTTTCCATTGGGTACCATGTTGGTCATCTAGCACTCACTTGAACAGGAGATGCTCATGGAGCTTTTCGGAATGCAGGTAGAACCCTGGATGATAGGCGTCATCATCGCCATCATCGTGATCATCATCGTTGCGTTCGTGGCGAAGGGCTTCATCGACGAGATGAAGAAGAAGTAGGAGACAAGCCTCAGATATGGCATACCCCGAAGGCCCTATGGGCAATCCTCAGGCGAACATCCCTGGGCAGCCACAGCGCCCAGGACAGCCTAACGTCCCAAACCAGCAGGGCATGCCGAATCAATACCCTGGGCAGCAGCCTGGATACCAGCAGGCTCAGCAGCCCTACCAGCCTTACCAGCAACCCCATCAGCAACAGCAGCCGCAACAGCAGCAACCACCGCAGCAGCCGTACACTCCCATGCAGCCCCAGCAGCCTGCGCAACAGGCGCAAGCTGGAGCCGTTCGCGGGGTCACGCAGGCATCCGCCGTGAAGCATGCTGACAAGCAATATTCTAAGGGCGCTCGGCGCGGAGGTGCCTGGCGCATCCTGTTCCTGCTGTCATTGGCAGTGCTGATAGTGGCGCTATCCTGCGTGGGTTACATCATGTACACGTACTGGGCTGGCCAGCAGGAATACGATGAGCTGGCACAAGAGTACATGCAGGTGGATGACCCTGAAGGCTCCCTCACCAGCTTCCATATAGACTGGGACGGCCTGCGTGCCATCAACCCAGATGTTGTTGGCTGGGTCTATTTCCCGGGCACTGTGATCAACTACCCCATCGTCTGGCGTGAGAACGACGACAACTACTACCTGAAGCGCTCCTTCGGGGACAACTCGGCTGGGACGTTCGGCGCTGAATACGGCACCGTCATGCTGGCTGGCGTGAACTCTCCCGAATGGACAGACCAGGTGAACGTCATCTACGGCCATCACCTGAACAACGGCTCCATGTTCTCGGCCTTCGCAGACTTGCAAGACACTGACGTGTTCAACGCCAACAGGATCGTCTACGTGCTCACGCCGGTGGGCAACTTCAAGCTGTCTACGTTCGCGGTGGATAAGGTCTTGGGGTCTGACACCAGCATAGTCATCCCCAACTTCGAAACAAGGCAAGAGCTCACAGACTACATCCAGGCGCGCATAGATGCATCCTTGGTGACACCCGATCCGCCAGCCCCGGCGGCGGCAAGCGTGAAGCAGGTGTTCGCCTTCTCAACGTGCAGCCAGCCAGACCATGAGTACAGGATCATCACGTTCTCCAGGGTGGAGGGCTTCTTGCCTGCGGGCTCTGATGCCGTGCTCGAGGACTCGCTCATGGACGATGAGAGCGAATCAGAGGTCCTTGGCATGGTTGATGAGCGGCTGCTCTAGCTCAACTGCTAGAATGGCCTCATTCCCGAACACGCAACTCAAAAGGAGTGCCAATGGCCCAGGAAGTCACCTACGCAAGTGCCGGGGTTGACACGGCGGAGGGCGCACGAGCGGTTCGCGCCATCAAGCCCATCGTCAAGGAGACATACAGGCCGGAGGTGATAGGGGACATAGGCGGTTTCGGCGGGCTGTTCAGCCTGAGCGCGGCCAAGGATATGGAAGACCCCATCCTGGTCAGCGGTACAGACGGCGTTGGCACGAAGCTGAAGATCGCTCAAGCGGCTGGCGTTCACGGCACTGTGGGGATAGACCTTGTTGCCATGTGCGCGAACGACATCCTGGCTTGCGGCGCTGAGCCCCTCTTCTTCCTTGACTACATGGCCGTTGGCAAGCTCACCGAAGAGTCCGCGGCTGCCATCGTCGGCGGCATTGCGGAAGGCTGCAAGCTGGCGGGATGCGCGCTCATCGGCGGTGAGATGGCGGAGCATCCAGGCGTCATGGACCCAGATGACTATGACCTTTCGGGCTTCTGCGTAGGGCTGGTTGACCGCCCCAAGATGCTGGATGTGCGAAACGTTCGCGAAGGGGACGTGCTCATCGGGCTTCCATCCTCCGGCATCCATTCGAACGGCTATTCGCTCGTCCGCAAGGTGGCTTTCGAGGGCAAGGAGCTTGAGGAGCTGGCAGAGCCAAGGGAGTGGCTTGACGGTGCATCCATCCTAGAAGCGCTCTTGCAACCAACCAGGATCTATGTCCGTCAGGTGCTCAGCATCATGCGAGCGCTGCCTGGCGCGGTGCATTCTCTTGCGCATATCACTGGCGGCGGCATCACGGAGAACCTTGACCGCGCCATGCCGGATACCATGGACGCGCACGTGCGCTTGGGCAGCTGGCCTGAGCTTCCCATCATCCGCTTCATCTGTGACTCGGCGAACCTCTCTGATGAAGAGGCGCTGAAGACGTTCAACATGGGGATCGGCATGGTGCTGGTGGTGGATGCTGCAAGCGCAGACGATGTCATGGCACATCTCAAGGATGCGGATGAGGATGCATGCATCATAGGAGAGGTCAGCAAGGGTGAGGGCAAGGTGGTGTACGAATGAGCGAAGGCAGCTCAGGCACCCCTAAGCTGAAGATAGGCGTCCTGCTCTCAGGCTCTGGCACCAACCTGCAGGCAATCATAGACGCAGCACAAGATGGGCTGCCCGTAGAGATAGTCCACGTGATCTCATCCCGCCCGGATGCATTCGGCATAAAGCGCGCGAAGGAAGCCGGCATCTCCGTATGCGCGCTTGACAAGACCGTCTACGCCAACCCGGAGGAGGCGGATGCGCGCATAGTCAGCCAGATGCAGGATGCGGGCGCGGAATATCTGGTCATGGCGGGCTATATGCGCAAGCTCACGCCTGTTGTGCTGAATGCCTTCCCTGATCGCGTGCTAAACCTGCACCCGGCGCTGCTGCCCTCATTCAAGGGCGCGCACGCCATCCAGGATGCGTGGGATGCTGGCGTGAAGGTGACGGGCGTCACCGTGCACTTCGCGAACGAAGATTACGACAAGGGGCCTATCATCGCGCAGCGCGCTGTGCCGGTGCTTGAGCCTGACACCATAGATGACCTAGAGGCGCGCATCCACGCAACGGAGCACGTGCTCTACCCAGAGGTCTTGCGCCTTCTGGCGGAAGGCCGCATATCAGTTGACGATGAGAGGAAGGTTCGCATCGCATGAGAAGAGAAGCAATAGAGGGCATCATCGAAGCTCTGGAGGCGGGGGAGCAGCCCACGCTTGAGCTGGCAGACTTCCCGACATTCTCTGAGGAGGCTACGGCTGGCAACGATCATCTCTCACCGGCAGACCTCACCCGCATAGCCGAAGGCCTGGCTCAGGCAGACATCCCAACATTTCAGCGCGCGCTCAAGGCCATGGACGAAGGGGACCTGGCCTGGCTTGGGTTCAAGCTGGTATATGACGGCGCGGCCGCTATGTCCAACACTGACAATGAGGTCACGAAGAAGTACGGCGATGAGGGATCTGCGAACGCGGATTCGTTCGTCTTCTTCTGCAATGACGCGAAGGAGATAGTCTCCGCTCACGGATACAGCGCACGTGACACGTTCCAGATGAAGGATGTCACCCGCGGGCCTTCCATGCATAACCAGCAGTTCGAAGGCCTCACCTGGACCAGCGTGCCGCTCTTCGGTGCAATTCGCGTGTGGCTTCTGGGCGCATCCGATGTAGCGGTTGAGCTGGCGCGCCTTGCAAGCCACGTAGGCTTTGAGGTGAAGGTTGCTGACTATGACCCCGCTTACCTGAACGAGGAGCGCTTCCCGTCCGTTGAGCGCGTGATGCTCCACGGCGGGGATTTCCATGAGCTTGCGAACTTGAGCGCATCTCCTGAGGACTACGTCTGCGTGCTCACTCGCGGACATATGTTCGATCCGGAGAGCTGCATCTGGGCGCTTGAGAATGACGTTCGCTACGTTGGCATGATGGGCTGCGCTGGCAAGAACTCCACCGTGCATGACCTGGTCATCAACGCTGGCATCACTGAGGAGGATTGGGAGCGCGTGAAGCGCCCCATCGGGCTCAAGTTCGGTGCGAAGACACCGGCTGAGCTGGCAATAGCCATCGTGGCTGAGCTGATAGACGTGCGCTACAAAGAGCGCTACAGCAAAGAGGCGCAAGACAAGCATGAGGCATCATTGGGAAGGTAGGAGCTCTTCATGGAGAATCCGCAGATACGCAGAGTGTTGATGTCCGTCACGGACAAGACGGGGATCGTCGAGTTCGCACGTTCGCTGGTGGACGAGTTCGGCTGCCAGATCATCTCTACGGGAGGCACCGCGCGCGCTATAGCCGATGCGGGCGTTCCGGTCACGCCGATAGATGAGGTCACGCAGTTCCCGGAGATGATGGATGGCCGCGTGAAGACGCTGCATCCGCGCGTGCACGGCGGCCTTCTTGGCAAGCGTGACAACGCAGACCATATGCGCCAAGCCGAAGAGCACGGCATAGAGATGATCGACATGGTGGTGGTGAACCTCTACGCCTTTCAGAAGACGGTGGATTCCGGCGCGGATTTCGATACATGCATTGAGAACATAGACATCGGCGGGCCGTCCATGTTGCGCTCTGCCGCAAAGAACTTCGCAAGCGTCACCGTTGTGACTGACCCTGCGAAGTATGATGACGTGCTCTCTGAGATGCGTGAGCTTGACGGGCGCACCTCATATGACACGCGCCGCGCGTTCGCATTGGACGTGTTCACCACAACGGCTGCGTATGACGGCGCCATCTCTCGCTGGATGGCAGGTCAGCTTGAGGGCGCTGAGGACGCTGCCTTCCCGCCAGCCGTGGCCCTTGGCCTCACCAAGAAGCAGGACCTCCGCTACGGCGAGAACCCGCATCAGGCTGCTGCCTTCTACACGCGCGATGACTTCCCGAACGCGGATCACACGCTGGCGCATGCGCTGCAGCTGCAGGGCAAGGAGCTCTCTTACAACAACTACCTTGACCTGGATGCGGCATGGGCTGCCGTTCGCGAATACGATGCTCCTGCTTGCGTGATCGTGAAGCATCTGACCCCTTGCGGCGTCTGCGTGGATGAGAACGTGACCGCGGCTTACAAGCGCGCGCATGAGTGCGATCCTGTGTCAGCCTACGGTGGCGTCATGGCGTTCAACAGGCCTGTCACCGGTGAGACGGTGGCTGCCATCTATGAGAACAAGCAGTTCGTGGAGGCCATCGTGGCTCCTGAGTTCTCAGGGGATGCTTGTGAGATGTATTCCAGCAAGCCGAACTGCCGCCTGCTTGCAACCGGTGGTGTGAATGCGCCCGGTGAGGCCGTTGAGTACCGCAGCGTCGAAGGCGGCCTGCTGGCCCAGATATCTGACTCTGTGACGGAGGGCTTTGACACGTTCGAAGTTGCTGGAGATGTGCAGCCAACGCCTGAGCAGATGGAGGAGCTCCTCTTCGCGTGGCGTGCGGTGAAGTCCGTGAAATCCAACGCCATCCTGATCGCCAAGGACAACATGAGCGTGGGCGCTGGCGGCGGCCAGCCGAACCGCGTGAACTCCGCGCGCATCGCCGTTGAGCAGGCCGGGGACAAGGCCAAGGGCGCTGTTGCGGCATCTGATGCGTTCTTCCCGTTCCGTGATGGGTTCGACGTTCTGGCTGATGCGGGTGTTGTGGCCGTGATAGAGCCAGGCGGCTCCATTCGCGACGAAGAGGTCATCCAGGCCGCGAACGAGAAGGGCGTGGCCCTGGTGTTCACCGGGCACAGGCACTTCAGGCACTAGGTGGGGATCTGACGGCAAGGGAGCTTTGAGCGTGGCTGAATACCTTGGCGACGGCATCTATAGGATAGGCACGGGCCAGCGCATCTGGTCGTGCCGCAAGGATGTCATGGAAGATGCGGTGGCTCCGGTAGAGCCTGGAGTGCCACCTGCAGGCGCCCAGTTCGGATGGTTCAAAGGGGCCATCCCCACGCCTCAAAGCGGCGGCTTCTATGTGGTGGAATTCTTGCCGGATAAGAAGGCTCGCGTCCTGGCATACGTGGATATGTTCGGGCGCGCCTTCACCACCCAAGAGGGCTTCCAGAACCCGCCCGCTCAGATGGATGACCTGCAGATCGTGCGCCTTGATGAGCCTGATGAGGGCGTGATCCTCATCAGGAACAAGGACGGACAGCTTGTTGAATGCGCCCGATATGTCATGCATGGCTCCGGTCAGAATGCGAAGTACGACATCACTGACACCTGGTATGACTTCAAGGGGCATGACAAGCGCCTTCACTACTATGACCTGATGACGCGCGCGTATCTGGCGTTCGTCTACAGGCCAACGCTCGGGAGCGCCACGCTCCCCATGAGCATCTCAGATGTCCATGGGCTGCTCACCTCTGCCGACATGCTGACTGCGCTCTCCAAGGTGATTAGGCGCGCGGAGTCCGTCAAAGCAGACCCCACCATCGCGCTCCATCCGCTGATAGAGCGCCTGGCAGACCGCCTGGATGAGGCGAACATCCCTGAGCTGGCGAACGTCCCTGGCTTGCCAGATGCTCTGCGCCTGGTCAGGACGAAGAGCTATGCGGATACCTACTACGTTGCCATCGAGGGCGAGGACCTCCCACTCAGCCAGCAGACCGCTTGGGAGCTGGAGGCGTCGCTGAACCTCTTCGCGCTATCGGCAAGCGTCATGGATGCGCTCTCAGAGAAGAACAGCATTGCAAGCCTTGACTCATGCGAATCGTTCCTAGTGGAAGGGGCGGCCACGCAGACCCCGTCTCTTGACCTTGCCGTGGAGTTCCCGAAGGGTGAACCGGGCGGCCAATGGGAGGCATGGAGCAGGATCGCTGCCGGAATAGAGAACATGGTCTTGCCCTTGAGGGTGGATGCAACATTCGCCATAGATCCTGTGAAGAGGATCGCTCGCTTCAAGATCCGCGTTCCCAATGCCAGCATGTTCGAAGACCTCTTCTACAGTGGCAAGATCGGGCAAGCCGCTGAGGCATCAGCTGAGGCGAAGCTCAGCTCTGAGGCGTACGCCATGAGGATCGGGCTGCTGTTGGCTGATATCGCATTCCGCTCATCTGAGCTGGTGGGTACGGTTGAGCTGATAGCGGAGGAGATCCCGCAGCAAAGCGATGGCAGCCCATCAGCAACAGCTATCTTGAAGGCACCCCTGTTCGACGCCTCCTTCACCAGGGAAGAGCATGCCGCATCAGATGGGTTCGCCAAGCCGCGCAGAGAAGACCCGCACCCGCTGTTCGCGAACGCTGCGCCCTCTGATGCCCTCTTCGAGGTTCGCATGGAGACCGATGCAGACGTTGCTCGGATGATGGATGAGCCCCTGCCCGAGCGCGCAGCACGTGCATTCGGCGCGGATTCACTCCTAGGGATCCAGATCAACTTCGGCTCTGAGCTTGCCAGCACGGCATGGCATGTTGCAGATTCCATCTGCCAAGCGGAGAGCACGTCATCTGCCATAGCCACGATAAGGGAGATCCAAGACGGCCTGGTGCCTGGCATCGCGGACCCGCTGGATCTGCAAGATGCCTTCAACAGGCTCATGGCCGCCCTTGCGGAGGGCAGCGTGGATGCGCATGACAGCATTGCCGTGGCAACCTGCTTCATAGGCGGGGACGACGGCATCAGCGCATACCAAGAGGCCCGAAGGCTTGCCGAGGGCGGCCAGACTGAAGCCGCCATCAGCACCCTTCGAAGCCTCATCCAGCAGGTGGACTTGTCCGGCCGCTACATGGATGATGACGCCGTCATCTACAGGACGTTCGACTCTTATCCGTCAAGGCTCATCTACGATCTTGCGAAGGCGGGCAGGCTAGCTAGTGGCTCTAACGTCCCATTCGCTGATGACGCTGGCAAGGAGACGAGGCTGATGCCGGACTCCTATTTCCTGGCGTCGCACATGCTGGGAGACCTGCTGAGCGATTCGTTCGAATCAAGCGAAGATGCGCTCCAGGTGGCGAAGCGGACCATACACGTGGCTCCCACCATAGGCGTGGGGTATAGGCTGCTTGGGCGCACGTACATGCTGATGGGGGATATGCAAAGCGCAGCATCTGCGCTCATGGATGGCTTGCAGATCATGGCGCATCCGGATGACATCTCCTCTGCGTATTATCAGCTAGCCTACGTCCTCTGGAAGAGCGGAGATGCGAAGACCGGTCTTGCCGCCTATGCGAAGTCCCTTGTGACGTCGCAGGTCATGGCTGAGGCTTGCATGGAAGAGATGCAAGAATTGCAGCAAGAGACAGGCCTTGACTTGCCGCCCAAGGATGATCTGGACAGTATCCTGGCATCTGCTGGCATACCCGTGGCGCCAACCAAAGAAGTGCAGGCTGGCTTGAGGGAGGCGGCTGTTGCTGCCATAGATGAGGGGCTGCTTAGGCCAGGGGCAAGCTATCTGGTGTGCGCATACAATGCCACCAAAGATGATGCGCTTGCGAACGTCCTCAGATCATTGGCTTGAGATAGAGCGCCCCGCACTCGCATCAGCTGTGCTATCATAGCTTGCACGATTTCGGGTTGTGGCTCAGCTTGGTAGAGCGCTGCGTTCGGGACGCAGAGGCCGCAGGTTCAAATCCTGTCAACCCGACCAGATCTTTCGAAGCCCGGTGGACCCCACCGGGCTTTTTTTATAGCAGCCTTGCTGCTATAAAAATGCTGCATGGGCGAAGGGCGCGCCCATGCACTTTTACTACGGCCTTTAACATTCCGCATATCGCTCACGCTCATGCGGAATGTAGCGGCCTTGGTGTCCTCCCGGCCACCTCTCCAGCACTACCCCCCCTGCGGTAGGCGGCTGCATTGCAGCCGCAGTTGCTCCCATCATGTGGGCGCTTCCATTGGAAGCGCAACATTGACTTCCTCCCATGTGGGCGGCTGCATTGCAGCCGCAGCATTGCGCCAGCAATGCGTAACTTGCCCGACAGGGCAAGAGCACCCGGAT
>CAJUPL010000009.1 GCA_910588435.1 uncultured Eggerthellaceae bacterium | reverse complement strand
CTCCCCTACTCACTTGTGGCGAAGCATGCGATGGCTGGTACCCGAGCGTTTCTGAGGACCAAGGGAAATATGGTATAAGCGAAGCACCATATTTCCCTGCCAGTCCGAAGCCTAGCGAGGGTGCCAGCCATCGCAGGTGAGCGGGAAGAGGGATGAGGGTTGCAGCTCGAAATGCCCGGATGGCTGATCTGCGTCAGGCAAGGTTGCCTGACCAGTTGCTGGGTGCCGGGTGTTCGCAGGCTATCGCCTGCGTTACGCATTGCTGGCGCAATGCTGCGCTTGCAATGCAAGCGCCTACAGGAGGGGGGAAGCAATGCTGTTATTGCGATGCAGCCGCCTACCGCAGGGGGGATGCAATGCTGCATAGGTGGCCGGAGGCCACCAAGGCCGCTACATGGATGCGAATGAAATGAGCAGCCATGTTAAAGGCCGCTATGAAAGGAGCGGGCACATCGTGCCCGCGACACCGGACCCAAGGCAGCAAGGCTGTAGGTGCATCAGATCAAAGGCCGTAATAAAAGTGCACAGGCATGCTCTTTGCCTGTGCAACACTTTTAGAGCAGCATGACGCAAGCAGGCCTATTGCTGCCTTCATGAGGAGTGATATAATCCCTGTCTGCTGCGGGCGTAGTTCAATGGTAGAACCGGAGCCTTCCAAGCTCCTGACGCGGGTTCGATTCCCGTCGCCCGCTCCATAACGCGGCGCTGACCAGCGCATTCCCATCGCAAACAAGTGAAGAGCGCAAGAGAAAGGCCAGGGAGCCGCTATCGCTACATACTATCTCCATCATCAACCGTTACCATTCCGTAAACAAGAGAACTTGACGCAAAATCGGAGACGAATGCGCAGAACTGACATATCGAACTTCACCAGCTCGAACGCGAAGCGCGCCTGCGCTTGCGCCTTAGCGCTAGCGCTCTGCACTCCCTTCGCAGTGTCCACGATGCCAAGCGAAGCGATGGCAGATGAGGATCAGAGCACGCTTGAGCGCCTGGAATCCCTGAAGAGCGAGGCCAACAGCATCAAGAGCTCCATCGACGCGCTGCAAACAGAGCTCAATCAGGTGATGGATGAGTACAACACCGCTACCTCTGAGCGCCGCGCTGCCATGAAGGCCATGCGCGAATCCAAGGTCAAGATGGACAGGGCGCAAGCGGAGATGCTGGAGCTGCAAGAGCAGATAGAAGCGCTAGCGCAGACGATGTACAAGTCTGACAAATCGGGCGCCAGCTCCTCATATATGAATGTGCTTCTGGGTTCAACCAACTTCTCTGACTTCATGCTTGGCCTTGACATGATGGAGCGCGTGAGCGAAAGCCACGCTGAGCTTGTGGAGGAATGTCGTCAGGTGAAGGCTGAGGCGGAAGCGGCCCATGCTGAGTTCGATGCTCAGAAGGCCGAAGCGGACGCCAAGCTTGAAGTGGCCGAAGCCAAGAAGCTTGAGATATCAGAGAAGCAGGGCAAGCTCTCTGCGCAAGCCGCAAGCGTAGCCACGCAGATCTCAGAGACCGAGGCTCAGGCGGAGCTTGAGGAAGAGGAAGCCAGGCGCGCTGAGGAGGCCGCCAAGGCTGCATCGCGCGCATTCGCAGCTTCCCTTGCCGCAGGTGAGGGGCGTGACGTGGGAAATGGCTTCTTCGCGAACCCATGCCCCACGGCGTGGGAGTCAAGCGGATACGGCTGGCGTGAGATGGATCAGAAGTTCCACCTGGGAACTGACATGGCCGCCAACATGGGTGACCCCATCTACGCGGGCGAGGCTGGCACGGTCATCGCTGCTACCTATGACGGCAGCTACAACGGAAGCGTTGGCAACTGGGTGGTCATCTCCCACGGCAACGGCCTGGTCACCAAGTACATGCACTGCTCTGCCGTGTTCGTTGACATCGGACAGCGCGTTGAGCGCGGACAGCACATAGCGGCAGTGGGCTCCACGGGAAGATCCACCGGCCCGCACCTCCATTTCCAAGTTGAGGTCAATGGAGTGGCTGTCTGCCCCTATGATTATCTCTGATCTGCCGCATCTGGCAGCCGATACGGGCTTATAATGCCCTGTACGCTTGAAGGTCAGGGTTCGCGCGCCCATGGCTCAATGGATAGAGCATCGGACTTCTAATCCGGCGGTTGCAGGTTCGAGTCCTGCTGGGCGCACGAACTCTGACTGAGCGGCATTCCGCAAACGTTCCGCTTCGGCAAGCACGGAAGGACCGTCATGAACATCCGCACTTCACTGCAGAAGATAATGGACCAGGCCATCAAGGACTCAGTGGCTGATGGCTCGCTCCCCATCCAAGACATCCCGGAGAGCTCCCTTGAGCGCCCGCGTGATGAGGCCAACGGAGACTGGGCGTCAACCGTTGCCATGAGGACGGCAAAGATCGCGAAGATGCCTCCTCGTGACGTTGCTCAGGTGATCGTGGACCACATCCCTGAGAACACCATGATAGAGAGCGTGGAGATAGCAGGTCCTGGCTTCATCAACATCCGCCTCACGCCAGCTGAGCTGCAAGAGGTGGTTCGCGCCGTTCGCACCGAAGGGGATGACTACGGCAAGGGGACCATCGCTCAAGGTGAGCGCAACATCAACCTTGAGTACGTCTCTGCCAACCCCACCGGTCCGCTCCATGTAGGCCACGGCCGCTGGGCTGCACTGGGAGACGCCATGGCACGCGTCATGCGCCATGCAGGTTATGACGTATACGAAGAGTTCTACGTGAACGATCACGGCACCCAGATGGACGTGTTCGGCAATTCCGTTGCCGTTCGCTACATGCAACTCCTGGGGCATGACGTTGAGATGCCGGAGCAGTGCTATGGCGGCAGCTACGTTGCTGACATCGCGCAGTCCATCATCGACAAAGAGGGCAACAAGTACGAATCCATGTCAGATCAGGAGCGCATGGAGGCCTTCCGTGAGATCGCCTATCAGCTGATGCTGGAGGATCAAGAGGATATCCTGAGCCAGCTTGGGACCACGTTCGATCGCTGGTTCTCAGAGCGCAGCCTCTACGTTGAGGGAGAAGACGGTGAGAGCCCCGTCAGCCGCTCGCTCAAGGCCATGGAGGACAAGGGCTACGTCAAGGAAGAGGATGGCGCCATCTGGTTCCGCTCATCTGAGCTTGGGGATGAGAAGGACCGCGTCATGATCAAGGCCAACGGTGAGATGACGTATTTCATGTCTGACGTGGCTTACCACTATGACAAGAAGATGCGCGGGTTCGACCACCTGATCAACATCTGGGGCGCAGATCACCATGGCTACGTCAAGAGGTGCGAATGCATGCTGGAGGCGTGGGGATGGCCAGGAGATCTTGAGATCGTCCTTGGTCAGCTGGTGAACCTCTTCCGCAATGGTGAGGCAGTCCGCATGTCCAAGCGCACCGGTGAGATGGTCACGCTGCGTGAGCTGGTGGAAGAGGTTGGCGTGGATGCAACGCGCTACCTCATGCTCTCCCGCTCATCTGACCAGCCCATTGACTTCGACATCGAAGCAGCCAAGAAGAAGGATGCATCCAACCCGGTCTACTACGTGCAGTACGCGCATGCGCGCATCTGCTCCATCCTGCGCAAGGCGGCCCCTGAAGCGCTTGCGAAGGAGGAAGAGGATGGCAAGGTGAGCATCGGGCACCTGGCTGAAGAGGTGGTCCCTGAGAACGTTGACCTCTCCCCTCTCACGCATCCGTCAGAGCTGGCGCTCATGCGCAAGATCGCTGATTTCGGTGACTTCGTGGCGCTTGCAGCACGTGACCGCGCGCCGTTCCGCATGACGCATTACGCGCAGGATCTGGCAAGCCTGTTCCACGCATTCTATACGGATTGCCGCGTGCTCACAGACGATGACAACAACCCCCGCACCGCAGATGATCCAATCCGTCAGGCGCGCCTTGCGCTCTGCGATGCCACGCGCATCATGCTGGCGTTGGTGCTGGGTCTTCTGGGTGTCAGCGCACCGGAGCGCATGTAGCCAAATGGGCAGGATGGCGCTCCGCTCACGATCTCCACTTGCGAAGCGCGCATCTTGCACCTATAATTTCGGCTTGCGCTTCGGCGCATCACACGGTGGCTGTAGTTCAGTCGGCTAGAATGCCAGATTGTGGCTCTGGAGGTCGTGGGTTCAAGTCCCATCAGCCACCCCATTCGCAATATAAGGCAGCTCTTTCAGGGGCTGCCTTTTTCATTTTCAAATTTGCCTTGCCATGTGCGTTGCCTTCGCATACAATAGCTTGCGCTGCTCATTCAGCAGCCATGATTGAGCGTGCGCCATTAGCTTAGTTGGTAGAGCAGGGGACTCTTAATCCCAAGGTCGAAGGTTCGAGTCCTTCATGGCGCACCATCTATTCTGAAATCCTTGAGCCTCAATCATGTCGCACCTGAGGGCCCTTAGCTCAATGGTGGAGCAGAGGACTCATAATCCTTTGGTTGCAGGTTCGAATCCTGCAGGGCCCACCACAGCTCCTGTTATCATGTCATATGAAAGCAGTGAAAACGTAGCATTCCAGAAGAGGTGGCGCCTTGGAGACCTTGACGCTGGTCCTGTTGTTGGCCATTGCGGTATTGATCTCAGCTGTCATAGATCAGATAGTGCCGCGCGTCTCCCTCCCCCTCATCCAGGTTGCCATGGGAATAGTGATCGCACTGTTCTCGCGCGGCTCCATCGTGATAGAGCTTGAGCCTGACCTGTTCTTAGTGCTATTCATCGCACCTTTGCTATACATTGAGGCAAAGAACGCGGACAAGGCCATCCTCTGGCGGAACCGCGGCCCCATTCTATCGCTTGCGGTGGGGCTAGTGGTGGTCACCATGCTGATCATCGGGTTCGTGCTGAACGCCGTGCTCCCCACCATCTCGCTTGCAGCAGCGTTCGCACTGGGCGCGGCGCTTGGCCCCACTGACGCCGTTGCCGTGTCCTCGCTCTCCAAGCAGGTGAACATCCCCGAGCGCCAATGGGGAGTGCTCAAGGGTGAGTTGCTCTTGAACGATGCATCTGGCATCGTCTGCTTCCAGTTCGCCATCGCTGCAGCTGCAACGGGCGCGTTCTCTCTCCTTGAGGCCGGCGAGAGCTTCATCGTGGAGTTCATCGGGGGTCTCTTGTTCGGCCTAGCCATCGGATACCTTGCGAACTGGGTCCTGCGCCGCATCCGCAGCATAGGAATAGAGTCAACCACCTTCCACGTCTTGTTCGAGATATGCATCCCGTTCATCGTCTATCTTGCCGCCCAAGCCATCCATGTGAGCGGGATCATCGCTGTTGTGGTCGCAGGCCTTGTGAATGTCATCGCGCCACGCACGGTGAGCCCCAGTGTGTCGCATATGAACATAGTCTCTTCGAACGTCTGGGAGGTCATAGCTTTCACGCTGAATGGCATCGTGTTCCTGCTCCTTGGCACGCAGATCCCAACGGCAATGCTCTATTCATGGGGAGATGCAAGCATCTCCAACCTCACTCTGATCGCGCTGGTGGCGCTGGTCACGTTCCTCCTCATGGGCACCCGCTTCATCTGGTGCACCATCATGGAGCTCAGTCACACCAAGCACGACAAAGGGCGCTTCACCAAGCGCAACCTGCGGAATGCGCTCATCGTGACGCTCTGCGGAGCGAAGGGCACCATCACGCTCTCCATCCTGTTCACCATCCCCATCTTCCTGGCGTCCGGCGTGCGATTCCCTGAGCGCCATCTGATCATCTTCATCGGGTGCGGCGTCATCCTCTGCACGCTCCTGCTTGCCACGTTCGTAGTACCGCTGGTTGCGCCGAAGCGCGAGCGCAAGAAGTCAGAGATCCAGGAGCGCCAGAACTACTTCGAGTGCTTGGCAGACATCCTTCGCAACGTGATCGAGGAGATCACCGCACTGCAGACGCGCGAGAACCTGACCGCAACGCGACGCGTCATCCAGATCTACCAAGACAGGCTGCAAGAGACGAAGAACATGACCGGCGCTGACACCTCACAAGACGTTGAGCTCAGGTGCGACGCGCTGGAATGGGAGCAAGAGAGGACGCTGGCGCTGATAGAAGAGGGCGTGGTCTCACATGACATCGGGTATGAGTACATCGGCCGCCTTGAGAAGATGGAGCGTTTCGCAAGGCATAGGGAGAAGAACCTCTCTGTGCGACATCTGGCCATTGCGGTGAGGATGCTCATCCTGCGCACGCGGCAGAAGCTTGCGAAGGTGGTGCCGAACCCCATGCAGCACGATGACATGGAGGAGATGCGCGCCTTGCAGATGGAGACGCACTCATACGTCGTGGACATCCTGCACAAGATGATCCAGGAGGACGACGTTCGAACCGAGGATGTCAGCAGGCTGCTGGTTGAGTATGAGACCACGCTTGCGCAGCTGCGCCGCCGCGCGCCAAGCGTCACCACCACCTTCAAGATAGTGGACCAGACCGATGACCTCAGGCGACTGGCTTACCAGATAGAGCTTGAGCAGATCCAAAAGATGTATGAGCGCAACCGGATCGATCGTCAGGCTGCGAAGAACATGCGTGACAACGTGCATCTCATGCAGATGGATCTGGATGATAGGATATAGCTGCCCACTTGATTCTTTGGGTTGTTTGGGGGTAGAATATCGCTTCGCAGCATTCGTTGCTTGCGCAATGGTCGCTTGGCTCAGCGGGAGAGCATCGCCTTCACACGGCGGGGGTCACAGGTTCAAATCCTGTAGCGACCACCATGAACTGACAGGCCGGGGTTTCCACCCCGGCCTTTTCTTTTCAGGTAATGCAACTACAGCTGCCTACCACTGCCGCCCACAGGTAGGAGGGGGGGGTAATGCTGCGCTTGCAATGCATGCGCCCACATGGGGGTGCGGGTGAGAAAGAAGACCTTGCACCCGCAAAAAAAGAGCCCCGGAGGGCTCTTGTCGTTTCTAGATGGTCGGGATGACAGGATTCGAACCTGCGACATCCTGCTCCCAAAGCAGGCGCGCTACCAGACTGCGCCACATCCCGACGCGAGGAAGTATTCTAGCACACACCTTCCAGCTTATGACGAAGCGCTTGCAAAGCTCTGCCTCTGTGAGAGATGGCGCTCTTCTCATCCTGCGGAACCTCGGCGAAAGTGATGGATCCACCATATTCATCAGGCAGGAAGAGCGGGTCATACCCGAACCCCTCATCTCCTGACTCAGAGAAGGCTATCTTGCCAGGAACCTCACCCTCGGCAACCACTTCCCTACCATTCGCATCAAGGAAGATCAGAGTGCAGACGAACCTTGCTCCTCTGTCTTCCTCAGACACGCCGTCAAGCTCACGGAGCAGCTTTGCGTTATTGGCCGCATCGTTCCCGTCTTCGCCTGCATACCGTGAGGAGTAGACACCCGGTGCGCCATCAAGGGCGAACACCTCAAGTCCAGAATCATCTGCCAGCACAGCCATGCCGCTTGCCGCCTGTGCAGCTTGAGCCTTGATGCGCGCATTCCCGAGGAAGGAATCTGCGTCCTCTGCTGGGTCTGACTCTACTCCAGCCTCAGCCAGGGTGAGGAACTCCCAGCCAGGGAGACTGAGAGCGTTCCGGATCTCATCGGCCTTGTGAGCGTTGTTGGTAGCTATGAGCACCTTCATTCGATGCACCCTCTCTCATCATCTTGCAAGGTGATGCGCCGAACCGGAACATCCCATCCCAAGACGCGCGAACCGATCACCTTGAACTTCTCAACGTCATCACCTGTTACCAGGATCTCAACAGAGCCGCCAGCATCTGAGAGCTGTCCGCGCCTGGTGAGGATAGCGTGCACCTCACGAGCTGTCTCCTCCGCAGAGGACACCAGCGTCACGCCCTCATCCATCTCTTGCGCGATCAAGCCTGCTATCAGCGGGTAATGCGTGCAGCCCAGAACTAGCGTGTCTATCCCAAGCTCATGGAATGGCGACAGATACCCATGCGCTACCTCAACATCATCAAAGCGCTCCTCAGCTGGCATAGCGGGATCAGCATCCGCATCCAGCATGCTCTCAGCTATGCGAACGAATTCGGGAGCTGCCTGTTGGAACACTTGGATGCCGACGTCAAGATGGCGAATGGCATCCGGATAGACCCCCTGCGCCACGGTGCCTTCCGTTGCTATCACCCCAACGCAACGGTTGCGCGTCATGTGGACCGCAGCCCTTGCTCCCGGCTCCACCACACCCACAGCAGGCACATCAAGCGCAAGCTGCGCCGCAGCAAGCCCCGCAGCTGTTGCCGTATTGCACGCGATCACGACCATCTTGCACTGGTACTGCTCCAAGAAGCTGCAGATCTCAAGCACGAAGCTCTTTACCTCCTGAGGGTCACGCGGCCCATACGGACAGCGTGCAGAATCCCCTAAGAAGACGAAATGCTCATGCGGCATGCGGCGCACCAGCTCATCAAGCACAGTGAGGCCGCCCAGCCCGGAATCGAACACCCCAATGGGCGCCGCCTCAGGCGAGCCGGACACGTTCGCCACGACCTGGTTTTGGGCCAGATCAGTAATGGACTACCACCACATCTCCGGGAACGATGATGGAATAGAGCTCCTCAGCTGCGGAGAGCGGCAGGTTGATGCATCCGTGAGAGCCGTAGCCAGAAGCATAGCGCGAACCGCCGAACGCAGACTGCCACGTAGCATCATGGAGACCTACGGAATTGCCCTTGAACGGCATCCAGTAGTTGACCTTGCTCTCATACTCAGGGGTGCCATCGCTGGTCATCTCCCCTATCAGAACCGTTGGGCTCTGCTTGTGATTCAAGGAATACACACCGGTTGGAGAATCCGTCTTGCCCTTGGCACCGGAGACGATATCAGACTCCCAGATCAGGCTGCCGCCGTTGTCATAGAAGCGGGCGTACTGCTCAGACAGGTCCACGTCAACATAGCGAAGGCCCCAATCCTGCGAACCCAGCGAGGTGAACCCGCTGCCGCTTTGGAGGACCGGGATCTCAACCTGTCCGATGGTCCCGTTGCGAACGGCATCTATGGCGGCGGCTTCCAGCTCTTCGCCGTCAACCTTCCAGCCGTATGAGCCACCAGAGACGGTGACCTCCTTGCCGTCCGGGCGCACATAGGTGCGCTCAGAGCCAACCGTGTTGAAACGCTCCCCGATGTCCTCTGCCCACATGGTGAGCTCATCGTCATTGAAGAGCACTTCGAATTCAGGCGTGATGGTCACCCACGCGCCGATGGTGGAGGCGTTGATGCTTGCGGCCGGGATGCCGTCAAGCGTGAACGTGATGT
Source organism: uncultured Eggerthellaceae bacterium (assembly GCA_910588435.1). Taxonomy (GTDB): domain Bacteria; phylum Actinomycetota; class Coriobacteriia; order Coriobacteriales; family Eggerthellaceae; genus MGBC163016. Next base: position 45,888 of record CAJUPL010000009.1, on the reverse strand, counting down.
CCGCACGCGCAAGCTGGTTCGCCTGATTGCATGCATCCACAAGGCGCTTGTCATCGCGGTAGACCTGCGGCGTGATGAGAGTATCGTTGGTGAGCACGATGTCCGTATCAAGGTTCAGGAGCCCCGCCAGGGTGCGCTCCATGACAAGGTCTGGGTTCAGCATAGTACCGGGGACCTCAGGTGAGATCTGGAACTTGGCGGTCTCCTCGTCGAAGATGACTGAAGCATCCACTGGAGCCTCCATACGCTCATTCACTGACGCAACAGCCGTTGTAAGGACATCAGAGAGCGTTGTTGCGCTGATGGAATCTGCCGCTATGGCAGTCATATCGTGAACATAGAACGCCTCTGCAGGCCAGATCCACGGGTCCTGTGACTCCATGATGGAGTCAGCCACCTTCTCAGAATCAAGGGCCATGCTGGCATCTTCGCTTGTGATCTTGAGGTTCATGCCATGCCCTTTGACGTGCATGGTGTAGCTTCCAACCTGATCATCCAGCTCTTCCACCGCTGTGCTTGGCGAGTCAAAGGAGAGGTCAAGCGAGGCAATGGACGTGTTGGGGTAGTAATGCGTGGCGAACAGCGCAACGCCCCCAAGGTATGTGGCACCAACCACGCCAGCCACTATGGCGCAAGCTATCCCCCATCTCTTGAGGAGCTGACGCCTAGGCAGGCGCTGCTTCTTCTTGGGGGGATTCATCCATTCGAATGACGGCTTGTACGCTGATTCCTTCTCTGCAGCATCTACTGACGCAGGATCCGCGTCCCCCTCTTCAGAGGACTTCACCGCGTCTGCGCCCGCATCCGGCTTCTCATCCGCGTCCTTGCGAACGTGCTTAGGAGCGCCTGAAGAGCCCTTCGCAGAAGCCCTCTTCGCAGAGGCATCTGACGCAGCATCTTCAAGCTCAGAAGCCTCCTCAGCCTGAGCAGCCTTCGCTGCTTCAGCCTTGAGCCGAGCCCTGTTCGGCTTGCTCTTGAAGGCCGCCTTCTTGGCGGAATGCTTTCCTTTGGAATGTAACGCCATCTACTGCCCTTAAGCTATGTTTGACCAGCGCCCGCTATTCTACAGAACGGGCAGCAGGCGTTGGGCGTGAATGGCGGTTTATGGAGAAGAATGCGCAATTGGCCGCGGCTTGCGGCAAGCTAGCGTCTGGCCGGGTGCTTACTGGATGACCCTGTGTCGTTTCCAGCATTGCGAAGCGCGCTTCCGAAGAAGACGGCATCCTCCCCGAACTTGTCCTTCAGGATATCCGTTGCCCGGACCAACCCCTCGCGCTTTCCCTCGTCATCTATCAGCAGGTCTGACTGAACCTCACTGGGCGCATCGTCTTCGAACAAGGCCTCTTGACGCAAAGGAGCAGGCTCGTCGAAGCCGCTGGTGCGCACGCCCAACAGCCGCACCTCATCTCCCGGCCGCCATACCTTCGCCAACAGCCCTTCCAGATACGACGCAAGCTCTATCTCATTGTTGCTTGGGTCTGCAAGGGACAGCTGCGCATTGCGAATGGAGCGGTCCGCGAACCTGATCTTCACGGATAGCGTCCTTGCCTGGACGCCCTTCCGTCGCAGGCGGCGCGCCACCTTGCCTAGAAGCGTCACCAGAGCTGCGTGGATGTCATCATGCGAGGTCAGCACGTCTGCGAACGTCTGCTCATGCGATACGGACTTCATCTCGCGCTCAGTGGTGATGGCGGATGCGTCCTCTCCCCTGGCGCGAGCGGCCATCATGGCTGCACGGGAGCCGAACACCTCTTCCAGCGCACCCTCATCAGCATTCGCTAGATCAGACAGCGTCTGGATCCCCATGGAGAGAAGCTTTCCTTGAGCCACCTTGCCAACCCCGCTCATCACCTTGATGGGAAGCGGCCCCAAGAACGCATCCTCCGTTCCAGGGTATACCACGGTCAGACCATGAGGCTTGTCCATATCTGAGGCTATCTTTGCAACGGATTTCGTTGGCCCCACGCCAACGGAGCAAGTGACGCCCACCTCATCCGATACGCGTGATTGGATCCTTCTAGCCACTTCAGCCGGATGCTCCCTGTTCACGCGCGTGGGTGTGATGTCTGCGAACGCTTCGTCGATGGACACCTGCTCAACGTAAGGCGTCTCATCCAGGATCATCCCCATGACGGCATCAGATAGCTCCCGATACCGGTCATGGCGGCCATGCGTCCAGATGGCATCTGGACAGAGCCGCTCAGCTTGAGACGCTGGCATGGCACTTCTCACGCCGTATTCGCGCGCTTCATATGAGCAGGTTGACACAACGCCATGGCGGTCAGCATCTCCGCCCACGATGACGGGCTTGCCGCGCCATTCGGGATGGTCCAGCTGCTCAACGGATGCGAAGAAGGCATCCAGATCCAAGAGCATGATGGCCCTGCCAGACCAAGTGCCGAATTCGCTTGAGTTGAGAGGAGCAGCTTCCATGGTCTCAGTGTACAAAGAAAAGGGCTCCCGTGAAGGAGCCCTTTTCGAAACCACAACTTCGCCTCATCGAGGAATGGATCAAGCGGTCATGGGAATGATCATCATTGCTACAGTGAGGATCACCATGGATACCACGCCCAAGATGATGATGAGCTTCATCACGAACTTGAGCCAGGTTGAGTACTCCACCTTCGCCAATGCAAGGCCGCCCATGATAGCGCCGCAAGTTGGGGTGAACAGGTTCACGAGGCCGTTGCCAGCAACCATGATCATGATCATGGTCTCAACAGAGAAGTTGAGCTGGTGTGCCAGACCGCCCATGATGGGGACTGCCACCGTTGCCATGCCGGAGCTTGACGGGATGAGGAACGACAGCAGGATGAACAGCAGGTAGGACAGCGGTGCGAAGATGATAGCGGACATTCCACGCAGACCATCAGCAGCCGTGACCAAGATCCAGTCAGAGAGGCCCGTGTCGCCCATGAGGACGGTGATGGACCTAGCAAGAGCGATGATGAGCACAACGGACATCATGTCGCCAGCGCCGTTGATGAATGCCTTCACGAAACGGTCCTGGGAGATGCCGCCGATGAGGCCGATGATGAATGACATGATCAGGAACCATGCAGAAGCCTCACCGAAGTACCATGTGCCAAGAGGAGTGCCCGTCAGCCATGCAGACCACGCTGGGGTCACCTGCTCCTCAGCGGTGTCAGTGCCCTCAACATCTGCAGGGATCTCAAGAGCGGTGCCGGTGGAGTCATCATAGACTGCCACGATGTCCTCAGCGCCAACCGTGGTGGTGACCTCTTCAGAGGTTGCACCCAGCTCGAAGAAGTCAACGCCCAGGTCTGCCCAAGGGATGAAGCTGACGATCATGACCACGAACGTGAGGCCGAAGACGATCAGAGACCACTTCTGACGGCCAGTCATCTTCTTCGGGGTGTCTGCGTCACCAGAAGCGTCCTCATCATCAGACTCCTTGAGGCCCCACTCCTTCATCATCTCAGCCTGGTTCTCCTGCTCCTGCAGTGACAGGATGGTGGAACCCTTCTCAGCCTTGACCTTCTTCGCATAGCGCATCACGAAGACGATGGAGATGGCCAGAGAGACCAGCCAGAGGATGCAGCCAAGAGCGAGGATGATGCCCTGGTTGATCTCAAAGCCGGTGCCTGAGAGCGAATCCACTGCAGCGCCTACTGCGAACGGGTTCACCGTGGAGCCCAGAACGCCGCAGCCAGCGCCAAGCAGGACCACAGCGCAGCCGACGACGCTGTCGAATCCAGCAGCCACCATTGTTGCTGCCAGCAGCAGGTAGAACGGAACCGTCTCTTCAAGCATGCCATAGGTGGTGCCGCCGATGGAGAAGATGAACATCAGAATAGGGATCAAGACGAGCTCATTGCCCTTCAGCTTATGCACCAGAGCCGCGATGCCTGCATCCAGAGCACCCGTCTCAGTGATGATGGCCAAGAAGCCACCAAGTATGAGCACGAAGATGCAGATATCAATGGCGTCTATGAAGCCAGATACTGGAGCGTTGACGATGTCAGCGATGGATGCTGCGGTGATGCCCTCTACGCCTGTCGCGCCCATTATCATGGTGATGATCGCGAGTACGACAAGCATAATGAGCAAGATAGCGAAGGCGGATATGCTCCGCTTCTTCTTGTTCTTCTTAGCAGTTGTTTCAGCTGCCATGCTTTCCCTCCTTAGATAGAGGGCCCTGGCAGGGAATGGTCCAGGGCCCTTCGCATATGCGTTAGCTGCTAGTGATTATGGTGCCAGTCTCTCCTGCAAGCCCTTCTGCCGCATGGTCAAGGGAGGTGATCAGAGCCTTGCCCTGCGGATATGCAGTCAGATACTCGATGCAAGCCTGCACCTTCGGGAGCATCGAACCTGGAGCGAACTGCCCCTCCTCGATGTACTGCCTTGCCTGAGATACCGTCATTGTGTCGATATCCTTCTGCTCAGGCGTGTTGTAGTTGATGGCAACCTTCTCAACAGCGGTCAAGATGACCAGCATGTCTGCCTTGAAGTCAGCCGCCAGCTTAGCGCTAGTGCGATCCTTGTCGATCACGGCAGGAACGCCGTGATAGGAGTCATCGCGCTCGATGACCGGGATGCCGCCGCCACCTGCTGCGATGACGATGTAGCCGTCATCCATGAGGTCCTTGATGGCGTCTAGCTCTACCACGCGCTGCGGCTTGGGGCTGGCTACCATCATGCGCCATCCACGCCCGGCATCCTCTGCGTACACCGCACCAGTCTCCTCAGCGCGCTTCTTGGCCTCTTCCTCTGTGAGGAATGGGCCCACGGGCTTGGTAGGATGCTGGAACGCAGGGTCTTCCGGGTAGACCACTGTCTGCGTGATGATGCAAGCGGTGGAGCGCAGGATGGAGCGCTTCTTCAGCTCACTCAGCAGGGCCTGAGACAGGTGATAGCCGATGTATCCCTGGCTCATTGCGCCGCACTCCGGGAAGGGCATCTCCGGGATGGAGTCATCATGTGCGCTGGCCTCAGCGAAGGCGTTCGAGATCATGCCAACCTGCGGACCATTGCCGTGTGACACCACCACGTTCACGCCATCAGCCACCATGTCGATGATGTGCTCAGCAGTATTCTCAACCAGCTGCAACTGCTCTTCAGGAGTGTTGCCAAGGGCGTTTCCGCCAAGAGCGATGACCACGCTCTTGCCTTCGCCTTTCTGATATGCCATCTTAACTCAGCTCCCTTTACTTCAGTGTTGCATACATGATGGCCTTGATGGAGTGCATGCGGTTCTCAGCCTCATCGAAGACCACTGACTGCTTGCCCTCGAAGACGTCGTCTTCCACTTCCATCTCCTTGATGCCGAACTTCTCAGCGATCTCCTCACCGATGGTGGTGTTGGTATCATGGAATGACGGCAGGCAGTGCATGAAGATTGCATCCTTGTCTGCGTAGCCCATGATCTCCTTGGTGACGCGGTAAGGTGAGAGCTCCTTGATGCGCTGCGCCCACAGCTCGTCAGGCTCGCCCATGGAAAGCCAGATGTCGGTGTAGATGACGTTCGCGTCAGTTGCTGCCTGCTGTGGGTCCTCAGTGAACTCAACAGAGCCGCCGGTCTCTTCGCAGATCTTGTTGCACTCGTCGATCAGCCACTGCTCAGGCTTCAGATCCTTCGGGCCGCAGCCTACGAAGTGAAGGCCAAGCTTGGAGCAGACCACCATGAGGGAGTTGCCCATGTTGTTGCGAAGATCGCCGAAGAAGACGAACTTCAGGCCCTTGATGCCCGTGGGGAAGTTCTCCTTCACGGTGAGCATGTCAGCGATCATCTGGGTGGGATGGAACTCATCAGTGAGGCCATTCCATACAGGAACGCCGGACTTCGCTGCAAGCTCCTCAACGTCTGACTGCTTGAAGCCACGGAACTCGATGCCGTCATAGAAGCGGCCAAGGACGCGAGCGGTGTCCTCGATGGACTCCTTCTTGCCCATCTGGGATGAGCCGGGATCCAGGTAGGTGACGCCCATGCCAAGGTCCATTCCAGCAACCTCGAACGAGCAGCGGGTGCGCGTGGAGGTCTTCTGGAACAGGAGCACGATGTTCTTGCCCTCAAGGTAGCGATGGGGCGTTCCTGTGCGCTTCAGGTTCTTGAAGTCCTGAGAGAGGTCGATGAGATACCTGATCTCATCAGGGGTGAAGTCAAGGAGCTTGAGCAAGCTCCTGCCGGAGAGATTGACTGGCATTGCGTACACCTGCTTTCTGTCTTGCGGTTGTTCGAAACGGTCAGGCTGCACCGCGATCATCACGGTGCAGCCAGGTTGCTGAAGCTATCTGTTACGCGTCTTCACGCCAGAGAGGCATGGACATGCAACGTGGGCCGCCACGGCCGCGGGAGAGCTCAGCGGACGGCATCTCGAGCACGTTCACGCCTTCGCGACGCAGCACTTCATTCGTGACGTCGTTGCGCTGGTAGACCACAACGGTGCCAGGGCGGATGCAGAGGGTGTTGGAGCCGTCATTCCACTGCTCACGCTCAGCAGCGATGCGGTCGCCGCCGCCGCAGGGGATCAGCTTGACAGCGCGGCCAACATGCTCAGAGAGAACCTCTTCCAAGGTCTCTGAGACCTCACGGACGCGGATGTCGCCCTTGCCGTCAGGAGTGATCTCAAAGACGGTCAGCGGACCCATGATGCCCGGGTGGATGGTGAACTTGTCGTAGTCGATCTGGGTGAACACCGTGTCCAGGTGCATGAATGCACGAGAATTCGGGATGTTGAACGCCAGGATGACGTCGATCGGAGAGTCCGAATCGAAGATGTTGTGAGCGATCTGATCGATGGCGTCAGGCTCGGTCCTCTGAGAGATGCCGATGGCCAGGCAGTGCTCGTTGATGTTCAGGATGTCGCCACCCTCGATGTGGAAGGTGTTGTCGCGATCGTAGTAGCGAGGCACTGACTGATAATCCGGGTGATACTTGAAGATGTAGTCACCGTAGATCGTCTCGCGGTTACGGGTTGCAGAGTACATGCGGTTGATGGACACGCCATTGCCGATCATCGCGAACGGGTCACGAGTGAAGTACAGGTTCGGCATTGGGGGCAGGACCAGCTTCGCAGCATCTGACACGAGGTCAACCAGTGAGTTCTCGAACTCAGTGTGGATCTCCTGCAGGTTCACGCCCGCCATGGTCTTCATGACCAGATCCTTGTTGTTCGGCCAACCATCGTTCAGGTAGTCGTACAGGATCTTCTGCCAACGCTCCGTGCGGATGCCGCCTTCGAAGATGAACTGCTTCAGGAACTTGTCCCTGAGCTCTGGGATGTCGTCCAGAACCTCAGCCATGAGGTCTTCCAGATAGACGACTTCTACGCCCTCTTTGCGCAGGATCTCTGCGAAGGCATCATGCTCTTGCTGTGCAACCTGCAAGAACGGGATGTCGTCGAAGAGAAGCTCTTCAAGGGTGTTCGGGGTGAGGTTCAGAAGCTCTTCCCCGGGTCTGTGCAGGAGTACCTTTTTCAGCGGCATGATCTCAGATTTGACATTTACGCCAGCCATTAGGCCTCCTCCTTTCGTTGTGAGTGAGGCATGCTGGCTGTACAATTCCCGCATGACTCAAGCTTTACCGATGTCTACGGATTCTAAATGTCAGTGATGAACTAAGAAATGTTCAACATATCCATGTTTTGCATCTGTTTTTGTATTCATTGCACTAAACATTGTGGATAATGGTCATCAATCAGTCGCAAGGGTGACGATGTGAGAACGCTTTTGAAAGAAGGGCGCGAATGCACTTCCCGTTGGATATCCTTAATAGTTACCTCGCGGACCAAAGTGTCGATATCATTAAAGGCCCAGCGCATCCCAAGGATCAGTTCGACTGGGTCACTTCCGTTTCAGACTTCCTCCGTGACTCAGAGAACCAGACCATCATACCCGTGTTCGACGGCATTGAGTCAGCGTCATCCATAACCCCTAAGATCGTGATAATCCGCTCCTTGAAGGACGCTGGCGCAGCGGAAGCCCTAGCGCCTGACGACTTCCTCATTCGCACCAGCTTGCCCGCATCTCTTCTGGCTGACAGGATCCAGCGCTTCCTGTTCGGCATCATCCAATGGAATGACCGCATGACCGAGATGGTGGATTCCGGGTGCATCAGCATGGAGCTCCTGAAGGAGAGCGAGCCCATGCTGGGCGAATACATCGGGCTCTCTGACTCAGCCTTCTCATACATAGCGCACACACCTGACATCCCGCCCATAGATGAGATCAGCCAATACTTCGTCAAGAACAAGAACTATCCGCTGCACGCCATCCAAGCCACGCGCGATGCGGGGCTCATGAGGAGATGGGAGAACCAAGACTGGACGATGGTCTCCAACAAGGGAAGCGATGTCTTCCCACTCCCCACCGTGAGCCGCGTGATCAAGCGGCGCGGGGCCTATGCGGCGCACCTTCTGCTCGTATCCAATGGGCACATCACAGGCTACACGCGCTTTTTGTTCGATCTTCTAGCCCAAAAGGTGGAAGCGTGCCTGCGCCGCCATTGGAGGCTTGAGAACCCTCTTGAGCAAAGATACGTCTACTTCCTGCAAGAGGTGTTCAAAGGCAACGTCTACGGAGATGAGCGCCTGGCAGAGCGCGCAGAGATCCACGGCATCCCCGTGAGCGGTGCATTCGAGGTCTGCGTGATCGGAAGCGTTTGGAAGGTGGGATCGGCAAGCTATCTTGCCAAGCGCATCTTGGAGATGGAGCCCAGTGCGAAGGTGGTGGTAGAGGACGCCGAGGCCATCATCTTGCTGTACGCGCACCAAGGCCAAGAGGAGCGCCTATCTGAGATGGAGGCGAACATCTTCGAAGCGGCACGACGCATGAGCGTAGAGGTTGGCGTGTCAGAGCAGTTCTCTGAGCTTGGGCTTGCCTACTTCGCGCTTGAAGAGGCTCGGTGCGCATTGAAGTACGGCAGCCTCTACTCCAGCCGCTATGTGAACTTCGACGCTGATGAGGCGCTCACCACCACTGTCTTTCGGTTCCGCAGGTACTTCACATATTGCGCGCTGGACCAGTTCGAAGGCGACCGAAAGCTGGTGAGCAACGTCCTCACCCACATGAACCCCCTGCTCAAGATAAGAGAGAGCGATGAGCGCAAGGGCAGCAATGACTTCGAGATACTGAGGACGTACCTCTATCAAGAAGGGCGGCCGAACCAGATCAGCCAGAAGCTGCATATGCATAGGAACACGGTGCTCTACCGCATCGACAAGATCCGTGAGGTGATCGGGTATGACCTCACGGACAGCGATGTTCGCCAATTCCTGCGAACGCTGTACTTCTTGACGAAATAGGACCGCTTCTGAGGTCTTGGTATCAAGCTGCTAAGATTGGGGCAGCACAGACGCTATCTGCGAAGGGGGCCTAGGATGGCTTTTCGGGATGAAGACGGGAATAGATACGGGGATTGGCTGCACAAGTCCCAGCGCACGAAGGAAGCCGCCAACGATCTTCATGAGGACCCGAATGCCAAGAAATGGTACCAGCAGACATTCTGGATAGTGGTGCTCCTCCTCTTGTTCTGGCCTGTGGGCGTGGTGCTAATGTGGAGGTCAGACTGGCATGTTGCCGTGAAGGTGATCGTGTCATTGGTGGTTGCAGTCTACGTTGCGTTCGCCATGTATACAGTAGGAGCCGTGCCCACAAGCTCCTAGCGCCTGCATGCTCTGATCGGCTAGCTAAGGCTCCTTGCGAAAGCGATTGACCGCGCTCGTCATTTGGATTAGGATACGAACATCCATTCGATAGAACAGATGTACGGAGCCGCGCGTGGACATCGTCCGAAAGCTGGAGATACTCTCTGATGCCGCGAAGTATGACGTGGCGTGCACGTCATCCGGCGTTGACCGTGCGGGCAAGCGCGGACAACTTGGCGCGGCGTCTGCCGCCGGGTGCTGCCACAGCTTCACGGAGGATGGCAGATGCATCTCTCTTCTGAAGGTGCTGATGACCAATGTCTGCACCTATGACTGCGCTTACTGCGTGAACAGGCGCTCTAACGCTGAGGTGGAGCGCACGGCCTTCACGCCTCAAGAGCTGGCAGACCTCACCATCGGGTTCTACAGGCGCAACTATATTGAAGGGCTGTTCCTGAGCTCTGGGGTGATAGGCAACGCTGACCGCACAACAGAGCTCATGATAGAGACGCTCCGCATCTTGCGTGAGGACTACGGCTTTCGCGGGTACATCCATGCGAAGGCGGTGCCGAATGCCTCGCTTGAGCTGGTGGACAAGCTAGGATACCTGGCTGACAGGCTGTCTGTGAACCTTGAGCTCCCCTCCTCTGCCAGCTTGAAGCTGCTCTGTCCTGACAAGACTCGCCAAAGCGTGCTCAAGCCAATGAAGCGCATCTCTGAGGCCATCTCTGAGGATTCTGAGAGCCGCGCCATGGTCAGGCGGAGGAAGACGGTGTACATGAGCGCCACACGGCCCAGACGTGCGCAGCGCGCGTTCGCTCCGGCTGGGCAATCAACGCAGATGATAGTGGGCGCAACGCCGGAGACGGATCACCAGATACTCGGGCTTGCGGCATCACTGTACAAGAGCATGCAGCTCAAGCGCGTGTTCTTCAGCGCGTACCTGCCAGTGGTGGCAGACCCACGCCTCCCCTCCACAGACCGCATACAGCTTGACCGGGAGCACCGGCTCTACCAGGCTGACTGGCTGATGCGCTTTTACGGGTTCTCTGTTGAGGAGATCATAGATGAGGCCAACCCCAACCTGGCAACTGATGTTGACCCCAAAGCGAACTGGGCCTTGAACCACCTTGACCTGTTCCCGGTGGAGGTCAACACCGCAAGCCGTGACATGCTCCTGCGCGTACCCGGCATCGGCGTTCGCGGGGCGAAGCTGATCATGCGCGCTCGCAAGCAGTCAACGCTTGGCGAAGACGAGCTGCGCCGTCTGGGGATAGCGCTCAAGCGGGCAAGGTACTTCATCACGTGCGGCGGGAAGCACTTGGGGCGCGGCGTGGAGTTCTCGCCTGAGGTGCTGCATGCGAAGCTGGCCGCCCCCATTGATGGCGGCTCGCATGGCAGACGCGCTGACAAGCTGGTTGACGGGCAGATGAGCCTCTTCAGCTATGCAAGCGTGACGGGTGACTTCGCGCTTGAGGAGGCTTCCCCTGATGCAGCTGGGCCTGCACGAGTCCTTGAGGCCGCATCATGACGGACGTATATGAGGGCGTGACGTATGTCTATGACGGCAGCGCCGAAGGACTGCTAACAGCCATATTCACTGCCTATGCTGACAGGGAGCGGCCGGATGCAGTGGTGCGTGAGGCGGACTTTCAGCCAACGCTCCTCCAGGTGCCCAAGCGCATCAAGACATCTGCTGACCTTGCGGATCGCGTCTCATCTGGCCTGCGAAAGAGGCTTGGCGCATACACCCAGCGCGGGGTGCTGCGCGCCTCCCTTTCTGGAAGGAAGGATGCGGGCACCGCAGTCTACAGGTTCGTGCGGTTCGCCTTGGATGAGCCTCATCCCGTCAAGCGTCGCCCCATAGATGACATCTCCAACCCAGAGGTTCGTCCGCTTCATGACATCTTGCGCGCCATCTCAAATGAGTGCGAGAAGATCCGCCAGTTCTCCCGTTTCGAGCATCTGTGCGATGACACAGGTGAGGTCTGGTTCGCGCGCGTGAACCCCCGTGATAGTGTGGTCCCCCTGGTCATGGGGCATTTCGTTGAGAGGTTCAACGTGCAGCCGTTCATCCTGTATGACGAGGTGCATGATCTTGCCGGGATCTGGGACGGACATCAGCGCATGTTCGTCAGCACGGCTGATATGGAGATGACGCTACCAGAGAAGACGGCGTCAGAGGTTGTCATGCAAGAAGCGTGGCGAACCTTCTACAAGACGCTATCCATTGACGCGCGCTACAACCCAGAGCTTCGGCGCAAGATGATGCCGAAGAGGTTCTGGAAGAACCTGACCGAGATGCAAGATGACGAGTTCGCCATCAAGCGAAGTTGAAGGCGGCGCAACTTTCCAATAGAATGTGTTGGCATGCCAGCGTGGCTCAACGGTAGAGCAACTGATTTGTAATCAGTGGGTTGCGGGTTCGATTCCTGTCGCTGGCTCCATGAATCCCCAGGTCAGAGCAACATCCCGCTCTGACCTTTTTTCTTTTCTGGTGCCGGTCCCGTGCGAACGCTGGCGGCTCAGACTTCCTTCTTAGAGCAAAGCAGCAAGACGCCGGAGATCACGCCAACGAATAGGAGCGTGCAAACGTCGAATGCGGTGCCGTTCGGCTTCGTGCCCTTGTAGATGCCATAGGAATGAACGGTCATGGGGATCATCCACGCCATGGGCACGATCAGCCAGCAGCAGCTTACCGTGCACACGATGTTCCAGATGAAAGCGATGAGCCTCAGCGTGCGGTCTTGCTCAGACATGGGATAGATCTGCCCTGGCCGCATTGCGGACTGAGATGCGGCTGAATAGGCTGCGCCAGTCGGCTGCTGCGCGTATGCATAAGGTTGCTGGGTGGCATAAGGTTGTTGAGCAGCATATGGTTGCTGGGTGGCATAAGGTTGTTGGGCTGCATATGGTTGCTGGGCTGCATCTGCCTGAGGCTGACCGCCCGGATATGCCTGCGCAGTCTGTGCAGTAGGCATGTACTGCTCCGTCCATTGCACGCCGTCCCAGTAGCGCAGCTTCGTTGGGTCTCCGCTTGGGTCTGCATACCAACCAGCTTGTGGGGTCATATGGCCATCCTCCTTGCTAGCTTTCAGTTCGAACAAGGATACACCTTCCCACCCGTGAACCGCGTACCCGCTTCCGTGATCGCATTCCGCTTGCTGCCGCCCGAAATGCCCGGATAGTTGATCTGCGCCAGGCTAGGTTGCCTGACCAGTTGCTGACTCCCGGGCGCTCTTGCCCTGCCGGGCAGGTTACGCATTGCTCATCGCAATGCTGCGTCTCCAATGGAGGCGCCCACAGGTTGAGGCTCCTCCCGCAGAGGCTTTAGGTTGATGTAGGTGCGCATAGCTCTTATGCACGCTGTGGGATATGAGGGATCTTATATATGACCCAGAAGGTCAATGACACTGCCCCGTGCGCAATGTCATTGACCAAAATGGTCATAATTAGGCCGCCCTCATCCCTCTTCTGAGTACACCTCCCCCTAAGCTAGTCAGGCAACCCAGCCCGACTAGGTGCTGGCATCTGAGAGAACACACAAAGTCAAACAAGACTCTTGACCGTGACATATTGTCACGGTTTATGGTATCTGGGACAGGAGGTGATGACATGAACCTATACACCGTGAGCCAAGTGATGAAGATGACCGGTGCCACAAGGCCTCAGCTCAGGAATTGGCACAAGCTTGGCGTCCTCAGAGTGCGCCAGACCGGAGAGAACATCTCCAACAACCGCAAGCTCTATACGGATGAAGACGTGGAGCGCGTTCGCGAGATACTGCTCCTGCAAGAAACTGGCCTCAAGCTCAAAGAGATCAGGGAGATACTCAACGCCCCAGAAGAAGAGAAGCAGATCGCGATCGCGAATGCGGCTGCGCGGCTCAAGGAGCAATACACCCAGCTTGAGAAGAAGCTCATGCTCTCATCGATCGCACGATCTGCCGGATTGGAGCAAGCGAAGAGCGCGGCGCACGCATTCGGAAGCCTCGAAGCGCTAGAAGACAGCTTGGCCAAGAATGAGAGCCTGAAGGCGATCCTTCGCTGGGAACACAGCCACACGGATCGAGACATCTCAGAGCTGCAAGATGATCTGGCTCGCATCATCGAAGAGTTCGAGCAGCTAGATGCCTCATCTGGATGGGAGACCATCGAAGACTGGCTGGCTAGATTCTGCGATATCTGGGGAGAGCGCTTCGGTTGGCCTAGCGTTGGACAGATGCTCACGCTGCACTTTGCATTCCAAGATGAAGGGTCTTGGCAGGACCTTCAGAATGAGAGCCTATTCGATAAGACAACGCGTCAGGCCATCGCGAATGCGTTCCTGCTTGGCTGGGCATCAGATGCGCTTGCATGTCTGGATGACTTGCTGGCACATCTGTTCATGCACTCCATCAGCCCGGAGGAAGCTGCTGACGTTCTGATCTCGCTGGTTTGTGAACTGGCAGGCCAGCCACATCTGCATGACATGCCTGAGAGCGACGAGCGAACCCAGCACATCAAGCGGCTGTCCGAAGATGTCTTTGACCTGTTAGAGAGCATCGCGCTGGATGATCAGCTGGGCCCATACCTTGAGCTTGATGAACTACCCGCCATAGAGGGCCCGAACTTGGAGTTGGCATGCGATATGGCCCTTGCGAACGCAGATGATGGCTTCAAGGCCTGGATGCCCAAAGGTGGCGCCGAGCGGATAGAACATGACGCTGCGCTTTGGCGCGACGGAATCATTGCGGAGCTGGGCCTACAAGACGCAGATGATGCAGACGAGAAGCTGAGCGAATGGTTCAAGGAGCGCTATCCAGATGCACCAGAAGCAAGATGGGAGACGGAAGAGGAGGCGTGCGCTACAGAGAAGCGCGTTCGCGAACTGATACAGAGCTGATCTCGTACATTGCTAGAACGGCATAAGGGTTGAAACCGAAGTATCCAGAGCATCAGCGATGCGTATGAGGTCATCGATGCCAACGCCAACGCGCCCGGTCTCGATGCGCCAGATGTGGGATTTGCTGCTGCCGATCATGAGCGCCAGCCTAGCCTGAGAGAGCCCCTGCTCTTCCCGGCGTGCGCGCACGCAAGCCCCAAGCGCCAGCCTTTTCTGCTCGATATCCATGCGTTAAGCGTATGTGCTAGTATTTCTACTGTGGCTTCATATTTGGAGCCACATATAACCTCAATCAGAACCCGAGATAGAGGTGTATAGAAGTTGCGCTACAGCAAAGCTGGTCAAGTTGCGCGATGAAAGGAAGCGTGGCAGGACATGGCAAACGAAAACGATCTCTCATTAGGAAACATTGCAAAAAAGGGACTTGGGCTCATCAATGAGAAGCTCAGCGATGCTCTTAGATCTGACTCGATGGACGGGTCTATTCAGGCACCATTAGCGCCAGAGGCTCCGAGAATCGACTCGAATCCAACAATGCACTGCATTTCATGCGGTGCCTTCATGGCGCAGCCTTCAAAGTTTTGTCCAGAATGCGGATTCCCGAGAGGCATCAATAATGAGCAATTTGATAAGAGCATCGCACCAGACATCGCCTCACCAGCTAACGCTCCATTGCTTACCAGAGTAAGCCAATTTGAAGGAACAATACATAAGTGTCCAAATTGTGGTGAACCAATAGATCCCTTTGATGCCGTTTGCGATTCATGTGGCCATAGAATCGCGGAGCGCTCTGTGAGCAACTCGGTGCAAGTTTTTTATATCGAACTTGCAAATATAGAAAAAACTCGTAAGAAAAAAAGTCTTTTCAGCAATCCAAGTGACATAGATATAGCCGATAAACAAAAAATAGCTCTAATAAACACGTTTCCTATTCCAAACACCATAGCCGAGCTTTCGGAATTCATGTTTATGGCTGCTGAAAGCATCGATATCGAGAAGTCAAAGCAACGGTCAAGCTTCTCCAAATTTTGGACCTCGTACGAAGGCGATTCGGATAAGGCGGTAAGCGATGCCTGGGTTGCCAAGATGAAACAAATACACCATAAGGCAAAGCTCTCTTTTTCAGATGATCCAGTATTTGCTCAAATCGACCAGGTCTATCTGGAAAAGATGTCCCAGCTAAATATGGCTTGACCTAAATGAAAGGACAGAATGTCAATCTTTAAAAGAGACGGCGGTCTGATGGATGAGATCCGCTGCGATGAAAAGGACTATTTGATCTGGAAGTGGAGACCTCAAGGATCGTCAGGTGGCGCCAATGCCAGAGAGAATGCCATCAGGCTCGGCTCTTCGCTACGTGTGCGTGATGGCGCAGTCGCCGTTTTCGTCTACAAGCAAAAAGATGGCCCGATACAAGATTTCATTGAAGGCCCTTATGACCAGATCCTATCCACGAAGAACATACCCGTTATAGCAAATGTGATAGGACTGGCTTATGACGGCGGCACTCCGTTTCAGGCCGAGGTCTACTTCATCAATCTCGCCGAAGTCGTCCAGGTTAAGTTCGCTGTCCCCTTTTTCGACGTTTTTGATCCACGCTTCTTGGATTTTGGGGTTCCAACTGCAGTTCGCGGAACACTCACTTTCAACATCAAAGACTATAGGGAGTTCATCAGACTGCACAGGTTGGATGAGTTCGATCTGGATACATTCCAAAGACAAGTGCGTGATGCAATTACGCGCTATGTGAAAGCAATCGTTGCGAATGCACCCATGGACTTCAACCTACCAGTGATCCAGATAGACCGTCGTATAACCGAGATCAACGATGCAGCGATGCCGGTAGTTTCAGAGCGTCTCGGAAATGACTTCGGAGTAAACGTAACCGGTCTTGACATCGCCGTAATCGAGATTGACAAGACGAGTGAAGGATTCCAGCAGCTCATGGCTGTAACTCGCGATGTATCGACCGCAACCGTCCAGGCACAAGCTCAGGTGAATATCAAGAATCTAGAAGATCAGCAACGTATCAATGCTGAGAATCTAGACGAAACCCTTCGCATCCAACGTGAAGAGACGCAATATGCGCAACGCAAGCAAACAGAGACCAGCTACTTCGACGCTTACAAACTAGAACAACAAGCAGCTGTCGGCATCGCTGGCGCAGAAGCGTTAGGCAACATGGGGACGAGCGCCTCTATGGCCGGAGCAGGATCAGAGGATGGAGCGGGGCTGAATCCTGGTGCCATGATGGCAGGCCTAGCCATGGGTGGCGCGATTGGTCAGAACATGGCTGGAATGATGAATGACATGATGCAGGGCATGAATCAGCCTACACAAGGCGGACAGACGCCTCCTCCAATCATGAGCGGCCAAACTCCGCCGCCCATTCCGTCTACAGCCTATTTCGTTGCCCAGAATAACCAACCTACTGGGGCGTTCGATATGAACACGCTTTCGCAAATGGCCGCTTCTGGAACTCTCACGAAGAGCTCCCTTGTCTGGAAGGATGGCATGACAGAGTGGGTTAAAGCAGGAGATGTGGAGGAGCTCGTCTCGATCTTTAGTCAGATGCCTCCAATTCCTGCAAGCAATAGCTCAGAGGTGAACTGATCATGGATAACGATTTCTTCTACTCCCTAGATAGGCTTGTTGAATTCGGCCTTGGTGTATCTGTGGCATCACAGATGATTCAGTCCATGAACAACAGCATCGCAGGGATGACAACGCCCGGAGTGAACAATGCGCTTCAAGACAATAGCCAGTCTCTCTATTACGCTGCGATTGACGGAGCGGCTGCTGGTCCATTCTCCACCACAGAACTTGCAAGACTGATATCAGACAACATAGTGAAGAAGGAGACCTATGTATGGAAGCCCGGCATGCCTAAATGGGACTTGGCGCAGAACATTCATGAGTTATTACGACTGGTTGCAATCATGCCCCCACCATTGCCTCTAGATGACCAGCCTGCTTGCGATTAGAGCTATTGAAGCATTCAGTAAGGAGAAAAGATGAGCTTTAGAGTAAATCTTCACTTTAATGATGGCAGCATCGTTGAAGATGATGAATTGTTTGACAACAAAGAAGCTGCTTTTGAATATGGTGAGTATCTGGCAGGCTGCTCATCTCTGGGAAATGAGATCCTCAATATGTCCAATCCTGGAGACTATCCATTGGACGAAGACGAAGATGTAGAAATCGAAGTGGTCGAAGCAGAGTGAACAATTCAATAGGTTCGAGACTAGCAGGTCGAAATGGCATGAAAGCGAAACCTTGCCCTACCTACACCTGATGCCCTCCCTCTCTTGTGGGCGCTTGCATTGCAAGCGCAGCTGTCTGGAAATCCATGAGCCCGGAGGGCGAATGGATGAGAAGGCGGCGTAATGAGGGCGGCAGCCCGAAACACCCGGATATGTGGTCTGCGCTAGGCTAGGTGGCCTGACCAGTTGCTGACATCCGGGTGTTCTTGCCCTGTCGGGCAAGTTACGCATTGCTAGCGCAATGCTGCGTCTCCAATGGAGACGCCCACATGGTGGGGGGTCAACTGCGGCTGCGATGCATCCGCCCACAGGCTAGAGCATTCCCAGTTGATATGGTTGCACAGCAAGCCCATCGGAAGGTGCGCAGATCCCTGCGCCCTGAGCCATGCGAGAATCCCTTCGCATGGCGAAGAAGTGCCCTAGGGGTGCGCACCTATGCGAGCGGGTCTGACCTGCAGAGGTGCGCACATGAAGTGCGCACCTTCCGAAAGGCATTCCACACGCTAGCAACCTGAACTGCTACGTTGCGGCAAGGATGATGACGGTGTCGTGCTGGTCCACGTCGAACCCGGATAGGCGCACGTGAATGCGCCAAGGCCGCTACAGGTGCATGAGCGTGAGCGACATGCGGGATGTTAAAGGCCGTTATGAATGAAGCGGCCCGCAGGATTGCGGGCCGTAAGCCTTTTTTGGGGCAGCAAGCGCGATGCGCTCGCAGAGGCGTTCGCAGCATCGTGAGCTGTGAGCATATCAAGGGCATGATCGGGCCGAATTCGCAAGTCAAAGCCAGCTGATCATTTGTGTTACAATGTGTTACGTTGATAGGAGGAGAGATGGCATCATCTACGATGACGATTCGCCTAGAGGCTTCTGAGAAGGAGCTCATATCTGACTATGCAGCAGCATTCGGAATGACCTTGTCCGAATTCGTTCGCCAATCCATCCTTGAGAAGATCGAAGATGAGCTTGACCTGCGGGACTGGTATGCAGCCAAGGCTGAGTTCGATGCAGATCCTGAGATCATCAGCTCTGAAGAGATAGCAAGGAAGCATCTGTGAGCTGGCGTCTTGGGTTCTCCAAGAAGGCGGACAAGCAGCTCTCCAAGCTCAACCCTGGCGTGAGCCGCGTGCTCGTGTCGTGGCTTTTGAAGCATCTAGACAACTGCGAAGATCCGAGAGCTTATGGAAAGCCCTTGAAAGGCCCGTTATCTAGCTTATGGCGGTATCGCATAGGTGATTACAGGGTGCTCTGTGAGATCCGAGATGAAGAGCTGCTCGTCCTTGCAATAGAGATAGGTCACAGAAGAGACGTTTACAGCAGATGAGCGGGCCGCGCAACCTCTACGATAAGGCAAGAACAGGCAGAAGAGATGTGGATCAGGACAGGTTACCTGGGCTGAGCCTTGCATTCGGGTGCTCTTGCCCTGTCGGGCAAGTTACGCATTGCTAGCGCAATGCTGCGTCTCCAATGGAGACGCCCACATGGTAGGGGGAGCATGCAACTGCGGCTACGATGCAGCCGCCCACAGGTGAGGGTTGTGGCCTAGTCATGCACGCCAACAGTCTGAGCTGCCACGTTGCGGCACGCCACAAAAGCGGTGGCGTGCCCTACGTCAACCTGAAGAGGTGGTCCCTGGTTGGTGGCGTGCCCTACGTCAACCTGATAGACCTCTCTTGTTGGTGGCGTTATTGGACATGAGGATGTTTCTGGTGGACGTAGGGCAAGGCACCGCATTTGTGCCTTGCCGCACATTGGCAAGCGGGAGTGCTGGCGTGCTGGATCTTGCTTCTCCCGGAGCAAGCGCACGTGAGTGCGCCAAGGCCGCTACATTCCGCATGAGCGCGAAAGCGAATGCGGGATGTTAAAGGCCGTAATGAAAGTGCATGGGCGTGTTCTTCGCCCATGCAGCATTTTCGGGGCAGCAAGCGGATCTGGGCATGAGCGGGCCGAGTTCGCAGGATGGATGCGCCATTACGTTGTATCATCTTGCGATGCAAGAAAACTGATGAAGGAGAATCCGCAAATGACAGATAGCACGAATGCAACCGAGGACAGGATAGCCCTCAACAGGGAGCTGGCGCAGATGCTCAAGGGCGGCGTCATCATGGACGTCACCAATCCTGAGCAGGCGAAGATCGCGCAGGACGCGGGCGCGTGCGCCGTCATGGCGCTGGAGCGCATCCCAGCGGACATCCGCGCAGCAGGCGGCGTGTCACGCATGTCTGACCCGGCGCTGATCAAGCAGATCCAAGAGTCCGTGAGCATCCCCGTCATGGCGAAGTGCCGCATCGGTCACTTCGCAGAGGCGCAGGTGCTGCAGGCGCTAGAGATAGACTACATCGACGAATCAGAGGTGCTCTCCCCTGCCGATGACCTCTATCACATTGACAAGCTCAACTTCCAGGTGCCATTCGTCTGCGGCGCGCGCAACCTGGGCGAGGCGCTTCGCCGCATCGGTGAGGGCGCAACCATGATCCGCACGAAGGGCGAGCCGGGTACTGGGGACGTGGTGCAGGCCGTTCGCCACATGCGCAAGATGCAGAATGAGATCGCGCGCGTGCACTCTCTGCGTGAGGATGAGGTCTTCGAGGCCGCGAAGGAGCTGCAGGTTCCCCTTGCCCTCCTTGAAGAGGTCCGCGAAACCGGCAAGCTTCCTGTTGTGAACTTCGCAGCGGGTGGCATCGCAACACCGGCTGACGCGTCTCTCATGATGCAGCTTGGCGCTGAAGGCGTGTTCGTCGGAAGCGGCATCTTCAAGTCCGGCAACCCCGCGCAGCGCGCTGAGGCTATCGTGAAGGCCACCGCGAACTACATGGACGCTGAGCTCATCGCAAGCCTGTCCGAGGGCCTTGGTGAGGCCATGGTGGGCATCAATGCGGATGAGATCGCGCTGATCATGGAAGAGCGCGGCCAGTGAGCAAGCCAACTGTAGGCGTACTTGCCGTTCAGGGCGCCTTCATAGAGCATGAGAGGCGCTTGTCTGAAGCGGGCGCCTCACCTGTCGAGCTTCGGTGCGCAGCGGATATCAGCGCTGACCTTGACGGCCTCGTCCTTCCAGGAGGCGAATCCACAACGCAGTTGAAGCTACTGCACGAGCTTGGCATGTTCGAGCCCATGCTTGACATGATTCAAGCCGGTACGCCCGTCATGGGGACGTGTGCCGGCATGATCTTGCTAGCAGAGGACGTTGAGGGTGGCGCGGCGAACGGGTTCCGTACGCTTCCCATTCGCGTCCTCAGGAACGCCTACGGGCGACAGCTTGGAAGCTTCAGCGCTGAGGGGATCTACCAGCCCACTGGGCAGGAGATGGAGCTCCGCTTCATCCGCGCGCCAAGGATAGAGAGCGTAGAAGACGGCGTTGAGACGCTGGTCAGCCTTGACGGGCAGCCCGTTGCCGTTCGCTACGGGAACCAGATAGCGTGCGCGTTCCATCCTGAGCTGACGGATGACCTCACGCTTTATGAGGAGTTCCTCAAGATATGACAGATGAGCTAGGAGGGCGCTTCAGCCTTGCGCGAGCGTCCTTCCAGTCAGGCAAAGCCGCATCCAGGAGCGCGTAGAAGCCAGGGCCGTGTCCGCGCTCCAGCAAGTGGCAGAGCTCATGCACAACAACGTACTCCAGGCATTCAGGCGGATACAGCGCAAGCCGCGTGTTGATGCAGATCCGCCCCGTTGATGGCTGACAGCTCCCCCACCGGCTCTTCATGTTCCTATACGCCAGCTTGCCAGCTTTCACGCCAAGCACTGGCTCCCATTTCTGGATCAGCGGCGGCACGAAAGCCATGACCACCTGCTTCCAGGCCTCCCTTTCTGCCTTGCTGGCTTGCTCCAGAGGGTCCGCTGAGGCATTCGCCATGCTATCCTTGGCGGCCAAGATCCAATCCCGCTTGCTTGCCACGAATCGCTCTATCTCTGGAAGCGGCACGTGGTAGGGCGCAGAGACGCTCACCTGCCCGTCCTTGCGAACGCGAAGGTTCACGTTCTTCACGCGCTTGCGAATGAGCAGGACATCCATTCCCGCCATCTCCACGTGCTTCTCAGCTTGGAGCTTCCGGCTCAACTGGTGCAGCCCTCATCTGGGTGGGCAGCGCCCTCAAGGCCATCCTTCGCAGCAAGCGCCATGTCATAACCTGCATTCTTTGGTATGCCAAGCTCCGCCTCCAGCGCACGCGCCACATCCTTCGCGCGCATGCCCTCACCCACTAGCTGAGCCGCCCTCTCCTTGGCGTCCGCCTCAGTTGCCTGCGGCTGCTCTGCAGAAGACGGCGCGTCCACGACGATGACGATCTCACCCTTGATGGACCCGTTCGCAGCGCGCGCGTCCATATCCTGAGCAAGCTTGACGGCGCTTCCGCAAAGGACCTCTTCATGCAGCTTGGTGAGCTCACGACAGATGCAAACCTCCCGGTCAGGGAACGCGTTCGCGACGTCTTGCATGGACGCATTCAATCTGTGCGGGCTCTCATAGAAGATCAGCTGCGCGGGGAGGCTGCGAATGGTGTCGAACAGGCGCTCCCGCTCTGATGCCTTGCGTGGCAAGAAGCCGCCGAAATAGAAGCTGGGCGCTTGGAAGCCGGCGTTCACGAATGCCGTCACCGCGGCAGACGCCCCAGGGAGCACTTCAACGTCAAAGCCCGCTTGCCGCGCCTTCGCGATGAGGTGCATCCCGGGATCCGACACCCCGGGCATTCCGGCGTCCGAGCAGTACGCTATGGCCTCACCGGCGCTCAAGCGATCAAGGACCGCGTCGGACTTCTGGCGGATGGTGTTCTCGTCAAGCCTGTGGAGCGGGCGATGGATCCCAAGATGGGACATGAGCTTGCCAGTCACGCGGGTGTCTTCGCAAAATACTGCATCCGCCGCCCGCAGCGTGTCCACCGCTCTCAGTGTGATGTCGCCCAAGTTCCCTATGGGCGTGGGCACTATGCTCAGCTTACCAATTCCAGCCATGCTTGGATTATAAGGCTCATGCTGCCTCCACTATCCTATAAGTCTCATGGTCTCCGTAGCAGGTCTGCAAGGTGATGGACTCACCGTGGCTTGTGATCTCCTTGGATATCTCTCCCCACTGCGTGTCATCAGGGACGTCATACACTGCGAACACGGTGTAGGTGCGCGCGTTGCCGTTGCTGTCCACCACTTGGATCTGGTCCCCGTTCTGCAGATACATCACGCAGTTGAACACTCCTGGATGGTGACCGATGAAATAGCCCCAGCCGCCATCAGTCGTGAGGTCAGAGCCCTTCCAAAGCCCGGCTGTTGAGTCCGGCGCGCGAGGCGCGTCGAAGGCTTCAACATAAGGGATCACGTTGTTGAAGATGACGAGCGAATCCGCCGGGATGCCCGCAGCCTCTGTAGCGCCTTGTGGAAGCTGGCTTTGGTCGGCCTGATCCGCCGCGCTCACGATCTGATGCGAGGTCCCGGCTGTCACTGACGGGCTCTGCGTCTCAGCTGCTATGTCATTGCCGCTGGCGTCACGCCCGCAGAGCTCGAGCGCCATAGCGGAGGCCACATATGCATTCGCGAACGCCTCATCATAGGTGCGCTCATCCGCTTGAGCTTCCTGGACCGCAACCTCATGCTGGGCTTCAAGATACGAGGGGACAGCCGCATATGCAGCCCCTCCTAGCATGGCCACGCAAAGGGCGCACGCGCCCACAGCCGTCAGTGCCTTCGTCCGTTTTCGCATTGCGCACCTCCTCATGGAACGCCATTTCATGAGGAGGAGATTACGCTCCTGCAGCTCTTTGCGGGAGAGCGTCGCGAATGCGTTGAGCTTGGGTGTGTGAGCCGTTGAACAGGCGTTGCTGGGAATGCAGGTTCCCATGAGAAGGCTGCGATCCTATATATGACCCAGAAGGTCAATGACATTAAGCACGGGGAATTGTCATTGACCTGAGAGGTCATAATTTGGCACGAACTCGAAATGCCCGGATCGTTGTTTTGCGACAGGCCAGGTTGCCTGACCAGTTGCTGGATGCCGGGTGCTCTTGCCCTATCGGGCAAGTTACGCATTGCTAGCGCAATGCTGCGCTTGCAATGCAAGCGCCCACAAGACAGGGGTGCAATGCAAGCGCCCACTCATGGGGGGGGTGCTGCCCATTCCTTGTGGGCGTTCGCATTGCGGACGCAGCTGTGCGGGAATCCGAGCTGAGCGATGAGCGAAGCGAGGATGAGAGCACAGCGTAACTTGCCGACAGGGCAAGAACACCCGGAACAATGATGTGGACAGGAACATCTTGCCTGACCCACAAAGCCACAGAAGGTGGCCGGAGGCCACCAAGGCCGCTACATTCCGCATGAGCGTGAGCGACATGCGGGATGTTAAAGGCCGTTATGAATGAAGCAGGATATATGCACTACGTGCATATATCCTGTAAGCCTTTTGGGGGCAGCAAGGATGCAAATGCTGCAGGCCGGGTTACAACGCGGCGCAGAGCGCATCCAGGAGCGTGATGGCGAAATGCTGCGCGCTGCGGTCCTCGCCTGCGCCGTCCCAGCTCTCACCCGGGACCACTATCCTGATGCGAACAGGCTCCATGCTATGAGCGCTCTGGAGCGCGCCAGAAAGGCGCACTGACAGGGAATCATCATCTATGTATGTGACCGTAGGCACGCCGTCCCCCTCGGCCTTCATGGCTATCTGCACCAGCACCATGGACGCGTCCGGCTCAACAGAGAGGCTATCAGCGCTGACGATCCTGCTTGCAGGGTTGGTGGCAAGCGCCAAGTTCGACATGCGGGACGCCACAGAGCGCGTGAAGTCCGTCATGCCGAAGAGGCAAAGCGCGTTCTCTTCCAGCACGTCTGCCGCTCGCGCGAAACCGAGATGCCGCCTCCCCTGAGAGAGCGACCCTTTCCCAGCCCACGAATGCTGCAAGTTGCGAAGCGCGGTGAACGTGTACGCGCCGGCGATGCCATCAGACGGAAGCCCCAGGTTCATCTGGAACTTGCGGAGCGCATCCTCTGTGTGCGCACCGAAGACGCCATCCTCGCCGCCGATCAGGAAGCCCAATGCCCCAAGCGCCTGCTGCAGCTCTTCCACATCATGACCCTGGAAATTCGGCATGCGAAGGTAGAGCGTCCTGTCACCAAGGCTGTATGAGGCATCCACCAGCTCTTGCCAGACCTCTTCGTCCACTTCATCGCGAACGTCAAGCCCGAATGCCTGGCAGAACGCACGGACCGCAGACACTGTCACATCCCCGAAGACGCCGTCCACGCCTTCCGCGGGAAGCAGTCCCAAAAGCGCCAGGCGCTGCTGGACGTCCTCTACCGCTGCCTTCTTGCTGCCCTGTTTGATGGCCTTCATGCTATCAACGCCCTCAAGCCAGACGGTTCACGAACCAGTCCGCCATGGACTCCAGCATATCCCGCGCATCCGAAGGCTCGAGCACCTCATTCAGGCGCCCCTTCGCGATGGATGTCAAGTTCTCAGCGTATGAGCGTGCATAGTCTATGCTGCCCGCGCTCTCCATGAGCTGCACGGCCTCCGCCAAGACCTCTGGGTCCTTCGGCCTGGAAGACAGTATCTCTATCAAGCGCTCCCGCTCTTCCCCCTCAAGGGCACCAAGCGCATGCACCACGACGAGCGTGCGCTTGCCCTCAGTGATGTCATTGCGGAAGTCCTTCTTGGTGCTCTCTTCGCGGCCGACCAGGTTCAAGAGGTCATCCTGGATCTGGAACGCAAGGCCAGTATCAAGCCCGTAATTGCGAAGGGCCTCGATCTCAGCCTCCGTCCCGCCACCGATGATGGCACCTATGGCCAAGGGGACAGCGCCTGAATAGTGCGCGGTCTTATGCAGCGCCATCTCAAGGTAATCCTCAGGCGTGATGTCATATCGCCCGTCCCGCGCCCAACCTATGTCAAGCGCCTGACCCTCAACGGTACGGCGCGTCATCTCCACAAGCTCCGTCACGACGCGCACCTTCGTGGCATCATCAAGGGCCGGATCGCGCATCACGGTGCCATTCACAAGAGAGAGCGCCAGGTCCCCCATGTTGATGGCAAGCCCCAGCCCCTCCGTCAGATGCAAGCATGGAACGCCGCGGCGAAGCTCCGCCTCATCGGCGATGTCATCATGGATCAGCGCCGCCGTGTGGAAGTGCTCTATGGCCGCAGCAGCAGAGGTGGCCAGATCAGCATTCCCGCCAACCGCCAGGCACGCCGCAAAGCAGATCAGCGGACGGTGGCGCTTCCCGCCGTTCTCAGAGTATTCGCGAAGCGGGCTGTAGAGGTACTTGTCCATATCAGGATGCGAACCTGACGGGATGTAGCTGTTTATCAGGCCGCCAACGCGATTGGCGTAGCAGTCCAGGTACTCTTCGAATGTCGTTGGCTGTTGCTTTACAGAACCGAGGATCTCAGTGATGGTTTCCATGTCCCCTGACTTCATGACGCACGAACGTGATTCTTGAGCATGAATGATATCATGCCTTGCAGGATGTCAGATTCGCTTGCGGTGAAGCGGTGCATATCGAACGCGCGCATGGCTTCTGAGAGTATCACCAGCCCCGCCACTATCACGGGCGCGCGGCGCGGATCAAGCCCCACCACGTGCTCCCGCTCTTGCTCGGTCATGCCAGCAAGCTCATCCCTCAAGCCCTCAAGCGCGTCCAAGCTCATGGATGCGCCGTGAACCTGGTTGGCATCATATTCAGCCATCTTCTTCCACATGCTGATAGCGCTGGTGGCCGTGCCCGCAACGGCTATCAGCTCACGCGGGGTGCGCGCCAGCTCCTGGCCCTCCGCCCAGCCTTCGAACTGTCCTCGCGCCCAAGCGCTTGCCTGCTGGAGCTCTGTTGCGGTGGGTGGGTCTGTGAGCAGGAAGCGCTCTGTCATGCGACGGCAGCCTATGTCAAAGGAGCGCGCCGCTTGGATGCCCTCCCCCGCTTGCCCGAAGGAGACCTCAGTGGAGCCACCTCCAACGTCTATCACGGCAACATCCGCGCCTGAAGCACAAGCGCTCGAAGCACCAGCGAATGTGAGCGACGCTTCCGCATCCCCGCTTATGACCTCCACGCGCACTCCGCGCGCTGCTAGCATGTCCGCGAACTCGCCCGAGTTCTCAGCATCCCGCGCAGCTGACGTGGACACGCACATGGTTGGGATCTGGGGCTCATCAGGTGTGGCAAAGGAATCACGGAGGCTGATGAACCTGTCAACAGCGTCTGCCACGCGCTTGATGGCAGCCTTCGTCAGACGCCCGGATGCGTCTATCCCCTCGCCCAGGTTCGTGACCTCATAGTCCTTGGCCAGCACGGTCATGTTCGCAAGCGTTGCGTCCGCCACGAGGAGGCGGCTGGTGACGGTGCCTATGTCTATGGCGGCTAAGCGCATGTCAAGCTCAAAGAGCGCGGCCTAGCCGCGGTCATACAGGAAGAAGAGGTCCAGCACCTTCGAATACCACGTCTCCGGAGCCGGCACGCTGCCGGGTGCCACGTTCGCCTTGAAGTCAAGGGAGGTATCCGCCTCCATGCCGATCACGCTGGCGGACCGCTCATCAGGCTTCACGTAACCGAATTCGGCGTGCGCCTTGTCCTCAAGCCCCTCATCCGTTGAGAGGCGGTCCACCATCGCCTGCAAGGAGTCATTGCGCTCCTGAACGGCCGTGTATTCCGCGGCCAAGCGGTCACGCTCGCGGACCTGTTGGTAGTACTGCTGCGCCGGCGTGTAGATGGAGCCAGCCAGCATGACAGCGATCAGCGTGAAGGCGATGGCTGCCGTGTTGCGCTTCATCCTGTGGGAGAGCTTCGGGAGCTTCACGGCCTGCAGGAAGGACGGCATGGCGAACGGCATTCCAGCTTGGCTGCTCTCTTGCAAGCGCCCTGCCTTCTTCTGCGCGCTGCCAAGGTCTCCCGTATAGAGCGCAGCCCTAGGGCCCGCGCTGCTTGGCGCGCCGTCTCCGCCGTAGGCCCTCTGGAATGCGCGCTCTGCCTTGTCCTTGCTCTTCTGGCGGCGCGCTTCCTTCAGCTTGGAGAAGACCCCGCCTGACCCGGCGCTCTCAGCAGATGCCTCATCCTCAAGGTCATCCCCTGAGAAGATGGCCTGCCTTGGGGAAGCATCGAAGCTCACGGTCATGTCCGAAGGATCTGCCTCATCCTGGAAATCCAGCTTGAAGACGTTGCTCAGATGAGCCTCATCCGCAGCCTTGTTCCTGGCAGGGGCAGCATCCATCCTCATCCGGGTGCTTCTTGGGATTGCGCGCGTGTTCCTGCGCGCTTCATCGAACGAAATGATCCTAGAGGGAGTAGACAAGCGTTATCTCCTGATGCATCTGCTTCGTTTTTGGTGTGTTCATGTCATCAAGCAACATCAGGGTAACATCTTTGAGGGTGGCATTTCAAGGGCGAAGCGGCAACCGACGCGCCCTTCACGCCCGCTACAGATCCAGCTTCTTGATGTAGGCAAGCCATTTCTCGAAGGAGTCATCTGAGATGGCGTGCTCCATCTTGCAAGCCTCCTCTTCAGCCACCTTCGCATCTATGCCAAGCGCCTTGTTGAAGAACTTCGTCAGCGCATGATGGCGGTCCAGCACCTTGTTGCCATATTCCTCACCCGCTTGCGTGAGCGTGATGTCCCCGTAATAGGGCTGCGTGACGAACCCCTTCTCCTTGAGGACGGCGACGGCCTTGTTGACGGAGGTCTTCGACACCCCCATCTTCTCAGCCACGTCAACGCCGCGAACGGGCTTGTCCTGTGTGCCGCCGATCATCACGATGGCTTCAAGGTAATCCTCATGAGAGGTGGAGAGATCTTTCAATTGGACCTTCTTTCCGGGCTTTGTGGGGATGGTATCACACAGCAAGCTGCTCTGATGCTTCCAGCCACTCCTCTTCAAGTGCCGCAAGCGCCGCCTCCGCCTCTGTGACCTCAGCCTGTGCTGCGGTCAAGGCTTGGAAATCGGTTGGATCGGTGCCTTGGAGAGCCTCTTTGGCAGCCTCTATCTTGGTGGACGCCGTATCCATCCGCCGCTCCAGGCTGGCTACCAGCTTGGTCAGACGATGCCTCTCCGCGTTCGAAAGCAAGGGCTGCTCAGGAGCATCCTCAGCTGGTGCGCCTGCGGCCTCTGCCGCCTTTGCAGATGGCGTGGAGGAGCGCCCTTCGCGGGCCTCTGCCTCAAGCTCAAGGTACTCATCCACACCGCGCGGCAGATGCTTGAGCTTGCCACCCAGGAGCGCATACTGGTCATCCGTGACGCGCTCCATGAGATATCGGTCATGCGTGACCAGGATCAGCGTGCCTGGCCAGCCATCCAGCATGTCCTCAACGGCAGCCAGCATGTCTATGTCCAGGTCATTGCCGGGCTCGTCCAAGATGAGGACGTTCGGCTGCTCCAGCAAGATCATCATGAGCGCAAGGCGCCTCTTCTGGCCGCCAGAGAGGTCTCCCACCCGCTCATTCAGGTCAGCCCTGCCGAAGCCTAGCTTCTCGAGCAAGTCCGTTGCGGAGGTGTCCTTGCCGTCCAACATGATGCGGTGCGGGAAGCGCGATATGGCTACCCTGACCACGTCATCTTCGAACTCTGCAAGGTTGTCCAGGTGCTGGGAGAGCACGGCGAACTGCACCGTCTGGCCGATCTTCACGCGCCCTGCATTCGGCGTGAGCTTGCCCTCTATCAGCTTCAAGAGGGTGGTCTTGCCAGCCCCATTGCCGCCGACGATGCCGATCCTATCCCCCGGCCCTATCATCCATTCCACCTGGTCGAGCACGGTGCGGTTGCCGAATGACACAGTAGCTTGATGGATATCCACCACTTGCTTGCCGATGCGCGCCATGGCCATGCGCTTGAGCTGGAGCTCATCGCGAAGCTCCGGCACATCAGCTATGAGCTCACGGGCTGCTGCCACATGGAACTTGGGCTTGGTGGCGCGCGCACGCGCTCCGCGCGAGAGCCACGCAAGCTCACGGCGAAGGGCGTTCTGGCGCTTCTGTTCGGCCAGCGCCTCTAGGCGATCGCGCTCGACGCGCTGCATGATGTATGCGGAGAAGCCGCCTTCGAACGGGATCACGCGTCCTGCGTGGACCTCCCACATGCTGTTGCAGACCTCATCCAGGAACCATCTGTCATGCGTGACCACCAGAAGCGCGCCTGCACCTTGGCGCCATCTGGTCTTCAGATGGGATGCCAGCCATGTGATGGCGCGGATGTCCAGGTGGTTCGTTGGCTCATCCAGCATGAGGACATCCCAGTCCCCCGCAAGCACGCGTGCTAGGTCAACACGGCGACGCTGGCCACCTGAGAGCTCACCCACGCGCCGGTCCCATTCGATGTCTTCGAGCAGGTTCTGAAAGATGGCACGGATCTTGGCATCCGACGCCCAGACGTATTCAGGGACGTCACCCACCACTGACTGCTGCACCGTGGCATCATCATCTAGGTCATCTGATTGAGCCAGCACGCCAACGGTGACGCCGCCTGTGCGGATCACGCGCCCGGAATCAGGCTCAAGGGCACTTGAGAGGACGTTCAGAAGGGTTGACTTCCCATCCCCGTTGCGGCCGACGATGCCGATCCGCTCCCCTGAGTCCACACCAACAGAGATGCCGTCCAAGACGGTCTTGGACGGCATCTCAACAGTGACCTTTTCGCATCCCAGCATGAACATGGGAAGATGATATCACCGCACGTCAGCTGCTGTTGCAACCGCCGCGCTTCGATATATGACCAAAAAGGTCAATGACATTGCGCACGGGGCAGTGTCATTGACCTCAGAGGTCATAATTTGGAGAGGTGCTTCACCATGTCATCGGCGCAGGAGCAATGTGAGCATCCCCCTTTCTTGCAGCCACCATCGCCGCAGTGGTCCCCGCAGTCGCACATGCCTCGCTTGACCAGGCGATAGACCGCGAACCCAGCGCAGACCAAGATGATGGCCAAGATGATGATGGTAGAGATGCTCACTTCATGTTCTCCTTACAGGTAGCCTCTAGGCCTTCGCGCCCTCAGCGTTGATGATCTCTTGAGCGCGCTCGTTCGCCTCTTTGTTGTACTTGGGCATCGGGCGGAACAGCTGGAAGAGCATGAGCGCCAAGAGGATGATGGCGATGACCGTCCAGAAGTTGAACGCAACCTCGCCAGTGGCAAGCCCGCCCAGCTGGTAGATCTCAAGCCCTACCACCCAGCCGAACACGCACATGTATCCGATGGCTGCCCAGGTCCACTTCGCAGAGCGCATCTGGTTCCTGATGGCGCCGATGGCTGCGAAGCATGGTGCGCAGAGCAGGTTGAATGCACAGAATGCCATGATCGCAACGCTGGTGCCGCCCATCATCTCCGCGAAGCTGAGCCAGATGGTGGGATCGTCCTCGCCAACCTCGCCCAGGCTGGTGATGATGCCAACCGTAGCGACCACGTTCTCCTTCGCCACAAGGCCAGTGATGGATGTGACAGTTGCCTCCCAATTGCCGAAGCCGAGCGGTGCGAAGATCCAGCAGAGCACGCTGCCAAGGCCAGCCATGATGCTGTACTGGTAGTAGTCCTCGATCTCAGGATCCAAGAGCCCGAACGCGCCTTCGTACACGCCGAAGTTCAGGAGGAACCAGATCACGATGGAAGACAGGAAGATGATCGTTCCAGCCTTGACGATGTAGGCCTTCACGCGCTCCCACATGGAGAGCAGCACGTTCTTCACCGTTGGCAGGTGATAAGCCGGCAGCTCCATGATGAACGGAGCAGCTTCCCCTGCGAAGGTCTTCAGCTTCCTCAGCATGATGCAGCTGACGACGATGGCGGCCAGACCCAAGAAGTAGAACATGGGCGCAACCCACCAGGTGTCCTCGAAGAAGGTGCCGGACAGAGCGCCGAACACCAAAGCGATGATCGGGAGCTTCGCACCGCACGGGATCATCGTGGTGGTCATGATCGTCATGCGGCGATCCTTCTCGTTCTCGATGGTCTTGGTGGCCATGACAGCCGGCACGCCACAACCAGATGCGATCAGCATCGGGATGAATGACTTGCCGGACAAGCCGAAGCGGCGGAAGATGCGGTCCATGATGAACGCAACGCGCGCCATGTAGCCGCAGCCTTCCAAGAATCCAAGGAACAGGAACAGGATGATCAGCTGCGGGATGAACCCGATCACAGCACCAACGCCAGCGATGATGCCGTCAACCACAAGGCTGATCAGCCACGGTGCTGCATCCACTGACTCCATGGCTTCGGTGACCACAGGGGAAAGACCTGGGATCCAAAGGCCGTATTCGCCGCTTGCAGGATCAGGCTCTTCCTCAGCCAGAAGCTCAAGCTCAGCCTCAGACGCACCGGATTCCTCAGCCAGAGCCATCTCATCTTCCCAAGCGCCAACAGCCTCTTCGTACTGCTCAGTGCCGGTGTAGAGCCAGCCATCGCCTGAGATGCCGTCGTTCGCCCAGTCAGTGACGATCCCGCCACCCAGGGAGACGGCGAAGTAATACACCACGAACATCACTACGATGAAGATGGGGATGCCCAGCACGCGGTTCGTGACCACTCGGTCGATCTTCTGCGTTGTGGTGAGCCCCTTCGCGGACTTCTTGATGCATGCGTCGCACACATCCGTGATTGCGTCATAGCGCTCATTGGTGAGGACGGACTCGATGTCATCGTCCTCTGCCTCTTCAACGCTGGCGCGAATGGCGTCTATCTGAGAGAGCTGCGTGGCCTTCAGGTCCAGCCTGTCGATCGTCAGCGGCTCTCCCTCAAGGCACTTGATGGCGAACCAGCGGCGCTCGCGCGGAGCCACCGCGTCCCCAAGGATGTCTATCACCTTGTTGAGCGCGCTCTCCACGTCATCAGAGAAGCGAAGCTTGCTTGCAGCCTCAACGCCTTGCTTGGCGGACGCCTTCGCCGTCTCTATGACCTCAGCCGTGTTCTTGCCCTTGAGCGCGGAGATCTCAACGATGGGGCACCCCAGCTCCCGTGAGAGCTTCTCCGTGTCAATGGTGTCCCCGTTCTTCTCGATCAGGTCCATCATGTTGAGCGCCACGACCGTTGGAAGCCCCAGGTTCAGCACCTGAGTGGTCAGGTACAGATTGCGCTCCAGGTTGGTGGCGTCAACGATGTTGACCACCACGTCCGGCTCATCGCTCAAGAGGAAGTCACGCGTGACCACCTCTTCTGGCGTATACGGTGACAGCGAGTACACACCCGGCAAGTCCGTGAGCAACACGTCCTTCTCGCGCCTGTACTTGCCCGTCTTCTTCTCCACCGTGACGCCCGGCCAGTTGCCTGTGTATTGGTTGGCACCGGTCAGGTCATTGAATAGCGTCGTCTTGCCGCAATTGGGATTGCCGACGAGCGCGATGTTGATGCCCATTCCCCTCTTTCCTTTCCTTGCTCTGCTGCTGAACTCAGTTACCTTGTGGTAACTCATCCTTCGAAAAAATGCACCTTGCTCGGTGCATCCTCTGCGGCGAAGCCCTTAGGCTACCAGCACGTGCTCTGCCTCATCCTTGCGGAGGGAGAGCTCGAACCCGCGGACCGTGACTTCGATGGGATCCCCTAGAGGCGCCACTTTGCGAACGGTGACATCCGTTCCGCGCGTGAGGCCCATATCCATGATGCGACGTTTGATGGCGCCATCCCCCGTAAGCTTCACTACCTTCACGGTGTCGCCGATGGCAACATTGCGAAGGGTGTTATCTGTCCCTGCCATTTCCTTCCAATCTACCCTGTGATGATCTTCTGCGCAGAGGCCTTGTCAAGCGCAACCTGAGTCCCCTTGACCTCGACGATCAGGTTCCCTGACTGCTCAGCCATCACTTTGACCTTGGCACCTTGCACGAAGCCGAGGTTCTCAAGGTGATGATGGACATCCCCTTTGCCGCGCACCTTGATGATGCGCGCTTCCTCGCCAGGCCTCATGAACGTCAAGGGCATCTGCTGCATGGTCACGCTGGCCGCCTGCGCGGGAGCGGAGGAAGCTCCAATGGTCATCACGTCCTGCATCTCTCCTCCAACCAACAATGTTAACTATAGGTAACGAAGAGATGTTAGCACATATGAGCAAGATTGGAACCCACGGTTTACTTTTTTCTTGGAAGAGGATCAACGAGCGCTCAGAGTTGCCGCGTTGCGGCACGCCATAAGAACGATGGCGTGCCCTACGTCAACCTGAGAAACAGGCTCTGGTTGGAAGCGAATTCAACCTGAGGATCGGTTGCTGATGGACGTAGGGCAAGGCACCGTCCTCGTGCCTTGCCGCAACGTTGAGACCCTGATCGCATGCAGATCGAGCTGTCTGACCACCTCTTGGCATCCGAAGCAAAGGCGGCAACCTACAGTGCGGTGCCCTTCGTGGGGATGGTGAAGCGGCTCATGTCCACCCCTTCATGCGTGAGCAGCGCCACCTTCGCATCTATGCCGCCGCCAAAACCGGTGAGGCTTCCGTCCGCGCCAACCACCCTATGACACGGCACCACGATGCTCACGGGATTATGCCCAACAGCGCCGCCAACAGAGCGCGGCGAGGCGTTGCCCCGAGTGCGGCGCAGCTCCTCTGCAAGCTCACCGTACGTGACGGTCTCCCCATACGGGATCTGCCGGAGCGCCTGCCAGACATCTTGCCTAAAATCAGTGCCAGCCGGTTCCAACGGAAGCTCATCTATAGCCGGGCGCTTGTTCGCGAAGTAAGCATCCAGCCAGTTTGCCAGCTGCTTCAGCACCGGGTCATCATCTGCACGCTTGGCATCCTTGCTCAGCGCCTCATCCATGTAGCGATGCTTGGCAAACCATAGCCCCACCACAGCTTCGCCGTTGCTGGCGATGGTGAGATCCCCTATAGGTGACGCATACTCTGAATAGACCTGCATGATTCCCCTTTCCATCAATCCAACGAGTTCCAAAGGTTGATGACCGCGTAGCTTCTCCACGGCCTCCACTGCTCCGCCAATGCCGCACGCTCCTTAGGTGTGAGGTCAGGCAACGCGTGCGCCACTCCAACATCAGACTCAAGGAACGCATCTGTGTGCCCGAGCGCACGCATGGCGATGTAGTTCGCTGTCCATGGCCCTATCCCCTTGATGGACATGAGCGCTTCCATCTGCTCCTCCGGGTCAGTCCCTGGCCCCAGGTCCAGCTCCCCAGACTCAAGCATCTGCGCAACGGATTGGATGGCGCGCGTCCTGTTCTTGATGACTCCAAGGGTGCCGAATGCGCTTACCAAGTCTGGGATATCCAAGAGCTCAGCGGGCGTTGGCCAGACGCGCTCCAGCCCCTCTATCCCCGTGTCAACAGGCGTGCCGAATGCGTTCGCGATGCGACCCGCCATGGAGTTGGCTGCCTTGACCGAGACCTGCTGCCCGATGATGGCGCGACAAGCCGTCTCGAATGGATCGAAGCGCCCGGGCATGCGAGTGCCCAGCTGAGGGGTTCCGCTCACGACATCTACCATGCTGGCCAGCACATCTGAGATGACGTGAGGGCTGCTATCCACATCGAACTGATGACGGATGCGGCTTGTGACCTCTTGCTCCACAAGCGCCAATGACCCAGACATGGTGACGATGAGCTGATCTTGCTGAGGGTCATCCTCAACGCGCACCCAGCCTTCGCACATCTTGCTTGCCGGACCTTCCGGGTGCGGCAAGCGAACGGCGCGCGCATAAGAGCGCTCATCTATGAGCTCCACGCCGTCAAGAGTGCGGTCTCCAAAGAACTTGAGCAGGTCCGGGAAGCGGTATGGCTGCTCATAGCCAAGGCATGCGGTGATGACGCCGTCCGCGCTCACATCATGCGTCTTGCGGGGTCTTGCCATTCGCATCCCCCTTGCTGTTGCGATGGTGTCCCTCGAAGGCATTGTAGATGAACTGGAAGCCTATCACGTTAGCAACGCCAAGCACTGCGAAGAGCCACCACATGGCATCCGTCATGGGAGCGATGCTGAAGAACCAGCCGAACACGCTCATGCCAAGCAGAAGCCCTGCCACCACTACCACCAAGAGCGCCACGCGAAGGGGCGTATAAGGCATGGACAGGCGGATCACCAGCATGACGCCTATGAGCGACGTGATCATCACACAGAGCGTTGACACTTGCGCATAGTCAAGGCCAAGCGCGCCGTATCCCACCACGCTCGTGATCAGCAGGGACACGATCACGCAGATGGCGCCCGGGATCGAGCGCGTCACGCAGTTCTTGAGGAAATGCCCGCGCACCAGGTCATGATTGGGCTCAAGCGCCAGCACGAACGAGGGCAACCCGATGGTGAACGCGCTGATGAGCGTCATCTGGATGGGCATGAACGGGTACTGCCACGGCAAGAAGATGAAGAGCACCGCCAGGGTGATGGAGAAGAGCGTCTTCACCAAGAAGAGCGAGGCGGAGCGCTGCAGGTTGTTGATGGAGCGGCGCCCTTCAGCAACCACCTCGGGCATGGATGCGAAGTCATCGTTCACCAATACCAGCTGTGCCACGTTGCGCGCGGCATCCGATCCAGCCGCCATGGCAACGCTGCAGTCCGCAGCCTTCAAGGCCAGCACGTCGTTCACGCCGTCGCCCGTCATGGCAACCGTGTGCCCCGCCTTCTGCATAGCCACCACGAACTGCTTCTTCTGCTCAGGGCGAACGCGGCCGAACACGCTATATTCCGCAACAGCGCGCTCTATGTCCTCTTGGCTGTTGAGCGTTGAGCAATCCACGAACCTGTCCGCCCCCGGGATCCCCACCTTCTGGGCAATGGCAGACACGGTATGCGGGTCATCGCCGGATATGACCTTGAGGTCAACGCCCTGCTCCTTGAAGTAGGCGATGGTCTGGGCAGCCGTAGGCCTGATCTCATCTTCCAGCATCACGAAGCCAAGCGGGGCGGGCACACCCTCTATGCGGCCGTCAGCAGAGAACCCAGGCACCTTGCAGATGAGCAGCACTCGCGAATCTTGCGCCAGCTCGTCCGCTTTCGGGAGCACCTTCGCAAGCTCATCAGGCGCGTCTGCCAGCACATACTGTGTGGCGCCCATGGCGTATGCTTGCCCGTCTGCCAGCACCACGCCGGATAGCTTCGTCTCAGAGGAGAACGGGATGGGGCGCGCACCCACAACATCCGGCAGCATGCCCTCCTCATCAGATGCGAAATGCGCGCGTATTGCGAAGGCCGTGTCATTCGGGTCCTCATCTGCAAGCGCAATGGCGGCGCATCCTTGGCGCACCTGGTCCTCATCAACGCCGTCTAACGCCTTGAAGCCGGTCACCAGCATGTGCCCGGATGTGATGGTGCCCGTCTTGTCAAGGCAGAGGACGTCCACGCGCGCAAGCGTCTCTATGCAGTAGAGCTGCTGCACGAGCACCTGATAGCGCGCAAGGCGGATGACAGCCAGCGCCAGCACGGTTGACGTGAGCAGGATGAGCCCTTCGGGGATCATGCCCACCAGCGCGGAAGTGGTGGAGAGGATGGCGCTTTGCCAGTCCACCCCTTGCAGGAAGAATTGGCTTGAGAACAGGAGCGCGCCAACTGGGAACAGCGCGATGCTCACATACTTCACGATGCCGTTCACAGAGCGCATGATCTCAGAGTTCACAGCCTTGTGGCCCTTGGCCTCCGCCGTGATCTTGGCTGCGTAGTTGTCCGCACCCACATGGATCACCTTCGCGAACACCACGCCCTCGCTGATGAATGAGCCGCTCATCAGCTCATCCCCATCCGCTTTCGGGATCAAGCGGCTCTCACCCGTGAGCAGGCTCTCGTTCGCCTTGCAGCTGCCCTTCGCCACGATGGCGTCCGCCGGCACCTGATCTCCGCGCGCAAGGCGGATGACGTCGCCCTCCACGATGCCGTCCACGGGGATCTCAACCAAATGCCCGTCACGCACCGCTTCCACATGCGAGGTGATCACTATGGCAAGCTTGTCAGTCAGGCGCTTGGAGCGCAGCTCCTGCACGATGCCAATGGCCACATTCACCACGATGATCACCATGAACAGCATGTTCTTGTAAGAGCCGGTGAGGAAGACCAGCACCGCAAGCACCAGGTTCACGAAGTTGAAGAGCGTGCAGATGTTGTCACGCGCTATCTGGCCCAGCGAGCGCGTCTTCACGTTCGCATTCACGTTGACCTTGCCAGCTTCCGTGAGCGCGCTAGCCTCCTGGCTGGTGAGCCCAGCTGGAAGATCCAGTTGTCTTGTGGGTTCCGATTCTTGCATCCTCAGAATATTACCCTATAAGCAAGGTGTATCATCTCCGCACGCTATGGACACCGCAAATGAGATAAAGAGGTTACCTGCCGCT
The DNA here is from genome assembly GCA_910588435.1 of uncultured Eggerthellaceae bacterium. Taxonomy (GTDB): domain Bacteria; phylum Actinomycetota; class Coriobacteriia; order Coriobacteriales; family Eggerthellaceae; genus MGBC163016. The sequence continues at coordinate 7,932 of CAJUPL010000009.1, read as the reverse complement.
TCCCGCTTCCTTCGCGGGTTGCCAGCATTCTTTCGCTATGCATACCTGGCATTCATCCTGGTGATCACCGTATGCGTGAGCCTGTTCGCGAACGTGTTCCAATACGGCTTCTACTCCATAGTTGCCAAGCTGGACGGTCCGCTGATATTCCTTGTGGCGCTGGGACTGGGCGCTGCGCTGACATTCATCCTCTGGCGCTTGCGCCATGCCGCCCCCTTCCGCTTCCTGGAAGAAGGCAAGCGCTTCTTGATCTTCATCCTCATAGGCTCTGCAGTCATGTTCTGCGTGCAGTTGATCCTCATGATGAACATGGGCTTCGTAGCCGCGCACGACTACGGCACGCTGACAGACGTGCAGTTCCAGCAGAAGAACTCCGGGTACTACTCCATCTACCCGCACAACATCTTCCTTGAGGGCGTATTCACCATCATCTGGAACGCCGCGCATGCGCTGGGCCTTGACGAGCGCCTGTGCATAGTAGCTGGCGGCTGCCTTTGCACGGTCATCGCCGTTGCGCTCACGTCCCTTGTGATGGATAAGGTCTCAGGCCCCGCGCTTGGCGTTGCGGCCTTCGTCATAGGGAGCATCTGGCTTACCGCCTCGCCCATGGCGCAGACCCCGTACTCTGACTCATACGGCATCGTCTGGCCCATCTTGGTGCTGTTCTGCTACGTATGCATCCAAAGCCCCCGCCTCAAATGGCCCCTCATGGTGGGCTTCACCTTCTTGGCCTACAACATCAAGCCACATCTGATAGCCACGTTCGCCATCATCGTGTTCGTTGAGGTGTGCATGTGGGCATCCCGCAAGCTGGCGGAGCGGAAGGCGGCCACAGCTCCCGCGGGCGCGGCCCCTACGAGTGCGGCTTCCAAAGAGGCCAGGTTCGCGAACGCGGGCCGCACGGTGCTTGCCTGCGTGCTTGCAGCCCTCGTGGCCTTCGGGGCGGCCTTCGCCATCAAGAGCGTGCCGAACGTCAACATCAACCCTGAGGCTGAGCTGGGGGTTCCGCACTTCTTGCTCATGGGCGCGTCTGACAAGAAGGGCGTCTACTCCGCCAATATGTATGAGTACTCCACCAGCTACCCCAACAAAGCGGAGCGCGCAGAGGCTGACCTGCGCCTCTGGTCTGAGCGGGTCTCTGCTCTGGGGCTTGCTGGCGTGGCTGACCTCATGTTCTCCAAGATGCTCACTGTGTACGGGGATGGCGCGTTCCTCTGGGGCGCTGACAACATCCGGAGCGCGTACGGCGCGTCCCCTGAGCTGCGCCAGTTCTACGGCCTCTCCCCTGACGAAGATGGCCTCACCACGGTTGAGCGCGTGAACAGCTACGCATACGCTGAGCAGGTGGTGCTCATCATGGTGCTGATAGGCTGTGCGCTGGGCCTCGTGCGAACGCGGCCCACTAGGATGGAGCTGGTGGCCAGCTGCACGCTGCTCTTGGTATCCATCTACTTGAGCATCTTCGAGGCAAGCCCAAGGTATCTGTTCACCATGGCGCCGTTCTTGATCGCCTTGAGCGGCATGGGCTGGAAGGGCGCGGCTGAGCTGGCATCAGGGCTCATGAGCAAGCGCCGTGAGCACCGCAAGGAACAGGGGCAGCAGCAAGAGCAACCGCTCCGCTCATCAGAAGGCTCATCAGAAGCCTGAGGCCTACTCTAGGAAGAGCGAATGTCAAGCGCTAGCAGGCAACGTCTTGTGAGATTCTTCAATGGCATCCCAAGGGCCTTCTGGCTTGCGTTCTTGGCATACATCGCCATCACCATAGCGCTGAATGTCTGCGTTGCCCCATTCGTGCACTACCGCCACAAGGCCATGTTGGCATCGTTCGGATTCATCTTCTTGCCGTTGGGTTTGGCGCTTGGTTGCGCAGGCTGCCTCTTGGCCCGGAAGCTGGGAGCCAAGATCCGCCAGGCCATGAGCGAACGCGCTAGCAGCTTGTCCTCTTTCGCCACACGACACGCATTCGGCATCTTCGTTGGCATCTGCACGGTGGTGCTGTTCGCCATCCAATTGATGGCAGCGCATGGCTGCAATCCGTGGTCTAGGGGCACCGATTTCACGCAGTTGCAGGTCTTCGGCAACCCCACGTTCCTATCTGCATACCTGTCCATCTACCCTAACAACCAGTTCATCTGCGGCGTTTATTACATCATCCACCAGATCTGCGGTGTGACCGGGATGGATGACCCTTACCTTGCCACCATCTACGTTGGGTGCGCCTCGGTTGCGCTCTCTTGCGCTGCGGCCGCATTCATCGCTAGAAGGATAGGCGGCAACATCTGTGGAGCCTGCACATACTTGGTGCTGTTTGCGTTCGTTGGCCTAGACCCCAACATCTTGATCCCCTACACTGATGCTTACGGGATGATATTCGTCACGGGCACGCTGCTTGCCTACGCATGCGGACGCGGCCTTTCGAAGTGGCCTTTGATGGTGCTCCTGACATACATGGGCTATTCGATGAAGCCCATAGCGCTTGCGGCCTTTGCCGGATGCGCGCTGGTGAGCATCTGCACTCATCTGGCGAACTGGCTAGAGGAGCGCAGGCAAGGGACATCCTCTGCTGGGGTGTGGAAGGAGCGTGCAGGCAAGTTCGCGAAAGGTGCCGCTTGCTGCATCCTCGCCTTCGCTGTGAGCTTCGGTGCGGTGAGCGCCACGAAGGGCGTGCATGGGCTCACCACACATCCTGAGGAGGCGCTCTCCCCTGCGCATTTCCTGATGATGGGCTTCAACGCCAAGTACGACGGGACGTACAACTTCGAGGACATAGACCAGTCGTTCCAGTTCCATTCGCCCCAGGAGATGTACGAAGCGGACATGGCGGTCTGGAAGACCCGCGTGAGGATGCTGGGGCCTGTTGGCGTGGCCGAGCTCATGGTCAAGAAGAATCTGATCAACTACAACAGCGGAGTGTTCGCCTACTCCATGCTGCACTACATCCAAGAGCTGTACGTGCTTGGTGACAACGAGCTGATACAGGGCTTCTATGGCGTTGCGCCCGTATCTGAGGGGAACCTTGACGCTGACTCTGAGAGCTTCGCCCCGTCTCCCTATGAATGCGGAGCGCAAGCCATATGGTTCATGGTGCTTGCGGGCATAGTCTTAGGTCTCTTGCGAAAGCGCCCCACTGGAGTGGAGATGGCGATATCCATTGCGCTTCTGATGGTGTCTGTCTTCCTCTTGCTCTTCGAGCCAAGCGCCCGGTATCTGTACATCTATTCGCCCTTGTTCGTGGTGCTGGGAGTGCGCGGGTGGCAAGCCCTTGGGCGCACACGCGCTATAATGCGGAAGGACCGCAACCTAAACTGAGGGGTGTGAGCTTTGAAGAAGGCGCTGCTGCTACTGCTTGGCATAGTGGCCGTGTGCTTCATCATAGCCAACGCGGATTACCTCTCCAACTTCCTGAACACCATGATGACCGGGGCGCTGATCCCCATGATCATCTCCATCGTCTTGATGCTGGCGCGCCATCTGGTGCAAGCCGCCTCCTATGATGCAGCGTTCGAGGCAGTAGGTCACGCAACGGGCTTCTGGCACAACGTGGTGCTGATCTTCTCGCTGGTGTTCATCAACACGTTCTGCCTGTTCTCAGGCGCCACAGGCGTTGCCTTCATCATCGACGACGCGCATCGTGAAGGCTGCGACGCCGGCCAATCAACAGGCGGCGCCATCCTCTCCCAGATAGGGTACTTCGCGGCTGTGTTCGTGATCTCTGTGATCGGATTCCTCACCATGTGGATCTCAGGCCACATGAACACGGTCTTCCTGGTAGGTGGCCTGCTCCTTGCTGCAGTGCTGGCCATCCTCTCAAGCCTGTTCTTCGTGGGACACTTCCGCCCGCGCGTGCTCTACCGCGTGTTCATGGTGCTTGAGAAGGTCTTGAACAAGGTGATGGGCATCTTCAAGAAGTCCTTGAAGGCTGGCTGGGGGCGCAACATGGCGCACTCGTTCGTGGACACGGCCAACCTGTTGGCGAAGAATCCGAAGGGCTCTATCATCACCGTTGCGTACGCTTCGTTCTCTGCCATCCTGAACATGGCGTGCCTGGTAGCCATTGGATACGCGTTCGGGTTCGAGAACGTGGAGGCGCTCGTGGCTGCGTTCGCAGTTGGTGCGATATCTGTGATCTTGTCCCCCACCCCGCAAGGCGTTGGCGTGGTCGAAGCCATGATCACGGCCATCCTCACGGCATACGGCTGCAGCGTGGCAACCGCGGCGGCCATCGCGCTGGTCTACCGTGGCGTGATGTTCTGGATCCCATTCTGCATAGGTGCTGTGATGCTCTCACAAGCTGGATTCTTCAAATCAAAGAAGAGCGCCACTGAGATGCAGAAGCACAAGGACATCGCTTGGATCTCCGGCACGCTGGTGTTCGTGATCGGCGCTGTGAACATTGGGGCAGTCTTCTTCCCGTCAGCGTTCACACCCTACACCATGCTGACCTCATGGATAGACATGTCCTCTCTGGTGGTTGGCATCCCGCTCATCCTGAGCTCCATCGTGCTGATGGTGCTCGCCGTGGGGCTTGTCATGCGCTTCCGCACCGCCTGGGCGCTCACCCTCTCAGCGCTGGTGCTCATCGGCGGCTGCGAGTTCCTGTTCCAAGGAACGTGGCAGGTGGGCATAGCATGCATGCTCATGGTCTGCTGGCTCTTCTGGAAGCGCGCCGCGTTCGACAGGCCCTTCTCAAGGGAGGCGCTGAGGGCTGAGATCAAGGCCCGGAAGCGGGCGCGCGAGCTCAAGCGCAAGAAGGGCAGCACGCCTGAGAAGGAGGCTCTCAAGCCCGCGAATGAGGCTCCCAAGCCTGCGAATGCGCCTGACTCGCATGGCGGGGCTCAGGGAGATGCGCCTGCACAGCCGTGGGAAGCCCAAGCCGAACGAGGCCGCAAGATCAGCGAAGAGGTCCTGAAGACGCCCCGTTCCGTATGAAGCATGCGGAGTACCCCCTGCGGTAGGCGCTTGCATTGCCCCCCTCTCTCCTGTAGGCGGCTGCATTGCAGCCGCAGCATTGCCCCCCCTCCTGTGGGCGGATGCATTGCCCCCCCCTCAATAGTGGGCGCTTCCATTGGAAGCGCAGCATTGCGCTAGCAATGCGTAACTTGCCCGACAGGGCAAGAGCACCCGGATTCCACCAGCAGCTCAGGCAACCTAGCCTAACGCAGACCAACTATCCATCCGATTCGGCTTCTAGCCTAATTATGACCCCAAGGCTACTGCTACAGCAGCCCCATGGACTGCCAGAGGGGGACGCTGATGAGCAAGCCGCAGATGCAGATCGCCAGATAGAGCGCACAGTAAGCAGCGGATGAGCTTTGCGAGGCCATCTTGCCCTCGGTTGCATAGTAGGCGCTCAGGTAGATGGGGTTCTGATACAGCACGAACCACGGGTTCACCACGGCATAGACGCAGACGCCCACCACCCAAGGGCTCACGCCGAATGACAGAGCCAGCGGCACCATGAACGCCATGAAGATGTTGATGTAAGCCATCTCGGACACGATGATGAAGCGAAGCGCGATGGTGATGATGCAGATCCCCACTACCAAGAGGTACGCATTCTGCGCCAGCATCGTGAACGCAGGTGCACACGAGCCCACTATCCACGTGTCTATCCCAAGATGCGCGAACACGTTCGCAAGCCCCAGCACGCAGCCGATGAAGATGAGCGAGCCCCATGCAAGCCCTTGGCACACCTCTTTGGCACTGACAACCTGAAGCGCGATCATGGCTACCATGGCGCCGATAGCCACTACATGCGAGGGCACCGCGTGCAAGGGCTCTGTCACCCAGAGCGCAACGCATGCCACCATGACGGCGGCCATGCGCTTCTCTTCTCTTGTCATGGGCGTCCGCTCAGAAGTCTCAGGCGTTGAGCCGGACGCGTTCGCCGCGCCCTTCCTTGGCGAGTACATGCAACAGATGGCAGTGTAGTTCGCCACCATGACGAAGACGAACCACGGCAGCATGCAGAGGAACCAATGCACCATGTTGAACTCGGCCGCCACATTCTCCGGAAGCGTTGCCAGAAGGCCGTAGCCGATGATGGATGAGCTGATGACGGCGGGGCCAACTGTGCGGATCCCTGTGAACATGGCGAGGAAGAGGCCAGTTGCTTGGCGGCCTTGACGCTCATAGCCAAGCGAATCCGATATCCCCAGTGCGAGCGGGGCCAGCATGGTGGCTTTCGCGGAGAGCGACGGGATGAACGGGCCCACTAGCGTACCAGTTGCTATGAGCCCCGCGGCTTGCATCTTGAACGTGCGCGGGAAGACGCGGAGGATGGCCGCCGCCATGCGCGCCATGAGGCCGCATCGCTGCATGCCGAAGCCCAGTGCGAACGCGGCAACCAGTAGCCACCACGTGGATGATGCGAATGCCGAGAGGGCGGTCTCTGTGGGCACGCCGCAGAGCGTGATGAAGGCGATGACCATGATGAGCGCCACCACGAATTCCGGGAGGAGGGTGCCAACCCACCACACGATGCAGCAAGCCAGCACCGCAAGCGCCCATACCGCTTGCCCGGAGAGCTCGGCTGCCCAGCCAAGCGGCACTGCGCTCAGCAGGACGGCGCCTCCAAGGACGAGGCCGCCTACAGCAACGGCGGCCTTCTTGACGTTGGCATTGAAGCGCGTGTCATTGCTTATGGACCCGTTCGCTTGGATGATGCTCTCCCTTGCTTGATGGTTGCTGTGGCAACCTTATCACTAAGGGAGTGCCCCCAGCACTGACCTACGAGTCTTCGTCTTCAGGGACGATCTGGGAGTTGGTCTCGGCGTCTTGCACCTCGGTGGCCTCTTGCGGGCTCATCCAATCACCTGCCATCGCGAATATGATGCAGGACGCGATGACCGCCACAGCTGCAATGATCACCCAGATGAGGCCAGGATGCTTGCTCTTGGAGCCTCGGGCACCGCCTTCGTCCACCTGGTATTCGCTCTCAGTGGGGAATACCGGATCAGCCGTGGAGCCTTCTAGGACGGTAGGCTCATCAGCTTCGCGCCTGCCTTCTTCATGATGCTTGCTCATCCTTGGCTCCTTTGCTTGCTCGCCCCATTCGCCTCTTGATCCAAGCAAGATAGCACCCCGCCCGTGCCATCCCTCCCATGCATGGCCTTTTGTAACCAATCTGACCTGACATGAGCGGCTACGATGCAGCCGCAGCTGTGCACCCCTTCCAAAGTGTGGGCGTTCGCATTGTGAACGCAGCTGTGCCCCAGTACAGAGTAATGAGGGCTCCAGCCCGTAACACCCGGATAGTCTATCTGCGCCAGGCTAGGTTGCCTGACCTGATGCTGGGTGCCGGGTGTTCGCAGGCTATCGCCTGCGTTACGTTGCACTAGCGTGCAACTGCGGCTGCGATGCAGCCGCCCACAAGTAAAGGTTGCTACCAGGGTGCGCACGCCAGCAGTCTGAGTTGCCACGTTGCGGCACGCCACGAAAACGGTGGCATGCCCTACGTCAACCAGAAAGATCTCTCTTGTTGATAACGGGTCTAACCTGAGATTGAGTCACTGGTGGACGTAGGGCAAGGCACCGCATTTGTGCCTTGCCGCTCATTTGCATGCGGAACCGCGCATGAGCAAGGTGCAAGCTTCACCCGGATCAGGCGCGCGTAAGCGCGCCAAGGCCGCTACTTTGAACAGCGAGAACGCTGTTCAAAGTTAAAGGCCGCAATGAATGAAGCGCGGCGAGAGCCGCGTAAGCTGGACCGAGCGCAGCGAGGCCGAAGGATGCGGTTGCAGCCCAATATATGACCCAGGGGGTCAATGACATTAAGCACGGGGAAATGTCATTGACCTAATTGGTCATAATTAGGTCAATGACATCAAGGCCGCTACTTCTATTCATGGAACATGAATAGAAGTTAAAGGCCGCAGTAAAAGGAGCGGGTGCTTGCACCCGCGACACCGGACCGAGCGGAGCGAGGCCGAA
>CAJUPL010000008.1 GCA_910588435.1 uncultured Eggerthellaceae bacterium | reverse complement strand
GAGCACACGGTTCATACCCGTGGCGTCACTGGTTCAAATCCAGTCACCGCTACCAGCAAGATCTGGCTCTTGATGAGCCTATGCATATATCAAAGCAGTACACCTTACAAGGAGGATGACATGACAAAGGAGAAGTTCGAGCGTTCCAAGCCGCATGTTAACATCGGCACGATCGGCCACGTTGACCACGGCAAGACCACGCTCACGGCAGCCATCTCCAAGACCCTGTCTGAGAACGACGGCAGCCACGGCACCGCAACCGCTGACTTCACCGCTTTCGAGGACATCGACAAGGCTCCTGAGGAGCGCGAGCGCGGCATCACGATCTCCATCGCTCACATCGAGTACGAGACGGACACCCGCCACTACGCACACGTTGACTGCCCCGGCCATGCTGACTACGTCAAGAACATGATCACCGGTGCAGCTCAGATGGACGGCGCTATCCTCGTCATCGCTGCAACCGACGGCCCAATGGCCCAGACCCGTGAGCACATCCTGCTCGCTCGTCAGGTTGGCGTTCCCTACATCGTCGTCTTCCTCAACAAGTGCGACATGGTGGATGACGAAGAGCTCATCGAGCTCGTCGAGATGGAAGTTCGTGAGCTGCTCGACAGCTACGAGTTCCCGGGAGATGACACCCCGATCATCCGCGGCTCTGCGCTCAAGGCTCTTGAGGGCGACAAGGCATATCAGGACAAGATCTGGGAGCTCATGGATGCAGTTGACTCCTACATCCCAACGCCAGAGCGTGACGTTGACAAGCCGTTCCTGATGGCAGTTGAGGACACCATGACCATCACCGGCCGTGGCACCGTTGCAACTGGCCGTGTCGAGCGTGGCGTTCTCCACATGAATGACCCGGTAGAGATCGTGGGAATCAAGGAGACGCAGGAGACCGTCTGCACCGGCATCGAGATGTTCCGCAAGCTGCTCGACGAGGCACAGGCTGGTGACAACATCGGCGTTCTGCTCCGCGGCATCAAGCGCGAGGACATCGAGCGTGGCCAGGTTCTCTGCAAGCCCGGCAGCGTGACCCCGCACACCGAGTTCGAGGGTCAGGTCTACATCCTGACCAAGGACGAGGGTGGCCGTCACACTCCGTTCTTCGATGGCTATCGTCCGCAGTTCTACTTCCGCACCACTGACATCACCGGTGTCGCTCACCTCCCTGAGGGCACTGAGATGGTCATGCCGGGTGACAACGTCACCATCACTGGTGAGCTGATCCACCCAGTGGCTATGGAGGACGGCCTCAAGTTCGCTATCCGCGAGGGTGGCCGCACCGTCGGCTCTGGCCGCGTCACCAAGATCATCAAATAGCTACAGGCTATACGATGCGAAGAACGACCGGGTTGCCAAACAGGCAGCCCGGTCGCTTTCAGGTTGAAGTCCATGTGAAGATCGTCAAAGCTCAAACAAGCACTGAGGAAACAATAAGGAGAGCAAATGCGTACCCTGGTCACGATGGCGTGCACTGATTGCAAGCGCCGCAATTACACGACCACCAAGAACAAGCAGAACAACCCTGAGAGGCTCGAGTTCAAGAAGTATTGCAAGTGGTGCCGTCACCACACGATGCACAGAGAGACTCGTTAGGCTCGAAGAGATAAGCTTAGAGCACACGCCAGTAGTTCAATTGGTAGAGCATCGGTCTCCAAAACCGAAAGTTGAGGGTTCGAGTCCTTCCTGGCGTGCCATTTTTGAGAATTCCGAGCAGCCCGATCAAGCGGCTGCTTGTTTAGCGTTATATAGCAGATAGATGAGAGCACTTAAGGATTCAGATGGCCAAGAGATCAAAGACGCAGAAAGCCAAGGCATCAGCCGCTCGCCAGGCGCGCAAGGCTGAGCGCGAGCATACAGCTGCTCAAGAGGCTGAGAAGCCGAAGACACAAGAGGTGCTTGAGTCCAAGCCTGAGAAGAAGGGCTTGCTGAAGAAGGCTGACAAGGCAGAGAAGTCTGAGGCCCAGAAGAGCTCTCAGGCTGAGAAGAAGCCCAAGAAGGCAGAAGAGAAGCCGAAGAAGAAGCGCTTCCAGTTCTTCCGCGACGTCAAGGCTGAGCTCAAGCGCGTTACCTGGCCTTCTCGAACGGATGTGATGAGATGGTCAGGAGTCGTGCTGGCAGCGCTCGTGTTCTTCGGCGTGTTCGTAGCAGTCTTGGATAACTTGATCATCACTCCGCTGCTGGTCCTGCTCTCAGGTGCAGATCCAGCATCTATCGATTGGGGAAGCGTCTTCACTGGCGGTGACTTCTCCACTGATGGTTCATCTGCTGATGCATCAAGCGCAGATGCATCCAGTGCAGACGCCTCTGCTGATGCATCTGGTGCAGAGGATGCAGGCGCGGAAAGCGCTGAGAGCACTGATGGAGCTGACGCAGGTGAGACCCAAGAGAGCACGGAGGGCTAGCAATGGCACGCAAATGGTATGTCCTCCATACCTATTCTGGGTATGAGAAGAAGGTCAAGGACAACCTTGAGACCCGAATCGAGACGATGGGCCTTGAGGGGAACGTCTTCAAGATAGAGATCCCAACTGAGCGCGTGACTGAGATCAAGGATGATGGCAGGCGCAAGGAAGCGGACAAGAAGATCTTCCCAGGATACGTCCTCGTGAAGATGGATATGGATGACAGGAGCTGGGCTGCTGTTCGCAACACGCCCGGCGTCACTGGGTTCGTGGGAAGCCAAGGCAACCCCAGCCCCCTAACTCGTGAGGAATACAACAAGATCATGCGCCGCACCAGCGTAGAGGCGCCGAAGAAGACCACCACCAGCATGGAAGTGGGACAGTCCGTCCATGTGATCTCAGGTCCTCTGAAGGACTTCGATGGCAAGGTCTCTGAGGTGATGCCTGAGGCTGGCAAGGTGAAGGTCATGGTCTCCATCTTCGGCCGTGAGACTCCCGTTGAGCTCACGTTCGAGCAGGTGGAGAGGATCTAGCTCATATGGCATGATGCTCATAGCGTGCCCAAGTGGACTGGGGCTTCTCACGCGAATGGCTCAAGCCTATGAATATATTGAGAACGATGTTCGATAAGGCAAGGAAGAGAAATGGCTGACAAGAACGTAACAGGATTCATCAAGCTGCAGATCCCTGCAGGCCAAGCCAATCCGGCTCCTCCAGTAGGTCCGGCTCTTGGTGCTCAGGGCGTCAACATCATGCAGTTCTGCCAGGCCTTCAATGCGCAGACGCAGGACCAGGCTGGCACCATCATCCCAGTTGAGATCACCGTCTATGAGGATAAGTCATTCGACTTCATCTGCAAGACCCCTCCGGCGGCAGTGTTGATCAAGGAGAAGCTGGGCATCGAGCATGGCGCTGGCATCCCGCAGCTCCAGACCGTAGGCACCCTGACCGACGCTCAGCTGACTGAGATCGCTGAGATCAAGATGCCAGACCTGAATGCGAATGACATCGACGCCGCGAAGGAGATCATCGCAGGCACCGCTCGTTCCATGGGCGTTCGCATCGAGGGTCGTGAGCTCAAGAAGAAGTATGAGGTCACCAGGAAGCTGGCAGCGCTCCTCAAGGGCGAGTCCGTTGATGAGGGCGGAGAGAGCGCAGCTTAAAGGACATCTCCTGGCGAATGGCCAGGTGAAGCAACAGTGGGAGAGCGCATGTGCGCTCGCTGATTCACCACGAAAGGAAAGAAGAGATGACTAAGAGGTCAAAGAAGTACAAGGCAGCAGAGGCAGAGGTTCCAGAGACTGAGGTGTCTCCACTTGAGGCCATGAAGGTGGTCAAGGAGATCTCAACTGCGAACTTCGATGAGACGGTGACCGGTGATTTCAGGCTGGGCATCGACACGCGTCAAGCAGACCAGCAGCTCAGGGGCACAGTCAGCCTTCCCCACGGCTCTGGCAAGACCGTTCGCGTTGCAGTGTTCGCAGAGGGCGAAGCTGCCAAGGCTGCTGAGGAAGCAGGTGCTGACCTGGTTGGCACCGATGACATCATCGAGCAGATCAACGCCGGCAACATCGATTTCGACGCTGCAGTGGCAACTCCGGATCAGATGGGCAAAGTTGGTCGTCTGGGCAAGATCTTGGGTCCCCGCAACCTCATGCCGAATCCGAAGCTGGGCACTGTGACCAATGACGTTGCGAAGGCCATCTCTGACCTCAAGGGCGGCCGCGTTGAGTACAGGGCAGACCGCTTCGGCATCTGCCACGTCATCCTTGGCAAGAAGAGCTTCTCAGCTGAGGACCTGGCAGAGAACTACGGCGCCGTCTACGATGAGATCCTGCGCATGAAGCCGGCAGCAGCCAAGGGCAAGTACGTGAAGTCCATCACCGTGTCTTCCACCATGAGCCCGGGCGTTCAGGTTGACCCGGCTGTTCAGCGCAACTACGCTGGAGCAACCGAAGAGTAGAACAGCTCTTACCTGTCTTTTGAGGAGGCGCCGCATCCTGGTCCACGGGAGCGGCGCTTCTTGGTTCTAGGCGATGCTTACGGAGGGTGTGGCACCATGAACATCTTGATAGTGAAGAACCAAGCGAATCCTGAGGCAGCGGATGCTTCCTACACGCTCATGGCTTACCTCCAGTCACAAGGCGTTGCATGCGCATGCGTTGGCTCTGAGGAGCTCTTCGGCATAAAGGAGAGGTCTCATCTCGTAGATGAGCTCCCGTTCGAACCAGATCTTGCAGTGATCTTGGGCGGAGACGGGACCATCATAAGGTCAGCATCCATGCTGAAGGGCTATGACGCTCCCATCCTAGGCATCAACTTCGGGCATCTGGGATTCCTGGCGAATGACAGCAAGGAGGGAGTGATAGCTCTGGTGAGCCGCGCTATGGCCGATGAGCTTCACTCCTCAAGGCGCACTTGCCTGGATGTGACAGCCATCCTGGATGATGAGTCCACGATGAGCTTCTTCGCGGTGAACGAGGTCTGCATCTCAAGGGGCATCACTGGAAAGACGCTGCAGTTCTCATTCGACATCTCAGACGTCCCCATGGCAAACCTCAAAGGGGACGGCCTCATCGTCTCTACAGCCACTGGATCCACAGGGTATTCGCTTGCGGCAGGAGGGCCTTTGGTGGCGCCCAATTTCGATGGGATGATCGTCCAACCGCTAGCGCCTCACACCCTCTTGAGCCGTGCTGTGCTGGCTGACCCTAATGATGTAGTGGACGTTCGCCTGACGCGCGCAGAGGATCAGCAAGCTGCGATGATCCTCATAGATGGTGACCTAGCTCCCTTGCCAGCGCCCATCTCTTCATTACAGGTGCAACGCGCCAAGGAAACGATAACCTTTCTATATTCAAGACCCGATCATTTCTTGCGGTATTCGTCCAAGATGTTCTTCAGCACGTGTTGATGAACAGGAGGATGATGACATGGCGCACGTCATGCATGCAACGAAAGGCGCAAGCTTAGCTGAGCCTCAAGGCTCTGACCGCAAGAAGGACCAGGTCATCAAGACGATAGGTGCCGTAGCCTCCGTGCTCTCCGTCATCATGTACGTATCCTACGTGCCGCAGATCATGGCGAACCTATCCGGTAACCCAGGCGTGTTCTGGCAGCCGCTAGCAGCATTCTTCAACTGCACGTTCTGGAGCGTCTATGGCATCTGGACGAAGCCTCGGCAGTGGCCCATCATCGTGGCGAACGTGCCAGGCATCTTCCTGGCAGCCATCACGGTGATCACCTGCTTCGTGCATTGATCACTTGTGATAGTACCTGTGGGATTCGTATCGGGGCTCACAGCAGACGTTCATGCCAAGCTTCTTGTAGAGCATCTCATCCTTGCTTGAGATGATCACTGAGAAGTAGGCATCACAGCCTTTGAGCTTGTCAGCGTTGTCTATCAGCTGCTCAGCAAGAGGGTTCTCAGCGGAGCTCACAGATAGCGCCAACAGCGTCTCATCGGAATGAAGGCGCGGGTTCTTGTTGCCCAAGTGCTCTGTCTTCAGGTGGCAGATGGGCTCTAGCACCTCATCAGAGATCACGTCAACGTCATCGTCAACGCCAGAGACGCCTTTCAAGGCATTCATCAGAAGCGCGCTTGCAGCACCAAGCAGGTTCCCGGTCTTTCCGGTCACCAGAGAGCCGTCAGGGAGCACCATGGCTCCTGCAGGGCCACCGGTTGTCTCTGCCTTCAGAAGGGCAGCAGAGCGTGCGGGAGAGAGGTTCTCCGTGATGTCTGCCTGATTCATCAAGATCTCTATCTTCTCAAGCGCACGCTCACCGGAGCCAGTTCGCTTGACGTCAGTGGCTGCCGTGAAATACCTTCTGGCTATCTCAGCAGAAGCTGCCTCTCTGCAGACCTCATCATCCACTATGGCGTATCCGGCCATGTTCACACCCATGTCAGTTGGGCTCTTGTAGGGACATTCGCCCATGATGCGCTCCATGGTGGAATGGAGCACCGGGAAGATGTCAACGTCCCTGTTGTAGTTCACGGTGGTCTCACCGTAGGCTTCCAGATGGAACGGGTCTATCACGTTCTTGTCATCCAGGTCAGCCGTTGCTGCCTCATATGCGATGTTCACAGGATGCGTGAGAGGCAGGTTCCACACAGGGAACGTCTCATACTTCGCATATCCTGCTACTATGCCTCGCTTGAACTCATGGTAGAGCTGAGATAGGCAGGTTGCCATCTTGCCGGATCCGGGGCCCGGGGCTGTGACCACCACTAGCGGGCGCGTGGTCTCTATGAACTCGTTCTTGCCGAAGCCCTCTTCAGAGACGATATGGTCTATGTCATGCGGATATCCTGCGATAGGGTAGTGCAGATAGCTTGTGATGCCCATGTCAGTGATGCGGCGGCGGAATGCGTCGGCGTCAGGCTGGTTCTCATAGCGCGTGATGACCACGCTTCCCACCATGAACCCAAGGCTTCGGAAGATGTCCATCAGGCGCAAGACGTCCTCGTCATAGGTGATCCCAAGGTCTCCGCGCACCTTTGACTTCTCTATGTCATTCGCGTTGATGGCGATCACTATCTCAACGTCATCCTGCATCTGCTTGAGCATGGTGATCTTGGAGTCAGGCTGGAATCCGGGCAGCACACGGGATGCGTGGTAGTCGTCGAAGAGCTTCCCGCCGAACTCGAGGTAGAGCTTCCCGCCGAAGCGCGAGATGCGCTCTTTGATGCGCTCTGCCTGCAGCGAGATGTACTTCTGATTGTCAAAGCCCTGCTTCATCAAGACTCCTTGCGGTATGGAACAACCTATGACATGTGATTATATATGCGCATCTGTTTCGATGCTGTAAATCATCGCTTGGCTTGAGAGCATCTTTTGGGTGATCTCAGACATTCACGAGCTAGAGCATCACGATGAGCGATAAGGTATGCCCATGACGATCGATGAGGCCATATCTGAGTACATGCTGTATCTGCGCATCGAGCGCGGACTGGCGAAGAACTCCCTTGCAGCATATGAGCGCGACATGTCCAGATACCTTGAGCACTTGAAGGGCGCATCCAAGTCCACTCCAGCGGACGTGACCGATGAGGATGTCTCAAGCTTCCAGCAGTTGCTGTTCAAGGAAGGTGCAGCGCCTTCAACGGTGAGGCGTCGCATGTCCGCCGTCAAGGGGTTCCATAAGTTCTGTTTGAGCGAAGGTTACTGCCAGCTAGACCCAACCAAGCCCGTTCGCAGCCCCAAGATGCCGGATGTGCTGCCGGATGTCATCTCAGTTGAGGACGCGTGCAAGATGCTGGACCTCATGGACGGGGAGGAGCCGCAAGAGGTGCGCGACCGCGCGCTCATGGAGGTGCTCTACGGATGCGGCATACGCGCAGGGGAGGCAAGCGGGCTGTCAGTGCAAGACGTATTCTTGGAAGAGGGGTTCTTGCGCGTGTTCGGCAAAGGTCAGAAGGAGCGCATGGTACCCATATCGGGCACAGCCCTCAAGATGCTGGGCAAGTACATGGGAAGCGCGCGGGCATCACTGTCAATGCGTGCGAAGGCGCCAAGGCAGGAGGACATGAAAGCGGTCTTTCTGAACATGCGGGGACGGCGCCTGACGCGCCAGGGCATCTTCAACATAGTGGGGGCGGCTGGAAGGGCGGCAGGGCTTGAGGACCTGCACCCGCACACCCTTCGCCACTCGTTCGCAACGCATATGCTGAACGGTGGCGCGGACCTTCGCGTGATCCAGGAGATCCTGGGTCACTCCGACATATCCACCACGCAGATCTACACACACGTTGACAGACAGCATCTCACAGAGGAGTACATGGCAGCTCACCCGAGAGCACGGCTTGGCGAGTAAAGGCCTATGTTACAATCCTCAAACGACTGTACGCAAATGGTTTGAGGGAGCAGGACTCAATGGCGTTTCTTGATAGGTTCTCAGGGCTGGGAGGGAATATGGCCACGGATATGGCCATAGACCTTGGCACTGCGAACACGCTCGTTGCCATAACGGGCGAAGGCATCGTCATCAATGAGCCTTCGGTGGTTGCCATAGAGAAGAGCACCCATAGGGTGCTGGCTGTTGGCCATGAGGCCAAGAACATGATCAACCACACCCCCGATGCATTCAGCGCAGAGCATCCGCTGAAGGATGGCGTCATCGCTGACTACGATGTGACCGAAGCAATGCTCTCTGCATTCATAAACAAGGCATCTGAGCGCAAGTATCCCTGGCAGGCTAAGCCAAGGATCGTGATCTGCATCCCGTGCGGTGCAACCAGCGTTGAGAAGCGCGCCGTGTTCGAAGCGGCCATACAGGCAGGTGCCAAGCAGGCATACTTGATCGAAGAGCCCATGGCAGCCGCAATGGGCGCTGACCTCCCGGTCACAGAGCCAACTGGGTCCATGGTGGTGGACATCGGCGGCGGCACTACTGAGGTTGCTGTCATCTCCCTTGGCGGCATCGTGTCATCATCATCCCTGCGCCTTGCTGGAAATCGCCTTGATGAGGCTATCGCTATGCATCTTCGCGATCTGCTTGGAATCAAGATAGGTGAGCGCACCGCAGAGGTCATCAAGATCAAGATAGGCAGCGTGCTCCCGTTCGAAGATGGCCGTGAGCGTGACATGATCATCTCTGGTCAGGACGTATACACCGAACAGCCCAAAGAGGTGACCATCCAGTCTGAGGATGTTCGTGCAGCTTTGCAGGCACCCATAGAGGAGATGGTCCTCCACATCAAGGACACCTTCAAGACCACCAATCCAGACCTTGCATCTGACATCATCCAGAACGGCATCCTCCTCACGGGAGGTGGCGGGCTCTTGTCCGGGCTGGACAGGTATCTGACCGATCAGCTTGAGATCCCCGTTTGGGTATCTGAGACGGCTCTCACCAATGTTGTGTCTGGATGCCTCAAGGTGCTAGAGACGCCTACCGCCCTTCGCCAAACGCTCATGCGCTCGAAGTAGCAGCGCAGGAGCATTCGGCAGATAGGCAAAGTTGGCTTTCAACCTCCAAGAACGCAACACCAGGCTCTGGCGCATCATAGGCGGCGCCCTTGTCATCTTGGGCATAGCACTTGTGGCCGTGTATGCCATAGAAGGGGATGGCGGCCCCCTTCACAAGCTGCAGCAGCAAGTGCATTCCATGGTGGCACCCGCGCAGTCAGTGAGCGCCAATGCGGGAGCTGCTATGGACGCGGCCTCTGACGCTGTGGCGGACGCTACGGCAGATGAAGGCACGCTATCTGCGCTCAAGGAGCGCAACGAAGAGCTCACGCGCCTCCTCACCCAAGCTGAGGAATACAGGCTGGAGGCTGAGCGGCTGCATGATCTTCTGGAGATGAAGGACGTCTACAAGATGGAGGGCGTCACTGCTCGCGTCATCGGGCGCTCAACGGATGCGTGGAATCAGACCGTCACCATAGATGCGGGGACCGAAGAGGGTGTTGGGGTGGGGCTCACTGTGATGGGCCCTGCGGGCGTCATCGGACAGGTGGTGGAAGCGAACCCCTCCTCATCTGTGGTCCGCCTGCTCACTGACCCCAATTCAGGCGTGGCTTCGCTCGTGCAATCCAGCCGAGTTGAGGGGATCGTGCGCGGCTCTCTGACAGGAGCGCTGCATCTTGAGAATGTGGACGAGTCCGACCAGGTGAGCCAAGGGGACGTCATCCTCACCAGCGGTCTTGGCGGCAGCTTCGTCAAGGGGCTGCTCATAGGCACGGTGGTCCGCGTTGAAGGCAATGCCAATGACGGCACGCGCGTCATAGTGGTGGCTCCCAATGAGGAGGCCAGGTCCTTGGAAGAGGTCACAGTGGTATTCAGCGCAAGCCAGTCTGCATCTGTCATCAAGCGCGCAACAGATGCTCAAGAGGGCGATCAAGGCCAAAGCGATGGTGGTGATGAAGGAGCAGCGGCCCCCACGTCTGATGACGGGAGCCAAGGCTGATGGCGAACGTTGCCACTGAGGTCATCGGGGCTGTCATAGCGTTCCTCTTGCAGGCGCTCATAGCTCCTTACCTTGCTATCAACGATGTCACGCCCAACATCTGCTTCGCTTTCGCCATATCATTCATCGCAGCCACGGGGAAGCGTGGCGCATGCGTCATGCCATTCCTGATGGGCCTTTCCTATGACCTCCTGGGTTCTGGCCCTGTTGGAGGCTATGCCGTGCTCACATTGGCCGCTTGCACTGCTCTGGCATATCTCATGGATCATCTTGGGAATGATTCCTGGCCGCAGGCCCTTGCGTTCATATGCGCCATGGCGCTCCTGGCGTCCGCGCTCTATGCGCTCCTTTGCGTGACATGCGGCTGGGATGTTGGTTTGGGGGAGGCTTTGCTGTATAGGGCGCTTCCCATGTGGCTCTATGATACCGTGTTCGCAATAGTGTTCTACCCGCTGGTGAGGCTTGCGCTTCGCCTATCCGCTCAGGATCAGGAGATGACCTCCATCGGATAGAGCGGGCTTCGTTTCGCAAGAAGGACGCAAATGACCGTAGCCTTGATAGCAGGCATCATAACTGCAGTCATATTGGTGGGAGCGGTTCTCATCTATCTCACCATGCGCAACAAGGCGTCAGACTCATCCGCCACCGAGGATGCCCTTGGCCGTGAGCTCACGAACGTGAAGGTTGGGCTTGATGAGGCCCAGGGCGGCAATGACGGTGCCAAGGATGTGAAGGTTGCCTCTGGCGGGGCCTCTGCCAAAGTGCAGGACTCCTCCTCGAAGCGCTTCTATGCGCTAGGGGCGCTTGCGGCGGGTGTGTTCGCGGCTCTGACGGCAAGGATATGGTCCCTTCAAGTGAAGAGCGGCAAGGGATACGCTGAGGAAGCGCAGGATAACCTCCTCACCACCACGTCCACGCCAGCGCCTAGAGGATGCATCTATGACGTTCGCGGGCGTGAGCTGGTGACCAACAGGTCAAGCCAGACCGTCCTGGCAGACCCTAAGGTGGCCGATGACCAAGACGTCATCATGCGCCTGGCAGCCGTGCTGGGCATCCCAGCCCCGATAGTCTCGCAGCGCATAAAGGATGCAGCAGGTGGTGCTCAGAGCCAGCGAGTGGTGGCAGAGGATGTGCGCCTGCGCGATGTTGCATTCATTGCGGAGCATGCTGACGCCTTCTCGGGGATCAGCTGTGAGACGCGCACCGTTCGCGAATATCCTCATGGTGGATTGGCGGCTCACGTTCTGGGATACACGGGCTCTCCAACCGATGATGAGCTTGCACAAGCTGGATTCGGCCGCAACATCCAGAGCACTGACTCTGTTGGCAAGAGCGGCGTTGAGCTCACCTATGACGGCATCTTGTCAGGAGATCAGGGTGAGCGTCGCATGATGGTGGATGCGAAGGGAAACGTCGTTGCCGTTGTGGGTGAGACGATGCCTGAGAAGGGATCTGACCTGCATCTCACCATTGACGCCTATGCCCAAAGCGTCGCCGATCAAGTGCTCGCGGAGCGCATAGCGCCTTTGGGGGACATCGGCACAGGTGTTGGCGTTGGTGGCGCCATCGTGGCCATGAACGTGAAGGATGGCTCCATACCTGTGATGGCAAGCTATCCAACATTCGACCCAAGCTACTTCACGAACGGGATCCCGCAGGACATCTGGGATCTGTACAACACAGATGAGTCGAACGCGCCCATGGTGAACCGCGTGGTGAACGGCCAATACGCGCCCGCGTCAACCTTCAAGGCATTCACCTCACTGGCAGGGCTCCACCACGGATATGCGGATTATGAGATGGAGTGGGAATGCGGCGGCGCGTGGGATGGCTTTGGCAGCGGTGACATCCAGAAGTGCTGGCTGCATTCGGGGCATGGCTTCATGGACCTGCACGATGGCATCGTGAATTCATGTGACGTGGTCTTCTATGAGATAGCGAAGGCGTTCTATGACCACGGGCCTGAGGGCACTGGCGAGGTGTCAGAAACAGCTCTCCAGGATTACCTCGCGCAGTTCCGCTTCGGCAATCCCACAGGCGTGGATCTGCCTGATGAGTCAGCCGGGCGCATCCCAACGCCTGAGTGGAAGCAGGAGCATTGGCGAAACGTGCCATCTGAGGCCTATTGGCGCGGCGGTGACTACACGAATATGATCATCGGACAGGGAGACGTGCTCATAACGCCCCTGCAGCTTGCCATGGCATATGGTGCGATAGCCACCGGCGATCTGATGAAGCCCCACGTCATGAAGGAGATCAGGAACTCTGACGGGGATGTGGTGGTGACCGCAGAGCCTGAGGTGATAGGGCACCCCGACGTCAACCAAGAGGACCTGGAATACGTTCGCGAATCCTTGCATGACATGATCTCAGAGAGCCATGACGCTTGGCCGTCATTCGCTGCACAAGGTTTGGATGCTGCGGGAAAGTCAGGCACATCTGAGCATACGGATCGCCAAGACGATGCATGGTTCGTGGCATATGCGCCCTATGATGATCCCAAGTATGTAGTGGCTTGCATCTTGGAAGAGGGCAGGAGCGGTGCTGAGTTCGCAGGCCCCATAGTGGCTCGCGTCTTGGGCGCGCTGTTCAAGGGCGAGGGTGAGGATGCGGAAACGCTTGAGGTGGCATCCATCTCCGGCTCTTCTGGCAGGTCGGTTGCCGTGAAGAGCGCCGGCGGATCAAGGACGGATTAGAGCCATGCCGCTCCCTCAGATAGATACGGTGAGCTTCGGGGATCCGCTGGCTGACGCAAGCCCCAAGGGCAAGCGCAAGCTCAGGCTCTCATCTGTGATCTGCTGGCCGCTGCTCTTGGTGAGCGCGGCACTGGTGGCTTTCGGGCTGCTGATATGCTGGTCAGCAGTGCAGTTCGATGATGATTACTCCTTCTCAAGGCAGCTTGTGGGAGTGGCCATCGGCATCGCTGCCATGGCTGGGCTTTGGGCATTCGACTACCGGCGCTTCGGTGCCATGACCTATCCGCTGCTGATCATATGCGTGATCTTGATCCTGTCCCCGCATCTGCCCGTGATAGGGCGCACGGTCATGGGCGCCACATCGTGGATCTACATAGGCATGCAGGTCCAACCTGGTGAGTTCGCGAAGGTGACAGTGGTGCTGTTCGCCGCAAGCTTGCTGGCCAAATACAACGGGCGGTTGGATGACGTGCGTGAGTACTGCAAGTGCGTGGGACTGCTGTTGGTCCCGTTCCTATGCATCATGACGCAGCCTGACCTTGGAACGGGGCTGGTGTATCTGTTCATATCTGCGGTGGTGCTGGTCATGGGAGGCGCGCGCTTGCGCTTGCTGCTCATCACGCTTGCGCTGTTCATCGCGGCCATCGCGTGCGTGTTCGCAGTGGATGAGGTGCTGAAGTACCAGACAGCTGACGGCACGTGGGAATACAGGCTGCTCAAGAACTATCAGCGAAACCGCCTGTTCGTCTTCATGAACCAGGATTCCCTCTCAACCACGGATGAGGGGTACAACCTGAAGCAGGCCATGATCGCCATCGGCTCCGGCGGCCTCATGGGCAAGGGCATAGGCTCATCCACACAGTCATCCTTGGGCTTCTTGCCCGAGGCGCCCACTGACTTCATCTTCTGCGTGCTTGCAGAGGAGATGGGATTCGTTGGCGTCATCTTGCTGATCGCGCTCTACGCAGCCTTGATAGCCATCAGCATCCACATAGCGCGCACGTGCGGGAACCTGTTCGGAATGCTGATCGTCTGCGCCATAGTGGGCATGTGGCTCTTCCAGATCCTGGAGAACATCGGGATGTGCTGTGGGCTCATGCCCATCACGGGCATCCCGCTCCCGTTCGTGAGCTATGGCTCATCATTCATGATGGTGAACTTCGCAATGCTGGGACTGATATCATCTGTATACTCACATGAGAGGCATCCTTAAGGCAGGAGATGATCATGGCGCTTCCCGTTGACATCGGTGGGGTCTTGCAGATAACGAAGGACATGCAGGCAGTACGTGATGTGCCGGTCTCTGTGGCTGTGCTCATAGATGACACGGCTCCAGGGGAACTGGCGGCGCAGGTGCGGACTGATTACGCGTCCACCAGCGCCAAGACGCGCGTGACCGTGAACTATCTGGATGCGGGCTACGCGCCAGGCCATGAGCGAGATGACTTCGCGGTGATCGTGGCGGGAGATTCACCTGATGTGGGCAGGCTGGCACGTGAGATCAGGGATGCCGGCGTTCCTGTGATGGTGGTGACAGATGATGCGGGTGCCACTGCCGCCATTGCGGAGGAGGCAGGATATCCCATGCCTCATGCGGACATCTTGTCACCGGTGAAGCTCAAGGGATCCATACAGGAGAAGGTGGCATCCTATATCCCCGCTCTGCGCGCTAGCGTGGATGACCTCACAGATGAGGGCCCCGTGGCTTTGGATGAGGAGACACTGAAGCTGCTCTCCCAAAGGATGGGCGAGTGGGTCATCACAACGTGCCACGAGAAGCGCTTGACCATGGCGCTCTCCTTCCCGTTCATTCGCCGCCCTCTTGCGAACGATGCCATCTCTGCAACGTCTCTTCAGAACGCTGCCATCGGATTCGTGCCGGTGCTGCCTGGCGCTGACATGCCCATCATGACATTGAACCAGATCAAGATGGTGCTCCAGATAGCAACCGCCTACGGCCAGCCCATCGGGAAGGAATCCGTGGGTGAGCTGGTGGCGGTGCTTGGGGGAGCGTTCCTGGCCCGCGGCATCGCGCGCGCGGGTGCGAAGCTCATCCCGTTCGCGGGTTGGGCCATCAGCGGCGCTGTTGGCTTCGCCGCCACTGAGGCCATGGGCCGCGCTGCTGTTGAGTACTTCGAGGCCGGCGGAGACATAGTGGGGATGGCGAAGGTCCTGCAGACCGCCCGTGATGGTGCCGTTGATGCTGCAGCCAAGGCAGCTGCGTCCCCTGTTGGCAAGAAGGTGGTCTCGAAGGTTGCAGACAGCGTTCCTGGCTTCACGAAGATAGTCACGCCGAACAAGGATGCATGAGCCTGATCTCATGGCACGCACTTGCATCTGGGATGACATAGCGCCGCTCCTTCGAAGCGTTGAGCGGCCTGGAAGATATGTGGGAGCTGAGATAGGCTCTCATGTGCCAGACCCCGATGCGTTCGGGTTCTGCATGATCTATCCAGATACCTATGAGCTTGGCCAGGCCAACCAAGCCGTTCGCATACTGGTGAACCGCGCACAGCAGGTGCCCGGCGTGAGCGCTGAGCGCGCCTACATGCCTGGCGCTGACATGGCAGATGCGCTGCGTGCGCACGGGCTTCCCATGTTCTCGCTTGAGGGGACTTCTCCTCTTCATGAGTTCGACTGCATAGGGATCACGCTGCCGCATGAGCTCTGCGCAACCAACATATATGAGATATTGGACCTGGGACGCATCCCCATCACGTGGGATGTACGGGAAGAGGATGACCCCATCGTCATCGGCGGTGGGCCTTGCGCATTCAATCCGGAGCCCTTCTCGCGCGCCTTCGATGCCATCCTCATAGGGGAGGGCGAAGAGTCTGTGCCTCAAGTGCTGAGCCTCATCCGAGACATGCGGGCATCGGGTGCTCCGCGCGCTGATATCCTGCGCGCTCTGTCGCAGGTGGAGGGCACATACGTGCCAGCGCTCTATGAGCTTCAAGATGGCGCGCTCACGCCGATGAGCGGCGCTCCTGAACGGGTGGAGAAGCGCGTGTTCGAGGGGTTCGCTGACAGCTCTGGGTGGGAAGACATGGTGGTCCCATTCGTGGAATGCGTGCATGACCGCTTGAACGTGGAAGTGCTCAGGGGCTGCTCCAGGGGGTGCAGGTTCTGCCAAGCTGGCATGATCTACCGTCCCGTTCGAGAGAGGTCAGCTGAGAATATCGTCCAGTCTGTCATGGAGGGGATAGAGGGGACAGGATACGAAGAGGTGAGCCTGACCTCGCTCTCTACCACTGATCATTCGCAGATCGCTCAGATCCTGCAAGACCTGAACGCGCGCCTTGAAGGGTCAGGCGTTCGCATCTCCGTTCCCTCTCAGCGCCTTGATTCGTTCGGCGTGGAGATGGCAGATGCTGTGGCCGGGCAGAGACGAGGCGGTCTCACGTTCGCGCCAGAGGCCGGGAGCCAGCGCTTGCGCGATGTCATCAACAAGAACGTCACCGAAGAGGATCTGATGAGCGCTGTGCGTGCGGCAGTCAACGCAGGATGGCAGCGCGTGAAGCTCTATTTCATGATCGGGCTGCCAACGGAGACGGATGAGGATGTTGCAGAGATCGGGCGCCTTGCAACTGAGGCATTCCGCATCATGCGCGAGCTCACGCCGCCTGAGGATAGAGGGCGCCTCAAGATGACGGTGGCGCTTGCGGTCTTCGTTCCGAAGGCGCATACGCCCTTTCAGTGGGAAGGGCAGATCCCTCCTGAGGAAGCGCGCAGGCGCGCGCAGATCGTGCGCGAGGCAACCAGGTTCCGCGCCATCAAGGTTGACTACCATGAGCCGAAGACCAGCTTGCTGGAGGCTGTGATGTCGCGTGGTGGCAGGGATGTAGCGCTTTTGGTGGAAGAGGCGTGGAAGAGGGGTGCGCGGTTCGATGCATGGACCGAGCACTTCAGCCAAGAGGCGTGGGATGAGGCCGCAAGCGCTTTAGGTGTGGACATGGCGGCTTTGGCGCATGACCCGCTTGATGTGGACGGCCCGCTTCCTTGGGATCACGTGAGCTCCGGCGTCACGAAGCGCTTCCTAGCGCTTGAGCGAAAGCGCGCGCTGGCGGGCATCACCACGGAGGATTGCACCTTCGGGGCGTGCTCTGCGTGCGGGGTCTGTTCGCCTTCAGGGCCTGCCATCTGCTTGCAAGAGGAGCGCGCACATGAGTGAGATGCGGCAGTTCCGCTTGCGGATCAGGTATGGAAAAGAGGGGAAGTGCGCGTGGCTATCGCACCTTGAGCTCACCCATGCGCTCGAGCGCGTGGTGAGGAGAAGCGGCCTTCCCTTCGCGCTCACCCAAGGGTTCTCGCCTCACATGAAGATGGCATTCGGGCCAGCGCTTCCGGTAGGTGTGGGTGGCGCCTTCGAGGTGTTCGATGTCGTGCTCAGCTCCTACGTGCCCGTTGATCAGGCGCTCGAGTCCCTCAAGGCGTGCGAAGCGCCCAACCTCCCCATGAAGGAGTGCGCATACGTTGATACCGCATCTCCTGCTGCATCAGTGGCGTTCTCCAAGAGCATCTATGAGGTCTGCTTGAGCGAACCCTTGGATCGCCTGGTGATACCAAGCGTTGTCACGGTCCTCCGCAAGGGCAAGGAGCGTCAGTTCGAAACGCAGGATTTCTTGGCAGATGAGCCACGCCTCACAGAGGATGGCTTCACGTTCAGCCTCGTGTCCAAGGACACCGGAAGCCTTCGAGCAGATGCGTTCGCGAATGCGGTCCTCAAGGCAAGCGCTGAGGATGCTGGCAGCGCACCGCAGGTGACGGCTTTCACGCGGACTTCCCTTGGCTAGCCAGAAAGTGCCTTGCATTCATGTGGGATAGCGCAGTGAGCCATCTGGAAGGTGCCAGGCGCGTACGTCTCATCTGCGCGGTGCTATCCATCCTCAGCGCTGGGTGCGTGATAGGGCAATCCCTTTGCTTGGCATCTGCCATCGTGGCGCTTTGGCAGGGGCAGTCCTTGGCGTCTCAGATCCCTGCGATCTTAGGCTTCTTGGGCCTCTTCTGCGGACGGGCGGCGCTATCGCAGGTCCAAGACGTCGTGTCGTCCCGCTTCTCTCTTGCTGCATGCCGATCCCTTCGCCTTGGCCTCTTGAGGGCGCTCCTGCTCTGTGGCCCTGAGCTTGCTCAAAGGGAGGGCGAGGCAGCTTGTGTGCTGGACGTCACGGATGGCATAGAGCGTGTGGAGTCATACCTTGAGGATGCCATCCCGAAGGAGATGCAGCTTGCTGTGATCCCTATCTGCCTTGGCGTGACGGTGCTCGTGCTAGACCCATTGAGCGGTGTGATAGCGTTGATCTGCCTTCCTGTCATCATGGTCTTCATGCGACTGATCGGGCACACCGCATCCGATGATGCTGCTAGGCGCGCCTCTGGATTCGCGCAGATGTCGAACCACTTCATGGATGCGTTGCGCGGGCTTTCCACCCTTCGGCTCTTCGGTCATGCCAGAAGCTATTCCAAGGCGGTCTTCCAGGCATCGGAAGGCTTCAGACGCCACGTCATGAGGACGCTTCGGGTGGCAACGTTGTCCTCCACCGTGTTGGACATATTCGCAACATGCGGGCTTGCTGCTGTTGCCATCATGCTTGGCTTTCGCATGGTGGATGGCGATGTCTCATTCTTCCCGGCCATGTGCGTGCTCCTCCTGGTCCCTGAGTTCTTCATGCCCATCCGGTCATATGCGAAGGGCTATCACGCGACGCTTGATGGCAAGAGCGCGCTGGATAGGGCCCAGCGCATCTTGATGGCGGCAGACGGGCGCGCGAAGCTGGAGATAGAGTACGAGAGCGTGGAAGATGAGCTTGAGCTCACCCGCGCTCTGAAAGAGCCGCGCATCCCGGATATCAGCTTGCAAGATGTCAGCATCTCCTACGGCAGGGGCCACGTGCTGAAAGGCGTGAGCGCAAGCCTTTCCGGGGCTCACATGGTGGTCATCACGGGAAGGTCAGGGGCAGGCAAGACGTCGCTCTTGAACGTGCTGTCCGGATTCGCTGATCCTGCAAGCGGCACCATCTCTGTGAACGGGTGGCAGGCAGAGACGCTGCATAGGCCTGATTGGCTTTGGCGCGTGGCTTACATCCCTCAACACCCGCACATCTTCAATGCCACCTTGCGGGAGAATGTTTCCTGCTATTTTCCAGAGGCCACAGACGAACAGGTCTCAAGTGCGCTGGCCTCGGTTGGCTTGGCTTGGCTTGCCGAAGAGGGGCTGGGAACCATGCTCGGCGAAGGTGGCCGAGCTCTCTCCGGCGGCGAGGCTCACAGGATCGCCCTTGCGCGAGCCCTTGTGGATGAGCGGCGTGATGTCGTCGTGCTGGATGAGCCAACGGCGCATCTTGACATCCAGACGGAATCCGCGATCCGTGATGTCATCGCGGATGTGTTCGCTGACAGGTTGGTGATCATAGCCACCCACAGGCTGCACTGGGTGCGCCTTGCGGATGTGCACATCAAGGTTGCTGATGGCAGGGTGGAGACCACGCGGCTTGCTCCCACTGCGTCAGCGCATCGCCCAGCATGCGAAGAGCGTGCAGCTGCGGCATCTAGCGAATGCGTGCCAGCAGGCAAGCCTGATGAGGATGCGCTGATGGCAGATGCGGCATCCGGTGCGCCTGCCAATGGGTCCCGGGTGCGAGGGATGAGCCTTCCGCTGCAGATGCTCAAAGGCCACTGGTCCCTGTTCGCCTTCGCCATCTTGCTCTCAACAGTGGCGTCTCTCTTCGCAGGTGCGCTCATGTTCACGTCAGGCTACATGATCTCAGTTGCAGCTGCCATTCCCTTGTCGGCTCTGGCGCTGCACTTGCCATCCATCTTCGTTCGGATCTTCGGTGTGGGAAAGCCGCTGATAGATTACGTGGAGCGCCTCTCAAGCCACGATTGGGTGCTGCGCGCAACGTCTCTCATGAGGAAGCGGCTCTTCTCCACCTTCTCTGAGCATCCAGAGCGGCTGCGGAAGAGGCACAGCGGGGATGTGCTCTCTGCCATGGCAGATGACATCTCGAATGCGCAAGACCTCTTCATCAGATGCATCCTGCCCCTTGTGTCCACCATGCTGCTATTCGCTTGCATCATCATCTTGGCATCTGCTCTCTCTGCGGCCTTGGCCGTTGCCCTGTTCGTGCTCATCTTGGTAGCCACGATCGTGTGCGGAGGCATCGCAAGGGCGTCCACGAAGCGCCTCTCCTCTGACATCCAGGATGAGCAGCGACTCATGTACAGATCGCTGTCTGACATGGTCTATGGGCTTAGAGATGTCATCCTCTCTGGACGAGGCCGGGAAGCGACGATGCGCATCATGGCCATCCATTCTGCGCGCGCCCGTCTCAAGAGCCGCCAGCGTGCGGTGCGGCGCATTGCCAGCCTGGCAAGCCAGGTGCTCTTGGCGCTCTGCGTTGCTGTGTGCCTCGGTTGGGCGGCGCATGCATTTGCGCCCGCAACGGATGCCTTGTCCTTCTTGGGAGGTGCTGACCTAGGCCCCCTTGCTGGCGTGCTATTCGAGATAGCGCCCCTGAATGAGAGCCCATATCCTCCGAATTGGATCGCAGCGTTCGCCATCTTCATGTTCCCGCTCATGGAGTTCTTCGGACAGGTGCCTTCCATCATGATGGACGCACCGCAGATGGAGGAGGGGACACGGAGGCTTGCTAGCATGATGGATGAACATGATGCGTCTCCTAGGTCATGCATCATCCATCACGATGTCGAAGATCCCGCATGCGCGCTAGAGGTCAGGTGCTCTTCTGTCTCATACCCTGGAGCTGCACGACATGCGCTTGAAGGTGTAGAGCTGGATATCCAAGCTGGCTCGAAGACCGCCATCATCGGCAAGAGCGGGGCAGGGAAGACCACGCTTGCGCGGCTCATGTCTGGTGAGCTTGCAGGGGGAGATGCCCTTGTAAGGCGCCGTGGCAGCATAGGCTTCATAGAGCAGGACGCGCACATCTTCAACAAGACGCTTCGGGAGAACCTGCTGATCGCGAACGGTGGCGCAACTGACTCAGAGCTTGAAGAGGCGCTCAGGCGTGTCGGGCTTGGAGGGCTGCTTGATAGGCTGCCGAATGGTCTTGATGAGGTGCTGGCAGCAGAGGGCGCGAATGTGTCTGGAGGAGAGGCAACGCGGATCACCGTAGCTCGCGCGCTTCTGGCAGGCTTCGACACCATCATCTTGGATGAGCCTTTCCGGGCCCTTGATCCGGACACTGAAGCTCAGGTGATGGACACCATCATGGATGCATTGTCTGAGAAGACGGTGATCATCATCACGCATCACCTTCAAGGGATAGATCGCTTCGATGAGGTCATCTTCTTGGAAGATGGACGCGTGAGCATGCTCGGGACTCCTGCGCACCTGCGCGAAGCCAACCCACGCTTCTCTGCCTGGCTTGCCCTAGAGAATTGAGTTGCATCGCTGACCTTCTTGCTGTACCAATCTGGTGTCGCGGCCTTTGAACTGATGCTCCTGCAGCGTTGCTGCCCAAAAGTGCTTACGGGATAGGTGCACACCGTGCACCTATCCCGCTTCATTCAAAACGGCCTTTAACATGGCTGCTCATTCCATTCGCACCCATGTAGCGGCCTTGGTGGCCTATCGGCCACCTGTTCAACCTGCATCACTGACATCCTTGGCACCCCAAAAAATGCTGCACAGGCAAAGAGCATGCCTGTGCACTTTTATTACGGCCTTTAACTTTGCATGTGCAAGCACAAGCAAAGTAGCGGCCTTGGCGCCCTACCGGGCGCCTTTCTAGCATTGTGGCCCCCTATGTGTGGGCGGCAACATTGCAGTCACAGTTGCCCCCCTATGTGTGGGCGGCAACATTGCAGTCACAGTTGCCCCCCCTATGTGTGGGCGCTTGCATCGCAAGCGCAGTTGCACGCCAGTGCAACGTAACGCAGGCGACAGCCTGCGAACACCCGGATCCCAGCATCAGCTCAGGCAGCCTAGCCTGGCGCAGATCACCTATCCGGGCGCACCGGGTTGCAACCCTTACGCTCCCTGCTCTCATGCGATGGCCGGCACCCTCGCTAGGCTTCGGACTGGCAGGGAAATATGGTGCTTCGCTTCTACCATATTTCCCTTGGTCCTCAGAAACGCTCGGGTACCAGCCATCGCATGCTTCGCCACAAGCGAGTAGGGGAGGCATCGCCGTTTTCGTCGGGACCCCTAACGGGACCCCTCCGAAAACTCGGCGGCTCAAGGCTGAACCTGAATGTTCCTGCGGCTTAACTTCCCCATCCTTCGGCCTCGCTTGCGCTCGGTCCGGTTTACGCGGCTCACGCCGCGCTTCATTCAACGCGGCCTTTAACTTTGAACAGCATTCCTGCTGCTCAAAGTAGCGGCCTTGATGTCATTGACCTAATTATGACGAATTAGGTCAATGACAAATCCCCGTGCTTAATGTCATTGACCTTCTGGGTCATATATTGGGTTGCAACCCCATCCTTCGGCCTCGCTGCGCTCGGTCCGGTGTCGCGGGCACGTTGTGCCCGCTCCTTTCATAGCGGCCTTGAGGCGCTCGCGCGCCCCGTTCCGGGTGAAGCTTGTGCCTTGCTCATGTGCGCTCCAGATCGCTAATGGGCGGCAAGGCACCGTCCTTGTGCCTTGCCGCAAGGTTGCAACACAGACCGCTGGCGTGCGGAACTCGTCTACAACCCTTTACTTGTGGGCGGCTGCACTGCAGCCGCAGTTGCACGCCAGTGCAACGTAACGCAGGCGATGAGCCTGCGAACACCCGGATGTAAGCATCAGCTCAGGCCATCTAGCCTGTCGCAGACCACCTCTCCGGATAGCCAAAGCCTCAACCCTGACGCCCCCTCCTTGACACTATCATATGTCAATGTATACTTATGAACAGATGTTCATAAGTTCTAGTTAGGATTCGGCATGGTGAAGGAAGAAGACATCATCAGAGAAGCCGAGAGCGTCATCGGGAGCACTGAGGGCATGTTCGAGGAGCTTCCCGAAGATGAGCTCCTCTATGATCTGGCTGACCTCTTCAAGGTGTTCGCGGACACCACTCGCATCAAGATCCTCTACGCGCTCATGGAATCCGAGCGCAGCGTGGGGGACATAGCGCAGCTCATCGGTGCCACGCAAAGCGCCGTCAGCCATCAGCTGCGCATCCTGAAGCAGGCGCACTTGGTCAAGTTCCAGCGCGACGGCAAGAACGTGATCTATTCGCTTGCTGACTCCCACGTCTACACCATGCTGGCCCAAGGCCTGACCCACATCTGCGAATAGCGGCTCTGCGCCATACATAGCACCACGAAGGAGACATCATGTGCGACGCATGCAACACGCTTGAGAAGCACCATCATGATCATGACCATGACCACGGCCACGATCACGCCCACGAAGAGCCCAGCTGCGGCTGCAGCTCCTGCGGACATGACCACGGCAAGGAAGACCCCAAGAAGATGGCGCGCTGGCGCAACAGGATCGTCTTCGCCATCATCTTGTTCTTCGCCATACTGGTGGCAGAGAACACCGGCCTTCTGACCAGCATCTTCGGCCAGGCGAATGAGCTCTACGCTGAGTTCATCCTCTTCCTGATCCCGTACGTGATCGCTGGCTACGACGTGCTGATCAAGGCCGCCAAGAACATCGTGCGCGGCCACGGGCTAGACGAGAACTTCCTGATGACGGTGGCAACGCTTGGCGCATTCGCGCTGATCCTCTTCCCAGATTCTGAACCCCACATGGCGGAAGGCGCCGCCGTGATGCTCTTCTACCAAGTAGGGGAGCTCTTCCAAAGCTACGCGGTGGGCAAGTCGCGCAAGTCCATCTCAGACATGATGGACATCGTCCCAGAGTTCGCGAACGTGGTGCGCGCTGGCAAGCTTGAACGGGTAGACCCTTCTCAGGTTGCTGTAGGCGATGAGATCGTGGTCAAACCGGGTGAGCGCGTTCCCCTTGACGGCATCATCGTGAGCGGCACCTCTGAGCTGGACACCTCCGCCCTGACCGGTGAGTCCGCGCTGCGCACTGCAACAGAGGGCGATGAGGTGATCTCAGGCTGCGTGAACCTCTCCGGCACGCTGACCGTTCGCGTTGAGAAGCCCTACGCTGATTCCACCGTGAGCCGCATCCTTGAGCTGGTTGAGAATGCGGCGGACAAGAAGGCGCGCACGGAGAGCTTCATCACACGGTTCGCGCGCTACTACACGCCCATCGTAGTGGGACTGGCTGTGCTCATAGCCATCATCCCGCCGCTGCTCGTTGGCGGATGGTCTGACTGGATCCTGCGCGGCCTCACCTTCCTTGTGGTCTCATGCCCGTGCGCTCTGGTGATCAGCGTCCCGCTCTCCTTCTTCGGCGGCATCGGCGGCGCGTCGAAGCTGGGGATCTTGATCAAAGGCTCCAACTACTTGGAGGCTCTTTCGCAAGTTGACGCTGTTGTGTTCGACAAGACTGGAACGCTCACCTCTGGCACCTTCGCTGTGACCGACATCGTGCCCGTCATGGGTATGAGCGAAGAGCAGCTGCTGGAGTACGCCGCGCATGCCGAGGCGCTCTCCAACCACCCCATAGCGCTATCCATCCAGAAGGAATACGGGCGCGACATCCAGATGGAGCGCATCACTGATTCTGAGGAGCTGTCCGGGCACGGCGTGAAGGTGGTGGCTGACGGGCGGATCATCCTGGCCGGCAACGAGAAGCTGATGTATCTGAATGACATCCAGATGGACACGAAGGAGCTCATCGGCACGCAGGTGCATGTGGCGGTTGACGGCGAATACGCGGGCGTGGTGGTCATCGGGGACACCGTCAAGGCTGACAGTGCTGAGGCCATTCGCGATCTGCATGCTGAGGGCGTGAGCCGAACGATCATGCTCACAGGGGACCGCACTGCAGTGGCAGAGGCCGTGGCGCGTGACCTGGGGGTTGATGAGGTGCATGCCGAACTGCTCCCACAGGACAAGGTGAGCATCATCGAGAGCTTGCTTGCGCCGGAGGGTTCGAAGGACAAGCACGGCAAGGTGGCCTTCGTGGGAGACGGCATCAATGACGCCCCTGTCCTCATGCGCGCCGATGTGGGCATCGCCATGGGGGCCATGGGCTCTGATGCTGCTATAGAGGCGGCAGACATCGTCCTCATGGATGACAGGCCAACCCAGATCGCCCGCGCTCTCAAGGTTGCGCGCAAGACCATGAGGATCGTGTGGCAGAACATCGTCTTCGCGCTTGGCATCAAGTTCGCCGTGCTCATCTTGGCGGCGTTCGGCATCGCTAATATGTGGATGGCTGTGTTCGCCGACGTTGGAGTTGCGGTGCTCGCCATCCTGAACGCGATGCGCGCCATGCGCACCTCGCGCTAGCCTGCACCCTATATATGACCTCTCAGGTCAATGACAGTTCCCCGTGCTTAATGTCATTGACCTTTTTGGTCATCATTTGCTGGTTCGTCCACGATGACGAAACCTTTAGTCAACAACTAAGGTCAACATTAGGTTATGGAAGCGGGCAAGACTATCCTTCTATTCATAAGGCAGCGCAGGGAAGCGCCGCCCATACGCGTCATTCATTAGGAGGCCCGCGATGAGAAAAGAACGCATCCGTGAATTGGATCAGCATATCCATCTGACTGATTTCCAGCCGAAGAGCTTCGTGAACGAAGCACCTGCAGGGGGACCGCTGGTTTCCATCTATGTGCCAATCAAGCGCACTGACCGTGAGGATAGGCCGGGAGATTGGGACAGGATAGAGTTCAAGGACCTTTGCAAGGAAGCATACCGTCGCCTGGATGAGGGCACTGCAGACTATGAGGGCATCAAGGAGAAGCTTGACTTCATCATGACCCATGAGGACCTGCCTCTCTGGGTTGATTCATCTCAAGGCCTGGCATTCCTCGTGACCAACCAGGACGCATACGTCATCAACATGAACACCGCTCCTGAGGCATGCGTTGTGGTGGGGCCGCAGTTCTACCTGAAGCCGCTATTCCGTGATGCCATGTTCCAGATGAGCTACAAGCTCCTGCTCTTGAACGCAGACTTCTTCGCGCTTCTGGATGGTGACTACAACGGCGTCTACTATCAGGAGCTTCCGAAGGATGTGAAGGATTACTTCGCTCAGGAGTTCGCTGACTATGACGGTCAGACCACGGCGCTTGACTACTACAGCCTTGAGGGTCATGAGTCTCCCTATCATGATCACAAGTCCCGCAATGACGTCAAGAAGGAAGAGGCTGAGAAGTTCTTCCGCTACGTTGACAAGGCCATGAACGACAAGCTGGTGCGTGACAACACTGACCCCATCATCTTGGTGACGGCCCCTGAGCATGAGCATGCATTCCGTGAGATCTGCACGTTCAACAACCTGCTCCCTGAGTGCATCAAGAAGGATCCTCGCACGCTCTCTGGCACAGAGCTCAAAGACGATGCCGTGAAGATCATCATGGACAAGAGGAACAAGGGCTTGGCTGAGGCGGCTGAGGATTACAGCTACAAGGCTTCGAAGGATAAGGCCACGGACAGCATCCCTGACATCGGGCTGGCGCTCGTTGAGCGAAAGGTTGACATCCTGTTCCTAGAAGAGGGCAAGGGCATCCCTGGCACGTTCGATGACAAGACCGGTGAGGTCACGTTCGACGGCTCCAAGGATCCGGTTGATGACAAGAAGCTGGATCCCGCAAGCCCGGACATCGCAGGATCGTTCGCAGAGGCTTGCGTTCTGGAAGATGGCAAGGTGCTGGTGCTTCCTGCAGATCAGATGCCAACGAAGACTGGAATAGCCGCAACGTACAGGTTCTAAGTCCTCATAGATAGGTTGGTCTCACGGGGGCGGGTTCACAAGACCCGCCCCTTTTTATTCGTAAGCGGCTTTCAACGCTGCGAAGGCATCATGGCTTGCAAGTATGGTGTCCTTAGAGATGCAGTATGACAGGCGCACCCATCCCTTCGCACCGAAGCTGTCAGACGGCACCAGCAGAAGCTCGAAATCCTTCGCGCGCTCAGAGAAGGCCACCGCATCAGGCTCCAACGCGCGAACCCAGAGATAGAACGCGCCGTCGGGTTGGACGTACTCATAGCCCAGCTCATCCATCATGGCCGTGAGGATCTCCCTGTTCTCTTCATACGCAGCCACATCCGCTGGCACGTCAAGGCAGTTCGCTATCACGCGCTGCAGCAGCACCGGCGCGCAGATGTATCCAAGCGCGCGCCCCGCGCCGCATACAGCGGTGAACACATCCCCGGCGTTCGGGATCAGGTCAGACACATATATATAGCCGATGCGCTCCCCGGGCAGGGACAGGGACTTGCTGAACGAATAGCAGACGATGGTGTCCTGATAGAGGCTTGGAACGTAGGGAACCTCAGCCCCATAGACTATCTCACGATAGGGCTCATCAGCCACCAGGAAGATCTGATGCCCAAGCTCCTCTTCCTTGGCGCGAAGCATGTCGGCAAGCGCTTCCAGGGACTGGCGCGTGTATACGGTGCCAACGGGATTGTTGGGTGAGTTGATGATGATGGCGGACGTCTTCGGCGTGATGGCGGCTTCGATGGCTGCAACGTCTGGCTGGAAGTCATCTGCCCTAGCCGGAACCTCTATCAGCTCACAGCCTGCGTTGTTCGCCCACGTCTTGTACTCCGGGAAGTACGGGCTTATGGCTATGATCTCATCTCCCGGGTTGGAGATGGCGGCGAACGTGATGTCAATGGCAGAGGATGCGCCTGAGGTCACGTAGATATTGCCCATGGTGGCCGGGATGCCGAACGCGTCCTTGATGTGGCCGGCTATGGCTTGCCGTACCTTCGCGTCTCCCGGAGATGGCGTGTACTCATGCACCACCACTGGGTCTCCGGCAAGCTGATCGGAGAACTGC
Organism: uncultured Eggerthellaceae bacterium; assembly: GCA_910588435.1. Taxonomy (GTDB): domain Bacteria; phylum Actinomycetota; class Coriobacteriia; order Coriobacteriales; family Eggerthellaceae; genus MGBC163016. The sequence continues at coordinate 28,934 of CAJUPL010000008.1, read as the reverse complement.
TGGAGCACCTGGGGGGGTGCTGGCACGCTGGGGTTCCCGATGCTGTAGTCATAGACGTTCTCGGGGCCGATCTGCGCCTTGCGTTCAAGCCCGTAGGCGAAGAGCTCCCTTATCTTGTTGGGCTCCGCGCCCAGGTCATGCATGTGCTGGTTGATCATCTTCGCTCCTTGGATCCGCTCTCATTCGCCCTGATTCTATTCCACCAGGCGCAATGTGGCATACAATTCTCAAGATGCTAACGTGGACGGAGGAGCGAACATGAAGGTCATGCTGGTGAACGGAAGCCCGCACAAGAGCGGGACCACGAACAGAGCGCTGGATGAGGTTGCGAAGGCACTGGAAGCGGACGGCATCGAGGTAGGCCGCTTCTGGGTTGGCAACAAGCCCATCGCGGGATGTCTGGGTTGCGGCTATTGCTCCCAGCATGATGGCGAATGCGTCTTCGGGGACGTGGTGAATGAGTTCAATCACATAGCTGCTGACTATGACGGCTTCATCTTCGGAAGCTCCGTGCACTATGCTGCGGCCACAGGCGCTGCAACGTCATTCATGGACAGGTCATTCTACTCGCAGGCGTGCGGTGGCGTGAACATCTATCCGTTCAAGCCGGCTGCATGCGTGGTGACCGCGCGTCGCGGGGGCTGCACGTCAACGTTCGATCAGCTGAACAAGTACTTCACCATCGTGCAGATGCCCATCATCTCGGCCAGCTATTGGAACATGGTCTACGGTACGAATGCCGAAGAGGCTGAGCAAGACGAAGAGGGCATGCGCACCATGCGCGTGCTGGGTCACAACATGGCGTACTTCCTGCGCTGCCGTGAAGCGGCCGATGCGGCAGGCGTGGCGGCCCCTCCAGTTGAACCCCCAGCCCGCACCAACTTCGTGAGGTAAGGAAGCAACGTGCGCATGACGATGCAACCTAGCTTTCGAAACGCCTCATCCGGCCGCTCATAGGGCCAGCTTCCAGGGGAGTAGCATCAAGCTCATTGATAAGGACATGCGGGTGCGCATGCCAAGCCTTGAGAAGCAGGAGGTCATACCATGGAAGAGCCGGTCATCAAGATGAGCGCGTGCACGGGTTGTGAGATCTGCGTGGATGAGTGCCCAACAGACGTATTTGCAATGGAAGCAGACAACAAGGCGCATGTCATCGCGCCGCAGGAGTGCATCGATTGTCATCTGTGCGAAGAGGATTGCCCAACTGAGGCCATCCATCTGGTTGCTGCGTAGAGAAACCTGCGTCAAGCCGTCAGCCTTGGGAGCTACCTCCGGCGCTTTGCGCGAGAGGGGATTCCCAAGGCTGTTCTGTATTTGTTGACGGTGCGCCTGGATACATCCATGCCCTGTTCGCGAAGCTCATCCACAAGCGCAGCATCGCTCAGGGGAGACGCTGGGTCTTCCGCATCCACGAGCTTGCGAATGGCATCCTTCACGGAAGCGGATGAGACCTCGTCATAGGCCGCGGCCCCTGAGACGCGTGAGGTGAAGAAGAACCTCAAGGGAAGCACGCCGTGCGGCGTCACGGCATAGACGCTGTTCGCCACCCTTGATACGGTGGATTCGCTGATCTGGCATCTGTCGGCGATGTCCGCCATGGCCATCGGCCGCAACTGGGAGACGCCCTCTTCCATGAACGGAGCTTGCAGCTCAGCGATGGCCGCGGCGATGGATAGCGCGCTTGCACGGCGCAGGTCCACAGCGCGGATGATGCCCTTCGCGCGTCTGAGCTCAGAGCGCATCTTGGAGAGGTCCTCTTCCCGCACACGGCGCATCTCCATTCCATCCACCAGCTCATCGTCCAGCATCAGCGAAGGGATGGCCTCAGCCACTGCCTCTACAACCCATGTCCCGTCTTGCTTCGAGAAGCGGATCTCTGGGATGGATGGGATGGATGACGTGGCGAATGCGTCAGCTGGGTAAGGGTCCAGCGTCCGGATCTCCGCGAACGCGTCCCGCACGTCTTCCTCATGTGCATGGAGCGCCTTCGCTATCTTTGAGATGCGCCCAGCGGCGATGTCCTCAAGATGGTCCTCCACGATGGCTCGCATGAAGGGTGACACGCTGCCGCGCGCTTCAAGCTGAGACAAGAGGCGCTCTTGGACGCTGCGCGCACCTATTCCTGCCGGAGTGCAGCACGTCTGCATGCGCTTCAGCACCCATTCCACCCGGTTGGGTGTGGTGTTCACCTCATAGGCCACGATGTCAGTATCAAGGCGCAGATACCCCTGATCATCAAGGCCCGCTATCAGCTTTGCGGCAATGCGCTGATCCAGCTTGTTGCGAAGCTCCATGGAGAGCTGTCGCATGATGGCAGCATCCATTGATTCTGGTGCATCCGCTGCGTTATAGAAGGCGAACCCTTCTGGCAGCCCGTCTTCGCGAACGGACGGCGCGCGCCTGGTGGGGGTGAAGGTGCTGTAATGGGGCGTTGCTGGTTCTTTGGCTAACAGGAAGGGATTGTCAGCTCCCTTGGAGATGAATCCTCTGAGCTCAAGCGCGGTCATGGACATGATGGAGATGCCCTGGAGCATCTCAGGCGTCAGCTGAAGCTGTTGCGTTTGCTCAATGGAAACCCTTAGGATGCGTCTCACCTCCCCCAAGATCAGACTTACGATAGGGTAACCTCCAAGCTTCTCGCCGATGAACCATGAGGTGGCTGAGTCTTGATTTGATAAAGCATTCTCAAATTGAGACGAGAATGGGACAGCAAGATGATCACGCTCACCCATTCCGCTCATGCGCTTTTCCCCTAGGTTCTGGCACGAAATTTTCATCTACCACCATTGGAGGGAAGTCCTAGCTTGCCTCTTCATCGAATGGGCTGATCACCCGTTCGGTGTCCGTATAATGTGACGTTCAAAGTCCGCGTTGTACGGCCTCGCGGTTCCATGACGGCTCAGGGGGAGGGTGCGGTCAATGAACGATGCAGCTCTGTCCAGCGAATCCGCCCCTCCAGGGCTAGAAGGCCTGAGCGAGGAAGCTCGCCGCGAATCTTGGGACATGATCCCTGTTGCAAGAAGGCTCTTCATAGAAGACGGCACCATGCCAGAGCCATCCCCATGGTTGCGTCCGGAGATACTGGATTCCTGGTCTCGTTGCCGCATGATGGGCGTGGTATCTGATTCTTCGAAGCTTGCGATGCCGGTCTCTGAAGATGACCTGATGAACATCAAGACCATCTACGCCAACGTGATAGAAGCGGCGCATCCATTGATGGACATCATCGATGAGCTGGAGCTAGCAAGCGAATACATCTTCGAGCTCATCTCGCGCAATGGTCTCACGCTCTTGCGCACGGGAAACATGAACCTGCATTCCATAGTTGCCAGAGACAGCTTGATGAATGAGTCTACCATGGGCACCAACGCGCACACCCTCTGCATGAAGTACGCGCGCCCCATGCAGGTCATGGGGCCAGAGCACTACTGCAGCGCCCTTGACGGGATCGCTGGCCTAGCGTCGCCTGTGTTCGACAAATCCGGCCGCGTGGTGGCGTCGTTCCTGCTCACGCAGCCCCTGCCGAAAGACCCCTGGTCAGAGGGGTATCACCGCTTGCTGATGCACGCGCAGGCCATGATCTCTTCTGTTTGCTTCGCGCTTGAGAATGAGGTCTCGCTGCAAGATTCCCTGGTCAGAGTGGCTACCGCCAACGAGAAGCTGACGCTGGCAACTGAGAAGAGCCAGCGCATCCGCAATATGTTCGAAGCGGCTGTGGGCTCTTCGAACGATGCTGTCATAGTGATAGATGCATCTGGACGCATCCAGCATGCGTCCCCTGAAGCCATCCATGTGCTCAGAACAACGCCCGCATCCGTGCTGGATCAATCCATAGACTCGGTCCTGGGCCTTGCGTGGCCAGACGAGTTCATGCCCCTGCTAGAGAAGCCCAACGTCAAGATCACGGCGAATGCCAACGGGCGCATGCTAGATGTCAGCGGGAACGCCGTTCGCAACCTGGAATCAGAGGAGCTGGACGGGTTCGTGGCGCGCATCTCCAAGCACGTTGAAGCATCCGGAAGCTCGCGCTCCGCCAAGCCTGGAGAGGATGCGTCCATCACGTTCGCGGACATCCTTGGCACCAGCAATGCCATACATGAGGCAACGAAGGTGGCGCTCAGATACGCCATGACCTCTGAGAACGTGCTGATCACAGGTGAGAGCGGAACAGGCAAGGAGTACTTCGCGCAGGCCATCCACAACGCCTCGCGCGCAAGCGGGCCCTTCATGTCCATGAACTGCGCGGCCATCCCGCCGCGCCTCATAGAGTCTGAGCTCTTCGGCTATGAGAGCGGCGCGTTCACGGGGGCTGACCGCGCGGGCAAGCCGGGCAAGATAGAGCTGGCTGACAAGGGCACGCTCTTCCTTGACGAGATAGGGGACATGCCGCTTGAGCTACAGGCAACGCTTCTGCGCGTGCTGGAGAACAAGCGCGTCATGCGCCTTGGCGGCAAGTCCTACAAGCAGGTTGACTTCCGCGTTGTGGCCGCGACCAACCGCAGCCTCCCCAAGATGGTGGAAGATGGCCTGTTCAGGGAAGACCTCCTGTATAGGTTGTCCATCCTGACCGTGTCCCTCCCGCCGCTTCGCATGCGCAACGGGGATGTCATGTTCTTCGCGTTCTATTACCTGAACGAATGTCGGCGCAAGACGCTTGAGGGGCCAACCGGTTTCACACCTGAGGCCGAGAAGATGATCCGCGAGTTCTCATGGCCAGGCAACGTTCGCCAGATCAAGAACGCCATCTATTCAGCGTTCTACGCAGCTGTGGGGGATCATATAGACGTGCCCGATCTGCCTCAGTACCTGCGCGAAGGGACCGGCATGTTCGATGGGTTCGATGAGATCCCCATGGTGCCGAAGGCTGCCCCTGCGGCTCAGGTTGCGCCAGAAGCCGCGCCAGAGGCGCCAGGGTCTGTGCCTGATGGGTCATCTGATGAGCAGCTTGTCTTCCCAACGCGCCTGCTCAGCATGGATGCGCTGCAGGAGTCTGCCATCAGGCTTGCCATGATGTATGCGCAGGGCAATGTTGCGAAGGCGGCTGAGACGCTGCAGATCAGCAAGGCCACCCTCTATCGCAAGCTGAAGGAATACGGCCTGAAATAGGCACCCAGCCTGCAGCCGTTCGCATTGCAGCCGCAGTTGCCCCCCCACTATGTGTGGGCGCTTGCATTGCAAGCGCAGTTGCACGACAGTGCAACGTAACGCAGGCGATAGCCTGCGAACACCCAGATGCCAGGATCAGGTCAGGCCACCTAGCCTGGCGCAGAACACCAATCCGGGTGTTTCGGGCTTCCGCCCTCATTTCGCTGTGCTAGCGCACAGCTGCGTTCGCAATGCGAACGCCCACTCTTGGGGGGTACCACCCTGGGGGGGGGTATCACCACTCCAAAAAAGCGGGTCTTCGGACTTAGGGCGCGCTAGCCTGCGAACTCCCGGAATCAAAACCTTCTCATCCAATCAGCATTAACAATCTCAAAATGAGACGGATTCTTTCGCAAGTTGAGACGAATCTGGCCATCTCACTAATGCTCCTATACCTATCTTCCACGCAAAGAGAACTTTTTCCTTCCATTTCGAAAGTTGGCACGCTTCTTTCAACTCCCCAAAGCAGATGCGATCGCCAAGCATCGCAGAAGTGTTTCTGACCATCCGGTGAAAGGGACCGGATAGAAGGAGAGGAGGAAGCATGGCAGACGAGAAGAGGAAGGACTTGGACAAGGATTTCCAGCAGAACCGCAAGGACGGCAAGATGGCGGATCCTGAGAAGAACAAGCATGCCTGGCAGCAGAAGGCTCAGGATGCCTCAGGTCGCGACTGGACCAAGCCGCGCCGCCCGCAGTTGAAAGACGGAGAGGTCTAGGAAGTTCCGAAACAGGAATCAAGGAGTAAAGAAGCTATGGTTACAAACGCTAAGCTTGGAAACGAACTTGAGGGCGTCAATAAAGACGTCTACAAAACAGACTGGCAGTGGCAAGAGGGCGAGTACACGGTCACGCGTACCAATATGTGGACCGCACCTGGCTGCCACAACGGCTGTTCAGTCCTTTACTACACCAAGGACAACAAGGTAGAGAAGATCGAGGGTGACCCTCTGTCTCCCTACAACCAGGGCCGCCTTTGCATGCGCTGCCTGGACGTTGTTGAGACCTTCTACCATCCTGACCGCCTGAAGTACCCGCTGAAGCGCGTTGGTGAGCGCGGCGAGAACAAGTGGGAGCGCATCACTTGGGACGAGGCTTACGACGACATCGTAGAGCACGTTCGTGAGATCCAGGAGAAGTGGGGCCCGGAGGCCATCGTCTCCATGCAGGGCACCGGCCGTAACATCTGCTGGCAGACCCCTTATCTGTCATACGCAGGCTTCGGCAGCCCGAACTTCGTTCTGGGCTTCCTGTCAGGTGACGCATGCTACCTGCCTCGTACCACCATCGGTCACTGCTTCATGGGTGACTTCTTCGTAGCAGACATGTCTCAGCACCTTGAGAAGCGCTACGACGATCCTGAGTACGTCTATCCTGAGTACATCCTGAACGTAGGCAACAACGCTCTCGTCTCCAACGGCGACGGCTTCTTCGGTCACTGGATCGTTGACGTCATGAAGCAGGGCGGCACGAAGCTGATCGTTCTGGATCCCTCTTGCACCTGGCTGGCCTCCAAGGCTGAGTACTGGCTGCAGGTTCGTCCTGGCACCGACGCAGCTGTCGTCATCGCAATGCTCAACACCATCATCGAAGAGGATCTCTACGATCATGACTTCGTTGAGAACTGGTGCTATGGCTTCGAAGAGCTGGCAGAGCGCTGCAAGGAGTACCCGGCAGAGCTTGCTGGTGAGATCTCTGGCGTTGACCCTGAGCTCATCCGCCAGGCTGCTCGCGCCTTCGCTGGTGCTAATCCTGGCACCATCCAGTGGGGCCTCAAGGTTGACCAGACCGTCTGCGGCATCCCGCTGGCACAGGCACTGCTCTCCATGGGCGCCATCTGCGGTGACATCGATGTCCCAGGCGGCATGATGATCCCTCGCTGCGCTTATGACATCCCTGACTCATATGGCTGCGGCATGTGGAACCTCTCTGATGAGATGCTTGGCAAGATGCTCGGCGTTGAGACCTCTCCTCTCCATGCGCTGGGCTTTGACCCCACGGCTAACGGCGACACCGTCCTCCAGGCTATCGAGACGGACGAGCCCTACCCGATCAAGATGCTCTTCATCCAGTCCACCAACCCCATCGCCAACATGGCAGCAGACGCACCTCGCGTGTACCGCGCCATGAAGAGCGTTTACTACAACGTCGTGGTGGACGTGTTCATGACCCCAACCGCCATCGCTTGCGCTGACATCGTGCTTCCTTGCGGCATGTCCGCAGAGCGCAACTCCGCTCGCGTTTGGTGGTGGCCGCTGCGCTCCATCGTCAAGGTCTCTGACTACGAAGAGGCGAAGTCTGACGAGCAGATCATCCTGGAGCTTGGCAAGAAGCTCAATCCAAGACTGTTCCCGTGGGAGAATGACACTGAGCTCATGACCTGGTGGATCCAGTCTGGCAACCGCTTCCATGCTGGTTGGCCGCACAAGACCGACGAGACTTTCCCGGAGCTGTGCGAGAAGGTCATCGACTGGCCGGACGACTGGGCATACAGGAAGTACGAGCTTGGTTGGCTGCGCGACGACGGACAGCCTGGCTTCAACACCAACACCGGCAAGTGCGAGCTGTTCAACACCCTGTTCGACGCTTGGGGCTTCGACCCGATGCCGTACTACGAGGAGCCGCCTGAGTCACCAGTCTCCACCCCAGACCTCTTCAAGGAGTATCCGTACGTCCTCACCACTGGTGCACGTACCTGGGAGTACTTCCACTCAGAGGAGCGTCAGGTTCCGCGTCTGCGCGAGTCTCATCCCGACCCGCTGACCGATCTGCATCCTGACACCGCTGCCAAGATCGGCGTGTGCGCAGGTGACTGGATCTGGGTTGAGAACATGCGCGGCAAGTGCAAGCAGCGCGTCCGCATCAACCCGTCTCTCAAGCCGGACACCGTTCGCTCAGAGCATGGTTGGTGGTTCCCGGAGACCGAAGGCGCAGAGCCCAACCTCTTCGGCGTGTTCGATTCCAACATCAACAACCTCACGGTTCAGGGTGTTACCGGACCTACGCTGTATGGCGCACCTTATGCGAACCAGATCTGCAAGATCTATCCGGTCACGAAGGAGAACGACTGCTCACCTTCAGATATCGTGACCCGTCAGGGAGGATTCTAAAAATGGCTCAGAAGTACGGACTTTTCATCGATTACACATGGTGCACCGGCTGCCACTCCTGCGAGATGGCATGCAAGGTAGAGCATGGTTGGAAGGCTGGAGAGGCCAACGGCGTTCTCCTGTTCGAAGACGGCCCTCGCATGATGGCTGACGGCAAGTATGAGTACAACTACCTGCCGGTCTTCACCTCCCAGTGCGACCTTTGCGCAGAGCGCACCGAGATGGGCAAGCTCCCCACCTGCGTGCATCACTGCCAGTCCGCGTGCATGAAGTACGGCACCGTGGATGAGCTGGCTGAGCTCGCCAAGGAGACGCCGCGCTCTTGGGTCTACGTCCCAGACGCACCTGCGAAGTAGTTTTCTAAGCTTCAAGTGCCGGTACCGTGCTCATGCACTCTCCACCTTCGGTACCGGCACTGAAGGAAATGATGCAACACCTTAAAGGAGAATAGCAATGTGCTTCAGACCAGCAGCTACAGTGACCATCGTCAAATGCCTTGAATGCGGCACCTTCAACAAGCCCACTGATGCAACTTGCAAGAAGTGCGGCACTGATCTTGCTGCATCTAAGAAAGCTGCCGAAGATGCTATAGCGGCAACCACGCCTGCAGCACCGGCAGAGATCTCACTCAAGCCCAAGGGCTTGGATGATGCTCCGAAGACCCCGGGCGCTCCGCCTCAAGCTCCTGGCGCTGCCCCCAAGGCTCCGGGCGCACCCCAATAGGCGGCCAGTGACCATGAGCGTCCTCATCCTCGAAGGCGATGAGTTGAGAGGAGGCCAGGATGCCTAATTGCAGAACTTGCAGTCCTTGGTGTCAGCGTTGCCACAAGAAGGCGGAGTTCGTCTATCCGATCGAATGTCCGCAGTGCGGATGGTACAACCCTTATGACAGGGATGTATGCGCCAAATGCGGCCATCCAGTGGAGCGCGATGACACCAAGGCGGTCACGCACCTGAACGCCGAGGTCAAGAAGGCATGCTTCTTCTGCACGCCTTTCGAGAAGCCGCTTTGCGGTGATTGCCTGAAAGAGGGGCGAACGAAGATCTGCCCCGAATGCGGCGCATACGCCATCAGCTCTCGAAAAGCCTGCAAGAAATGCGGTCATGTCTTCGAAGAATGAGCAACTGCCGCTTCATTCATGACTTGGCTTTTGCAGTCCCCTGCATAAGACAAGCGAAACCCTAGTTCTCCTGCACTTATCAATAGCGGTTGAGAGGGGAAATTCGAAATGTCCAACAAACAGAAGACCACCACTACAGCGTGGTTGATCGTCATCATCGCATTTCTGGGAGGCCTGGCGCTGGCAAGCGCTCAGAACAAGGTTCCCCCTGTGATCGACGTTGTGATGATGGACTTCGGCATCGGCGAGACCGATGCTGGTTGGCTGACATCCGTGTTCACCATCATGGGCATGATCACGGCTCTGCCAGCATCGTGGCTGCTCCAGAGGCTTGGCGCTAAGAAGATCGGTGTCATCTCTTTGGCATGCTGCGCTATCGGTTGTGCCATCGGCGCATTCTGCACCGAGTTCTGGCAGCTTTTGCTGACGCGCGTCATCGAAGGCGTCGGCGTTGGCATGATCGCAGTCGTAGGCCCCGCCATCATCTCCATGTGGTTCCCCGCTGAGAAGCGCGGACTTCCCATGGGTGTTTGGGGCTCTTGGATGATGGCCTCCCAGACGCTTCTGTTCTTCTTCGGTGGCGGCATCGCTGCCAACTGGGGATGGCAAGGCGTTTGGTGGTTCGTGTTCATCCTCTGCGTCATCGCGCTCGTGCTGTACCAGTGGAAGGTGAAGGAACCAGACGGGGATATGCCCAACTATGCTGAGGGCGAAGATCCTGAGGAGTTCCATTTCGGAGAGGGCTTCAAGTCCGGATCCACCTGGGTGCTCACCCTTTGCGGTCTGATCTTCACGTTCTGCTGCTTCGGTTTCGCCACCTACATCTCCCTTTATTGGGCACAAGAGTTCTTCGGTGGCGACATGAACCAATCTAACTGGTGGGTATCTGTGATGTACGCGCTTGAGGTGCCCATCGTCATCTTCCTTGGCTGGGTGATGAACCACATCAAGCTTGGCAACCGCCGCTTCATGGGTGTCATCGGATTCGCGCTGTACACCTTCATCCTGTTCTTCTGCTTCAGGATGGACGATCCGGCGCTGCTCTTGCCATTCATCATCATCTATCCGTTCCTGGAAGGCGCAATACCTACTGCTTACTGGACGATGATCCCGTCCACGGCCAAGAAGCCTGAGTATGCTGGCACTTCCATCGGCATCCTCAACGTTGGCCTGAACATCGGCACCCTTCTTGGGCCTCCGATCACAGGCTTCTTCATCGAGAACTTCGGTTGGGCTACAGCCACCATTCCGCTGGCTATCGCTTCCATCATCGGTGCCATCCTGTTCTTCTTCGTCAAGACCTACTATCACGGACACTCAGAGGGTGTCGTGACGAAGGAAGAGCAGGCAAGGATGGCCAAGGAGCAGAAGGAACTGGCTGCTGAGCAAAGCTAAGGATCTGACTTTGCCGGAGGGGCCTCAAAGGAGGCCCCTCCATCTTGTAAGAGAGGCTCTATCGAACCCGCCGGGAAAGCCGGAGAGGGCTCGGATGTGAGGTTTGGAATGAATACGAAGAAGGCCTGGATAGTTGCTCTGGCAACCATCTTCGCTGGCATCGCATTGGCGCTGGTGCAGAACAAGGTTGCACCCTGCATGCTGGTCCTGCAGGAAGCGCTGAACATCGATATGGCAACGGCGGGCTGGCTAAGCTCGGTGTTCTCTTTGGTGGGCATCGTGATAGCCATTCCGGCAGCTGTCATATTGAACAAGGTGGGCCCCAAGAAAGGCGGCATCATCGCTTTGGCATGTGCCATCATCGGCACGCTCATCGGGCTCTTCGTTGAGAACACGGCAGTGCTCATGATAAGCCGTGTCATCGAGGGCATGGGCGTGGGCCTCATGTCGGTCATCGGCCCGGCTGTCATCGCCATGTGGTTCCCAGAGGCCAAGCGCGGCCTGCCCATGAGCATCTGGGCTGTGTACCAGATGTGCGCACAAGCCATCATGTTCTTCTTGGGCGCTGTGCTCACCACCAACTTCGGCTGGCAGGGCATGTGGTGGTTCGGTCTGGCAGCCTGCGTGGTGGCGCTCGTCTTCTACGTGGTCTGCGTGAAGAGCCCGCGTCCTGAGGACAGCTACGCAGACGTTGAGAGCGAAGACGTCTCCATCGTGGAGGGCATCAAGTCCCCGTTCCCGTGGCTGATGTCTCTGGTCACCACGCTCTTCTGCATCGCATGCTTCGGGTTCGTGAACTGGGTGGCAACCTGCTGGACTGACATCTATGGCTGGAGCCTGGATGAGGCGAACAACTGGGTTGCTTGCTTCTCGCTTGGCGCTGTTGTGGCGGCGCTCGTTTGGGGCTCCATCCTCAATCACGTGAAGAACCAGAAGCTGTTCGGATCTGCCATGCTCTTCCTGTATGGCGTCGTGGTCATCTGGGGCATGGTCATCGGAAACCCCATGCTCATCATCCCGTTCGTCATCATCTACGCGTTCGCTGATGCGGGATTCCCCTGCGTGCTCTGGACGCTCACAGCGCTCACGGTGAAGAAGCCGGAGCTTGGCGGCGTTGCGCTTGGCATCGTCTCCATCGGATTCAATCTGGGCATCCTGCTTGGGCCTCCGATCATCGGCGCAGTTGCGCAGTCTGCTGGCTGGACCGTTGCGGCCATCGTCATGTGCGCTTGCTGCGTGGCAGCTGCTGTGCTGCTCATCCCGCTGAAGACCTACAGCCAGTCAGCCGTGCCTGCTGCTTCTGACCCTGAGGTCAAGCGCATAGAGGACGAGATGGTGTGAGCAATTGCTTCACTGGGTGGTCCTGGCAGCAAAGGCAAAGGACCGCTGCTTCGCAAGACGAGGAGGAGGGTGCTGAGATGGGCGCTCCAGCATCATGGAGGGAAGATGCTGCATCCGTGGCTACGGGTGGCGTCCGTCTGAGCCCAGTTGAGCTTGCGAACCTAGCGAAGATAAATGACCCTGCACTTGATGGATATCAGGTGCAGGGTTGCTCTGCTTCTGAGGCAGAGGGCGTGGCGGCTGCAGCTGTTGCCTTGGCTGAGGAGGACCCCACGAAGCTTGGTCGAGTGTTCGCAGAGACGCTCATGGTTGGGCCTGAGATAAGGAGCTTCGGTGAGGGGCCGCATGGGCCAGTTGCAAGCGTTGCCGTTGAGGTTGATGAGGAAAATCCCCTGTTCTCAACGGATGGCGTGGCTGTCTATTCCAAGGATGGCACGAAGCTCATCCGCCTCATCGTGCAGTGCGAAGAGTATGAGGTTCGCGCCAGCTGCAAGGTGATAGGGGAGCGCGCGTTCGACTCAGCTGAGAAGCTGCGATGCGTGAGGCTGCCGGACGGATTGGAAGAGATCGGGCGCCTTGCATTCGCGAAATCCGGCATAGAGGTGACAAGCGTGCCCGGAAGCGTTCGCACGTTGGGTGAGAAGGCGTTCTATTGCTGCAAGCAGCTGAAGGCGTGCATCTTGGACACGGGGCTGGAATCCATTGGAGACCAGGCCTTCGCGCTGTCTGCGCTAGAGCGGCTGCGCATCCCGGCAACCGTGCAGCACATAGGCCATGATGCATTCAATGGGACTCCTGCATCTCGCATAGGGCATGCAGGGACCATCTCGGTGGATAGCGCCAATGAGACCTTCGCCATAGATGCGCAGGGTGGCCTCTACCGAAATGGTGACCTGGCTGAGCTTCTGAGCTGCGTTGCCGAGTTCCATGTTGCCAGCGGCGCCAAGCAGATCTTGCCCGATGCCTTCAGAAGGCGTCCTCACTTGCGTTATGTGGATGTTGCCGAAGGCGTGCAGGAGATAGGCGATGACGCCTTTCGCGGTAGCCGGTCCCTCGCGTGCGTGGACCTGCCTGACAGCCTCATCCGCATAGGCGCTCATGCGTTCATGGACACGCGCATCCGCTCGCTCAGGATAGGTCCGAATGTTCGTGAGATAGGGGATGCGGCGCTCCTTGTGCAAGGGGAGAGCCACACGATGAACGCAAGCCCCCTTCGCTTCGTTGACCTGGACCCCCGAAACGAGCGCTTCTACCTTGAGAGCGGCCTTCTATGCGAGCGGGGTGCCGGAGATAGCGGGCAAGACAAGGCAGTGATCTACGTTGGTCCTGACGGCATCGTTCGCTTCCCTGACAGCGTGAACAGGGTAGCGCCGTATGCGCTCTTCGGGGCATCTGAGATAGATGAGGTCGTCGTGCATGGGCACATGCATAGCATCTGCGAGCAATCTCTCTCTGTTGGGCGCTCACCATCATGCGTGCGCGTTGAGGTGACAGATGAACGGGACAGATGGATCACGTTGCCCATACCTAGCATGTCGGCTCGCTTTCGCACGCTGACAGAGCTCTTCACAACCGAAGACGCTCGCACCATATTCGTCTTCCCGTATTACGACGCGTGGGTGACCAACACTGGCGCCGTGCCGGAGTTCGCGCCGGCGGCATTGGCGCGCCTGCGTGACCCCATCTGGCTACTGGACGATATTCGACAGCTGTATCTGGGGATATTGGACAGGAAGCAGGCGGCCATCTGCAGGTTCTTCGCGCACAAAGGAGACATGGAGGCGCTCCGGGACCTGATGAGCTGGGACGTCCTTTCGCCAGATACGGTGCAAGAGGCGCTGGATGAGGTCATGGGCACCAATGACACCCAGGCCATAGCGTGCTTGTTGGAGCTGGCGCATGAAAGCGGGCAGGCAACAGGATTGGATCTGACTATCTGATGGCGCAGATGAAGGACATGACGCCCATCGCTGAAGGCGATGTGGTCCTAGCGAAGAAGGAAGCCCAGGCAGCGCGTGGGATCTTGAAGAGCGCGAAGGCGTTCCAGGACAGGGGAGTTGGCAGCGGCGGTGACGGAGAGCGGATAAGCCTCGTCACCGAAGAGCGCATGCAGAAGAAGCGCGAGCGCTATGAGGCCGCGCGCCCTGTTGCGCTTGAGATACTGGAAGAAGCGCGCAACGCCCTGGCCGTGCGCTTCCGCTTCTTGGATCAGGCGCTCTGGAAGATGCCGCTGATCCCTTCGTTCGACATCTACGGCATCGCCAGTGACGGACGTGCGGTCTACTTCGATCCGGTGTATGTGATAGACCGCTTCAAGCTGTCGTTCAACGAAGTGGTGCGCGACGTCATCCATTGCCTGTTCCATTGCATCTTCCGCCATCCGTTCATGCTGTATTCCGTTCTGCGACAGCCGTGGGACGTTGCGTGCGACATCGCCATTGAGGCCATCATCCTGGATCTTGTGGCAGAGGAGTTCCCGTCCAACATGGACCGCCGCGCAAAGGAGGCCCTGCACGTGCTCAAGGCACATGTGGGTGGCGTGGTGACGGCTGAGCGGCTGTACTGGTTCTTCGGCAACGAAGGCAACCACACTGACCTGAAATCCCTTGCGCCCATGTTCTTCCATGACGCTCATGGCCTTTGGTACGGGGACGAGGAGGAGCACGTTCGCAAGGATGCGAACGGGGCCTCTGAGGCAACTGAGCCCTCGCAGGGCTCTGAGAAGACCTCGCAGTCAGCTGAGTCAGAGGAGCTTGACGCCATAGCTGATGAGCCAGTGCCCGTGCCTCTGCCTGAGGATGCAACGCCTGAGCCAGATGACGGCGCGGAGGACGAGGCGCAGTCCATGGAAGGCGATAACGAACAGGACGCAAGCGCGTCTGATGGAGACGGCGACGGAAGCGGCAGCATCGATGAGCCTGTCTCAGAGCCCATGTCTGAGGAAGAGCGGGAAGAGCTTCGCCAGGAGTGGGAGGATATCGCGCGCCGCATGGAGGTTGACCTTGAGACGCACCTGGCGCGCGCGGGTGAGGGCGCGGGCAACCTGATAGTGGCGCTCAAGGCCGTGAGCCGTGATGTTGGCAACTACGCTGAGTTCCTCTCTCGCTTCGCCACGCTGCATGAGACTATGCGCGTGAACGACGATGAGTTCGACTACATCTACTACAAATACGGGCTTGACCACTACGGCAACATGCCTCTCATAGAGCCGCTTGAGTATAAGGACGACAAGCGCATCCATGACTTCGTGATAGCCATAGACACGTCTGAGTCATGCTCCGGTGAGGTGGTGCAGGCGTTCATGAACAAGACGTACAACATCCTGCGGGCATCTGAGAGCTTCACTGAGCGCGTGAACATCCACATCATCCAGTGCGACGCTGAGGTGCAGGAGGACACGCGCATCACGTCTTTGGAGCAGCTTGAGATGTATATGAGGGACATGGAGCTGAAGGGCTTCGGCGGCACTGATTTCCGCCCCGTGTTCAGCTATGTCGATCTTCTGATAGAGAAGGGCGACATCACTGACCTTCGCGGGCTTCTGTACTTCACAGACGGCGAGGGCGTCTACCCCCGGCGCCCTCCCGCCTATGACACGGCGTTCGTGTTCCTAGATGACGGCTATACCTCGCCTGAGGTCCCGCCTTGGGCGCTGAAGACGATAGTGACGAAGGATGAGCTGGAAGTGAAAGAGGAGGGTTCATGGACATAGGCAAGGCCAAGCAACAAGTGAAGGATACGGTGGAGGCGTATCTGGCGGTGGACGATCACGGGGACGCGCTCCTGGCCCCCGCATCCCAGCGGCCCATCTTCTTGGTGGGTGCGCCGGGCATAGGCAAGACCGCCATCATGTCCCAGATAGCTGATGAGCTGGACATAGGCCTCGTGTCCTATTCCATGACGCATCACACGCGCCAGTCCGCGCTGGGGCTTCCGTTCATCGTGAACCGCGAATACGGCGGCCAGACCTACGATGCGTCCGAATACACCATGTCTGAGATCATAGGCAGCGTGTATGACCTCATGCGCGAGAGCGGGCGGGAGCGCGGGATCCTCTTCCTTGATGAGATCAACTGCGTGTCTGAGACGCTCTATCCGTCAATGCTCCAGTTCCTGCAGTTCAAGACGTTCGGCCGTCATAAAGTGCCGGACGGCTGGGTGGTGGTCACGGCAGGCAACCCGCCTGAGTACAACCGCAGCGTGCATGAGTTCGATATCGTCACGCTCGACCGCTTGAAGCGCATCCAGGTTGAGCCGGACTATGACGCATGGCGCGCGTACGCTCTCGAGAAGGGCGTGCATCCGGCCGTCCTCACGTTCCTGGACGCGAAGAAGAACCGCTTCTACTCCGTAGAATCCACGCTGGATGGAAAGTCATTCGTGACGGCGCGCGCATGGGATGACCTCTCTGACATCATCCGCGTGTACGAGAAGCTGGGAAAGCCCGTTGATGAGGCGCTGGTTGCGCATTATGTGCAGGACCCGCGCATCGCAGGTGAGTTCGCAGCCTACTATGACCTCTTTGACAAATACCGTGATGACTACCGGATAGAGGCCATCCTTGACGGGCAGGCGCCGGATGAGGTGCTCCAGCGTGCACAGGCGGCAGCTTTCGATGAGAGGCTCTCCTTGCTTGGGCTTCTGCTTGACGCGCTAGAGTCCGAAGAGCACGCTGTGATGGATAAGACGGACCTGCTCCTTGCTGTTCGCGATGACCTGAGGGCCATAAAGGAGGAAGCGGACACGCGCGCTGCCTTGGAAGGCGTGATATCTGAGCGCAAGCAAGCGCTTGCGTTCCTGGCTGCATCCGGCGGCAATTCCAAGCGCAAGCGCCGCAAGCTGACGGATGAGATCAGCATGCTGAAGCAGTATCTGACCAAGTTGCCTGACGGTGCCGCCATGCAGGACCTGGAGGCGCTCTTCGTAGCGGACTCTGACATCCAGCCTGAGGTTGATGCTGCGAAGGCGCACTTGGGGAACGCATTCGCATTCTTGGAGGAGGCGTTCGGAGATGAGCAGGAGATGCTGATCTTCGTGACGGACCTCACCGGGCGCAATGCCACGGCGCGCTTCATCGCGCAGTTCGGGTCTGACGAGTATCATGCGCATAACCAGAAGATGATCTTGTCTGACACGCAGCGCAAGCTTCGCGCATACGTGGAGGACTTGGACGAGATGTGGGAGCTTTAGGCCTTCAAGGCAGGAAAGGGATAGAACATGGCGAAGTACACTTTGAGCTCATATGATCCGGTGGCAGTTGAGCTGCCCAAGCCGCAAGTGCCGCAAAGCCTTGTGGACGCGCAGATAGAGAAGCTGTTGGAGCCGTTCGCGGAGTACCACGAGGTGCCCGATGACCGCGGCGTGCTGCCCGGGGACTACCTAGTGGTCACCACGCATGAGCCTGCGCTTGACGGCAACCCTGCGAACAACTTCCTGATGGAGCACTCCATCTATCATGTGGGCGCCGGCGAGATGCCGAAGACGTTCGATGATGAGCTGATCGGCGCGAAGGCGGGCAGCACGGTTGATGTGCATGCGAAGATCAAGATGCCGCTTGCGAAGGATGGCGATGCCTCTGAGCTCACCATGAAGGTGGATGTGGAGAAGCTGCTCTACAACAAGGCTCCTGAGCTGACAGATGAGTTCATCACTGAGCACTTCGCACCTGCAACGAATCTGGAAGAATTCCGTGAGGGCGTTGCCAAGCAGTTCGGCTTGCCTGACATGGCGAAGGATGACGCGAACTTCCCTGACATCGTGCTAGGGCATCTGGCAAAGAGGCTGGTGGAGACGCCGGATGAGGCTGATCGCATGCCGGGGATGCCGGATGATGCGCTTGCCATCATGTGCGCTATAGATGCTCTGGCAGATCACTTGGACATCCAGCTTGATGAGGCCCAGGTGATAGCTCAGATGCCGGGCAACGATGATGAGCAGAAGCAGAAGATCTACGAGCAGCTGGTGGATCAGGGCAAGGAAGACGAGGCACAGGTGTTCGCTCGCCGCGAAGCCGCGCTCTCCTGGCTGGTCAACAACTCCAGCGTGAAGTACGTATAAGGGCTTGTGAAAAATGTTGCATGGGCGAAGAGCACGCCCATGCACTTTCATAATGGCCTTTAACATGGTTGTTCATTTCATTTACAACCATGTAGCGGCCTTGGTGGCCTCCCGGCCACCTGTTCAACCGGAAACCCCTTGCGGTAGGCGGCTGCATTGCAGCCGCAGCATTGCACCAGCAATGCGTAACGCAGGCGATAGCCTGCGAACACCCGGATAGGTGATGTGAGTAAGACAAAGTGGCCTGGCGCAAGACACCAATCCGGTCACATCCGGCTCCATCCCTCACCCCGCTCGCCCGCGATGGCTGGCACCCTCGCTAGGCTTCGGACTGGCAGGGAAATATGGTGCTTCGCTTCTACCATATTTCCCTTGGTCCTCAGAAACGCTCGGGCACCAGCCATCGCATGCTTCGCCACCAGCGAGTAGGGGGCATCGCCGTTTTCGTCGGGACCCCTTTCGGGACCCCTCCGAAAACTCGGCGGCTCAAGGCTGAACCTGAATCTTTTCCGTCTAACCTGCTCGATCCTTCGGCCTCGCTCCGCTCGGTCCGGCTTACGGGATAGGTGCACACTGTGCACCTATCCCGCTTCATTCACCGCGGCCTTTAACAGCTGCATTCGCTTGTCGCTCATGCATCTGTAGCGGCCTTGGTGGCCTTCCGGCCACCTATCCAAACTGCAACACTGACCTCCTTGCTGCCCCCAAAATTGCTGCACAGGCAAAGTGCATGCCTGTGCACTTTTACTACGGCCTTTAACTCATGATCGTGCAAGCATGCTCATGAGTAGCGGCCTTGGCGCGCTCACGCGCACCTGTCCAGGTGAGATATGCTCCTTGCTCATGTGCGATCCCCACCGCCAATGTGCGGCAAGGCACAGGTGCGGTGTCTTGCCCTACGTAGCAACCCTGAATGCTGGCGTGCGCAATATAGCTACAACCCATTACCTGTGGGCGGCTGCATTGCAGCCGCAGCATTGCGTCAGCAATGCGTAACGCGGACGCCAGTCCGCGAACACCCGCAACAAGGCAACTGGTCAGGCAACCTTGCCTGACGCAGACCACCAATCCGGGCGCTTCGGGCTTTCGCCCTCATTTCGCTGTGCTAGCGCACAGCTGCGTTCGCAATGCGAACGCCCACTCCTAAAAAAAAAGGGGGGGGGGAGCCTTCCGGGCTTGCAGGCAGCTGCAGAAAGCAATGCATGCATCCGCAGAAGGAAGGACAGTCGTGGATGTGGTCACTGCTCACAAGACGGATGGTGTTACGAAGAGTCTACGCTATTTCAAGATCGGTATGGTTTCGCAGCTCATCTTCGCGCTCGTGCTTGATATAATGTCTGCACAAAGGTGCCAGCCCGGTGAAAAGGGGCCCAGGTGGAATCTTCCCTTGAATGGGATAGCCGGGAAGGTCAGGCCGTCAGTTCATGGCGGCCTTTTTCATATGCTGACCTCATGGTATTCAATGCTTGAGAGCATTGTGCGTTCTATCCTTCTGAGCCAATGCGCATCATCATGCTCCATCTTTCGCTGTATCGCCCAGCTCAGATAATCTGCTATCTGAAGATTCATATCCGAACATGACCTATGATGCGCGATCGTGAATCTGGCCTTCAATCTCTTAGATAGCATCAACCTCATTTGATGCTCGTAATTCTTCTTCCTCACCTCGTTTGGTAGCCTGTCAGTTATAGCCACAATGCTGCTTAGAGCATCAAGCTTGAACCTGTCCAGTACCGTGATCAATGAATGTTTGAGTTCGCGCAATGCATCAGCGCATTGAAAAGGTCGAGTCGTGATCATGCATGTCAATATGAAGTACTTTGATCCCGTGGTTGAAAAATCAAGGTCACCGGATTCATCGAAATACATATATAGAACCTTGCCGCTCAGGTCATTCGGATAGAGAAGGCTGTCGAACATATATGGCTTGGCTTGGTCCATGACGTTCTTCGAATCTCACCTCACGAAGCGCTCTGGGAGATCAGCTTCCTCAGGTCATCTATGCCGGTGTTCTTCTCGGAGGACGTCATGATCACAGGCGTGCCCTTCGGGAGGCTCAGCTGCTTCACGATCTTCGCCTTCTGCGACAGCCCCTTCTGCTTGGAGAGCTTGTCAGCCTTCGTCAGCGCTATGGCGAACGGCAGCTCAGCATCAAGCAGGAACTGAACCATGTTCTTATCCAGCGCCGTTGGGTCATGGCGGATGTCTATGAGGCTCACCACCAGCGCGAACCGCCTGTCCTGATTGAAGTATCCCTCGATCATGTCCGACCAGCGGTCAAGCTCGGACTTGGACACCTTCGCGTACCCATATCCCGGCAGATCCACCAGATCCACGCCGTCAACGTCGTAGAAGTTCACGGTTGCGGTCTTGCCGGGCGTGGAGGACACCTTCGCCAAGCCCTTCCTGTACATGAGCTTGTTCAGAAGGGATGACTTCCCAACGTTGGAGCGCCCTGCGAACGAGACCTCCGCGCGCACGCTTTCGGGCAATTGCGCCTCTGTGCCGTATGCAGCTTTGAATGCAGCCTTGTGGAAGTCCATTGAGCCTCCGATGGATGAGTTGACTGATATGGGCATTATAGAGGGCCGTTGCTCAGATCGGCTTGCTGTTGGGGAAGTGAGGGGGGGCAGATCAAGAAGGAGCAACGATTCTGGCTACATATCAGATATCAGGCATCAAGTCAAATAACTACCGTTTGCCGAAGATATACAACCGTCTACCAACGAACATGCAAAAAAACTTGACCCCCCCCCTCCGAGATTAAAGTGACCTTCGTATGTTCGCAGTCTTACTGCAGTAGAACTGAAAGGAAGGAAAGAGATGAAGAAGAGCAGTCTCGGAAAGAGGGCAGTTGCGGGCGCATGCGCGCTCACGCTTGCGCTTTCCATGCCAGTGCTTGCCTTCGGTACTGGTGATCAAGAGCCAGTCACCGATGCACAGGAGCTGGCCCAGAAGGTGGCAGACAATGCGAACGTGGAGACCACGTTCGATGACACCACCAATAAGGCGACCACTACGCTCGAAGGCGTTGACAGCGGTCTTGCAGTGCAGCCTTCAGACGATGCCAATGTTGAGACCAGCAATGACGCATCTGTCTCAGTTGAGTACGTTGTGGATAGCGCCATCACGGATCAGGATGCGCTGGATGAGGCCATCGCTGGTGCTGACGCACCTATCCTCCAGGAGGTCACCACTCCTT
The DNA here is from genome assembly GCA_910588435.1 of uncultured Eggerthellaceae bacterium. Classification (GTDB taxonomy): domain Bacteria; phylum Actinomycetota; class Coriobacteriia; order Coriobacteriales; family Eggerthellaceae; genus MGBC163016. Next base: position 7,564 of record CAJUPL010000008.1, on the reverse strand, counting down.
CTGCAGCCTTCGATGAGGCAAAGAACGGTGGCGATGACCTGCAGGTAGCAGGCGGCATCACCAAGGATGAGGCAAAGGAGCTCATCTCTAGCGAGGACAACTACATCTCAGCTAGCACCTTCGAGGTGAATCCTGTCTCTGAGGCTGCCACTGGCGCAACCGTTACGGTTGTCTACACAACCGACGAGCATGCTGAGAACGTTGAGTGCTATGCCTATGTCACCTACAAGGATGGCAATGGCGCTACTGTGAACAAGGTTGAGAAGCTCACCGGAACCAATGGTGTGTACTCCCTGAGCCTTGGTCAGGTTGCCGAGGCTGAGGTCACCTTCGTCTTGAAGAATAGCCTCATCGCTGTGCAGCCAGCTCCTGCAACCACCCATGTTGACAATGGCGGCAATGATACTGATGGCTATGACCTGGCCTACACCACTGGCGCAACCAAGACCCTCATGGGCAATGGCGGTCTGAACTGGTCCGCGTCTGCATCCGCTGATGTGCATCAGACAACTTCAGCCCCAACGGCAGCATATCTGAGCATCTCCGCTAACGATACGGTTGGCAGCGCAAGCCCTGCATTCACGGCGGCTCAGCACAACAACCCGCTCGATTTCCAGAAGGTCATCAACGTTACCGTGTCTTCAACCGCTCCTGCGGATGACATCACGAACGCGGCCATCAATGCCAACGTTGGTGCAGCCAACCGTTCTGTCCGCGTGTTCTGGGATGAGACCGATGCTGACGGTAAGGTCGTCGGCAAGTACCGTGACGTCACCTCTGATGCAGACGGCAACATCACCGTTCCAGGCATCGTTCCTGGCACCATCTACACCCTGGCAGTATCTCCGGCTGGCGTGACCCCGCCAACCCCTGATAACCCCGACATCCCTGTCATCCCGGATCAGCCCGTGAACCCGGACAACCCGAACATTCCGATCATCCCTGGCGGAGATGAGCCAGGCAACAACGGTTCTGACGAAGGCGAGGCAGCAGGCAATGGCGCTGCAGCCACCGACAACGGAGCAACCTCTCCGAAGACCGGGATCTTCGCCTAAGCGAACACGGGTAATAGCGAAACATACACATACAGCGAACATACGCTAGACCCAGAAGAGGAGCGGTTGCAGCCGCTCCTCTTCTCATCTTGAAGCCAAAGCAGCGCCATCGCGCGCAAATATATCACTCATGGAGGAAATGATGCCGAAAGAGGATAAGACCTCGGAAGACACCTTGTCCAAAGATGCAAAGCCCAGGACCCACGTTCGCGAACAAGAGCATGAGCCAGCGCGCACCAGCCGCAAGAAGCCAGCTATCATCGCTGCTATCGCCGCTGTGGTGGTCTGCATAGCTTGCGTAGTTGCGGTTGGCATGCCATCGTCTCTTGACCTGCCGGCCCAAGAGAGCCTGAGCGTTTCTGATATCAGCCAAGCGCCTTCTACTGACCAGGAGCTTGAGAAGAACCCTATCAACTTCCAGGAGCTTCAGGAGCGCAACTCTGACATCTATGCGTGGCTCTACGTTCCCGGAACAGAGGTGAACCTCCCCATCCTGCAGAGCGGCGTGGCGGACAACTACTATCTCTACCACAACATAGATGGCGAAGGGGATCCAGTTGGGGCCACGTATACCCAGTCTCAGAACAACCTGACCTTCACTGATCCTGTGACGGTGGTCTATGGGCACACGTTCCAGCCAGATGATGAGCGAGCAGACCTTGCGTTCGGGACCTTGCACAACTATGAGGATAAGGCCTTCTTCGATGAGCACCCCTACTTCTACATCTACACACCAACCAAGATGTTCACATACAGGGTGGTCTCTGCGTATGAGTACGACAACAGCCACATACTGAACACGCATGACTTCTCAGACAGTGCTGTGCTGCAGCGATACCTGGACCTTGTGGTGAATCCAGAGGATGCGGATGCGAACAAGTCCGAGATAGAGAAGCTAACGGCAGGGCAGGCGTATGTGGTGCAGTTGTCCACTTGCACCAGGCCTTCTGTCTCAGAGAACAGATACATCGTCTCTGGGGTCATGGTGGGTGAGCACAACTACAAGATGGTGGACTCCCTGACAGCAGGCTGAGTTATGGGGCTATAGCCGTGGGTGGCAATGCCGCCATCCGCACAAGAGGTAGGTATTTATCTGCGAGAGGGGAAGATGCCCCTCTCGTTTCATGCATGAGAGGCTTGCTTCGGTGGCTATAATATGCCATTGCACTTCATTCGCTACGAGCAGATCTTCAAAGGATGTCACATGAAAGAGTACAACCCACATGAGATAGAGCCGCGCCTGCAGCTGAAGTGGGAAGAGGACGGCCTCTATACGGTGGACGAGGCCTCGGACAAGCCGCGCAAGTACGTGCTGGAGATGTTCCCGTACCCGTCGGGGGACATCCATATGGGGCATGTGAGCAACTACACCTACGGAGACGTGGTGGCGCGCTATTCGCGCATGAACGGCTTCAACGTGCTGCATCCCATGGGCTGGGACGCGTTCGGTCTTCCGGCCGAGAACGCAGCCATCAAGCATCATTCGCATCCGGCGAAGTGGACGTATGACAACATAGACACGCAGCGCGCAAGCTTCAAGCGCATGGGCTTCTCGTATGACTGGGACCGCACGGTGGTGGCCTGCAACCCGGATTATTACCGCTGGGGCCAGTGGATCTTCCTCAAGTTCTGGGAGATGGGCCTGGTTGAGCGCCGCAACAGCCCCGTGAACTGGTGCGAGAGCTGCGGCACGGTGCTTGCGAACGAGCAGGTGATTGACGGCCGCTGCTGGCGGTGTGACACTGAGGTGCAGAAGCGCGACCTCACGCAGTGGTATTACAAGATCACTGACTACGCAGAGGAGCTGCTGCAAGACCTGGATCAGCTTGCGGGCTGGCCTGAGAACGTGAAGCAGCAGCAGGCGAACTGGATCGGCAAGTCAGAGGGTGCGAACGTGGATTTCGCGCTCGTTCCGCTTGACGGCACTGCGGACGCGTCTGCGGAGACCATCACCGTCTTCACAACGCGCGCAGACACGCTCTTCGGATGCTCGTTCTTCGTGGTTGGCCCTGAGTACGACAAGCTGGATGAACTGGTGGCAGGCACGGAGAACGCTGCCGAGGTGCTCAAGTTCGCGGAAGATGCTCGCAAGGTGTCAGCTGTTGAGCGCGCACAAGGTGACCGTGAGAAGCACGGCATCTTCACGGGCAGGTACGTGGTCAACCCGGTGAACGGGGAGCAGGTGCCTGTTTGGGTGGCTGATTACGTGGTGGCTGACTACGGCACGGGCGCTGTCATGGCGGTGCCCTGCGGGGACCAGCGTGACTTCGATTTCGCGCGCAAGTATGACCTTCCCATCATCCCCATCATCTTGCCGGAAGATGACCCTATGTTCGAAAGCTTGAAGGCGGAGCAGGGGCGCAAGGTGACAAGCGTTGACTGGTCTGAGGCCTACGGCGCAGAGGGCATCCTGGTGCAATCCGGCCAGTTCACGGGCATGAAGGGCGGCAAGCATTCTGAGGGTGAGGCCGCCATAGTCAAGATGCTGGAAGAGGCTGGCAAGGGCAAGCGCACCACTGAATATCGCCTGCGTGACTGGCTCATCAGCCGTCAGCGCTATTGGGGAAACCCCATCCCGGCCATCCACTGCCCAGACTGTGGCGTGGTGCCAGTGCCGGAAGAGGACCTGCCGGTCTTGCTTCCTGAGGACATAGACCTTGCAGCTGGGGAGACGCTGGCGAACCATGCCGGCTTCGTGAACACCACGTGTCCGAAATGCGGCGGTCCCGCCAAGCGCGAGACGGACACCATGGACACGTTCACGTGCTCAAGCTGGTACTACATCCGCTATACGGACCCGCATGACGTGCATGCGCCCTTCACGCCTGAGCGCGCGAACGCGTGGATGCCGGTGGATCAGTACATCGGCGGCATCGAGCACGCAATCCTGCATCTGCTCTACAGCCGCTTCTTCACGAAGGTGCTGCGTGACGCAGGCATGCTCTCCTTTGACGAACCATTCGCGAACCTGCTCTGCCAGGGCATGGTGCTTGACTCACACGGGGATGTAATGAGCAAATCCAAGGGCAATGTGGTGAGCCCCGAAGAGATGATCCAGTCATACGGCGCGGATGCCGTGCGCGCGGCCATGCTGTTCATGGGGCCACCGGACAAGGAGAAGCTCTGGAACGATGACGTTGTCCCAAGCATGCTCAAGTTCTTGAATCGCGTCTGGCGCATCGTCCATGACCTGGTGGGCAAAGCAGGGGATGACACTTACTACGATCCGTCCGTGGATGATTCGAACGCGCACAAGCTGGCTATGCAGATGAAGCGCGAACGCCACCGCGTGGTGGGGAAGGTGTCTGAGGATTTCAATCGAAACAGCTTCAACACCGCGCTTGCCGCCATCATGGAGCTTGCGAACGCAACCGCCACGTTCCTTCGCGTGCGCCCGGCGGAGCATCGCATGAATTGCAAGACGGGTGGCCCACTCTGTCAAGATGTTGCAGAGACGCTGGTCAAGCTGATCGCTCCCATCGCGCCGCACATGGCCGATGAGCTCTGGGCAGACGCCCTGGGCAATCAGGGCTCAGTGCATGATGCAAGCTGGCCTGAGTTCGACGCCTCCCTTGCGGCGGCCGATGAGGTTGAGCTGGCCGTGCAGATCAACGGCAAGGTGAAGGCCAAGATCACGGTGGCAGCTGAGGCGCCGGAGGAGGACATCATCCGCGCCGCGCGCGAGGCCGTATCCCGTTCCCTTGAGGGCAAGCAAGTGGTGAAGGAGATAGTGGTGCCCAAGCGGCTTGTGAACATGGTGGTCAAGTAATTGGCCCGTGGCAAGCGGCGCAGCCTCCTTGGGCGGCTGATCATCCTCATACTGGTCCTGGTGGGCGCGTTCGTTGCGTTCTCCGCGGCCGTGAGCGCCTACACTGTGTTCAGCACGCGCGGGGATGTGCATACCATCGCGCAGGTGCAGGAAGAAGGGCTGCATGCGGATACCATCGTGGTGCTGGGTGCGTCCGTAAAGCCGGATGGCACGCCCTCTGACATACTTGCTGACCGCCTTGAGGTAGCAGCTGACCTGTATCTGGCGGGTGTGGCTGAGTCCATCATCGTGAGCGGGGACAACCGTTCCAGTCACTACAACGAATCTGACGCCATGAAGGCGTACTGCCAGGAGCTTGGCGTGCCGCCGGATGCCATCTATGTGGACCACGCCGGGTACGACACGTACGCGTCCATGTACAGGGCGCACTTCGTCTACGGCGCGGACAGCGCGTTCGTGGTCACGCAGGCGTACCATCTCTATCGGGCGCTTGCCATCGCCAACGGGCTGGGGATGCCGTCATACGGCGTGCCCGCGGACAAGGGCAGCTATGACAACCAGGCGCAGTACAGCCTTCGTGAGGTGATGGCGCGTGACAAGGACTTCCTGCAGACCATCTTGCGCATTCCGCCGGAGGAGCCAACGCAGGATATCTCCAACTAACGGCAAGCTGAGAGGGGGCAGGATATGGCGAACGAGGTCCTAGACAGCCAGACCAATGAGAGCAAGCACGCTAACCTGCTGAAGGGCGCCGGTACGCCGCGGATAGGCAGGCGAGGCGTGGGCGTTGAACCTTTAGTGGACGGCAAGGAGCCAGCGGGGGAGGCTGAGCCGCCAGCACGGAAGCCTAAGTGGAAGACAGTGGTCCTTGGGGTCTGCTTGGGCGCTGTGGTGGTAGCCATTACCCTAGCTATCTTCGCCGTGGTGGGCGCGAACAATCCGCTGTAGCCCGTCAGTGATAAACTCACTTCCCGAACATCTATCTGAAAGGAATCCCCATGTACAAAGTGCATTGCCTGAACAACATCTCATCCAAGGGCCTTGACCTCCTGACGGATGAATATGAGCTGACTGACAACGTGGAGGAAGCGGATGTCATCTTGGTCCGCTCTGCGAACATGCACGACATGGCCATTCCTGAGAACCTGAAGGCAGTGGCGCGCGCGGGCGCTGGCGTGAACAACATCCCGCTAGACGCAATGGCTGAGGCCGGGGTTGCCGTCTTCAACACGCCCGGCGCCAATGCGAACGCTGTGAAGGAGCTTGTGCTCGCAGGCATGCTGCTGGCATCGCGTGACATCATCGGCGGCATCCAGTGGGTCTCTGAGAACGCTGATGATGAGAACGTTGGCAAGTCTGCCGAGAAGGCGAAGAAGGCGTTCGCTGGTGGTGAGATCTCAGGCAAGACGCTGGGCGTGATCGGGCTTGGAGCCATCGGGCGCCTTGTGGTTCAGGCGGCCGAGACGCTTGGAATGAGCGTTGTTGGCTATGATCCTTATATGGACGCTGCGAAGGCCGCAGGCATATCTTCTGACCTGCGATTCGTTGACAACCTGGATGATCTCTACGCCGCATCTGACTACATCACCATCCACGTGCCCGCAACGGCTGACACCAAGGGCATGATAGACGCTGCCGCCATTTCCAAGATGAAGGACGGCGTGGTCTTCCTGAACTTCTCGCGTGACTCGCTGGTGAACGATGAGGATATGGCGAATGCGCTTGAGAGCGGCAAGGTGTCCCGCTACGTGACGGATTTCGCGAACCCGGCCGTGGTCAAGATGGAGCGCACCATCGTGATCCCGCACCTGGGTGCATCCACCGCCGAGGCTGAGGACAACTGCGCGGTCATGGCCGTGAACGAGGTCATGGACTACCTCTCAGACGGCACGAAGAACCACTGCGTCAATCTGTAGCACCGATAACCCTGCTGCCCCAAAAGTGCTTACGGCCCGCAATTCTGCGGGCCGCTTCATTCATAACGGTCTGATGCTCCTGCATCCTTGCTGCCACAATCCGGTGTCGCGGGCACGTTGTGCCCGCTCTTTTCATTGCGGCCTTTAACATGGCTGCTCATTCCATTCGCACCCATGTAGCGGCCTTGGTGGCCTACCGGCCACCTATCAACCTGCAACTCTGGTTTCCTTGCTGCCCTAAAGGTGCTGCATGGGCGAAGGACACGCCCATGCACTTTTAAAGCGGCCTATAACTTTGTTTGTGCAAGCACAAACAAAGTAGCGGCCTTGGCGCACTAACGTGCGCCTTATCTGAGGGAAGCCATATCCTGTGAGCATCCCCCCACCATGTGGGCGCTTCCATTGGAAGCGCAGTTGCACGCTAGTGCAACGTAACGCAGGCGATAGCCTGCGAACACCCGGATCCCAGCATCAGCTCAGGCAACCTAGCCTGGCGCAGACCGCCAATCCGGACAATCCCGGCTCCAACCCTCACCCTGCTCGCCTGCGATGGTCGGCACCCTCGCTAGGCCTCAGGCTGGCGGTCGAATGTGGTTGGATATACCACATTCGCCCTTGCCTTCGGAAACGCTCGGGTACCAGCCATCGCACGCTTCGCCACAAGTGAGTAGGGGAGGCATCGCCGTTTTCGTCGGGACCCCTAACGGGACCCCTCCGAAAACTCGGCGGCTCAAGGCTGAACCTACAGACCGTCACCTGCCAAACCTTTCCCATCCTTCGGCCTCGCTCCGCTCGGTCCGGTGTCGCGGGCACGCTGTGCCCGC
>CAJUPL010000007.1 GCA_910588435.1 uncultured Eggerthellaceae bacterium | reverse complement strand
TATCCAACCACATTCGACCGCCAGCCTGAGGCCTAGCGAGGGTGCCGGCCATCGCATGTGAGCAGGAAGAGGGTTGGAGCCGGGATTGTCCGGATTGGTGTCTTGCGCCAGGCAAGGTTGCCTGACCTATTACTGGCATCCGGGTGTTCGCAGGCTGGTGCCTGCGTTACGCATTGCTCGCGCAATGCTGCGCTTGCAATGCAAGCGCCCACACATGGGGGGAGGCACTATGCTTGCAATGCAGCCACCCACCGCAGGAGACAGGTTGAATAGGTGGCCGGGAGGCCACCAAGGCCGCTACAGATGCATGAGCGACAAGCGAATGCATCTGTTAAAGGCCGTTATAAAAGTGCACAGGCATGCACTTTGCCTGTGCAGCACTTTTGGGCTGCAAGGGAGTCAGTGCTACAGGTTAGACAGATGGCCGGTAGGCTACCAAGGCCGCTACATGGATGCGAATGGAATGAGCAGCCATGTTAAAGGCCGTAATAAAAGTGCATGGGCGTGTTCTTCGCCCATGCAGCATTTTTGGTGCAGCAGAGATGCAGAAGGGATCTGCTAGCTGAACATGCCGGAGAAGATGGTGACGCCACCCTTGTTCATGTTGCGCATCTTGCGGTTTGCGAAGGCCAGAAGCTCCGGCAGCGCATCTATCATGAATTCGCTGCGTTCCCCTGTCAGGCGACGCTTGACCTCAACCTTGCCCTCAGCCAGCCCACGCTTGCCAACGATGATCTGCAGCGGCCACCCGATGAGGTCAGCATCTGCGAACTTGACGCCCGCACGCTCATCGCGATCATCGATAGCCACTTCGAACCCGAGCTGAGCGCAAGCATCTGCTATCTCCTCTGCCTTCGGTTGCACGAGGTCATCGCCAACCTGCAGCGGGATCACGCATACATGCGCGGGTGCCACTGCAAGCGGCCACTTGATGCCGTTCTCATCGTTGTGCTGCTCTACGATGGCTGCAAGCGTGCGGGAGACCCCCACGCCATAGCAGCCCATGTAGAACGGACGCTCCTTGCCATCCTTGTCAAGGAAGGTTGCGCCCATGCTCTCAGAGTACTTGGTGCCAAGCTGGAACACCTGGCTCACTTCGATGCCGCGCGCCCCCTTGAGAGAGCAACCGCACTCAGGGCATGCATCCTGCGGCTTGACCACACAGAGGTCAGCCCATGCGTCTACCTGGAAGTCACGCCCAGGAGCAGCGCCAACGAAGTGGAATCCGTCTTCATTCGCTCCAACCACCCACTGCGGGATGCCCTTGAGGGAGGAGTCAGCGATGATGCGCATGCCATCAGGCAGGTTCACCGGGCCCATGGAGCCCTTATGCAGGCCGAGGGAGGTCATCTCTTCATCTGTCAGCAGCTGGAATCCCTCCATGACACGGCAGGCCTTGATCTCATTGAGCTCATGGTCCCCGGGGATGAAGAGCACGCTGACATTCCCGTCAGCATCCTTGCCAGAGAGCGCCTTGACAGTAGAGGACTCAGGGATGCTCAAGAACTCAGCTAGCTCTTCGATGGTATGGACATCAGGCGTCTCTATCTTCTTGAGCTCTGTCTCCTCGTACGTGGTTGGATGTGGGATGCATTCGCCAGCCTCGGTGTTCGCGGAATAGCCGCAGTCACAGTAGACCAGCTCAGCCTCACCGGAATCAGCCAGCGCCATGAACTCAGTGGTCACCTTGCCGCCGATCTGCCCAGAATCAGCCTCAACGGCGCGCCAATCCAGAGCGCACCTCTCACAGATGCGCGCATAGGCATCGCTCATCTGGTCATACGTCTCTTGCAGGGACTCTTGCCCATCATGGAAGGAGTATGCATCCTTCATGATGAACTCACGGCTGCGAAGGAGCCCGAAGCGAGGGCGGATCTCATCGCGGAACTTCACCTGTATCTGATACAGGGTGAGAGGAAGCTGCTTGTAGCTGCGAAGCTCATCGCGCACCAGCGCCGTGATGAGCTCCTCATGCGTAGGCCCTAAGCAGAAGCCGCGATCATGCCTGTCATTCAGGCGCATCAGCTCCGGGCCATAGTCATCCCAACGCCCGCTCTCAAGCCAGAGCTCTGAGGGCTGGAGCGCTGGCATCAAGATCTCATATGCGCCAGTTGCATCCATCTCCTCGCGAACGATGTTCTCTATCTTCTTGAGGACGCGATATCCCAACGGCAAGAAGGTGTATACGCCGCTTGCGGTCTTGCGGAGCATGCCAGCGCGCAGCAAGAGCTTATGGCTTGCGATGTCAGCATCAGCTGGATCCTCCTTGAGCGTAGGTGCATAAAGGTTCTTCATGCGCAGCATCTCTGCCATGTTCCTCTTCTTTCTTCTGAGAGCTGATGGGTTCAGCTAGGACTCAAGCCCCTCTATCTCCTCCATGAGGGCTTCGATGATCCGAGCCTCTTCAACTTTGCGGACGATTCTACCATTAACGAATACCGCCCCTTGACCGTCTCCGCAGGCAACGCCCACATCTGCATCCTTGGCCTCACCTGGCCCGTTGACGACGCATCCCATGACCGCCACCTTCAATGGGCGCTCCACATCTTGCAAGCGAGACTCCACCTCCTTCGCGATGGAGATGAGATCCACCTTGCACCTGCCGCATGTGGGACAGCTTATGATCTCAGGCGAGCGCTTGCGGATATCCAATGCACCGAGGAGCGCCCATCCTGCACGCACCTCCAGCACCGGGTCATCAGTGAGCGAGATGCGGATGGTGTCCCCTATCCCCTCAGCCAAGAGCATGCCAAGGCCTGCGGATGATTTCACGATCCCCTGCAACGCCAATCCCGCTTCGGTCACACCTATGTGCAAGGGCACGTTCGGTATGCGCTTTGCCAGGATGCGGTAGGTCTCAACGGTGGTCATGACGTCGTGCGCCTTCGCAGACACCACGATGTTCGTGAAGCCCTTCACCTTCTCGAAATAGGTCACGTACTCAACAGCGCTCTCTGCAAGCTTCTCAGGCAGCGTGAGGTCTGTGCGGCCGGCTATGTCTGACTGGAGCGACCCTGCGTTCACGCCGATGCGGATTGGGATGTCAGCTCCGCGTGCAGCGGCTATGACCAGGTCAGTCTCCTCCAGGCCGCCGATGTTCCCGGGGTTGATGCGCAGAGCGCTTGCTCCGCGCCATGCGGCCTCTATGGCGCATTTGGCGTCGAAGTGGATGTCAGCCACTATGGGGATTGGGCTTGCATCGCATACCTTAGAGAAAGTGGCCAGAGACTCTCTTCTTGGGACGGCCATCCTGGCCACCTCGCACCCAGCCTCGGCCAGCCTCATGACCTGCTCTATGTTGGCACCAGCGTCCATCTCTGGTGCGCTCAACATGGACTGGACGACAACGGGCGCTCCGCCACCTATCTCCACCCCACCAACGACCACCTTGCGCGTGCGGGATCTGGGAGCCTCTTGTGCCATCCGATGCCCTCCTAAATGCTCTCCATATGCGTATCTTGGAAGATGGACATTCTATCTGAAAGGGATGATAGCGTCATGAGAGGGCGTCTGGCAGCCGTGAGCGCTGCCAGCAGCTTGAAGGAAGATCAAGCGCCGAGGATGAAGCGCTGGATGTCTTGGTTCAGCATGAATGCGAAGAAGCAGAGGAAGAGCGCCATCCCAGCCATGGAGATGACGCCTAGCGCCTTGGCTGGGACATCGCGGCGTGAGATCTTCTGCACTATCTCAACGGCGAAGCGCCCACCATCGAGCGGCGGCAATGGGATCAGGTTCATGAGGCCGATGGAGATGGATATGACAGCCATGAAGAACAGAGCATCCGCCACGCCCTTCGCGAAGAAGTCCGCTGACATGACAGCAATGCCTATGACGCTTGTTGAGTTGGATACCACGTCAGCTGCGGTCTGAGGGTTGAAGAGCCCGAGGATGGCCTGGAACGTCATCACGATGGCGCCGATGCCTGCCTGTATGGCCTGCAGAGGTTGAAGCGTCAGGTGCTGAACCTCTCCCGTATCCGGCATGACGTAGTCGATCCCTATGATGGAATAGACCACGACGAAGGCCAAGATGGCGAAGATGAGGTTCACGGCTATCCCCGCAAGCAGGATGACTGACCTCTTCCAGAACGGCAATGACCTGTACTGGCAAGCAAGCTCACGCGCATGGAATGCATCTATGTCAGCAACTGGCCTTGGGCTCCCTTGAGGCAGCCTCACCGGCAGCGGTTGGTGCAGCCTTGATGCCTCCCTTACCTGCTTGGTGCTTGGCTCATACGCTGGGGTCTTCCATATCTGGTTCGGGTCACGCCACTTCGGTCTCACGATGCTCCCCCACTCTGCCAGCTGGTCTAGCGCCTCAAATGCGTCCTCCTCTGAGATCTGGAGCCTTGATGAGACATCAGCCTCTGCGATGGTGCCGCACTCATATACGAGGCGGAGCGCTTCCTTCGAATGTGGAGAGACTTCCCCGTTATCCATACCGCAGACCCTTGCATATCCACCGAGCGGAACGGCTGTCACTCCGAACCTAGTGCCGCCTTTCGTGAATCCGATGGAAGGACCTGGAAGCCCCAGCATGAACTCGGTCACGCGAACGCCGAAAGCGCGCGAAGCCAAGTAATGGCCGCCCTCATGCATGAGGACTATGGCGCCTATGGCCACGACAGCGGTGAGGATCATGAAGAGGATGTCCAAGCTTGCTTGCCCGCCTTCCGGATCTGCGATCGTTCAGTGCCAACATTATCAAGATGGCTTGCGATCTTGTGAAGGGTGAGCGTCTCTTTTGCAAGAAAAACCACAAAGCGTTGCTGGATCTTCGAAGGGATGCATCAGATCCGTGCTGATCGCGTACATGAGTCCCGCATGATCCACGACACCTTCGCGTCAGACCGCGCAGCTAGATTCTCTTCATCAGGTTCTGACGAAGGCGCCCATATCGCCTTCGATGAAGGGAGGTTGGATGGGAAAGCCGAGACATCCTTTGAAATGGTTGGCATCTGCATTCGCGAAAGGAGTGATAGCAACAGCGCTTGCGCTGTCTCCGGCTCTTGCATATGCGTCAGATGCAGATCCGGGTGCTGTGGATGCAAGCCATGAAGCGACAACGCCTGCGCATGTCCTGAGAGATGACTACGTAGAGGCGAATGTGGACGAGGATCTGACATGCCCCCAAAGCGAGAAGGGGCCTGTGGATGCATTCTTGGGCTTCCTGGGGTTCGAAGCCGATGCCCTCACTGAGACGCATCACACGCTCTACATCAAGAACACCCTGTATGACGAGCAAGCCGCCGGATCAGACACAACGCTTGACGGTATCTACGCAAGAGATGACTGGATGAGCATCGTCTATGGGCAGTACGATTCATCAGAGGTCCTCTTGGACCCGGGCCCTGATAGTGGATCCTATGTTGCAGTGGTGAACGCAGCTGCCTCTGGCTCCATGGACGCACCAACAGACCACGTGTTCGCAGAGCTGTCCAACAATGGCGTTGTGATAGAAGATGCTTCCTTCGACGCATCAACTGGCCTTGCCTATGTCCCCAAATCCCTGTATTCCAAAGACGGCGAGGACATTCCTTACGCATTGCAGCTGCAGCTGTTCACGCCTGTGAGCGCTGGAGAGGCCATCGAATGCGAAACGGATGTGTCTGTCTCCAACAATGACCCAAGGGTCAAGAGCGCCGGTCAGAGCATTGCTCGGGGAAGCGCCACGGATGTGACGACGAAGGTCCAGGTGTCTGATGCTGCCAGCGCGAAGCATCTGTCATTGGATGACATCCATGTGAAGCTGAATGGCTCTGATGAGGAGCTTGAGCTGGAAGATGGCGTGAATGCGTCATGGGATTCATCAACAGGCCAGCTCGAGATCCTTGAATCCCCGCAGAGCCTTGCGCGCGTGGATGTGACCACCGATGCGCCATCCATCCTGGAGCTGTTCGCAGAGCCAGCAGAGGCAACGTCAACGTCTGATCTGGCTTACGTGCCAGAAGTGGTATTCGACAGCTTGAACTTGGATACGCTGACGCCTGGCAGGTACATCCCATTCGGGTCATACATCAACTACTGGTGGCCGAACGCACATCCAGATGACACCTTCTGGCACTCTTGCGTGAACACTGGATCGTATTGCTACTCATGGATAACCGATCCAGATTCCCTCTATGAGTATCTTGCCTATTCGAATGGTGCTGACTGGAACGGCGTCTCTGAGAAGGATGTCTCCAACTTCCATGTGGATCCGAATGGCAGCCAAGCGTCCAGGCACTACTTCAACTATGTCTTCGCTTTCGGCAGCTATGACCTAGAGGATCAGTACTTCCACTCAGATAGATGGCCCGTGAACAATCCGGGCGATACGGGATATGTAGAAGCTGGATTCGGCCTTCAGTGCAGCCATGTGCGAAATCCTGTTGGCGATGGAGTTGATAGCGACAACTACGGGCGCATGGGCCTTCGCATCTTGGATGTGAACACCACAGCGGATAGACCGTATGTGGTGATCGGCTTCGTGGGGCCGTCATTCGCCAACCAGCCAGGCGTTGGCATCTATAAGTTCCAGATAGAGGCAAGAGGAGACATAGAGCTAATCAAGTCATCAGGCGCCATAGAGATGACATCTGAGAACCCAAGCTATCAGATGGAGGGCATCCGCTATGACATCTACTCAGATGCAAGCTGCACATCATATGTGACCACCGTGACGCTTGGATCTGACGGGCGTGGCAAGTCTTGCCGCCTTCAGGACGGCACCTACTACGTCAGGGAGAATGCTGCATCTGTGCAGGGAAAAGGCTTCGCATATGACCCAACGGTGCGAGCCGTTGCCGTAACGTCTGGCAACACGTCTTCCTTGAGCGTAGCTGACACCCCTCAGAGCTATCCGCTGGAGCTATTGCTGCAAAAGCATGATTCCGTGAACGCGAACAGCACCCCACAAGGTGACGCCTCCCTAGAAGGAGCCGTGTTCGAGGTGCGCCATTACAAGGGTGACCACGCAAGCACATCCGAGCTCCAAGGCTTGCAGCCATCAAGGACATGGCAGATGCGCACGGATGCTGAGGGAAAGGTGCTCTTCGATGAGGCTCATAAGGTGAGCGGAGATGCCTTCTTCACAGACTCCCAGGGCAGGCCATGCTTGCCTCTAGGGACCATATCAGTGCGTGAGGTGTCCGCACCAGATGGATACAGGATAGACAGCACTGAGAGGCTGATACGGCTAACCTCCCAGGGCACGGCGGAGAGCATCGCGTTCACGCAGACCCAAACAGTTCCCGAAGACGTGAAGCGCGGTGGCGTGTCCATACAGAAGCTGGATGCGGAGAGCTTGCTTGAGGAGCCTCTTGGAGGCGCATCCCTAGATGGCGCGCAGTTCGAAGTGCGCAATGAGAGCGATCATTCGGTATGCGTTGATGGAGTGATGCACGCACCAGGAGAGGTGGTTGCGAAGATCGTCTCATCTGGCGGATACGCGTCAACGGAGGCCTCAGCGCTGCCGTTCGGAACCTACTCCATCAAGGAGGTTGCAGCTGGCACAGGCTATCTGGTAGATGACGAGGTGCGCACGTTCAGCATCACCGAAGACGAGCAGATGGTCACGCTCTCAGGCGATGATGCAGCCAAGAACCAGGTGAAGCGCGGAGACCTTGACTTCAGGAAGATCCTCCAAGCCGACCAGAGCCGCCTTGCGAACATCCCCTTCAGCTTGAGATCAAAGACCACAGGCGAGACGCACGTAGTGGTCACCGATGCGAACGGGATAGTGGACACCTCCGCATCATGGCATCCCCACACATACCTCACCAATGGGAACGACTGGGCATTAGATGCTTCTCACAGTGAAGCAGAGGATGCAGACGGCTCTGAGCAGCAAGATGCTCTTATAGATCCAACGAAGCTAGATCCTGAGTGCGGAACATGGTTCGGTCTGGCACCTGACGGCACCATGACGGATGCGCAGGACGCACTAGGCGCGCTCCCCTATGACTCATATGACCTGACAGAGCTCAGAGCTGAGAACAACGCCAAGTTCGAGATGATCCAGATAGAGGGGATCCGCATCACCTCAGATGGCGTGAAGGTGCCGCTTGGGGATATAGAGAACAGGCTCATACCACCTCCAGCCATCACCACCTTCGCCAAGAATGCCGATGACTCATCCAAGCTTGCTCATGCCACGGATTCAGTGCGCATATCTGACAGGGTCGACTACTGCAACTTGGAGCCAGGACGATCCTATGAGGTCTTCGGGCAGCTGATGGACGCAGAGACTGGCGAACAGGTCCTGCAACCAGACGGGATCGCATCTGAGGCGCATCTGGCCTTCACTGCTGCTGCGTCATCAGGCAATTGCGAGATGCTCTTCGAAGCGGATGCAACGAACCTAGCGGGCAAGCGATTGGTCTGCTTCGAGCAGCTGGTGGACGCCGAGACCGGCAAGGTCCTAGCGATCCACGAGGAGCTGGATGACTACGGGCAGAGCATAGATGTAGCACAGCCAAAGGTGAGCACGTATGCAACAAGCGAAGCGGACAGCAAGGACATCATTTCGGATGAGCTCATCGTGCTCGATGACGCCGTCAACTACACAGGCCTAGAACCTGGAGCTGAGTACACGCTGATAGGCACGCTCATGCGCAAGGTGAGCGCAGATGAGGGCGTCAGGGCAGAAGCCGTCCTGGACGAGGATGGACAGCCCTGCACGTCAACCACCACTTTCACGCCTGACACCCCAACGGGCAAGACCACCGTCTCGTTCAGTGTCTCATCTGAGCACGTAGAGGACGGCTCGGAGCTGGTGGTGTTCGAGACGCTCGTGCGCGATGGTAAGGAGATCGTCGTCCACGAAGACCCCGAGAATGACGCGCAGACGGTCAGGGTGAGGACGCCTGAGCTGGCAACGAATGCCTACGTTGCGGACAGCGGAGACCAAAAGGCATCCCCTGCCCCCAACATGGAGCTGGTGGATGAGGTTGCATACGGATTCCTCACGCCGAACGAGACATACACCATCTTCGGAACGCTGATGCGCAGGGTGCATCAGGAAGACGGAAGCGTGCAGGCAGAGCCTCTGCTCGATGCGAAGGGCAACAAGGTCACCTCCTCTGAGACGTTCTCGCCCTCCACGACCTCAGGAAGCGCATTCGTGAGCTTCGATGTGGATGCAAGCCAGCTGGCTGGGCAGGACATCGTCGTGTTCGAGCGCTTGGTGAGCAACGGCAAGGTCATCGCCACGCATGAAGATGCAGCGTCTGAGAGCCAGACCGTGAGCATCTCTGAACCTAAGGAGCCAGCGCAGCAGAACCCTAAGGGCTTGACAGCTCTTCCCCAGACGGGGGATGAGGCTCCGCTTGCAGCTGCATTGACCCTTGCAGTGTGCGCTCTTGCGCTCATCACCACCCTCATCACGAGGCGAAGGAGCGCGCAGAGAAGATGCGCCTCGGATCAAGGCGATGGAACAGGAGGTGCGGCATGCAAGTAGCAAGAGCAGCAAAGATCGCGCAGAAGGTCCTGGGAGGTGCATTGATCTTGCTGGTCATCTCCAGCTTCGCGCTTGCATCTCTCACATTCGCACCAAGCCTCGTGGGGATCTCACCCTACGTGGTCACCTCAAGATCGATGGAGCCGAGCATACAGCAAGGCTCACTGGCCTTCGCGAACACAGGTGTTACAGGCCTGGACATCCAAGAAGGGGATGCCATCGCCTTTAGCATAGATGGGACAGATGGCGAGGTCTGCGTCCACAGGGCGCACCGCATGGACATGGAAGGAGGAGCTGTCATCACGAAGGGAGATGCGAATGAGGTAGAGGACTTGGATCCTGTGCCATTCGCGAGGGTGCTCGGGCGAGTGGACGCTTCCATCCCGAAGGTTGGGTACCTGCTCGTCTGGGCATGCCAGAACAAGCTTGCCTTGATCTCCGCATCAGCGGTCATCGCGCTGGCATTCGCAGCATTGTCATGCGTCTCATCAATGACCTGCAAGGACAAGACCGAAAGAGAAGGAGAAGGATACGATTGGAGAATGTCAAAGGATCCAAAAAGGGCATGAAGCGAGCGGGCACAGCGGCGGTATGCGGAGCGCTGGCTTGCGCATTGGGAGTTGGAACAGCAGCGGCTTATCTCACCGGATCGGTCAGCACCAACAACCCGTTCAGGCTCAGCACTGACCTCAAGATCGAGCTCACTGAGCCAAGCTTCGCAGCTGATGAGGCGAAGGCCGTGAAGCCCGCGCAGACCGTGGCGAAGGACCCGATCATCACCAATACGGGTAGCATGGATGCCTACATAGCAGCTGACGTGAAGATCCCCCTCTTCACAGGAGACGTGCTCTCAGATGGCACCGTGTCAAGCGTGAAGGATCAGGAGCTCTTCACCTACGCCGTGAATGATGGCTGGACGCTCAAGGGAACGCCAAAGGTGGAAGGCGGGTTCAAGACGTACAGGTATGTCTACTCATCTCCCATCGCACCGAGCGGGAAGACCAGCAGCATCTTCGATAGCGTGACGCTTGCGAACCTCACCCAAGACGTGGGGATCACAGACACATCCATAGACATCACCGCTTACGCGATACAGGCAGAGGGATTCGCGAACTCCCTCGATGCGAATAGCGCCTATGACCTGCAAGCGCAGGCAAAGGTGACCGTCGGGGCATAGAGGGAGGTTGATGCTACATGCAAGCGATGCAGACGGAGCCGAATCTCAAGAAGAGCCGATGTGCTCTAGGCAGGTTCGTGAGCGTGCTTCTGCTCACGTCATCCTTAGCTGCGCTTGCATGCGGTCAGGCTTTCGCTTGGATGGTAGATGAGGCGGAAGCATCTAGCAGCTTCACCATAGAGGTTGCCTCTCAAAAGCCCTACGCTGCTCTATATGGCCCACCTGACAGCCTTGATCTGAAGCTCGTGTTCGGCAGATCCGATGAGGTTCCGATGAGCCATGAGGGTGATGCATGCATCGCATCATGGCGAGGCATGGAGGACGGTACGGAAGGATTCTTGAATGCTTCCGTACCTTGGGTTGGCTACATGCCATACATCATCAGCGTCGTGAGCGATGAGAGCGCGCAGGCAAGCCCGATACGCTGCCAGACCGTCAAAGGATGGTTCAAAGGAGCATCGAGCTTGCAACATGCTGATGCATCCGGGATCACCCCCTCATCAAATGAGAGCATCCCAGCGTCTCTTCGCAGCACGGATGAGACCTTCAGCGGATGCTCTTCATTGGAAGAGGTCACAGGCCTAGACCTTTGGAACGTATCCCAGATCTCGAGCATGAATGGGATGTTCCTGGGATGCTCCAGCCTTCATCACTTGGATCTGACTGGTTGGAAGGAGATGCCTTGCGCGAACTTCTCATGGATGTTCGCCAACTGCTCATCATTGACAGAGATACGCGGTTTGGATGGCATGCATAGCCTCACAGACAATTGGGCATGGTTGATAGGCATGTTCAAGGGATGCGCAAGCTTGAAGGTGATAGACCTTGGGAATCTAATGAGCTTCGCAGAAGGTTCCAGCTTCAACGTCAATGTCAATGAGATGCTCTATGACTGTCCTTCGCTTGTGCGCTTGGATATATCGAGCATCCCGATATACCTCTCAGATGGATCCATGTTCGGCGGCAGCACTTCCATATCTGAGAGCTTCACTGCAGGCACATGGCAATTCTATGCCGGTACCATTCCGGAACCTAGAGCTGATCAGACAGATGGCATCATCAGGCATCTGCCCTATTGGGTCTGCGATCTTACGCAAGATGCTCTGAGCACACAGGATGCAACTGAGCGGATCAATGGCTCATACAGCTATCCGAACGAGATGGAGCGCTTGAGCTTCCATGTGGCAGCAGCCGCCGCCGGGCCAGAAGAGCCCTATGTAGCCATCTATGACAAAGGGAATGGGAGCAGCTTCCTCGTGATGGGAAAGGGTGCGGAGGTGCCACCATCTCAGGATGGGCTCCCCTTGAAGGCAGCATGGAGAGGATTCTGCGTCAATGCGGCTTCCGCTGCAGAGCAATGGCGCGCTCATGGCGTCATCGCAGATGCGAAGATCCTCTGCCCCATAGCACCTACATCCACAAGGGATTGGTTCAAAGACGCGCACCAGCTCACATCCATCGAAGGCTTGGAGATGCTGGATATGTCCAAGGCAAGAGATGTGACAGGGATGCTCTCAGGATGCGCCATCGAGAGCATCACAGTGCCTGACTGGAACATCGCCACCAGCGCATCAGGGATCAGCCAGATCTTCGAAGGATGCGCCTCATTGAAGAGCCTTGATGTAGGCAACTGGACATCAGGATGCAGCCTTTCCTTGGGTAGCCAGAAGCTAGGGTATGTGCGCATATCGTCCAGCATTCAGAGCATCAGCGGACTCAATAGCAGCACTGATACCGGATGCGCGTTCGATGACGGGCATTGGTATGAAGCAGGCGTTGGAGAGCCCTTGGATAGGGCGTCCGCTGAGATGCGCGTTCACACGAACCACGAATGCCAAGGCGATGCATTGGTATTGCAGCACGAGAAGCTAGATAGGTCATATGCCGCCTTGTATGCGGGGACGGTTGGAGACATGCTCGTATTCGGTCGCGGCGTAGAGGTTCCCCCTCTCTATATGGGATGCTTGCTGAAGGCGTCATGGAGGGGCCTTGAGGAAGCGAATCGGCCCGGCTTCTGGGTGAGCTTCGATTTCAAGGAGCTGGGATCTGACAACCTCATGCAATGCCCTTGGGGCGGAGAGCTGGATAGCGTGTTGGATGCGCGCGCAGACACCGGCGCGAAAGCAGACCCCATAGCCCCATTCGCCATCCCCAGATGGTTCGAAGGAGCAACAGGGCTCAAGGAGATGGATGACCTTGCTCTAGGACTTGATGTATCTCGGGTGAAGAGCGCAGAGGGCGCGTTCGCCAACTGCTCCTCTTTGATGCGCCTTCCTGCATCCATTGGGTCTGGCTTCACATCCTGTCTGACAGATGCGACGATGATGCTCTATTGCTGCGCATCCTTGACGGATGCTAGCTCCGTATCCCGCATGGATCTCTCGAATGTCAGATCCACCTATAGCATGTTCCAGGGCTGTGCCTCCCTTCCAGGATTGGATATCTCTGGATGGGACATGAGATGCGTGACATCATCAGCATCGATGTTCCGCGAGTGCTCAGCGCTTGCCGCCCTGTTCTTGCCCAATGACTTCGTATCCGCCATCAGGCCGGATGCGTTGTTCATGACATTCGATGGATGCCATTCTCTGACCGAGATAGACGCAACAGGGTGGGACGCATCTGCATGCTATTCCCTGCAGCGCAGCTTCTATGGATGCTCTTCTCTAGCATCCATCCTTGGAGCAGAGAGCTGGGCCACATCTAGCGCTTCGAACATGCAGGCAACGTTCCAAGGATGCTCGAAGCTCTCTCTTGATTGCAGGAGCTGGGATGTCTCAAAGGTAGTGGACCATGAGCAGTTCAGAACAGGTGCTGATGGCGTGCTGTCACCCTTCGATGCGCTCCAGGTAGACGAAGAGGAGTCCTTGCCAGAGATGGAGCCAGCTCTAGATGATGAGGCTCTCGAAGAAGAAGAGCCCATCGAACCTGATGAGAGCCCATGCGTGACAGATGCATCAGACGATGCAGAAGCTCCAGATGAGATGGATCAAGAGCTGGAAGGCTCTGATGTGCTTGAGCCAGATGCTGAGATGGACACTGAAGACGAAGTCACCTGACCTGAATGCAACGCAATGGAAGTGGATCAGCGCTTGCTGGACAAGAACCTTCCAGCAGCTTCCCTAGAACGCCGATCCACTTCCTCCAGTTGCTCCAATGACTCAACCGGCTGGACATCATGAGCGTCCATCACATGCTCAACGCAGTCAGCTATATCAAGGAACCCGCACTCATCCTCAAGGAATGCTGCAACTGCCACCTCATTGGCTGCATTCATGGCACACGGCAGCGTGCCCCCTTGTCGCCCAGCCTCATATGCAAGGTCAAGGCATCTGAACGTGGAGGCATCAGGGCTGCCAAGATCCAGCGATCCAAGCTCTCTGAAGTCAACCTCAGCTGCAGGAGAAGGCCATCTCTCTGGCCAAGAGAGCGCATACTGGATGGGGATGCGCATATCCGTAGCACCCAAGTGAGCCTTCACAGAGCCATCCACGAACTCCACCATGGAGTGTATGGCGCTTTGAGGTTGGACGAGCACCTCTATGTCCTCATAGGGCATGTTGAAGAGATGATGAGCCTCTATCACCTCAAGTCCCTTGTTCATGAGCGTTGAAGAGTCGATGGTTATCTTGCGACCCATGTTCCATGTTGGATGCGCCAGGGCATCAGAGGCCTTCACGTTCGCAAGCTCCTCTTTGGTCTTGCCCCTGAAGGGACCCCCAGAAGCCGTGACCCAGAGCTTCTTGACCTCCTTGGCATCCTCTCCCACCAAGCATTGATAGATGGCGCCATGCTCTGAGTCTATCGGCATCAAGCGCCCCGGCTCTGTAGCCTTCGGCATGATGAGGTCACCGCCCACTACAAGGGACTCCTTGTTCGCCAGCGCCAGCACCTTGCCCGCATCCAGAGCAGTGAGGCTAGCCCGCAGCCCCGCAGCCCCAACGAGGGCGTTCACCACTACATCAACATCATCATCTATCAGCGCAAGCGCCTCATCGGCACCCACAGCCTTCTTCGAAACGCCGAATCCATCCGCCTGCTCATCCATGAGCGCCACATTCGAATGGCACGAGAGGCCCACTACGTTCAGCTCGTCTGGATGCAAACGGCACACATCAAGGGTCTGCCGTCCTATGGATCCGGTGGAGCCCAAGATGACGATATTTCGCATGCAGAAGCCTCCTCAGATGACGTAAGGGATGCAACCGCCCATGAGCAAGAGGGCGCATGAGGTTATGGATGCGAGGAATAGCGAATCGCACCTATCCAGAAGGCCGCCATGGCCCGGCATCATGGTGCCAGAATCCTTGAAGCCGGAATTCCGCTTGATGCGGCTCTCTGCAAGGTCGCCCAGGACCTCCATGAGACCGCAGACTGCTCCGAAGAGGATCGCCTGCCAAAGCTCAAGCTGCACCCCTGGCACGAAGATCAAGATCGCCCAGAAGGCGCATGAGCCAGCAAGACCGGCCGCGAACCCCTCCCAGCTCTTCTTCGGGCTGGTGCGCGGTGCCATCTTGTGCTTGCCGAACCTGCTGCCGATGAGATACGCGAATGCATCTGATGCCCAGACGCTGACGAAGATCACGAGGAGCACGATACCGCCCCAAGGATCTCCCACCGCTTCGCGTATCACCATGAGGCCACAGAGCAAAAGGCCCGTGTATGCTGCGCCGAAGAAGCTGACGCCCACATCATGCACGCGTGCCTTCAGCCAGAAGACGTACCATACCAGAAGCGCCAGCAATAGGGCTATGGTGACCACCACCACGCCAGCTAAGCCGAAGAAGTACACCGCGGGCACGAACAGGACGGCACCCGTTATCCCCAAGGCCTCGTTCGGCAGCTTCGCATCTGAGCGCAGCATGTAGAAGAACTCTCCTGCGCAGATGCCAGCCACCACCATGAGATAGGCCATGGTAGGGATATCCCCTGCCAAGATGCACGCGATGGTGACCAGCGTGTAGACAAGACCGGTCCTGAACCTCACCTGCAGGTTGGAGGGATTCTTCAGCCGCTCAGGCGCAGTCTTCACCGCCTTGTCCTTCAGCTTGCTGCGCGCTATGGCACGGCGCTCCTTCTTCTCAGCATGCTTCGCAGCTTGATATGGTGTGGGATCGTATCTCCAAGGAGGGCCATCTGGTGCATCCTCTGGGCCGAACACCAGCGTAGGTTGCATGGAGGCTTCCTCAGAGAGCGTCTCAGCCTGGCTCTTCTCGGCCCTGCCTTCCGCCTTCCTGCGCGCCCTCTCCTGCTTTATCAAAAGCTCTGTGTGCTGATGCAAGCGGCGCCTTGCCGCCATCTGCTTATCCGTGAGCCCCTCAGACCCAAGGTCTGCAAGATGCATCACCTCAGTCTCAGAGAGCGTCTCATTGCTGGTTGGATCCAAAGAGGCCATCTATTCAACCCCTCCGAATCTCCTGTCCCTAGATTGGTAATCCAAGATGCAACGCAAGAGCTCATACCTGTCAAAATCAGGCCAGAGGACATCCGTGCTCACGAACTCAGAGTAGGCAGCCTGCCACAGCAAGAAATTGGAGAGCCTGATCTCACCAGAGGTCCTTATGAGGAGCTCTGGGTCTGGGATGTCCTTGGTGTACAGCGCATCGGCCAGATCAGCCTCCGAGATGCCCGCTGCATCCAATGGGTCATCTGGATCTGCAGCACGCTCAGCCAACGATCTGGCCGCACGCACTATCTCATCTCGGCTGCCATAGTTCACAGCAACGACGAGCGTCATACCATCGTTTCCCTTGGTCTGATCCCACGCCTTGCGAAATGCATCCTGCGTCTCCAGCGGGAGGCGGCTCGTATCCCCTATGGTCATGACGCGCACACCCTCAGCGTCAAGGCCATCCACCTCAGCCAGCATGGTCTTGGCGAAGAGCTCCATGAGGCCATCCACCTCATCTTCTGGCCTCTTCCAGTTCTCCGTGGAGAAAGAGTAGATGGTGAGGTATCTGACACCAAGGTCAGAAGCTGCGCGAATGGTCTCACGCACTGCCTCTATCCCAGCCTTGTGCCCCCGAAGCCTGTTCTGCATGCGCTTCTTCGCCCACCTGCCATTGCCGTCCATGATGACGGCGATGTGCTCAGGGATGCGCGACGCATCCAAGGCGTCAAGATCAAGGCCTGTTGGTGGATCGGGGAATATTCTGTCTAAGGTCTTGTTCAAGCTTCTATCATCAATGGTTGAGGCTTTGCCTACACCTCCATGATGTCCGCTTCCTTCTTCTTGAGAGCATCATCCACAGAAGCGATATGCGCATCCGTCATCTTCTGGATATCAGCCTCTGCCCTCTTGGCATCGTCCTCAGGGAGGCCATCTGACTTCTGAGCCTTCTCAACATCGGTGTTTGCATCACGACGCGCATTCCTGATGGCAACCCTGCATTCCTCAGCGTACTTGCTGCACACCTTCGCAAGCTCCTTGCGCCTCTCCTCCGTGAGCTGGGGGAACGGAAGGCGGATCACAGCGCCGTCATTGTTCGGCGTGACGCCAAGGTCAGATTCCAGTATGGCGCGTTCGATATCCTTCAGGCTTGACTTGTCCCAAGGCTCTATCACCAGCAGATGAGCGTCCGGGCTCTTGATGCCAGCCATCTGATTGACAGGTGTTGGAATGCCGTAGTAGTCAACCACCACTCGGTCTAGCACCATGGCATTCGCCCGCCCAGTGCGAACGCTAGCGAAGTTCTCATGAAGAGCAGCAACGGACTTGTCCATCCTCTCTTCGCACATCATCAAGATCTCATCAACGTCAGCCATGGCTTGCGCATCCTTCCCGATCGGTAGATTCCCTTGCTAATGAGCCGCGCCTGCGGCCAGATGTCACTCCTGTGAACCCTCGGAGTAGACGACAGTGCCTATATCCTCCCCCTTGAGCGCCTTCTGTATGTTCCCGCGCTGGGTGAGGTCGAACACGATCATGGGGATGTCATTGTCCATGCAAAGCGAGGTTGCAGTGGCATCCATGACATTGAGCCCCCGGCTCAGCACATCCATGTAAGTGATCTTGTCGAACCGCTCTGCTTCTGGATTGGTCTTGGGATCGGAGTCATACACGCCATCCACCTTGGTGGCCTTCATAAGGCAATCAACGTCAAGCTCACACGCGCGAAGAGCCGCCGTGGTATCAGTCGTGAAATACGGATTGCCCGTACCAGCCGCCAGGATGACCACGCGCCCCTTCTCAAGATGGCGAAGCGCGCGGCGGCGGATGTAGGGCTCAGATACCTCTTGCATGTTGATGGCGCTCTGCACGCGGGAGAACACCCCATGCCTTTCGAACGCGTCCTGCAATGCAAGGGCATTCATGACGGTTGCAAGCATCCCTATATAGTCTGCCTGAGCGCGATCCATGCCCTCAGCAGACCCAGACAGCCCGCGAAAGATGTTCCCGCCTCCAACCACCACAGCCAGCTGCACGCCATCAGAGACGATCTCAGCTATCTGCTCTGCCAGGTCATCCACTACCTTTGGGTCTATCCCGTAGCCCAGATCCCCAGCCAAGGCCTCACCGGAGAGCTTCAAGAGCACGCGATCGTATTCGTAGCCACAAGCCATGCCAGCAAGTCCTTTCCAAGGCGCCTTCATTGCGGTCAGTACATATTATCTCAAAAAGGCCGCCCCCTCATTCAGGAGCGGCCTTTGCGTAGCCTGGCTTTTGAGCGGTGGGCCTAGTTGCCGAACAGGTCCCGCAGGTCCAGCGTTCCGGAGCCACCTTGGTTGCCCAGATTCCCAGAGCCATTGCTCTGTTGCTGCTGGAGCCTCTCCGCGGCCTTCTCTTGCTGCGTCTTCTCGTCAGATCCAAGCGTCACCTGGAAGTCCATCGTCTCACCATCACGGTTCACGGTGACGCTCACGGTATCCCCAGGGGACTTCGTGCGCACCTGCATCATGAGGTCAGATGCTGAGGAGATCTCTTGGCCTTCGAAGCCCACGATGATGTCACCCTTCTGGATGCCAGCGGCAGCCGCACCGCTGCCCTCAGTGACGCCGGCGACGTATGCGCCCTCGTCAGCGGAGAACCCATAGCGGTCTGCTATGGAGGAATTCACGGTTGTGAGGCTCACACCCAACTGCGCATGCGTTGGCTCCTTGCCAGAGATGATGTCCTTGGCAAGGCCCATGGCGTAGTTGGAGGGGATGGCGAACCCAACGCCTGAGTAGTTGCCAGAGTAGCTGGTGATCAGGGTGTTGATGCCAACCAGCTGACCATTCGCATCAACAAGAGCTCCACCAGAGTTGCCTGGGTTGATGGCAGCATCTGTCTGGATGAGATTCGGGTAGATGACAACCTCACCGCTCCCGCTGGTGTCATATTGAGAGCTGTCCATGATCTGGGAGCGGCTTGTTGCAGAGATGATGCCCGTGGCAACTGACTGCTCTAGCCCGAAGGGGCTTCCGATGGACATGACCCACTCGCCGATAGTGATGTTGTCTGAATCCGCAACCTCGATAGGCGTCAGCCCTTCTGCATCCTTCACCTTGATGATGGCAACGTCAGAGCTTGAATCCGTGCCCACCAGGTCTGCCTCATACACCTCGCCTTCGATGGTCACCGCGAAGCGCGTGCCGCCAGAGACGACATGGTTGTTGGTGATGACGTAGCCATCCTCAGAGAGGACGACGCCAGAGCCCAAGCCAGATTCCGTCTCACCGCCGCTGCTGGAGTCTTGCTGGCCATAGAAGTAGTCATAGAGCGGATTGTTGGATGAAGCCATCTGCTCAGAGTACACGGTGATGGATGCAACGGATGGAAGGCACTTGTCAGCCACCGCCTCAGCCAATGTGGCTTCCGCTTCAGTGGCCTCCACCGTGCCTGCTGTGCTTGCACCAAGGCTCACGTCAGAGGAGCCCTTGCTGAAGAGCCCACAGGCTGCAGCAACTCCGAAGGCGAGCAAGCATGCGACGATGGCTCCTGCGAATGCCACCAAGAATGTCTTCCCAGAAGAGGGGCCAGCTGCCTTCGCCTTCACGGGCGCAGGCGCAGCTTGCGGTACGGATTGGGGCTGAGTGCGCGTAGGCTGGGCGTACTGAGCGCTGTCAACTGGCTGCGCATGCTGTGGCCTGTATGGATCAGCAGATGCACCGTAGGCAGCGTTGTATGCTGACTGATGCTGTGCAGGATCAGGCGTAGCGCCTGGACGGCTTTGGTCGTTCAGGTTATCGGTCATGATGGATGCACTCCTTTCGATTCTTTCGCGGAGGTTAGCATCCAAGAAGCGCGCTTCCCCTGAACATTCCCGAATCGTCAGGATAGGTTTACGAAATTACACCAGATGGTGTAATACCAGACCATTACGCGCGCCTGACCAACCAAGGCATCAAGGAGCTATTGGAGCTGGTAGCCTGAGAGGAAGGCCTTCGTGCGGTCATGCTTGGGGGAATCTATCACCTCTGATGCGCGGCCGCGCTCTACCACCTGACCGCCATCCATGAAGATCAGCTTGTCTGCCACATCGCGCGCGAATGACATCTCATGCGTGACGATCACCATGGTCATGTGCTCGGCTGCAAGCTCACGGATCACCTTCAGAACCTCGCGCGTGAGCTCAGGGTCAAGGGCGCTGGTAGGCTCATCGAAATAGAGCACCTGAGGGTTCATGGCAAGCGCACGCGCGATGGCCACGCGCTGCTGCTGCCCTCCTGATAGCTCACACGGGACCATATCCTCCTTGCCCTCAAGGCCCATCTTGGCAAGGAGCTCCCTGCCGCGATCGAGCGCCTGTTCCTTGGGCATCTTCTGCACGCTGATCAAGGCATCCGTGACGTTCTTGAGAACGCTGAAATGCGGGAACAGATTGAAGTCTTGGAACACCAGCCCGAAGCGCGTCTTCGCGGAAGCGATGGTGCTCTTGCCGCCATAGACCGCACGCCCAGATGCGTTCTCTTCGCAAACGATGAGATCCCCATACCTCAGGTCTCCCCCGTCTAGCGTCTCCAACAATGTGAGGCAGCGAAGGAGCGTTGACTTGCCGCCGCCTGAGGGGCCTATGATGGCCAGCACGTCACCTTGGTAGACCTCAAGGGATATGCCCTTCAATACCTGATTGGAGCCGAAGCTCTTCTTGGCATCCTTCAAGGTGACTACAGCGTTGCCTTCTGATGAAGGCGCATCTGGCATCTTGGCAGCATCAGTCATGGTAGTAATCCATCTTCTTCTCAGCGCGGTTCAGCAGGAACTCTATGACAAGGCAGAACACCCAGTAGATGAGCGCAGCTATGGCGTATGGAACCATGGAGACCTCACGTGCTGCAAGCGCCTTCGCCTGGCTGAACATCTCAGCGATGCCCAGCACGAACGCAAGGGAGGTATCCTTCACCAGCGTGATGATCTCATTGCCCATGGCTGGCAAGATGCGCTTGATCACCTGCGGAAGCACTATCTTCATGAACGTCTGCGTGCGCGTGTAGCCAAGCACCTCTGCAGCCTCGTACTGTCCACGCGGTATGGATTGGATGCCGCTCCTGTAGATCTCTCCGAAGTAGGCGGCGTAGTTCAAGATGAAGCCGATGTCACACGCCCAGAACTTCCAGTCTGGCCCCATCTGCAAGCCGAACAGATAGTACGGCCCGAACATGATGGCCATGAGCTGCAGCATGAGCGGCGTGCCGCGGAGGATGGAGATGTAGAGCTTCGCGATCAAGGACAGGGGCTTGAACTTGCTCATGCGGGCTAGCGCCACCAGGACGCCAAGCGGCAGGGAGCCTATGAGCGTGACGAAGAATATCTGCGTTGTGAGCAGAAGCCCTTCGCCTAGAAGCCCCATCATCACATTGAATTCCAAACCTCACCCTCCTTGACGGCAGAAGGAGGCTGCGAACAGGCGCAGCCTCCCAAAAGACGCGAATGCGGATATTCGGCTTACTTCAAGATCCAGTTCTGCTCATCCAGACCCTGGTCTGCGTACTTGGCGCAGATCTCAGCCACGGTGCCGTCCTCATAGAGCTTCTTCAGAGACTCCGTCACCTGAGCTGCCAGAGCGTCGTCGCCCTTCTTGAAGCCAACAGCATAGTGCTCAGAGCTCAGTGCATCAGGGAGCTGAGCATAGACACCGGGCTTTGCAGCCATCTGATATGCAGCGATGGACAGATCGCATGCAACAGCATCAACGGTGCCGCTCTCCAGCTGCAGGAAGGCGTTGTTGTAATCAGAGATGGTGTCAAGGCGCCCGAAGGTGTCAGCCAGATCCTTCTTGTCACCCTCCAGCACGTCAAGCGCTGCGGAGTCGATCTGAGTGATCACGGTCTTGCCAGCAAGGTCAGCCTCAGAGGATATCCCAGAATCCGCCTTGGTCACTATCACCTGCTCGTTCAGCATGTAAGGCTCTGAGAAGGAGTAGTCGTCCTCACGGCCCTCCATGGTGAAGCCGTTCCAGATGCAGTTGACGGTACCCTGTGAGAGGAGCGCGTCCTTCGCATCCCAGTCGATGGGCATGAGCTCTATCTGCCAACCGTTGTCCTCTGCCACCTTGGCGGCAAGGTCAAGGTCGAACCCGGTGTAAGCGCCATCATCGCCGATGTAGCCGTATGGCGGATACGAGTTGTCAAACCCTACGATGAGCGTTGAGATCTCACCTGCGCCCTCTTCGGTTGCGGCGGAGCTTGATGCGCTGGATGCGCTATCCCCCGATGAGCAACCAGCAAGCACAGCCGCGCCGAAGCAGAGCGCGCATGCGCAAGCTGCTATCTTCAAGAACGTCTTCTTCATTTCATCCCTCCCTGGACTGGAACACGCTTTATTGCATTACCACTCTACTGTGATAAAGCACGACGAGTATAGCAAACATATGCGCAAGATGGCATCGACAGCATGACGTGAGGGTTACCTATGTGCCGAACCATGGCCTTGAGCGGTGGTGCGGCTCTATCATCTTGATGACAAAGGGAGGAGACGGATCTATCTCATGGGCAAGCTCAGACTGCATAAGCTCACAGAGAAGGATGAGATAGGCTACTTCGCGCCCAAGACATGGGATTTCTGGCGTGCGCTCATAGCAGCATTCTGCATCTGCAACATCCTTGGGCATTGGTTGGAGCTCCTCTACTGCGTGATCATGAATGCGTTGTTCGGAATAGTGGAATCTGACTATGTCGTCTGGACAGACCCCTGGTATCACCCATACTGGGTATACGGGGTTGGCGCCGTGGTCATGACGCTCATCCTGGAGCCCATGAAGGAATGGATAGTGGTCCGCCGAAAGACACTCTGGGGCGCTCTTCTGGAGACGTTCGCCATATGCGTGATCTTGAGCATGCTGATGGAGCTGATCATAGGCCTTCTGGTCAATCAGCCTGACCAGTTCGGCGAATACCCGTTCTGGGACAACTCAGAGCTTCCGCTGAACATCATGGGGCAAGCGTGGCTTGTGAACGATGTGTTCATCGGGTTGGTTGCGGTGCTCTACGTGTGGCTTCTCTACCCTTTGATCTGCGAGATGTTCTCGCATCTGCGCCCGCGCGTGGCGAACTGCCTTCTTGGGCTCATCATCATCGTGTTCGCCGGATGCTGCACTTTGTCGTATCTTAAGCTCTGGTTAGGATTCTAGGAGCCTTATCTAGGAGCTGATAGATGGATTCGTTCGGTTCATATGATGCACGCCTGTCCAGGTATCTAGATGGGAATGAGGAGCTCAAGCGCGCTATAGGCGCAACAGCTCAAGATGAGCTTCGGATCTGCGCCTTGGGCGAAGGCGAGCACAACATCAACTACCGCTTGAGCGTGAAGGGGCATGAGGGAGACGCGCAAAGCTACGTCCTTCGCGTGAACGTGCTTCCGCAGCCCTTCCATGAATGCCAAGTTCGCTATGAATACGATGCCTTGAAGGCGGTTGCCCCCTCTTCAAGGACGCCGCTGCCCATCTATATGGACGCCTCCCCCGCCGCTCCCGGCGAAGGCGTCTTGGTGGAGACATTCTGCCCAGGCAAGCAGCTTGACCTAGACCGCTTTGCGCAAGAGGACATGCGCAAGTGCGCACGCATCATGGCTGACATCCACTCTGCCCCCGTTGACGCTGACACTCCTATCTTCAGGCCAGCAGACCCTCTACGGGACCTCTACGCTGAATGCGTAGAGAGGATAGATGTGTACAAGGCCTCTGAATATGAGGACGCGCGCATAACACGCTGGGCTGACCTATTCAGCAAGCTCACCTTGGAGGCAATCGAAGAGGCCGGGGTGCCTGATGATGAGATGCACATCGTGAACACAGAGCCTCTTGCTGCGCACTTCCTGTTGACCAGCGAACTGGATCCGCCTGGCTATTTCGTTGACTGGGAGCGTCCTATCGTGAGCGAGGTTGCCCAAGACCTCGCCTTCTTCTTGGCCCCCACCACCACCTTCTGGGACAGCGGATACCTGATGCCCGCATCTGAGATAGATGGCATCCTCAAGATGTATTGGCAAGCAGTGGACGGGCGCTTCCCTGCGGGCAGGTTCCAAGAGCGCTTCCCTGCGTGGCTCAAGTGCTCCATCTTCAGAGCCATCGCCTGGTGCTGCAAAGCGCTGATCAGATATGGCTCCGCTGACGCGCATAAGACGGACAAGGCTGCCGCCAAGCTTCCCATCTACCTCTCAGATGAGTTCCTTGAGAACATGCTGGATGCGCATTTCAGGTAGATGCACGAACACCCGATGCTATGGGGGATTCACATCGGGTGCTCTTGCGTGTTTCAGACCATGTTCAATATAAGACTATATTCATTAAAGTGCAAGTCTTTTATTAGACTATATCCACTCTTTCGATGAACGGCAGCTCACAGTTCAGAAAGGTGCGTCGAAAGGATCGGTTGCGCTCAATTCAGCGCTTCCACGAGATGCATCCGTGAGCGTTGCCATGAGGCCGGGAGCATCCGCTGCAAGCACCCGGAAGGTGACACATACATCTGCGCCGTATTCGGTAGCCTCCACCTTGGCACCTGCGTCTGAGGCCCGCCTGAGGATGGCGTCAAGCTCTGGGTAGCCTATGCGGCACGTGACATCAACGCATGGCTCGATCTGCACGATGCGGGATACGGCAAGGCCAGCTTGCGCCGCTTGCGTATACGCCCGCACAAGGCCGCCCGTGCCCAACAGCACGCCGCCGAAGTAGCGCGTGGTGACGCAGATGACATCCTCAAGGCCCGCATGCTCTAGCACCTGGAATGTTGGGAGCCCTGATGTCTGCGCAGGCTCTCCGTCATCTGAGTAGCGCGTCCGCCCGCTGCGAAGGAGGTAGGCATACACATTGTGCCTGGCTTGAACGTTCTCTTCGCGAATGCGTCCGAGGAACGCCAGCGCCTCTTCCTCTGACACAACGTGCGCGACATGCGCGATGAACCGGGACTTCTTCTCCACTACCTCAGCGGAGGCTTCGCCTTTTACGGTGCGGTATCCCATCAGTTGAACTTGCCTTGCGTTCTCTCAAGCCCATGTTCCATCAGATACGGCACAGCCTCAGCACCCAGCGCGCAAGCCTCTTCGAAGAGCTCCTCCTCTTCGCCGCGAGGGCGCTTCAGCACGTAGTCTGCAACGGGCATCCGTCCAGGAGGCCGCCCTATCCCTATGCGCACCCGATACCAGTCACGCGTGCCCAGCTTGTCGCAGATGGAGCGCAGCCCGTTGTGACCGGCGTGCCCCCCGCCGAACTTCACGCGAATGGTGCCGGGCGGGATGTCAAGCTCATCATGGATGACGATCAGCTCATCAGGCTTGACGTCATATCTGCTCAAGAGCTTGGACACAGGCCCGCCGCTCGTGTTCATGAAGCTTTGCGGCATGGCGAACAGGACATCCTTGCCCGCAAGCTTGCCCCTTGCGGTCTTTGCGCCGCATTCATCCTTCCAGAAGGTTGCGTTCGCCTCTTCGGCTAGGCGCATGACAGTGAGGAACCCGGCGTTGTGCCGGGTTCCCTCATATTCAGGACCAGGATTCCCAAGCCCCACTACCACCTGATCAGGTGGTGCTTGCCGTCCGAATGCCACTTGGGATGAGCTTGCCGCTAGTCGTCTAGCTGCTCAGCTATCTCATCGGTGATGTCAGCTGTGTGATAGACGTTCTGCAGGTCCTCAAGCTCTTCCAGCTTGTCTATCAGGCGCATGACCTTCTTGGCGTCAGAAACGGTGACCTCAGTTGGGTTGGAGGCGATCATGGTGAGCTCAGCGCCCTTCGTCTCAACGCCCTGCGCGTGGATGGCTTCCTTCACGGCGTTCAGGTCAGTGGGGCCTGTGTAGACGATCCACTCCTCATCGGCGTCCTCGTAGTCATCTCCGCCAGCCTCTGCCACCACCATCATGAACTCATCCTCATCAGCAGCAGCGCCGTTCGGGCCAACAGGGTTCTTCTTGTCCCCGGTCTCTATCTCCTTCGGGACCATGATCTGGCCCTTGCGCTCGAACTGGAACGCAACGGAACCCGAGGTGCCCAGGCTGCCGCCAGCATGCGAGAATGCGCTGCGGACGTCAGCAGCAGTGCGGTTGCGGTTGTCCGTCAGGGCCTCGCAATATACAGCGATGCCAGCAGGACCGTATCCCTCATAGACCACAGTCTCATAGTTCGCAGCATCCTTACCGGAGCCGAACGCCTTGTCAATGGCGGTCTTGATCTTGTCCTTGGGCAGAGAGTATCCCTTGGCCTTCTCTATTGCTGCCGCAAGAGAGGCGTTGTTCTCAGGATTCGGGTCTCCACCTTCCTTCGCTGCCACCGTGATGTTGCGTGATAGCTTAGAGAAGAGCGCTGAGCGCTTCGCATCCTGTGCTGCCTTGCGATGCTTGGTGGTAGCCCACTTTGAATGTCCTGACATATCTTGGATCCTCCTAGGAGCGCGTTTCGAACCTTCGGAATGTTACCACACAGGGCTATCTTGCCCTGTGGTCGAAGAACGCATATGTCATGAGCGCCGCATCCGTGCCATCATCAACCGCTTGCACCACCTCATCGGGATGGATCTGCACCACATACATGACGTTGGCAGGTGCGAACCGCTCAACGGACCCGTCTGGATATCGCTTGACCGGGCTTGTATACCTATCTCCGCAGGTGAACACGGCGATGTCCCCCACCTGGACGAATCCTGCCGCGAAGACCACGTCACGTGCGTTCTCTATCACAGACCTCATGTTGCCCTGCACGTCTCCCAGCATTGGCGTGACGCCCCAATACAGCTGCATGGATCGCATCACGCGCTCATCAGGGGACACGGCATAGATGGGAACCTCAGGCCTCAAGGAGGAGATGAGCCTAGCTGAGCGGCCGGTCATGGTGGGGCAGATGATGCACTTGGCGTTGATGTCAAGCGCCGTTTGCACAGCGGCGATGCCCACCGCATGCGACACGCTCTTGAGCCCGGCGCCCTCGCTTGGGCGGAACCCGTCTTCGAAGATGTTCTCCTCTGTGACCTGCGCTATCTTGCTCATGACTGTAACGGCCTCCACAGGATATGCGCCAGCAGCCGTCTCACCTGAGAGCATCACGCAATCAGCGCCGTCATAGATGGCGTTCGCCACATCCGTTGACTCCGCACGCGTGGGACGCGGGCTGGACGTCATGGATTCCAGCATCTGCGTGGCGATTATGACGGGCTTGTGCACTGAGTTGCACGCGCGAATGATGCGCTTCTGCAGGTGAGGAACCTCATACTCAGGCACCTCAACGCCAAGGTCCCCGCGCGCCACCATGATGGCGTCCGCCTCTTGGATGATCTCATCAAGATTGCGAATGGCATCCGCGTTCTCTATCTTGGCCACGATGCCCACGTGCTCATCTGTGAGGCTTGCTATGAGCTCACGCGCCTGGCGGATGGCCTCGGCGGATTTCACGAAGGAGAGCGCCACGAAGTCGATGCCTTGGCTGATGCCGAACGTTATGTCAGCTCTGTCTTGGTCTGTGATGGGGCTGAATGGGATGCTGATCCCGGGGATGTTCAATGACTTGCGTGACTTCAGGATGCCCGGGTTCAGAACCCTGCATATGACATCCTGCCCGTCAGTTCTGATGACCTCAAGCTCTATCAGGCCATCATCCAGCAAGATCTGCGTTCCAGCTGGCGTGTGCTGCGCAAGCCCCTCATAGCTCTGCGGGATCTTGCCCTCTGCCGCGCCGTCAGGAGCTAGGATGACCTGCTCGCCGCGCTCAAGATCGAGCGGCTCATCTAGGATCCCAATGCGGATCTCAGGCCCCTTCGTATCAAGCATGATCGCCGTTGGGACGCCAAGCTCTTCGCGAACGCGCTTCACGCGATCCATGCGCGTGCCCTGCTCCTCATAGGTGCCATGCGAGAAGTTCAAGCGCGCCACATCCATGCCAGCCTTGATGAGCTCAGCTATCATCTCATCAGAATCAACCGATGGACCCATTGTGCAGATGATCCGTGTTCGCTTTCCCATGACGCGCCTCCTTGAGCCTTGCCAGAATGTCTTGATGATAGGGCATCACCCGCCCTCATCATGGGGTAGCTCAAGGTACGTTGAAGCGCCGTTGCATGCGAATGTGGAAGAGATCCCATGGGTCTCCCCAAGAGTAGATAGCCTAAGAGTGAGCCCCCCCCTTAGGAGTGGGCGCTTCCCTCATCATGTGGGTGCTTGCATTGCAACCGCAGCTACCTGAGAGCCCGAAGGGCGGGAAGGTAGCGAAATGAGGGTGATAACCCGAAGCACCCGGATAGGTGGTCTGCGCCAGGCAAGGTTGCCTGACCAGTTGCTTGCTTCCGGGTGCTCGCAGGCTATCGCCTGCGTTACGTTGCACTGGCGTGCAACTGCGGCTGCAATGCAGCCGCCCACTATTGCTAGCGCAATGCTGCGTCTCCAATGGAGACGCCCACATGATAGGGAGGGGTAATGCTGCGGTTGCAATGCAAGCGTCTACAGGTGGAGGGAGATAATGCTGCGGCTGCAATGCAACCGCCTATTGATATAGGGGAGGTTAGCGCTCCCAGAGGCCGGACTTGCCGCCGTCCTTCTTGAGAAGGCGCACGTCCGTTATCTCCATGCCACGGTCGACCGCCTTGCACATATCGTAGATGGTGAGGCACGCGATGGACGCTGCCGTGAGCGCCTCCATCTCGATGCCAGTCTTACCAGTGACTCCGCAAGTGGCAAGCACATGCATGCCCACGCGACCATCTTCGCGCTCCCCCGCAACCACAGGCTGGATGTCCACCTTCGCCTTGGTGATGTTCAGTGGATGACACATGGGGATCAGGCTTGAGGTCTGCTTGGCGCCCATGACACCTGCAACGCGAGCGCATGCAAGGACATCGCCCTTCTTCGCCTCGCCTGATGTGATCAGATCCAGCGTCTCCTGATGCATGAAGATGTACCCTTCAGCAACGGCGATGCGCTCCGTATCAGCCTTCTGTGACACGTCCACCATGCGGACGTCGCCCTTGGAATCTATATGCGTGAGCTCCATTTGAATCTCCTAAACCCTTATCCTCCGATAGCGGACATATTGCGCTCAGTCCCCACCTTGTCATGATGCTCATCGGGCTTGGCACCCAGCGCCTCCATGAGGCATGCTGCCACCCGATCATCATCACCTGCGCGCAACGCTTCGCGAACATCGTATTCCGTATCAGAGAACAGGCAAGGACGGATCTTCCCGTCGGCCGTCAGACGAAGGCGATTGCATTCGCTGCAGAAGTGCCTAGACAGCGGGGAGATGAACCCTACGGTGCCTTTCGCGCCAGGGAATGCCATGTACTTGGCTGGCCCCCAGCCAAGCGGGTTCTTATCCGCCGGCGCCAAGGGCTCCATGCCCTCTGCCTTCGCATCAGCGTTGATTCGCTCCAAGAGCTCCTGGCTTGAGATCACATCCCCTTGCCCCCACCCTGCAAGGCCATTGCCAGCATCCTGGCCAACGGGCATGTACTCGATGAAGCGCACGTGCAGGGGACGATCGATGGATAGCTTGGCAAAGCCCAACAGGTCCTGATCAAGCCTGCGAACAGTGACTGCATTCACCTTCACAGGATCGAACCCCACCTCAAGCGCCGCATCTATCCCGGCCAGCGTGTCCTCTAGCTTCCCAACGCGCGTCACCTCACGGAACTGATCTTGGTCCAAGGTGTCAAGAGAGATGTTCACTCTGTTGAGTCCAGCAGTCTTCAGCGTTTCAGCCATCTTCGGCAAGAGCACGCCATTGGTGGTCATGGAGATGTTCTCGATTCCATCTATGCCCGTGAGCGCAGCCACAAGATCCTCGACACCCTTGCGAACAAGCGGCTCTCCTCCGGTCAACCTCACGCTCTTGATGCCATGCTTCGCCGCAACGCGAACAAGGCGCTCTATCTCCTCAAGGGAGAGGATCTCATCATGGCTCATGGGGCATACGCCCTCTTCGGGCATACAATAGATGCAGCGGAAGTTGCATCTGTCAGTGAGCGATATCCTCAGATAATCTATCTTCCGCCCATGCGAGTCTTTCAAGTCAGCCTCTCAGGTAGGTTGGATTGTCTTTGCTTGAGATTATATCCCACCGAAGAGGATTGAGATGCCCTACCCGCTGACTATGTAGACCTTGTCCTTCGGGATGCGGATCCAGAGCTCATCGCCCACTTCGGGAAGCTCATCTTCCTTCGTGATGAGCTTGTTCACGCGCCAGAACAGATGCTGGTGCAAGAAGCGCATCTCATCGTCTTCGCGCGTGACCGCCGCCTGCGCATCCTCTTCCCTATCCAAGAAGGCCAAGAGCACAGATCGGTCGAACCTGGAATCTGACACCCTATCCACGCGAACGCGATAACAGTTCTCCCCCGGTCCTTTTGCCCGCTCTAGCATGAATGCGCGCACTCCCAGGTATCCAGCTTCAAACTCCACATCATCCTTGCAAGCCACGCGAACGCCCCACCTTGGTATGAACACCTCGCGCTTCCCGGAGCGTTCGAACGGAACGGCGTTCTTGCAGCCAGAGAGCTTGAGGGCAGCCTCTGACTTCGGGTCATTCACCAGCTCATCGCCAGTGTCTATCTCAAGGATATGCCCTCGCTCCACCACCGCGATCCTGTCGCAGAACCTGATGGCCTCATCTATGTCATGGCTCACATAGAGCACAGTGCCGTCATATGCGCTGAACAGATCCACCAGATTCTGCTCTAGCACGCCCTTCAGATGCGAATCAAGCGCGCTGAATGGCTCATCCAGCATGAGGATCCCCGGGCGAGCCGCCAACATGCGCGCCAAGGCCACGCGCTGCTGCTGACCTCCTGAGAGCTGTGCCGGGTAGCGCTCCTCGAAACCAGAGAGGCCGAACCGCTCAAGCTCGCGGCTCACTATCCGCATCGCCTCATCCTTGGGCGTCCCCTTCGCGATCCCCGCCGCCACATTCTGCTGGATGGTGAGGTTCGGGAACAGCATGTAGTTCTGGAAGAGCAGCGCGGTCTTCCGCTCTTGAGGCGAGAGGTTGACCTTATTCGAAGAGTCAAAGAAGACGCGATCGTTGACCCTGATGAAGCCCTCATCTGGCTTCTCTATCCCAGCGATGCACCGGAGCGTGAGCGATTTCCCGCAGCCTGAAGCACCCAAGAACCCAAGGGTCTCATCCTCAGCTGAGAAATCCACGTCCAGGCAGAAGCTGCCGAAATCCTTCTTGATCCTGACCTCTAGCGACATCAGGCATCCCCTCTCTCACGGTACTTCGTGGTATGCCTGCCCCACAGATTGATGAAGAGGATCACCGCGAAGGAGAAGAGCAGGATGATGACCGTCCAGAAGATGGCAACGTCAGTGTTGCCGCTCATCCATTCGAAGTAGATGGCGATGGGGATCGTGCGCGTGATGCCCACATAGTTGCCAGCCAAGAAGAGCGTGGCGCCGAACTCGCCCAGCGCGCGTGCGAACGCCAGGACGGTTGCAGCCGCAATGGATGACCACGTGAGCGGGATCATCAACCGGAAGAAGATCTTCGCATCTGACCAGCCAAGCGTGCGCGCTGCATCCAGCATGTTCGGATCAAGGTTCTCGAACGCGCCCCTGCTCGATCTGTACATCAGCGGGAATGCCACCACGGTTGCGGCGATGACCGTTGCAGGCCATGAGAAGATCAGCGGGAACCCTATGTCGATGAACCATTGACCCAAGGCGGTGTTCCGGCCAAGGCACAAAAGGAGGATGAAGCCGCAGACGGTGGGCGGGAGCACCATCGGGATGGTGAAGATGGTGTCGAAGATATCCTGTGCGCGCTTGGGGATGCGCATGGTGAAGTAAGCCGCCGCAAGCCCCAGCACGAAGATGATGACGATGGCGCATCCTGTGGTCTTGAGCGTCACCCAAAGCGGAGACATATCAATGCCGGAAAGGAACTGCGCGAACGCAGCGAATCCCGTTGCAGGCTCTGATACGCTAACAGCACCCGGTTCAGTTATGTCCACGATGTCTGCATGGTCTGGACGCATCTCAGTCCAGTCCGCCTCTGCTCCTCCCGGAGCCTGCATGCCGGTATAGAACCTGCCACCAGCATCTATTGCGAACGAGATCTCAAGGCCTGCGAACGTTGCCTGCTTGTTGCTAGTGAATGTCCAAGGAAGGCCTTGCGCGATGGCGCCGCTCCCCTTGTCAGCCGCTGCATCCAGCGCCATCAGGTACGCTTGCAGCTGTGCCTTGGAGGTTGCATCTGATATGTCGCAAAGAGCATGTGCGCTCTCTGGGACATAGCAGATGACGCCTTCTGCGAACACGAGCGCTACGCATGCATCTGCGCTATCACCCGTGTAGTAGTTGTATCCGATATCCATGCCTCCGCGCTCATTGGACGACCCCTTCTCAGCACGCGAGAAGCCATCCACAGCGAACGTGGCACCCTCTATCTTCGCCGCCTTCGCATCGTCTGAGACGATGACGTCGAAGCCTGCGTCTTGCACCTCATCGGCGAAGGCGCACACAGGCGATAGCGCCCATGCAAGCATGAGCGCTACTAGAATCTGGATCATCTTATTCATACCTAGATTATCCAATATATATTCTCCTGACAGGCAAAGAAAGCGAGGGTCCGACCGGCGCCTGCAATTGCCCCGCCTTTTGACCGAGCGGCCTTCGCGCCGCGATGCGTCAAAAACAAGGGGCAAGGGCAGGTGCCCGTCGGAGCCGCAGCGTCATGCTTGATCGCAAAGCGATCAAGCTTATGCCAGCTCGAAGCCCCACTCCTGCCAGATCTTGATGGCGTCCTCATTGGTGAAGCACCAATCCAAGAACTCCTTCGTGGCTTCTGCATGCTCAGAGTCAGCGCATACAGCGGCAGGGTAGACGATCTGCTTGTGGGTGTCATTCGGTGCTACGCCAACCTGCTTCACATTGCCGAAGCGATAAACGTCAGAGCTGTAGACCATCGCCAGATCTACGTCGCCAGAGTTCGCATAGTTGCAGACGTTGCCAACGCTGGAGCCCTCGGTCACCTTGCCCTGCAGAGGGGTCCCATCAAAGGTGCCATCCTTGCCAGCGCAGTCCTTACCTACCGTGCCATCAGCAGATATCCAGCAGGGCGGAGTGGTAGTGGTGAGGGACTGCTTCGCATAGTTGCCAGCAGGCACGTTCGCATCCCCCACGGCCAGCGTGTAGTTGCCAGAAGCGATGTCCTCAAGGGTGACATCCTCAAGCTGAGAGTCAAGGCCTGAGACGATCACGAGGTCATTCGTGAACATATCGAAGCGGGTTGCGTCATCAACGTAGCCGCTCTCAACAGCCGTATCCATGGTTGCCTTGGAAGCAGTGATGAGCGCATCAGCATAAGCGCCGCCGCCCAGCATCTCGTTCAGGGTGCCAGATGCCTCATACTGCGTGTCAGCGAACGTGACGCCCGTCTGCTCCGTGTAGATGGCTTGCACCTCTTCCATCGCCTTCGAGAGAGAGTTCGCTGCGAAGATCTGCAGCTGGACATCGCTTTGAGGAGCAGCTGATGATGAGCTTGCCTCGCTGCTTGAGCTTGATGCGCCTGACGAGCATCCTGTGAGCGCCATCGCAGCCACGACTGCCATTGATGCCGCTACAGCACCAACCTTCCGAAACACTGACTTCACCTTGGCCTCCTTGCCTTCTTCGGTGCTTGGGAGACACATCTCCCTCATATGAGGATAAAGGTTAGCATAAGTTTATCCTTGATTTTGGATAATTCTGCTGAGAGACGCACCTGCTATATATGACCTAGAAGGTCAATGACATTGCCCCGTGCGCAATGTCATTGACCAAAATGGTCATAATTAGAATCGGACTCACCATCAAGAATGGCTAGCTACGCCTCCCTGTAAGTCCGAAGCTCCCCCATCAAGAGTGGGCGCTTGCATTGCAAGCGCAGCCACCTGAAAGCCCGAAGGAGCGAAAAGGTAGCGAAATGAGGGTGATAACCCGAAATGCCCGGATCGGTGGTCTGCGCCAGGCTAGGTTGCCTCACCAGTTGCATTGTTCCGGGTGTTCGCAGGCTGGCGCCTGCGTTACGTTGCACTAGCGTGCAACTGCGGCTGCAATGCAGCCGCCCACATGAGGGGGGGGGGAGCAGCCGCCTACTCATGGGGGGATGCTGCGTCTCTGGTGCAGCCGCCCACTCAAGGGGGATGCTGCGTCTCTGATGCAGCCGCTCACTCTTAGGGAGCCTACTCTTAGGGAGAATGCTCTTGCAATGCTGCCGCTCACATGGTTGAGAGGACCGGGGGCTACCCTTGCCAGTTGGCGCCGATGACTATCAGGAAGCTGGTCTCGAAGAGGTAAGAGCCATCGTCTTGGACGGCCTTGCCGCCAAGCTCATTCGCGATGGCATTCGCTTCAGACGCTTGGGATTCGCGCTTGTAGACTACCAAAGTCTCAGGGTAGTCGAAGCTGTTCGCGTTCGCAGAGTTGATCTTCTCATAGCCCATTGCTTGCAGCTTCTTCTGAGCCGCTTCGCAGACACCGTCCTTGCCATTGCCGTTGCGCAGATTGATGGAAGTGGCCTTGTTCACCTTGTACTTATTGCCCTCGGCCGCACCGCCAGCAGATGACAGCACCACGCCCGTGCTCAGGTCAACCTCATCGGTTGCCACAGGAGGCAAGCCAGCCTCAAGCCGACGGATCATGTCCTTCCAAGCGGTGGTGTCCAAGATCTCATACCAGCCGCCGTTCTTGTATTCGGACGTGGTTGGCGCCACTGCCGTATAGATATCTTCTTCAGAGTCCAGTCCGCGCATGCTCTGCGCGATAGCGATGATGGCGGCAACATCCAGGTCGGTGGTCACATATTGCGAAAGGGAGCTTATGGACCCGCTCAGGCTGAATGGGTCCACAGATAGCATCTTCTGCGCAATGGCAGACAACACCATGCGCTGGTTCGCCGCCCTGTAGAGGTCCCCGGCGCCGTAATCATCATAGGTATGGCGCGTCCTGCACAAGATGAGCGCACCGTAGCCGTCAAGCGTCTGCGGCCCAGCCTCAAGGCTGCCGCCAGCCTCATCATCATCTATGGGGATGGGCACGTCCACCTCTATGCCCCCAAGCGCATCAACAACGGAGGCGAATCCGTCGAAGTCCACCTCGGCGTAATGCGAGATGGGAACGCCCGCAAGCTTGGAGACGGTCTGCACCGCAAGCGACGGGCCGCCAAGAGGCAGGCATGCGTTTATCTTCTGCTGCCCATGCTGCGGTATATCCACTAGCGTGTCACGAGGGATGGAGATGATGGCCGCCTTCTTGTCCTGCGGATCTATGCGAGCAAGCATCAGCGAGTCTGACCTGTATGACCCCTCATCGAAGCCATCGTATTCCATTCGCTCAGCCGAGCCATCCGTTCCCAAGAGCAGCACATAGAAGGGATCAGAGGGCGCATCCACAGGGGACAGAACGGAGAACAACGCGTCATCAACACGGCTCTTCAGGTTCTGGTTGATGTTGTAGATGTATGCGAATGCGGCTCCGGCTCCTATCAGGCAAACGCAGAGCACCGTGACCAAAGAGCCCACCAAGATGCGGCGGCGCTTTCTCTTCTTCCTGGAGATGTCCCGGATCTTCGAATCTATGTCAGAAGCCTCAGCTGCATATCCGCTTGCCGTGCCGGAGTCTGGCCTCTTCAAGCGCTCGTAATCATCAACGGGCGCATCCTGCGCATGCGAGGCATGAGATGCCCTGGATGCCCGCTCCGTCTTCGCGCCCTTCGCATGGGACGGCGCCGATCCACGCTTGTGCGGACGCTCAGATGCTCTGGGAGATCCAGATGATGCCGCGGCGTCTGCGCCCTCTGCACCATCATCGGCCTTGGCTTCAGGCGAGCGCGTAGTGCCCGCAAGCTGGACATGGCGAATGTCCCTTGAATGCCTGGGGATGTGTTCGTTGGAAGAGCTGCGTGGATTTCCGCGTTTGGAAGCCATGGTGTTATGTTCGAGGCATCGTTTCAGTCATGGCAACGGGGCTCTTGCCCCCAGCCGGCTGTCACTTCCTAGCTGGGAGATTATAGAACAGGCGGCTCACCCGTGTCCAACACGGCCTTCAACTGCTGCTCATCCAGCACAGGCACGCCAAGCTTCACGGCCTTGTCGTACTTTGAGCCCGGGTTCTCCCCCACCGCCACATATGACGTCTTCGAAGACACGCTAGAAGACACCTTCGCGCCATAGCCCTTGAGCGCCTGGCTTGCCTCATCGCGCGACATGCCCAGTTCGCCTAAGGTGCCAGTCAGCACGAAGGTGAGCCCTTTCAGGCTCTGCGGCTTGGCGTCTCCCTCCGCCCTCTTCACCGCCATGGAAACACCTGCGCGCTCAAGGCGCTGGATGACATCCACGTTGTCTGGCGTGCGCAGGAATGACCAGATGCTTGCAGCTGCGCTGTCCCCTATCCCGTAGATCCCCTTCAGGTCCTCTTCGCTTGCGTCCTTCAAGGCCTCCATGGATGGATATGCCTCCACTATCTCAGCTGCTGTGTTCTTGCCAACATGACGGATGCCAAGGCCTACCAGCACGCGAGAGAGGTCACGCTCCTTCGAATCCTGGATGGCTGATACCAGCTTCTCCGCCGTGGTGCGACCAAGCGTCACGGGCTTGCCCTCCTTGTTCACGCGCCCGGTGTGCAGCTGCTCAAGCTCCTCTACGGTAAGCGAATAGAAATCCGCCACATCATTCGCACGTCCTATCTCCACCAGCCGGGCGATGATCTCATCCCCCATGCCGTCTATGTCCATGGCATCCCGGCTCACCCAATGCAGCAGCCGCTCATGTGCCTGCGCCGGACAATCGATGGAGACGCACCGAAGCTGCGCCTCCCCTTCCTCCTTCACCACGGGCATCCCGCATGACGGGCACACCTTCGGCGCCTGCCAAACATGAGCGTCCTCCGGGCGAAGCGATAGCACTGGCCCCAGCACTTCTGGGATGACATCCCCCGCCTTGCGGACTATGACGGTATCCCCTATGCGCACATCCTTGCGGTGCACCTCGTCTTCGTTGTGGAGCGTTGCCCTTGCCACCACAGACCCCGCAACCTGAACAGGCTCAAGCTCAGCAACTGGCGTCAAGACCCCCGTGCGCCCAACCTGCACGGTGATGTCCAGCAAGCGCGTTGTCTTCTCCTCAGGAGGGAACTTGAACGCCATGGCCCACTTGGGTGCGCGCGACGTGAATCCCGCCTCCTCTTGGAGCGCGAAGTCGTTCACCTTGACCACCACGCCGTCTATGTCATAGGCCAAGCCGTCACGGCGGCGCAAGCACTCGCGGCAGAATGCCAGCACCTCATCTTCGGTGTGACAGAGCCTCACATCCGGATTCACATGGAAGCCAGCGCTCTCAAGCCAACGCAGAAGCTCCCACT
Organism: uncultured Eggerthellaceae bacterium; assembly: GCA_910588435.1. Classification (GTDB taxonomy): domain Bacteria; phylum Actinomycetota; class Coriobacteriia; order Coriobacteriales; family Eggerthellaceae; genus MGBC163016. The sequence goes on along the minus strand of CAJUPL010000007.1, from coordinate 19,793 downwards.
GCCCGGGCACCTGGATGGCGCGCGTGTCGGACACTGAGTACATGAACGTGGCCAAGTCCCTCTCAGCAGTGATCTTGGGGTCCTTTTGGCGAAGGGAGCCTGCAGCTGCGTTCCTTGGATTGGCGAAGGGCTTCTTGCCCTCAGCCTCAGCTTCCAGATTCAGCGCATCGAAGCTTGCCTTCGGCATGTAGATCTCACCACGCAGCTCAAGCGGTGCATCAGGGTTCGCAAGCGCCTCCTTCGCTGAAGGCGAAAGGGCGTGCGGGATATCCTTGACACCCATCACGTTCGCCGTCACATCCTCACCCGTGGTGCCGTCTCCGCGCGTTGCGGCTTGCACCAGAAGGCCATCCCTGTACGTGACAGCCAAAGAGGAGCCGTCTATCTTCAGCTCACAGCAGAGCTCTGGCAGAAAGCCATAGAGCCTCACGATGCCGTCCATCCATGCGGCAAGCTCCTCCTCATCCATTGCGTTATCCAGCGAATACATCCTGCTAGCATGGCGAATGGGCTGAAACTGGCGCTCAACATAGCCGCCTACGCGCTTGGTGGGGCTATCTAGCGTTGCAAGCTCAGGGAAGCGCTCCTCTAGCGCCTTGAGCTCACGCATGAGCGAATCATAGGCCGCATCTGAGATCTCAGGAGCGTCCAGCGCGTAGTACAGATATGTGTTGTGCTCTATCTCTTGGCGCAGTGCCTCAGCTCTTGATCGTGCTTCTTCGGCCGTCATCTCTGCCATATCCCACGCGCTCCATATCTCTCATATTCCGTTTACAGCTTGGTGAACTGCAAAGTTTCTTCCAAGTCTGAAGTCCATTCACTGGATTATTGACTATAATCCATATCTGGTTGTGAGCAGGCATTGATTGCTTGCCGAACGTTTACGTTGAAAAGGAGCAGTTAGATGAATGAGGGACTGAATCTCCCGCGCCTGCAAAGCCTGAACGACTGGATGGTAACGAAGTCTGAGATCGATCGCATGTCTGAGAATGAGCTCATCGACATCGTGAAGGATCAGAAGGTCAAGGTCATGATCACCGATGGACAGGTCTCCACCGTGCTCATCTCCCCTGATCTGTACAACACCTTCGTCAGCACCGTTGAGAAGTTCGCAGCTTCCCGCAGCGCTGAGTAGATCTTAAACAACAGACAAGATCTTGCGAAGGCTCGCCACTTGGCGGGCCTTCTTCTTTTGCCGCTCAAAGCCAGGTCAGATGACGAAGAGCACTATGGACAGGAACTGGCAGACCGACCCACCCAAGACGAACACATGGAACACCGTGTGCAGGTATGGCACCTTCTTGAAGATGTAGAAGATGGCTCCTACCGTGTAGCTGAATCCTCCCGCCAGCAAGAGCCAGAAGCCTGCAGGGGCCAGCCCTTGATACAAGGCGGGCAGGAACATGATGATGCTCCACCCAAGCAAGACGTAGAGCGCCGCTGATATCCACCTTGGCCTGTAGGTCCAGAAAGCTTCGAACGCGATCCCCACTGCCGATACCACCCAGACGAAGATGGCAAGCCAAAGGCCGCCTGAATCCCAAAGGGTCACCAAGCAATAGGGCGTATACGTGCCAGATATCAAGAGATAGATGCCCGAATGATCCAGCACCTTGAAGACGCGCTTGGCCTTCACGTTGGTGAGCGCGTGGTAGAGCGTTGACATGGTGTATTCCACGATGATGGATATGCCGTATATGATGGCGGCGCAAAGGAGGATGCCGCCTCCATCCATGACGGACTTCACGATGCAGATGACCAGTGCCGCAACCCCCAGGAGCGCGCCTATGCCGTGCGTGATGGAGTTCGCGATCTCCTCACCAGTTGAATACTCCCTGATGGGACGAGTGCGCTTTGCCTGAGGCTTCATGTCCGTCATTGCTTCCATCCCCAGATTGTAGCCTATCAAGCTTCAGGCTAGGTGGCGGCGGTCATGCGGGAACGAGAATGAGATGGCTGTGCCCGAGCCCTCTTCGCTTGAGATGGCAACGCCAAGCCCCAACCTGTTGCACATGAGCGCTATGAGATAGAGCCCCATGCCAGTGGCGGTCCCGCTCTCACGCCCATTGCTGCCGGTGAATCCCCGTTCGAATACGCGCGATATATCAGCAGCGCTGATTCCGCATCCGTCATCACGTATCTCAAGGATGGTCCTGCCATGCGGGGTCATCGGCTCTTCCTCATGAGACGTGAAGGTGATGGATGATGCGCCGTATTGCGCAGCATTCGCCACAGCTTGGCCGATCATGAACACGAGCCACGGCGCATCTGCCAAGACCTCAACGTCATCCCCTATCTGAATATCTGGTATGGCTTGACGTTCTATCAAGAACCTTGCTTGCCGCTTGCAAGCCTCCCGCACAGCCTCAAGCAGGGATGTTGACCTGATGGAGTAATCCTTCTGAACTGACGTGCTGCGCGCGTAGTAGAGCGCTTGATCCACCTGCGCATCAACGCGCTCAAGCTCACGGGCAAGCGCATCCGCCTCCGGCCCCGTCATGTGAGACAAGGTGAGCTTTGCCGCCGCAATAGGCGTCTTCGTCTCATGTATCCAAAGCTCCACGTAGCTCCTGTAATCATCAAGCTCACGGCGACAAGAAGCCTGCTCTGAGTTCGAAAGCCCCACGATGCGCTCTATGGCATCCTCGCAGAGCACAGCCTCTGGAGCCTTGGCATCAGCCACCAAGGCTGCTGCGTCTTGCGCCTGCTCAGCATCTGCGGCTTTCGCCACGCCCTTCCAGAACCTGGCTCCCCTGGCATAGCGGATGATGATGGACGCAGATGCGCATATGAGGACGAACGCTGATATGAGGATGCTCCCCTGCATCCCGCACCCCAGAACCATGCACATGCCGAAGACCCCAGCAGCGCATATGACGATGAGGAAGACGGAGAGCCATTCGCCGCGCAAGAAGGTTGCGAACGAATAATCACCCTCATACCCCGGATCGCTCTTAAGGGTCATACTGCATACCCTATCCCGCGCCGCGTCTTCACGAAGCCCCCATCCACGCCCAGCTTGGACAAGCTTGAGCGCAGCCTGTTCACGTTCACGGTGAGCGTGTTGTCATCAATGAACTCATCAGATTCCCAAAGATGCGCCATGAGCTGCTGGCGGCTGACCACGTTGCCGGCATTGCGCATCAAGATGTCCAGGATGCGGAGCTCATTGCGCGAAAGCTCCGCGGTCTTGCCGTTCGCGCTCACCTCACCCTTCGTCATATCCAGCGTGACGCCGCCATGCGAGACGGTGACCTCGGGCATGGCGCAACTGCGGCGCAGAGCCCCTTCTATGCGAGCTATCAGCGTTGCTGGCCTGTATGGCTTCACGATGTAGTCATCCGCCCCAAGGCCAAGCGCCATGACCTCGTCGAACTCTGACTCAGATGAAGTGAGCATGATCACGGGGACCTGGCTGGATCCGCGGATCTCACGCAATATCTGCAAGCCGTCCTGGTTCGGGAGCTTGAGGTCTAGAACTATGCAATCAGGGTCCGCTTCAAGGGCCGCGGCTGCCACATCCGTGAATGATCCTGCGTGAGCCGTCCTGAATCCTTGCAAATCCAGCAAGCGCTCCAGCTCTTGGATGAGCGCGGCATCATCTTCTATGCAATAGATCAGCGGCAAAGGTCAGCCTTGGTGCCGTCATCTGTGACCTCAAGGAGCATATGCCTCCCCCTCTTCTCTGACTGCCCCAATTGTATCGGATGGATGTCTTGAGCTGCTGACATCCATCCGATCCCAACCATTCTCTGGCATCAAGCCTTGAGCGCGCTTGACACTGCATTCTTGGATGTGAGATACGTCATCAGCATGTACCCGCCATACACCACCAAGACAAGGACGCATGTGAGCGCTATGGGTTCTGCCACAGAGACATGCATGACATCGAAGAGGCTCTTTGACAGCACGGCTATCACGCACGCGGTGTGGCATATTGCAAGGCCCAGCGGAAGCAGGAAGTACACCATCACCTGGGCGAGCATGGAGCGCCCTATCATCTTGTTGCTGCAGCCTATCCTGGAGAGCATCCTGTATCTGGGCAGCGAGTCCGTGGTGCTAGAGAGCTGTTGTACAGCCAAGATGGCAGCTGTAGAGATAAGCAGCACGAAGCCTATGTAGAGCGCAAGATAGGTGACCATCATGCGAAGGCCTCCCGCTTGAGCGATCATCTCCTGTGCCGTGATCATACGCGTCACAGGCCAGAGCAAGCTTGCCCAGCTATCCCCAGAGCCAGCGTAGCCTTGTTCGAAGCCGCCCATGGAAGCAGGTTGAGCATTAGCCAAGATGTCTTCCAGCGCCGCATCGTTCTGTGGATCCGTCTTTCCATTGTCTGCATACATGACATTCAGCATGCATCTAGAAGGGATCTCACCGGCCTCCTTTAGCGCAGATACCTGCTCATCGGGAACTGCGAAGGCAAGCCCCGTGGATGTGAGCGCGTTATCCTCAAGCTGCACCTCCACGAGCTCCGGCATGAGGGCAAGCTTCGTCCCAGCGATATCCATGGCAGGCGCGGCATCCATCAGCATGCCTGCAACCTTCTCAGACATATCCATGTTGTTCAGCACCGCGTACTGTCCATCCTCCAGATCCACAGCGGGCTTCCCTTGAAGCGCGAGCGCTGCGTTCAGATCATCTATCGACAGCACTTCAAGATGCATATCAGCCAGCCTTGAAGACAAGCTGTTCAGCTCATCCAGCGCCTCTTGCGCCTTCTCGCCTTGGCCTTCCAGCAGCTGACCATAGGTCATATCCGGCACATAGTAGAACGTCTCCTGCGCCCAGGCTCCTATGGTCTTAGCCCACAGCTCAGGTGAAGCCGCCATCAAGGGCTTTGCCATATCCCAATCATCCTCTGTGGCCCGAGCGTACCTCTCCGGAGCTTCTGCCTGCATGGCCTCTGCACGGCTGGCATAGTCAGTAGTGCTCTCATACACCTGTGCCGTCAGCGTTGCAGAATACGGATTGGCAGCCTTTATGTCTCCGGTGAGCGCTGTGACCAGCCCCATGCCTACGGAGAACGTGCTGATGGAGAAGAAGAGCATCACGCACACAGCCCAAAGGGACAGGAAGGCGGTGTTCACCCTGCTGGATATCTGACGCACTGTGAACGGGCGCAGACCCTTCAAGTAGAACCCCTTCGCACGCGTCATGACGGAGATGGTGAACCCCGCAAGGGACCAGAAGAACAGAAGCGTTCCCACCAGCATGCAGATGGTGGCACGGATGAAATGAGGGTCATCAAGGTTCACCATCCCGGATTCCACCAGCTGCTGATAGGCATAGGCGATGAGCGCCACCGCAACCGCGAAGACGGCCACGCAGATGCCAGGATTGCGAACGATGACCTTCTGGTTGGACGAGTTCGCGCTCAATAGGTCTATCAGCTTGTGCCTGTTCACTGAGAACGTGTTGAAGATGGCCGCCACCAGATAGATGACGGCGAAGCACACGATGGTCATGACGAACGCATCCATCGAGAACACGAACTGGTAGTGCTTGATGGTGGCCCCGAACAGGCTGGCTGTGAGGAACGACATGCCTTGCGAGATGAGGAATCCCACTACAAGGCCAAGCGCCAATGATGCAACGCCCACCAAGGACGTCTCCACCAGCATTATCAGAGAGACGTCCTTCGCGCTCATCCCTAGGAGCATGTAGGTGCCGAACTCGCGCTTGCGGCGGCGGATCAGAAATCCGTTCGAATACAGGATGAGGAAGCCCAGAACGCACGCGATCAGTCCAGAGAACATATTCATGAACATCTGAGTTGTATCGAACATGCGCTCATCTGCACGGGATTCCAGATCGAACATGATCTCTTGACCGCCGATGGAGTTGAAGGCGTAGAACACAGCCACGCCGAACAGCAGCGTCAAGAAGTATATGGTGTAGTCACGAACCGAGTGGCGGATGTTGCGCCACGCAAGCTTAAGCAACATGAGCTTGCTCACCACCCAGGAACGCCACTACCTCCATGATGCGCGCGAACATCTCCTCGCGGGTGAGGGTGCCACGGCGGATCTCATTGAAGAGGCGACCGTCCTTGATGAAGAGGACGCGGCTTGCGAATGAGGCAGCATACGAATCATGGGTGACCATCATGATGGTGGCGCCCATCTGCCGGTTCATCATGTCCAGCGTCTCTAGGAGGATGGACGCAGAGCGTGAATCCAGCGCGCCTGTGGGCTCATCAGCCAAGATGAGCTTCGGGTCCCCGATGATGGCGCGCGCAGCCGCAACGCGCTGCTTCTGACCGCCAGACATCTGGTTCGGATAATGGTCCAGGACGGCTTGCACGCCAAGCTTCGCCGCCACTTCCTCCACGCGCCTGGATATCACGGCAGGCGGGGTCTTCCTTATCGTGAGCGCAAGCGCGATGTTCTCACGAGCCGTGAGCGTATCCAGCAGATTGAAGTCCTGGAAGATGAAGCCCAGCTCCTCACGGCGGAAGCGCGCCAGCACTCGCTTGCCCATCGTGGTGATGTCCTTGCCATCAACGAGTATCTGTCCTGAGGTGACCTTGTCTATGGTGGACACGCAGTTGAGCAGCGTGGTCTTCCCTGATCCAGACGGACCCATGATGGCCACGAACTCGCCTGCTGGGACATCGAAGCTGATGCCGTTCAGCGCATGCGTGACAGAGTCTCTGGTGCCGTATGATTTCGTGACCTGAGTGATGGAGAGCGCAACTGGATAAGCCGCATTCCCAGGACTTGGAGTTGCATGAGACCAAGCCATCTCGATCACCTTGCCTTCTGGATCTGAGGCATCTCATGTGCCACGAATGCCCCCACTGCCACTACTGCAGCAAGCGCTACCACAACCTTTGCGAATGTTCCCATGATGAGCCTCCTTAGACCCTGTTCCATCTTGCAGCATAGATGTTGCCGCTTGAGGCGATCAGGTGCCATCGAATGGGCTTACGCTTGCCTTACATGCTCGTAAGGTTACTGCCGGGATCGGTTGGATAGCATATCCATTGGGGGATGCGTCAAGTGCGCTGTCACTCATGCAAGGTGCTTGAGGCTATGCCATCATCTATGGCTTGATTGCAGCGCTCATCCAAGTTCGCAGCAGCTTGCTCAGGGGTCACCCTGCCCATCAGAAGCGAGCGCATCTCCTGGTAGAAGATCTCACGTATGGCACGCGTATCAGGATTGGAGCCTGTGAAATCCACGACGTTGTCCCTGTTGGCAGAGAACACATCGAAATGGGGGATCTCATCAGCGTGCTCCTTTGCGATGGATATGGATGCCGGAAGCGTTCCCACAGCGTAACTCAGAAGCTCTGGGTCTTCGTAGACGTATCGCAAGAAGTCCTTCGCAACCTGGACCTTCTCCTCATCGCCGTTGTCGAAGACCTGGAACCCGGATACGAATGTGGTGGCGCATCCATCCGCGTCAGGTCCAGGGAAGTTCACCAGTCCGATGGTATCTCCATAGCGCCCGAGAGATACGTTGTTCACCATGTAGATGGCAAGCTGACCCTGGCGAAAGAGGCTAGAGCAATCCTCTATCTCCAGGTTCTCTGGATGCGGAGGCCACCAGCCGCGAGATGTGCCCTCTTGCACCCAGCGCAAGGCAGCTACCCCCTCGGGTTCTGACAATGCGAAATGCCCGCTCTCATCGAAGAAGCTGGATCCGCATGCCCTGAGCATGGTCATGGTATGTGTGTCTCCTTGAGAGCTGTTCGCATACATCATCATGGGGTATACGTTCTCAGGGAGGTTGGCTGCCAACGCATCCAGCACCTGCGTCCACTGATCCAATGACCAAGAGGCTATGCCGTCTTCCTCTATCAAGCTTTCAAGGCCAGCTTGCCTGAACAGGTCCTTGTTGTATGCCAGGATGTTCTGGCGCGCAAGGTAGGGCAGCATGTATGTGCGGCCCTCAACCTGGCTCATGTCCAAGAGATATCCGTATATGTCATCCTGGATGGCACCCTCTATCACATCATCTAGCGGCACAACCCTTCCGGTGTGGATGTATGAGGACATGTTGAAGTAGTCCCCGTAGAGGATGTCAGCAGCGCTTTGGGTGTCGAACGCATCAGGGATGGCTTCATCGTATTGGTTCTGCTCGAAGACCTGGACGTTGATGTCAACCGGACGGTCATAGTCTTGTTGGAACCTGTGAGCCATCTTGGATATGACCTGATCTATCTGAGAGATGCTGTCATCGAAGACGACGTCATGGCTGGTCTTCGGCACCTTGATGGTCAGATGGATGGCATCATCTGTGCGCGCTTGCTGGCAGCCCGCAAAGCATAGCGTGCAAAGAGCCAGCGCAAGAGCGCAGGCTATGCGAACAGCCATCCTACTCATTCGCCTTGGCATCCCCATCACCTGCCTTGCCTCTCATGTCCTTGACGCCCTTCAGCTTGCCCAGCATCTCGGATACCTTGAGCGGCTTCGCTAGGAAGTCATCCATGCCGCTCATCCTTGCCCGCTCGCGATCCTCTGCGAAGGTGGACGCCGTGCAAGCGAATATCCTCACATCCTTGGCGTCATCGCGCTTGAGCTGGCGTATCTCCTTTGCAGCCTCGTATCCGTCAAGGATGGGCATATGGGCATCCATGAGGATGGCGGATATGCTCCATTCATCAGATGCTTGGAAGATGTCAACAGCCTCCTGGCCATTGCTGGCAACCGTGGTGAGGTAGCCTTCCTCTCCCAAGATGCTGGTGATGATGTCAGCGTTCAGCTCATTGTCCTCAGCTACCAGCACATGGATCTTGGCGGGCTCTTCAGGTGCTGACGTCTGCTCCTCAGACGCACCCACGTTAGCGGTGATGCCAAGGATCTCTTGCGTCTTGGCTACGCTCTGCTCATCTGTGACCTCAAGCGGGAGCACCACTGTGAACCTGCTGCCCTCTCCAAGCTCGCTCTCAAGCTCTATGCTGCCGCCCATGGCTGTGACCAGCATCTTGGATATGGCCATCCCAAGCCCTGTGCCCTTCTGGCTGTTGGAGTTGAGATTGCGCTCTTGCGTGAATGAATCGAAGATGTGGCGCTGGAAGGATTGGCTCATGCCGCAGCCGGTATCCTGGATGGAGATGGCCGTTGCCACCCTGCCTCCAGAGGCAGCCAGAGCTTGGCTCACGCTGAATGAGATCTTCCCACCAGCGGGCGTGAACTTCGTTGCGTTCGACAGGATATTGACCAGCACCTGGCTTATGCGAACCTCATCCCCCACCAGATAGGGGTATTTGACGTCATCCACAAGGAGGGAGAAGTCTATATCTTTGTCAGCCATGGGTTGCTGTTGCATCTGGCAGACGTTGTCTATCAGCTCTGTCATGCTGAACGGACGCACATCAAGCTCTACCTTCCCGGCGGAGAGCTTGGAGACGTCCAAGATGTCATTCACCAACGACAGCAGATACTCAGCAGCCTTGCCCATCTTCTGGACATAGCTCTCCATGGCAGACCTGTCATCCATATGGCGCGCCATCAGATGGTTCAAGCCGATGATGCCATTGAGCGGCGTTCGGATCTCATGGCTCATGTTGGAGAGGAACTCAGAGCGCGCATTGGCATTGGCGTCCGCTATCAGCGTGCGCTTCATCATCAAGTAGATGATGAGCATCATCACGGCCAGCACGATGACCACTGCCACCAGCATGACTATGGTCATGGTCATGAATGGAGCGAAGTGCTGATCGAACACATCTAACGGAACCGTCATGATGAATGACCATTGCGTCCCCTCAACGGGAGCGAAGCTCATGACCAAGCTCTCGCCTTCGGCCGTCACGCAGTTTATGACGAAGGACTCTCCCCTTGCCATGTTCTCGCGAACGTCCTGCACGCTGACGCCGCCTTCTATGCGGCCATCCTCCAACACGTTGTAGAAGTTGTCATGCCCGGCAAGACCTTCTGCAGAGGGCCCGCTCACAACGTAATAGCCTTGAGAGTTGACCACGCTTGACACGCCTTCGCCATCGAAGCTCTCTATCATCAGCTGATCTGAGATGACGGATATGTCAGACCTTCCCAAGATGGCTATGAACTCATGTCCCTCTATCTTCAGATTGTCTATGCGAACGCCATAGATCAATGAGTCCTTGGTGGTCTCAAGCTTCCCATTGGCAGCTGTGTAGAGCATCACGAAATGCTCACGGCCGTCCTTGAACAGCTCATCATATGCATGATCCTCTGATGCCAGCTGCAGATATGAGCTGCTGTAGAGGTCCCCGTTCGCATCCAGGAGGTATATGGCATTGAATAGCGGCGTTGATGCGGACTCAAGGTTCATCTGCTCTTGAGCTTGCGCCAAGGTTGATACTCCGTATACCTCCATGCGCTTGGCCACAGAATCAAGCCGTGTGTAGGTGTTGTCAAGGGAGCCTTCGATGGTCTCAACATCATGCTGGGAGATCTCATCCATGGTTGCCATGAGATTGCTGGACACGGTCGTGTTCAGCTGGGCTATGTAGATGCAGACAGCGGCGATCATGCAGGCAAGAGCTACGCCGATGATAGCTATGTATGTCTTCTTGTTCAGGCCGTCCGCCCTCATCGTCTTTGGCATGCCACCTATCAGAAGGTGCTCATGCCAGTTTAACGCTCCTTGATGCGAAAAGCCCTCAGGTGATCGGCGACGGTCAGGAAGCGCGCTCCATCTTCGGAGCCTCGGCGTAATCCGCAACATCCACGGAGATGGTGTGCTTGATTGGCTTCCAAGTGGTCTTCTTCACCAACGCCACCAGCGCGATGGGGATGTAGGTCAGCATGAAGAACGGGAACGTGAGCATGGAGCGGATCTTGCGGGCAGATGTTGCCCTGATGCTGTCCCACTCAACGAACGTGGTCAGCACGCCGAAGACGAACATGAACATCACGTAGTTGAACAGGCAGAAGAATATGGATGACAGAGAGCTTGCGATGGCCACGCCTACGCTGATCACGCCCGTGAACGACAGCACCACTATCACGGCGTTGAAGATCACGGAGATGATGGATAGCAGCATGCCCGGCGCCAGCGTCATCAGCATGTCAAAGCAAGCGAATCGATGCCCGCGCTCATTGGTGAAGATGCCCTTCGCAAGGCCGCCAGCGTAGTGCGCGAACACCTGGTAGAACCCCTTCGCCCAACGTGCGCGCTGGTTCCATGAGTCACGGAAGGTGGTGGGCTGCTCGTCGTAGAGAACAGCCTTGGGGTTGTAGGCGATGCGGAGCCCATCTGTGATGGAGGACGCGGAGAACTCTATGTCCTCTGTCAGCAGATGCCACTTCCAGCCGCCAGCCTCCTTGAGCACGTCTGCTGCGATGAAGAAGCCGGTGCCAGACACAGCGCATGAGGTCTTGAGCGTGAGTCGCGCCTGATTCAGGAACTTGGCCTCACGCAGGAACCAGACGCCGTATCCTGCAGAGATCCAATTGGAATCGAAGTTCTTGGAATTGCGGTACGAGGTGGAAGCCTTCGCACCTCCGTCAAAGGTCTTGTTCATCTCCTTGAAGTAGTTCTTGTCAAGGACGTTGTCAGCATCGAAGACGAAGTAGGCCTCATGCCCAGCGTTCGGGAACTGCTTCCAGATGGCCTTGAGCCCGAAGTCAAGCGCGTAGCCCTTGCCAACCTTCTCCTGGTTATGGCGCGTGAAGACGGTAGCACCGGCCTCCCTGGCAACCGCCGCCGTGTCATCTGTGCAATTGTCCGCGATAACATATATGTCTATCAGATCTTGCGGGTAATCCTGCGCTTTGATGGAGCTGATCAGATCCCCTATGACCGTTCGCTCATTGCGTGCCGCAACAAGGACTGCGAACCTGTGATCCCTCTTCGCCTCTTGCTTGGGCGCCTTGCGCGTGAGCACGACGAATACATAGTAGAGCTGGTATGTATAGCAGACGGTGAATGTGAAGAAGACGCAGAAGTTGAAGATGTCAATGAACGAAAGAGCCGCCATCGACTGCGAGAGTTCTTGGAACACTTCACTCCTTCTTTGCGCGGATAGATATTCGGCGTGAACCGAAAGCTGAACGATTATAGACCCATGCGGTCATCATTTGAAGGGAACATCCGTGAATACACCCTTTGATGTATCCTTTGTGGACACATCATGGAGATAAGGAGTGCCAAGTGTCTCAAGGTTACGACATCAAGGACATCAACCTGGCCGATCAAGGCCTTGCGCGCATCATGTGGGCGGACGCCGACATGCCGGTGCTGGCGCAGATCAGGGAGAGATTCGCGAAGACCAAGCCGCTAGAGGGCGTGCGCATAGGAGCCTGCCTTCATGTCACCACAGAGACGGCGAACTTGGTCCGCACTCTTGCGGAAGGTGGCGCTGAGGTCACCCTTTGTGCGTCCAATCCGCTATCCACCCAAGATGACACGGCAGCATCCCTCGTGCGTGACTTCGGCATCTCCGTATATGCCATCTGCGGCGAGGACACTGAGACCTACTACGAACACGTTGACGCGGTGATAGATTCCAACCCGCAGATCACCATGGATGACGGTGCGGACGTCGTAGGCCGCATCCACGAGACGCGCCGCGAGGCATTGGAGCACATCATCGGCGGCACTGAGGAGACCACAACGGGTGTCATCCGCCTGGCCGCCATGGCGAAGGACGGGGAGCTGCGCTACCCCATCATCGCTGTGAACGATGCGAAGACCAAGCACTTCTTCGACAACCGCTATGGCACGGGACAGTCCACCCTTGACGGCATCATCCGCCTAACCAACCGCCTGCTTGCTGGGCGCACGTTCGTGGTGTCAGGGTATGGCTGGTGCGGAAAGGGGCTTGCCATGCGCGCACGCGGCATGGGCTGCCAAGTGGTGGTATGCGAAGTGGACCCAACATGCGCGCTTGAGGCTCACATGGACGGGTTCGCCGTCATGCCGCGTGAGGAAGCAGCGAAGGTTGCTGACATCTGGTGCACCGTCACCGGCAACCTGAACGTGATAGATGAGCCTTGCTTCAAGAACATGAAGGATGGCGCCATCATCTGCAACTCGGGCCACTTCAACTCAGAGATCAACATCCCCTGGCTTGAGGAGCATTGCCAGAAGAAGAACCTGAAGCCCATGGTGGATGAGTACACCATGCCAGACGGCCGCAAGATAGTGCTCTTGGCTGAAGGGCGCCTTGTGAACCTCTCAGGCGCTGAGGGGCATCCTGCCAACGTGATGGACATGTCCTTCGCGAACCAGGCCCTCTGCGCTGAGTACATGCTCAAGCATGCGAAGGGCATGGATGACAAGGTATACGACGTACCGCCTGAGATAGATGAGAAGGTGGCAAGCCTCAAGCTTGAGACGCTGGGCATCCAGATAGATGAGCTCACCCCTGAGCAGGAGGCATACATGAATTCCTGGAAGGTGGGCACGGTCTAGGAGCAAGCCGCATATCCAGCAAGCAAGGGGGGGCAGGTCTTCAAGGCCTGCCCCCTGTGTTATCATCTCAAGGCTATGCATATTCGTCTTCGCATGGCAGATCTTGTTCCCAATGAAAGGATGCGTGCGTACTTGAAGGTTCGAAAACCGAAACCTCACAGTATGTGACATCCGGCTTGCCTTGCTCCTTTTCTTGCAAGCGGCCGGATGATCGCTTGCAGAAGAAGGATGGCTCTCAATGCTCTATCTCTCAGACATGCTGGGAGAACCCGTAGTTGATGCCTCTGGTCAGAAGATCGGCACCGTATCTGACCTGGCCATCTCAACTGGCGAGGTCTTCCCCAGGATAACCAGCCTTGCGTTCAAGGGACCTGGCAGGGTGCCCTTCATGATCTCATGGCGCAAGTACGTTGACACGTTCAGCGAAGATGGGATCACCTTGAAGGTGGACTCCCCTGACATCCGCTTCAGCTACCTGCAGCCTGATGAGGTGCTGTTGGCGCGTGACCTGATGAACCGCCAGATAGTGGACACGCAAGGGCTCAAGGTGGTCCGCGTGAATGACCTCAAGCTCTCAAGGTCAGGAAGCCAGCTCAGGCTCCTAGGCGCCGAGACCGGCGTTCGCGGCATCCTTCGCGGGCTGCATCCGCTGATAGAGCGTGCCATAGTGCGCGTGGCGAAGGTCTTCAACAAGGATATAGATGAGCAGCTGATAGCCTGGAACTACATGGACTTGCTTGACCGTGACCTGTCAGAGGTGCAGCTATCGGTCACGCACAAGAGGCTTGATGAGCTGCATCCCGCTGACGTAGCTGACATCTTGGAGCAGCTAGACCCCAAGCAGCGTGCAAGCGTATTCGAGCACTTGGATGAGGCGCAGGCATCTGAGGCTGTCTCTGAGATGATGGATGATGTGCAGGCAGAGTTCCTGGATGACCTGGATGATGCCACTGCGGCACAGCTCATCGGCAACATGGACCCAGATGACGCAGCGGACATCGTTCGCGACCTTCCGTATGAGAAGGCAGAGACGCTGCTTCGGCTGATGGGCGTTGAGGATGCGGTTGAGATCCAGCGTCTCTTGGGTTACAAGGACGGCACTGCTGGCGGCATGATGACAACGCAGTACGTTGCGGTGCCCGAGGATGCAGCGGTGCGCGAGACCATCGAGGTGCTGCGTGGGCTAGATGAGGACCATCCCACCGTTCACTACGTGTATGCCACAGATGAGCAAGGGCGCCTCTCTGGCGTTCTATCCATGCGAACGCTGGTGCTGAGCTCAGATGATGCGCGCATCGGAGACATCATGTACGAGGACGTCATATCCGTGGCACCGGAGACGGAAGAGGATGACGTGGTGGCGGACATCTTCAAGTATGACATCCCCGCTATGCCTGTGGTGGATGAGCGCGGCCAGATGCTGGGCATAGTCACCACAGAGGATGCATGGGACGCCATAGAGGAGGAGCAGGCATCCGAGAAGCGCACCATGGGCTTTCTGAAGGTGGCTGGCATCGTGTGCGGGGTCATAGTGGCTCTGTTCATATATACGATGGCTCTCATGGAGATACTGAAGCAGACTGGGATCCCCAGCTTCTAAGGGCACTTGATGGCAGATGAGCGCAAGGACATAGAGGAGCTGTCTTCTGATGGCGCGAAGAAGCCCAAGGCTAGCAGGCCGAAGGCACTGCTCGTCTTAGCTGCCATGGGCCCGGGCATCGTGACCGCCATGGCCGGAAACGATGCCGGCGGCATCTCCACGTACTCAACAGCTGGGGCTCAGTTCGGCTTTGCCACCCTTTGGGTGATACCCATCATGTGCGTGATGCTCACGCTGGTGGAGATGACGGCTGCGAAGATGGGAGCGGTCACCGGCAAGGGCTTCGCGGCGCTGATCCGCGAGAGGTTCGGCATACGCCTCACAGCGCTTGCCATGTGCGCGCTGCTCATAGGCAACATCGCCACTACGTTCTCAGAGTTCGCGGGCATCGCATCTGGGATGGAGATGTTCGGCGTCTCAAGGTACTTCTCCGTGCCGGTTGCAGCCATAGCCGTATGGCTGCTGGTGGTTGGCGGCTCATACAAGCGCGTGCAGAACGTCTTCATGGCGCTGTCATTGGTGTTCATCACATATGTTGTGGCGGCGTTCATGGCTGAGCCCGACTGGGAGCAGGCATGCATCTCCACGCTGATGCCCACCTTGGAAGGAAGCCCTGCGTACATCTCTCTTGTGATAGCCATGATAGGCACCACCATCGCGCCTTGGATGATGTTCTTCAATCAGTCCAATGTCGTTGAGAAGGGCCTGGATGCTGAAGAGCTTCCCATGCAGAAGGTGGACGTCATATCAGGGACGATTGCCGCCTGCCTCGTTGCATGGTTCATCATCGTGACCACGGGCTCTGTCCTCTACCCTCAAGGGATCCAGATAGACTCTGCGGCAGATGCAGCCGTAGCGCTTGAGCCGTTCGCAGGGCATTACGCGAAAGCGCTCTTCGCCATAGGGCTCATATCAGCATCGTTCTTGGCAGCATGCGTGCTGCCCTTGACCACTGCTTTCGTGGTATGCGAGGCATTCGGGTGGGAAGCGGGAGTCTCCTTCAAATGGAAGGATGCGCCCACGTTCAAGGGAATCATAACAGCGGTCATCGTGGGTGGTTCTGTGGTGGTGCTGGTGCCGAACTTGGACCTTCTTGCCATGATGCTGACGTCGCAGTTCGTGAACGGCGTGATACTCCCCATCCTGCTTGCATTCATGGCTCTGATAGCAGCTGATGAGCGAGTGATGGGGCGCTATAGGATGGGCATGGTGACACGGATATTGATGTGGGCGCTAGTAGGCGCCGTGGCCATCCTGACCATCATCTTGTTCATCATGCAGATAGCAGGCATCGCCTGACAGATCAGCTACTCCTCAGCGTGAGGGATCTTCCAGTCTATGTCAGCCGTTGGGGTCTTGGATTCAACCTGCGGGATGTCAGAGGCTGATGCCACAGCTGGAGCTGCATAGGGCTCAACCGGTATCACGGTCACGCTGTCAGGTGCTTGGATGACGCCACCTGCAGAGTGACGTATGCGCTCCTTTGTCGTTGCATCCGCCATCTTGCTTGCGCCATCTCCAGATAGCAATTGCGCCAGATAATCCTCAGCATGTTCGCTATCTTGCGCGCACTTGACCAGCGTCTCCACAGTCACGCTATCAAGATATGCATCCATGCCGTGGCTCATGAGCTCAAGCGCCTTGTGGATGCCATATATGACTTGATTGTTGGCTTGCGCATCTTGCGAGGAAGCATCCGCATCATGGATGACAACATCCTTCGTTTGTATCACAGGGTCATCGATGGCCTTGATGATGTCATATGCGGTGATGGATGATGCTGGCTTCGCCAAGAGATAGCCACCGGTCTTCCCGGCCTTCGCTTCTATGATGCCGGCATTCCTCAGATTCTGAGATAGCTGGATCAGATAATCACGTGGAATGGAAAGCTCATCTGCGATCTTCTTGGAAGATATCACATGGTCTTGCATTGCCAGATATATGACTGCACGAAGTGCATAGTCTGTTGATGCTTTGAGCTGCATTTGCGCCTCCATGAGCGGATGCTGCGCTAGCTGCAGACATTCGCATCGAACGACAGAAACCAACCAGGGCTAATATACAGATATGAAGGCACCTATCCATCAACTTGACGGATAACGTTGCTGAGATGTCAAAACCAAGAACGGCCCCACTCTCATGCGAGGATGGGGCCGCTCTGATCTTGTGCTCTGAGGGGTGCTCTTAAGAAGCGCTTCCCTTCACGTCGTCGATCTTCCTCTTGGAGAGCTTATGCAGCACGAAGGTGCAGATGACCACCAAGACGATGCCCACCCCTAGCGATATCCAAGGCGTCTTCGTGAAGCCAGCGATCACATACCCTATGAAGCAGATGACCATCACAGTGGTTGCGTAAGGGATCTGCGTTGCAACGTGGCGCAGATGGTTGCACTTCGCACCAGCTGAAGACAGGATGGTGGTGTCTGAGATGGGGCTTATGTGGTCGCCATAGACAGCGCCCGCAAGCGTGGATCCAACCGCCACCAGGAACAGCGGATCATCAGCATTGAACACGCCGATCACGATGGGGAGGATGAGAGCCACAGTGCCCCAAGATGTTCCCATGGCGAAGCCGATGAACGCAGCCACCACGAAGATGATGCAAGGCAGGAAATCTAGTCCAACACCAAGGTTGTTCAGGAAGCCGGACACGAACTCACCGGTGCCAAGGAGGTAGCGGCAAACGCCACCCAGGCTCCATGCCAGCACCAAGATCATGATGGCTCCCACCATGGAGCGCACGCCCTCGGACATGGCGTCCATGAAGCCGCCGATATTCGTCAGCTTCCTAGGCAGGAACTGAACGGCTGCCCACACGAGCGCCACGCAGACGCCGATGCAAAGGCCCATGACCGGGTTCTCGCCGACAGCGGTTGCAAAGTCCACGCCTTCGAAGAATCCGCCGCAGTAGAGCATTCCCAAGATGGAGAAGATGATCAAGATCACGATGGGGAGGACCAGGTCTATCACCTTGCCCCTATCGGAGATGTTGAGGCCCTTGTACTCCTCCATGGCGCCAACGGCCGCATCATCTATGTCAGCGCGCTCGGTCACCTTCGGAGGCAGGTTCACATCAAGCGCCTTCTTCATGCTCTCAGAAGATGAGACGTTGCCACCCATGTTGGCGTCCAAGATGTTCTGCGCCTTCTCAGCTTCAGCCTCAAGCTCCTCTTCCACCAACGCATCCTCAGCAGGGACCTTGTTGTGATCCGCTGCAAGCTGGGCCGCCTCCATGGAACCGAAGTCCCAATTGGTGATCAGCATGAAGAACACGAAGAATATGGTGAGGAGCGCATAGAAGTTGTAGGGGATGGATGCAACGAACGTGTTGAACCCGTCTTCGCCCAGGTAACCACCAACAGCCACTGCCCAAGATGAGACAGGAGCGATGATGCAGATGGGGGCGGCCGTTGAGTCTATGATCCATGCAAGCTTCTCATGGCTGATATGGAACCTGTCAGTGACAGGGCGCATCACAGCACCAACGGTCAAGCAATTGAAGTAGTCATCCACGAAGATGATGATGCCTAGTATGGCTGTCAGGACCTGAGCCATCTTCGCATTCTTGATGTGCTGGGATACCCACTCAGCATATGCGCGAGAGCCGCCGCTCACGGCGATGACCACCGTGAGAGCGCCCAATAGCGCAAGGAAGAGCAATAGCGCTCCGTTGCCTGCTATCTGCTCAGCCATCATCTGTGGCACCATGGTGAATGAGGAGATCAGCTGCTCAACACCAGCACCGTTCAGCGTGAACTGGTAGATGATCATGCCCACGAACACGCCAACCGTCAGAGAGGAATACACCTCCTTAGTGATCAGCGCCAGACCTAGCGCTAGCAGCGGCGGCACGATGGACCAGATGCCGCTTGAGATCAGCTCGAAGCCTTCCATTTCGCCTTTCAGCTCCCCTCGTCATCGGGTAAGACTAGATGCCATCAGGCATATAGAAGATACTTTAGTGCAATGGAGTCATATATGCGCTGAAAAACGCCTAGTTTCCGAGGAACCGCACCTGCAGCTGATCGCAAACCCATTTCCCTCAATAGTGTGCAGCTGCTTTGCTTGGGGCAGCTACCTGAAAGCCCGAAGGGCGGAAAGGTAGCGTAATGAGGGTGATAACCCGAAATACCCGGATTGTTGGTCTGCGCCAAGCTGGGTGGCCTGAGCTGATGGTGGCTTCCGGGTGCTCTTGCCCTATCGGTCAAGTTACACATTGCTCATCGCAATGCTGCGCTTGCAATGCAAGCGCCCACAGGTTAGGGAGGGCCAATGCTGCGGCTGCGATGCAGCCGCCCACAGGTAAGAGGTTGCTGCCAGGTTGCGCACGCTAGCATTCTGAGTTGTCGCGTTGCGGCACGCCACAAGGACGGTGGCGTGCCCTACGTCAACCTGAAGAGTTGGTCCCAGGTTGATGGCGTGCCCTACGTCAACCTGAAAGCCTTCCATTGCTGATGACGTCATTAGGCATGAAACGGTGTCTGGTGGACGTAGGGCAAGGCACCGATCTTGTGCCTTGCCGCCCATTGGCAAGCGGGAACGCTTGCGTGCGAATGGGCTTGCAACCCTATATATGACCAAAAAGGTCAATGACATTAAGCACGGGGAAATGTCATTGACCTGAGAGGTCATAATTAGGGATAAGGCGCGCGTGAGCGCGCCAAGGCCGCTACATGGATGCGAATGGAATGAGCAGCCATGTTAAAGGCCGTAATGAAAGGAGCGGGCACAGCGTGCCCGCGACACCGGACCGAGCGGAGCGAGGGCGAAGGATGGGGAAGTTTAGGCGTAGAAAGATGTAGGTTCAGCCTTGAGCCGCCGAGTTTTCGGAGGGGTCCCGTCAG
>CAJUPL010000006.1 GCA_910588435.1 uncultured Eggerthellaceae bacterium | reverse complement strand
CCATGTGTGGGCGCTTCCATTGGAAGCGCAGCATTGCGCCAGCAATGCGTAACGCAGGCGATAGCCTGCGAACACCCGGATGCCAGCATCAGCTCAGGCAACCTAGCCTGGCGCAAGACACCTATCTGCCGCATCCGGCTCCAACCCTCTTCCCGCTCGCCCGCGATGGCTGGCACCCTCGCTAGGCCTCAGGCTGGCGGTCGAATGTGGTTGGATATACCACATTCGACCTTGCCTTCGGAAACGCTCGGGTACCAGCCATCGCATGCTTCGCCACAAGTGAGTAGGGGAGGCATCGCCGTTTTCGTCGGGACCCCTGACGGGACCCCTCCGAAAACTCGGCGGCTCAAGGCTGAACCTAAATCTTCTTCTGCCTAAACTTCCCTATCCTTCGGCCTCGCTCCGCTCGGTCCGGTGTCGCGGGCACGCTGTGCCCGCTCTTTTCATAGCGGCCTTTAACATGGTTGCTCATTCCATTCGCACCCATGTAGCGGCCTTGGTGGCCTACCGGCCACCTATCCACGTGCTCCACCCCTCCAGAGTGGGCGCTTCCATTAGGTGACATTAGCGTGACATTAGAACACATCTAATGTCACGCTTCCTCTCCTACCTCTTGGCGACTGCGCTTCCCCTGTGGTAGGCGGCTGCAATGCAGCCGCAGCATTGCGCCAGCAATGCGTAACGCAGGCGCCAGCCTGCGAACACCCGGATGCCAGCTCCAGACCAGGCTACCTAGCCTGGCGCAGACCAGCAATCCGGGTATTTCGGGCTGCTGCGCCCTGAGCCATGCGAGAATCCCTTCGCATGGCGAGGAAGTGCACCTTGGGTGCCCCTCATTACGCTACCTTCTCACCCTTCGGGCTTCCAGGTAGCTGCGGCTGCGATGCAGCCGCCCACTCTTGGGGAGGATGCTTTCGAATGAAACGATAGCTCCAGATCCTAGCCTTGTTGACCGCAGCCATCTTCACCCTGCTCAAGCCTGCTCTTGCTGAGCACCTATTCATCCCTTGGTGTAATACACCTGCAATATCTCAGGATGATCCGCCGCGAAGGCCCGCGCACGCTCAGGGCCAAGCGCCAAGAGGGTGGTGGAATACCCTTCAGCATCCAAGGAGCGTTCGCATACGACGCTCACGGCTGGGTATTCCGCAGCAATGGGCAAGCCAGTCTTCGGATCCAGGATATGGTGGTAGCGAACGCCGTCCACCACGCACGTGCGCTCATAGGTGCCGCTGGTGACCACGCTGCCACGCCGAAGCGTTATCACCCGCTTCTCATCCTCAGGCGCAAGCGCAGGCAGCGCTATTTTCCATGGCTCACCATCTGGCTTCTCCCCGCCAACCAGGATGTTCCCACCAAGATCGATGAGCCAAGCCAAAGCGCCACGCTCCATGAAGGATCGCTCAAGCTCATCCGCTATCCATCCCTTGGCGATCCCACCCAGATCCACCATGGCATCCGGGTCCGCAAGCCTCACGCGGCATCCTGCCTCATCAACTTGCACGCACCGCCAGTCAACGTGCTGGACCGCGTTCGCAAGCGCTTCTGCGGAGGGCACGATGCCGCGCTTCAAGTCCCAGAGCCTGGTCGTAGAGCCCACGGTGATGTCGAACGCGCCCTGGCTGGCCGCGCAATAGCTAAGCGCGGCCTTGATCACATCAAGCGTCACCTCATCAACGCTCACCCACGCGCCATGCGCATGGTTCAGGCGACCTATGTCAGATGACGGGATGGTCCTTGAGAGCAGCCTCTCGTATGCCGCGCATGCTCCACGCGCCCGCAAAAGCGCCTCCTCCATTGGCGCAGCTTCGCCCCATATGCGCAAGCGTATGGACGTGTCGAACGCGCTGAAGCGGGTCTCACGCGGCTCCATCATCCTCCTTAGTGCTCATCATCCATACACGAGATGATAACCCCAGTTCAGCGGCTTGTCTCATACTAGGAACATGAGGCTGAAGAGAGCCGAGGTCGCGCATTTTCGCGCGTATCTCATGAGGTTCAAGCCGCCAAGATCAATAGCCTTTTCCTATCGCCGTAGCCGGTCAAAGGGGCCTGGCAAAGGAAGGGGAGGAAGCTATGGGCAAACAGATCGAGGCAACGAAGCACGGCACTGCTGTGACAGAGGTCGTGAAGACTCCGCGATACGCATGGGTGATCTTAGCGATAACATATCTTGCTTCTATCACGGCACCTTTGGGGCAATTCAAGGTGACCGCGATAGCGGGTGAGATCATCGGTGCGTATGGGCTGAACTACGCCACGTTCGGCATGCTGATGACATGCCTTGCCATCATCGGCGCCATCCTCGCGTTCCCGGCTGCGTTCATCTGCCGCAGGATCGGCCTGAAGGCAACATGCACGCTGGCCATGAGCTGCATCATCATCGGTGGCTTGGTGGAGATAGCCACCGGCAATATAGCGCTTCTGTATCTGGGGCGCTTCATCGAGGGCATAGGTCTGGGCCTCGTAGGCGTTGCGGCCCCAACCATCATCTCAATCTGGTTCCCGGAGAAGACGCGCGGCCTGGCTCTGGGCGCGTGGTGCACATGGGTGCCCATGGCCATCACCATAGACTTCAACGTGGCGCCTGCCTTGGCAGCATCGTACGGATGGCAGTCAGTGTTCTATGCGGTCATCGCCATCACGGCGGTTGCGCTGGTGCTGTTCGTCATCTTGTATCGCTCTCCTGTGGGGCAGAGCAACATCGCGAACTATGGCGTGGAAGGCAGCATGCGCGAGTGCTTCCAGTACCTGAAGAACAAATACATCTGGATCTTGGGCCTCACGTTCCTGGTGTTCAACTTCATCCAGGGCGGTGTTGTGAACACCTACTACCCCACCTATCTGGGCTCCATGGGCTTCGACATGGCAACAGCGGGCTTCATGACCTCCATCATCACGCTCATCGGCTTCGTGATGAATCCGCTCTCTGGCGCGTGGTCTGACAGGCTTCCCATCAACAAGAAGTTCATCTTGGTGGCGCTCTTCGCCGCTACCAGCATCATCGGCTTCATCGTCGGATTCCCAGAGGAGCTGAGCCCATTGGGGCTGGCAGGCATCTGGGTGTTCATCGTGTTGATGGGCTTCTCTGCGGCGTTCGGCGGAGGCGGCAGCCGTCCTCTTGCGCCCACCATCCTCTCAAGCTCTGCCATGGCGGCAACGCTTGGCATGGCGGTCATGCAGTTCACGCAGTGCTTCGGGCAGATGCTGGCACCGGTCTATGGCGCATGCCTTGACTCTGGGCTTGGCTGGATCGGGTCTGCATGGGGCACCGTGATCCCGCTCTCCGTCATAGCTCTGATCTTGTCCTTCTTCATCAAGCCGGGCGGCAAGGTAGCCCCGGGTGAGCCTGCGGAGGACAAGCCCGAATGAGCCAGCAGCAAAAGAAGGGTTGGCGATGCACCGTCTGCACATTCTGCGGGCGGTGCTTCGTTGATGAGGCGCCTGCGGATCAGGCCGCATCAGGTTGGAGCGGCAAACGTTGCGCTGTGTGCACGGGGTGTGGCAAGTGCGCTCGCGAGTGGGGTCTCATAGGTGGAGATGCGGACGGTGCATCTGGAGCTACCAACTGGGCCGATGCGTTCAAGGTGATGGATACGGGTTCAGCTGGCGCGCCGCCCCCTGTCCCTGGCGCTCCTGGCGTGCCATCAGATGCCCCAGCCTGCGAATGCGATGCCGCCACGGGAGCCACTCCGGGTGTAGCCAGCGCCTGCAAAGACCTAGGCCTGGATGACCTGGAAAGCGTCTCTGCACGCCTGGGCATCAAGCCCCCAGGCGAATTATGACCTGTAAGGTCAATGACAAATCCCCGTGCTTAATGTCATTGACCATTTCGCTCATATTTAGGGTTCTCCCAGGTCAAGGCCTAATACCAGGATGATGAGAGGCTCATGAGACCTCATCTCAGCCTCATGAAAACGCTTCATTAGCACTCCTTGCGTGAAGCTCCATTCGAAAGCTCTCGTAATGTTGGCGTCACTCGAATCCGTTTCATCGATGCGGAATCACTCCCACAGAGGTTCCTAGCCATACACCATCTGTGGAAGAGGGCTTAGGGGTGAAAGCGTCGAGTGCCGGGCTCGGGTCCCCGCAACCCCTAGAGCGGGAGCCCGAACCCAGAGGGAAGTACCTCAACGGTATAGGCAAGAGAAGGAGGAATCATGTCAGAAAAAGATGTGATCGAGTACCACTGGGGAGAAACGGACGGCCATAAGTTCAAGCGCGGCTCACGTCATCCTCAGAAGACCGAGACGGTGCCCGCAGCCCCCGCAGCGAAGACCCCTGACGTCCCGTGGACTTGGGAAGAGGATGGCATGACGGTCATCCGTGGCACCGCGCGATCCGCGCCGGGCTGCCACAATGTGTGCGGCATCCTGAGCTATGTGAAGGATGGCAAGCTGGTGAAGGTTGAAGGTGACCCTGAGGACCCGTACAACCAGGGACGCCTCTGCTCAAGGTGCCTTTGCATCCCTGACTACGTCTACCACGAGGACAGGCTCCTCTACCCCATGAAGCGCGCACGCGAAGATCGCGGCAAGGACAAGTTCGAGCGCATCACCTGGGATGAGGCATACGACATCATCGTCGAGAACTTCAAGAAGGTGGCTGACGAATACGGTCCGGACAAGATCGCATGCTGCCAGGGCACTGGCCGTGATATCCACCAGATCACTCGCGTGAACGCCTGCATGGGCTCTCCGAACGAGGGCGTTCCGTACTTCGCAGGCAACTCCTGCTATCTGCCCCGCATCGCTTCCATGGCTTGCATGCTGGGTGACCCCTGCGTCATGGACTGCTCGCAGTTCCTCCCCAAGCGCTATGACGACGAGCGCTACACCGTTCCTGAGTACTGCATCATCTGGGGACACCAGCCCTTCTACAGCAACGCTGACGGCTTCTACGGTCACTGGATCATGGACCTCATGAAGCGCGGCATGAAGGTGGCTGTGGTGGATCCGAAGCTCACCTGGATCGCTGCGAAGGCCGGCGAGGACTGGCTGCGCGTGCGTCCTGGCGGCGACGGCGCACTGGCCATGGCCATGCTCAAGGTCATCTGCGACGAGAAGCTCTACGATCAGGACTTCTGCGACAAGTGGGTCTATGGCCTGGATGCGGTCTGCGAACGCGTGGCAGCCATGGATCTTGATGAGCTCTGCGAGAAGGCTTGGGTGGACAAAGAGGACGTGATTCGCGTTGCTCGCACCTATGCAACCTCCAAGCCGGCAGCCATCCAGTGGGGCGTTGCTCTTGACCAGCAGACGGGCGGCCAGCAGGCAGCTCACGCAGTGACCGCGCTCTGGTGCATCACCGGCAACCTGGATGTTCCGGGCGGCAACGTCATCGGGCAGTCCTGCTGGGGCATCGACCAGCCGAACTGGGTTGGCACCTGGGGATACGATGAGCTCATGTCTGACGAGGAGGCCGCGAAGCGCATCGGCGTTGAGCGCTACCCCATGTTCGCCGTGGGCTTCAAGAATCTCTCATCCAACGCCACCATCGAAGCATGGCAGCGCGGTGAGGTGCCCATCCATGCAGCATATTTCGCGACCAACAACTTCCTGGCCACGATGGGCGCGCAAGCCGAGCAGCAGCTTGAGTGGTACAAGCAGATCGACTTCTGCGTGTTCCAGGACCTCTTCATGACGCCGTCCATGATGGCACTGGCAGACGTGGTGCTCCCGGCTGCAACGTATGAGGAGCGCAACGGCTTCGGCGGCCTGAACCCCTACCGCATCAGCTGCATCAACAAGGCCATCGAGCCTGTGGGTGAGACCAAGGCTGACAACACCATCTTCCTAGAGTTGGGCAAGCGCCTGACTGACGCCATCAAGCCTGAGAACAATGACATCGCATGGCCGTGGGACAGCGTCGAGGAGATGTGGGACTACGCGCTGGAAGACGGCGGCTTCACTTGGGAAGAGCTGCGCGAATCCACCTGGAAGTATCCTGAGTTCGAATACCGCAAGTATGAGAAGGGCCTGCTGCGCCCTGACGGACAGCTTGGCTTCTCCACGGAGACCGGCCGCGCTGAGATCTACTCCATGGTGTTCCATCACACCTCTTGGTCAGGCCTAGATCCGCTCCCAAGCTACGTTGAGCCTGTTGAGAGCCCCTATTCAGCTCCTGAGGCTGTTGAGCAGCTGCCATACATAGTCACATCCGGCGCCCGCGTTCCGCACTTCTTCCACTCAGAGCAGCGCCAGATCAAGAAGCTGCGCGCGCTGCATCCAGATCCGCTCTGCTACATCCACCCGGAGACCGCTGCCAAGCATGGCATCGAAGAGGGTGACTGGATGTGGCTTGAGAACCAGCACGGCAAGTGCAAGTACAAGGCAGCATTCGATGAGCACTACGACCCGCGCGTCATGCAGTGCGACCACGGCTGGTGGTTCCCGGAGCGCAAGGATCAGGCTGAGGAGAACACCTCAGACGAGAAGGCAGGCCTGTTCGGCGTGTTCGAGAGCCAGATCAACAACCTGGTCCCATTCGAGGCAGGCGTGTCCGGCTTCGGCTCCAACTACAAATCCATGATGTGCAGGATCTACAAGGACGGCGAGACCCCAGCCCCGCTGAACATCCCAGTGGAGGCCGCTGCAGCAGATGGCGTTGCGGCTACGAAGGACCGTCCGCTTCCCGAGGAGAGGTAAGAGAGATGACTCAAGGAATCCTTGTTGACTACAACTACTGCTCCGGTTGCGAGACATGCGTCGTGGCTTGCCAGCAGGAGCGCGGCTTCACTGAGAAGGAGTTCGGCGTCACTGTGACGAAGCTTGGGCCCTTCCACATAGAGCCAGACAAGAAGCATTACGAGTACGACTTCATCCCCCAGTTCACCGAGTGGTGCAACCTCTGCGAAGAGCGCACCGCGAAGGGCAAGCTCCCAAGCTGCGTTCAGATGTGCCAGGCGCAGTGCATGGAGTGGGGCGAGGTGTCTGACCTTGCGAAGAAGGCCACCACGCCTAAGCAGGTCATCTACAGCATCAAGCAGGACTAGACGCCTGCTCAAGACGCAACGGAGAGGCGCCTGCACGGTGCTGAGGCGGCGGAATCCACGCAGCTTCGGTAGGCGCCGATCCATCCTACGAACCCAATGAGAGGGGGAGAAGACATGGGAATGGAAGACATCGTCGAGCGTTTGGACCACGTAGACGTGCGCGCACCGCGCCAGTTCAGCCACACGGTGACCGCTCTTGAGAAGGAGCAAGGCCGCATCGACTGGCGAGTTCGCAATGCGGAGAACATGCGCAAGATGAAGCAGCATGTTGTGAACGACATCTACGAGAAGTAGATGACCCCTCGAAAGGCAGGCGATAGGTGAGCTTGAGCCTCAGGCGCGCGAGCCTCATCTATCGCCAACAAACCACACGATCCGTCAAGGAGGAAAAATGGCAGAAGAATTCAAGGTGATAGACGACAACGTCCATTTCTTGCCAACTGACCTGTTCACCAACAAGAAGATCCTCAATGGCTTCCTGTACTCAGCTCCGATCACCTTCGGCGTGAAAGCCTATCTGGACAAGACCCCTGATGGCACGAAGGATCAGCTGGTCTTGGCCACCAAAGAGGGCGATGAGATCCTGAACTACGTTGATGGCGACTACACGTTGGAAGCCAAGATCAACGCAATGGACGAGGTTGGCGTTGACATCGCGATGCTCCGCATGCCAGTCTGGCAGGAGTGGCTGCATCTGGACACCTGCCAAGAGGTGAACAACCAGGCAGCAGATATGTGCAAGAAGTCCGGCGGACGCTTGGTGGCGAACGCTGTGGTTCCGCCTTGGGGGCGCCCCGAGGATATCGATGAGGTCAAGCGCTGCATCGAGGAGCTTGGCATGGTGGGCGTCCAGTTCGCATGCTGCTATGGCGACAAGTTCCTGGACGACGAGCTGTTCAAGCCCTACATGAAGTACCTGAACGATCACAAGATCCCGGCTGTCGTGCATCACACCCCTGGTCAGAACACGTTCGGCCCGTTCCAGAAGTACACCCCGCTTCGTCGTGAGCTCGGCCGCATCTCCGTTCAGGCTGCAGCCGTTGGCCGCGAGGTCTACTCCGGCATGTTCGACGAGTTCCCGAACCTGAAGTTCGTGCACACCATGATGGGCGGCAACTGGTTCGGCCTGCAGGACATCCTGGCTCCTCATGTCTCCACCAAGAAGAAGGAGGCCATGAATCGCCTGGCCACCAACGTCACGCGCGAGGATTACTTCCGCTATCTGGACAACAACATCTTCTTCGACACCACTCATCCCATGAGCTGGTCAAAGGATCAGCTGGAGTGCGCTGTGAAGGTGTGCGGCGCAGACCACCTGCTCCTTGGCTCATCCTTCCCGGTGTTCTACGAGTGGATGGCACGCTCCGTTGGCGCCATCAACGCGCTGGACATCACCGAAGAGGACCGCAAGCTCATCCTGGGCGGCAACGCTGCGCGCATCTTCAACCTGTAATCCACCTTACCTCAGGGAGGTCGTATGATGGACGGCCTCCCTCTCCAAGAGAGGAAGATCATCATGAGCAATCCGAATGCTGCCGCTGCAGCATCAACCCCGATGAAGACGCCAAGCTATGCATGGCCGTGCCTCATCGTGTCTCTGCTTTGCGCTGTGACCCTGGTCTGGGCGTGGCAGTGGCTTCCGGGCATCACGTTCCCGGTGTTCAAGGAGTACCTGGCATCAACGAATCCTCAGTTCCAGAACCCGGCCATGTTCGGCCAGATGGCGAACACGATGGGCCTCGTTCCCATTGGCGCCATCATCATGGCGCTTCCCACCACCTTCCTGGTGCAGAAGATCGGCCCGAAGTGGGCTACGGTCATCGGCATGGGCCTTGGCATCTTGGGCACGCTCATCTGCGCATTGACCGTTGAGTCTGACTTCACCATCTTCCTGGTGGGCCGCTTCATCTTCGGTCTGGCACTGGCATGCACGATCGTTGCCGGTCCTACTTGCGTCTCCATCTGGTTCCCCGGCTCCACCCGTGGCCGCGCCATGGCCATCTGGTCTTGCTGGGCTCCCATCGGCATCTTCACTGTGAACCTCTTCGGCGGCAACGTGCTTGGCGTCTGCGGCGGCAGCGTGTCTGTCCTGCAATGGGTATGGGTCGTGTGCATGGTCATCGCAGCTGTGCTCATGGCTGTCGTCTTCCGTGACCCGAAGGGTGACGAGGTCTCCGAAGTGGCTCCTGACCGCAAGCGCCTGCGCGACGTGCTCCCGTTCTTCAAGAGCCGTCAGCTCTGGTGCTTGATCTTCATGTTCGCTGTGTTCAACTACATGAACTATGCATTCTCCCAGTACCTGAAGACCTGGCTTGCAACTCCTCTTGAGGCAGGCGGCCTGGGTTGGGACCCGATGATGTCAGGCCTCATCGGCGGCGCGCTCTGCGCATGCGGCATCCTGGCGCCTATCGGTGGCTGGATCTTGGACAAGCTTCCGCGTGAGAAGAAGTACATCGCTGTTGTGATCGGCATCTGCTCGCTCACCGTGTGCTCCTTCCTGGCCTTCTTGAACAACATGCCGATCTTCTGCTTCTACGCTCTGTTCTTCTGCATCGGCAATATGTTCCTGAACGGCTGCTGCCGCCCGATGGTCCCAAGCTTCGTGTTCGCAGGTGGCGCTACGGCAGTGTCATTTGGTCTGTCCTTCCTGACCTTGGGCCAGTACCTGGGCCAGATCCCAACCTCCTACGCATTCGCTGCTGGCGAGGCCGTGGGCTGGACCTACAACGAGATCATGCTCTACTGCTTCGTTCCGGTTGGAGTCATTGGCATCATCCTGTCGCTGTTCATGAAGCCCTCCAAGCCGAAGGCTGTTGAAGGTGGCAAGCCAGAGGCCAAGCCTGCTGAGTAGATCCTGCATCTCCTAGGCGCCTCCGCATGAGAGGCGCCTTCTCTCCCAGATGGGCTCTTTCGCGCGATAGGCTAGTGCTGAAGAGCCTCACCCCATTGAGACCCTGGTGCCCCATTCACCAGGGTCTCTCCTTTTCAGAAGGGTATCAGTGAGCTCTTGAGGCTTGCGCTGGCCTATGTCATTTGTTCTATAATCTTTTCAGTCATCGAACCGCGCTGCGCCGTGGAGGGGCATGGCCGCGTCGAAGCCAGACGTTGGGCCTTTCAGCGTTCGGTCATGGGCACTGGGGGAAATGGGATATATGCCATCAAAGGGGTCTAAGGATCACCATACGGTGTCCTCTATAGAGCTGATCGCCATCCTGGGGTTCGCGTTCGAGATAGCCTGGATGTGCCTCTCGTTCTTCTGGATCTTCTGTGACTACCCTGCAGGCGTGCCCATAGATGTGAGTGATATGTCACAGCTTCTGGTGTTCGCCGGGATGGCTGTAGGCTATCTGGTGCTGCACATCCTGGGCAAGCGGCCATCGTTCAACTCGTTCTCACCCATTGCCATTGCTGTGTGCTTCCTCTGCTCCGTGTTCCAGCCTTTGTGCGCGCTGGCCATGTCGAACGGGATCCATGCACCGCTGATCGTCGTGTGTGCAGTGAACTTCCTTGCAGGTCTTGGGGCTGCGCATCTGATCTTGAACTGGCTTGACATCTCTAGCCGCTTGGGAGACGTCTCCTACAGCAGCTTCACCGGATTCTCCTTCTTGGGTGGCAGCATCCTCTTCTTCTTCGCCGCAACGGCGCCCGCCAACTTGCAGCCCATGTTCGCGGGCATATATGTGATAGCCACCATCGCGCTCCTCATCTTCAGCACTCGGAGGGCCGAGGGCAACGACGAATGCGCGCCGCTTGAGGCTGTTGGAAGCCCGTGGGAGTTCACGAAGGAGATAGAGCCTTCGTTCTTCGTGTTCAGCATGGTGTTCGCGCTGAACTTCGTGTTCCTGTTCAATAATGGCCGCGAATACGTGCTGTTCGGCCTCTTGTCCATGATCCCGGGTGCTCTGGTGGTGGCGCTCCTTGGAGTGTTCAAGAAGCATTTCTCTGTCACTGTGATGCAACGCTGCTTGCTTGCTGTTACAGTGCTAGGTTGCGTGATGCTTCCCTTCACATCTGGCGTGCTGCAGCTGGTGTTCGCTTGCTTGGTGAGCGCGGCATGGGCGGCGTTCATGTCTGCGAACTACGCGTTCATAGTGATGAAGAGCGTCATCGTGCGTGACGTCCCCATGTTCCGTCAAGGCGCGGCAAGGCTTGCTGTGCCTGCTTTCGGCTTCGCGCTTGGATGGGCCATCTCTTCGGTGATGACGATGTTCTTCGGCCCGCATGACTACGCCTTCAGCGTGCTGCATCTGATCATGACGGTCCTTTTGGTGCTGGTGGTCATGGTGTTCTACCCGGTTGGATCCCATCATCCAGCTGGTGGCGGTGGCGCTGAGAAGAAGACGGATGCTCCTACGGTTTCCATTCAGATGGATGAATCGGAGCTCTTCGATAGGCGCTGTGAGGCGGTAGCGAAGCTCTACCAGCTCTCTCCGCGCGAGACGGACATCCTGGTGTTCTTGGCAAAAGGGCGCAATGCGGCTTGGATCCAGGAACAGCTGGTGATCTCTCCGCACACCGTGAAGAGCCACATCTACAACATATATAGGAAGCTGGACATCCACTCTCAGCAGAAGCTCATGTCCTTCGTTGAAGAGTTCCCGATAGACCTATAGCTCATGCCCTTGTAAATGCTGCATGGGCGAAGGACGCGCCCATGCACTTTTAAAGCGGCCTTGGGGCGCTCACGCGCCCCGTTTCCCGCTCACATGCGAGTAGGGGAGGCATCGCCGTTTTCGTCGGGACCCCTGACGGGACCCCTCCGAAAACTCGGCGGCTCAAGGCTGAGCCTGAATCCTTCTCTTCCTAACTCTCCTCATCCTTCGACCTCGCTCCGCTCGGTCCGGTGTCGCGGGTGCATAGCACCCGCTCCTTTCATAACGGCCTTTAACATGGTTGTTCATTTCATTCACAACCATGTAGCGGCCTTGGTGGCTTTACGGCCACCTATCAACCTAAATCTCGTGACATTAGAACACATCTAATGTCACGCTTCCATCAGGTGGACGTAGGGCACGTCACCGCTCTTGTGACGTGCCGCAACGCTGCAACCAAGACTGCTGGCGTGGCACAACTCAGCCCAACCCCTACCTGTGGGCGCTTCCATTGGAAGCGCAGCATTGCGATGAGCAATGCGTAACGCAGGCGCTAGCCTGCGAACACCCGGATGCCAGCATCAGGTGAGTCAACCTTGCCTGGCGCAGATCACCTACCCGGCCATTTCGGGCCTCCACCCCTCTTGCTGAGGCTCTATTTCTAATTATTACCAAAAAGGTCAATGACATTAAGCACGGGGAAATGTCATTGACCTTCCAGCTCATATATAGGAAGAGGTGGATTTACTTGCTGACGACGCTGATGCGCTCCTTTACGTGAGCGTCAGAGCCGGTGCGCTCGGCTTCGTCAACCATGGCGATGGCGTAGTCAGCGTAGCTGATGACCGAGTCACCTTGCGCGTTGGGCGTGAGCTCCTCGCCCGCCAGGATGTATGAGCCGGTGCGCTTACCGTCTGCCTGGAAGTCAGCGGCAGGGGAGAGGAACGTCCAGTTCACGTCATCGCGCTTGCGAAGCTCTGCCAGCTCATCCACCTGAGCCTGAGCCAGCGGCTTGAACTGATCCGGGAAGTCAGGCGTCTCGATCAGCATGGTCTTGTGCTCTGGGTCCACGAACAGAGAGCCAGCGCCGCCAACCACCAGCAATCGCTCCGGGCTTCCGGACATGGCATCTGCCAGATGCATCAATGATGCGGTGTGCTGGTCCAGCTTCTCCGGCTCCCAAGCTCCGAACGCGTCTATGACCACGTCATAGCCCTTCAGGTCCTCAGGCTGGATATCGAAGATGTCCTTGATCACCTCATGCTGAGCATCCGTCTTGTTCTGGCTGCGAACGATGGCCGTCACGTCGTTCCCACGCTTCACGGCCTCTTCCGCGATGAGCTTGCCTACCCTGCCATTGGCTGCAACAACTGCGATCTTCATGTTCTGCTCTCCTTTGCTTCCGTGTTCGAACTTGCCTTCATTGACAGCGCCTATGCTAGGTGTGCTAGAGTTGATATGAAAGTAAGCACTTTCAAGTTCACTACCTCCCAAAAGGAAACCATCAAGGTGAGAGCCTCGTTCTCATGCAATGCGTTACCAAGCTGAAAGGCAGAGCACGATGAACTACACGGAATATCGCAATGATGAAGCGCCCGCTCTCTCAGATCTGCCGCAGTGCCCGCTTGAGACGTCTGCGTCTCTCATCGGGAGCAAGTGGCGCCTGATGATCCTGCGAGACCTCATGATGAACGGGCACATGCGCTTTGGTGATCTTCGAAGGTCAGTCAACGGCATATCCCAGAAGGTGCTCACTGCCAACCTGCGCGATCTGGAGGATCACGGGATCGTCCTTCGTCGCGTGTATGCGGAGGTCCCGCCTCATGTGGAGTATTCGCTCACAGAGCTTGGCCAGACGCTGAAGCCAGTGATCGAGGCGCTCTGGCAATGGGGAGAAGGGTATCGCGCCCTAGCACGCGAAGAGTGACAGCGCCGCGCGATCAACGAATCAGTCAAGGAGCCCATGGTTTCCAAAAGGTGCCTACTTCCCTGAATGTCTGCATCAAGCTATGCTCAAAGCCGAATGAGACAAAAGGAGGCTTGCATGGACCGGATAGCAGAGCTTGAAGCGCTTGTGGGCATGCTGCTAGAAGAGCGCTACGGCAAGGGCACGGATGTAGCTCAAGCAGCAGGCGCAAGCCCTGATGAGGCGCGTCTGTTCGAAGCGTTCCGCGCACTGGTGAACACGCGCGAACCCATCCCAGCACCGAAAGGGTTCTTGCCCCTGCAAGATGAGATGCTCAAGAGCAAGATCGCGGATGCAGGCATCACGCACGCTTCTGACCTGGACCGCGTGCCAACTGACGAGCGCATCTCCCTTTGGCGCGGAGACATAACAACGCTTGAGGCGGACGCCATAGTGAACGCGGCGAATAGCCAGATGCTGGGATGCTGGGTGCCAGGGCACTATTGCATCGACAACGCCATCCACACGTTCGCTGGGATCCAGCTGCGCCAAGCGTGCGCGAAGATCATGCAAGCGCAAGGACATGATGAGCCCACCGGTCAGGCGAAGGTGACAGAGGCGTTCAACCTTCCATCGCGCATGGTGATCCACACCGTGGGCCCCATCGCGAACGGCGTGGTCACGCGCCAGGATGAGGAGCTGCTGGCCCAAAGCTACGTTAGCTGCCTTGAAGCCGCAGCCAAGGCGGGTTGCTCATCCATAGCGTTCTGCTGCATCAGCACGGGCGTGTTCGGCTTCCCGCAGAAGGAGGCGGCTGACATTGCAGTGAGGACCGTTCGCAAGTGGCTTGATGAGAATGCGTCTTCCATGCACGTCATATTCAATGTGTTCACAAGCGAAGATGAGAGGATCTACCATGACATATTCTCTGCTTAGCATGCTGCGCGGCGGCCTCGTCTGCGCAGAGGGCGGCGCTGAAGAGACAGAGCTTGGCATACGCCGCCTGCGAAATGCCCTGCAGGAAGCAGATGCTGTGCTGATAGGTGCTGGTGCCGGCATGTCAACGGCTGCTGGGCTCACTTACTCAGGCCCGCGCTTTGACAGGTACTTCTCAGATTTCAGAGACCGCTTCGGCATCACTGACATCTATTCTGGGGGCTTCTATCCCTTCCCGGACGAGGAGACCTTCTGGGCTTGGTGGGCGCGGCACATCTATTACAACCGCTATGACATAGAGGCCGGCGCGCCTTACAAGGACCTCCTTCAGCTGGTCAAGGACAAGGACTACTTCGTGATCACCACGAACGTGGACCATCAGTTCCAGCTTGCGGGCTTCAGCAAAGAGCGCTTGTTCTACACGCAAGGGGACTACGGCCTGTTCCAATGCAGCGTGCCATGCAGCCAAGAGACGTATGACAACGAAGAGGCCGTCCGCGCCATGATGGACGCGCAAGAGGGGATGCGCATCCCGTCTGAGCTGATCCCCAGATGCCCCAGATGCGGAGAGCCTATGACCACGAACCTGCGCGCAGATGGGCGCTTCGTGCAAGATGAGGGTTGGTATGCAGCCAATGCCCGGTACGAGGATTTCTGCAGGAGGCACGAAGGGCAGAAGATGCTCTACCTAGAGCTAGGGGTTGGCGGCAACACGCCAGTGATCATCAAGTACCCGTTCTGGGAAGCGGTGAGCGCGAATGAGGAAGCAACCTATGCGTGCGTGAACATGGGCGAGGCATGCGCACCCAAGCAGATAGAGGACAGGTCTATCCTGCTGGATGCAGACATCGCCCGTGTGCTGGCGGACGTGGCCAAAGAATGACCCATTTCGCAAACCCCCAGGTCAGCGCCTAATACCAGAATGATGAATCCTGATTTTGCATACTCATCGTGCCACCTTCGGCCCGCATCGGATGCTTAACTCACGTCATGCCCTGTAAGGGAGGTAGGGGCGGCAAGGAAGATACTTGCACGTCCATGATCAAACCCCTGTTCTGACTTGAGAGTAATCGAATCCGATCGCCTCCCTCATAGGTAAGCGAACCGCACGCGGCGGGGAGCAAGACGTGAGAGGAGAGGCCATGGAGGAATTCAAGATGGATAGCCCGAAGGCTGTCCAGCGAGAAGATTCCGAGTGGGACTACAGCAAGGGGGACGGTCCGAACGCCCACGATCGCAAGGAAGAGTCAATCCTTGAGAAGGACAAGGACGACATCGGGACCACCAAAGAGGAGAACCAGTTCAACTTCGGCGCTGGCGAGCGCCCGGAGATGCAGGACTGGAAGCATCCGGGTGAGTGGCAGTACATGGAAGATGGCATGCTGGTCACGCGCACTTCCGTCTGGTCTGCGCCAGGTTGCCACGAGGGTTGCGGCGTGCTGGTGTACTCAGACCCTGAGACCGGCCGCTTCATCAAGTGCGAAGGTGACCCGGACGACCCATACAACCGCGGCGCGCTCTGCCCGCGCTGCTTGGCGTTCAAGCAGGTAGAGTTCCATCCTGACCGCATCCTGTACCCCATGAAGCGCGCTGGCGAGCGCGGAGAGAACAAGTGGGAGCGCATCAGCTGGGACGAGGCGCTGGAGACCTGCTACAAGGAGTTCCGTCGCATCGCCATGACCTATGGCGGAGATTCCATCCACTGCCTGCGCGGCACCGCCCGTGACAACCAGTGGCAGGTTGGCCGCATGGCGAACACCATGGGCTCACCCAATGAGTACGGCTTCCTGTCTGGCACGGCATGCTATCTGCCGCGTCTGTCGCTCATGATCATGACCTATGGCGGCATGCTCATCGCGGACTTCTCCCAGTTCTCAGCCCTTCGCTATGACGATCCAGAGTGGGTCTGCCCAGAGTGCACCATCGTCTGGGGCTGCAACCCCACCATCTCCAACCCTGACTTCTTCATGGGTCACTGGGTGACGGATGCCATGAAGCTTGGCTGCAAGCTGATCTCCGTTGAACCGCGCGTCACTTGGCTTGCTGCGCACGCTGACATCCATCTGATGCTGCGCCCCGGCACTGACACCGCGCTCGCTCTTGGCATGATCAAGGTCATCATCGACGAGGACCTGTATGACCATGAGTTCGTTGAGAAGTGGACGTATGGCTTCGAAGAGCTTGCGGCTCGTGCGCAAGAGCAATCCCTGGACCAGGTTGCAGAGATGACCTGGGTTCCCAAGGAGAAGATCATCGAGGCTGCGCGCATGTTCGCGAAGGCGCACCCCGCGAACATCGTCTGGGGCCTGGCAGTTGACATGCAGTCACAGGGCACTCCTTGCGCTGCTGCCATCGCCGCTCTCTGGACCATCACCGGCAACCTAGATATTCCTGGCGGCATGTGCTACACCGCAGCTCCCATGGGCGTTGACCAGCCCTCCGCTGGCGCTTGGGGCATCTATGACCTCATTGATGAGGAGACCCAGAAGAAGCGCGTTGGTTGGAAAGAGTACCCAATGTATCGCTACGGCCTCACGCAAGCCATGCCTGACATGTGCCTTGAGGTTTGCGAAGCGGGCGGCGTGAAGGGCGTCTGGATCCAGACATCCAACGGCATCGCCTGCATGAGCTGCGAGACCGAGCGCTGGTACAAGGCCATGAAGAAGCCAGAGTTCATCGCTGCATGCGACATCTTCATGACGCCGACCATCCAGTCTTCCGCTGACATCGTGCTACCTGTGCAGACATGGGCTGAGAAGCACTCCGTTCGCGCGCACTATTACTTCCTCTCCGCCATCACCGGCGGCTGCGCGGCTGAGGGCGAGGCTCTCTCTGACTGTGAGATCAACCGCCGTCTGGCGCAGTACTTCGACAACGACGATGAGTTCAACAAGGCCATCAACCGTCCCGAGGGCAAGCAGCATACTTGGCCTTGGGAGACTGAGGACGAGGTCTACGATGAGATCGTGAAGCCGTCTGGATTCACCTTCCATGAGCTCATGGAGCAAGGTCCTGTCTATCAGAAGTACATCTACAAGAAGTATGAGAAGGGCCTCATGCGCCCCGACGGCAAGCCAGGCTTCAACACGCCAACTGGCCGCATCGAGTTCTACTCAACGCTCTTCGAGGCTTACGGCTACGATCCGCTGCCATACATCGAGGAGCCCGGCATCGGCCCTGTGTCCACGCCTGACCTGTATGAGGACTACCCGCTGATCATGATCACGGGCGCCCGCACCACCTCCTTCTTCCACTCTGAGCACCGCCAGATCCCTTACCTCCGCCAGCTCACCCCTGATCCGTGGGTGCAGATCAACCCGAAGACGGCTGCTGAGCACAACATCTCAGAGGGCGACTGGGTCTGGATCGAGAACCACCGCGGACGCTGCCGCCAGCGCGCACGCGTGACCTGGGAGGTATCTGAGAAGGAGATCGCAGCACAGCATGGCTGGTGGTTCCCTGAGCAGGACGGTGCTGAGCCGAACCTCTACGGATTCCGTCAGTCGAACATCAATCAGCTTCTTGCGAACAAGCCTGGCCGCACCGGATTCGGCGCTGACCTCAAGTGCACGCTCTGCAAGATCTACCGCTGCAATGAGGAGGACCTGTAATGTCACGTAACGCTATCCTAGTTGATTATCAATACTGCACGGGATGCTATTCCTGCGAGGTGGCCTGCCAAGCCGAACACGAGTTCCCGCTTGAGCAGTGGGGCGTCAAGGTGATGACGAACGGCCCATGGCCAGTTCGCACCGCAGACGGCGAGCCTACGGATTCCTATGTGTATGACAACATCCCGTCATTCACCAAGCTCTGTGACCTCTGCGCTGACCGCCGTGAGCATGGCAAGCTTCCAAGCTGCGTGTTCCACTGCCAGGCGAAGTGCATGGAGTTCGGCACCGTTGAGGAGCTGTCAAAGAAGCTTGACGAGAAGCCAGAGCAATATCTCTGGGCCCCGCCTTGCTCAAAGTAGCCGCCATATAGGAGACCGACGATGGATGTCAGAGAGCTTAACGAGCAGATCGCGAATGCGCCCGAGAGGAATCGGGCGCATCTGAAGAAGATCGCCTTGTACATGACCGCCGGGGATGAGGCCAAGCCAGAATATGCTGATGCGCTGGCCGCAGCCTCTACCGTTCAGGAGTTCCTTTGCGCGGTGTATGAGGATCCTGCATTCAAGGACACGCTTGAATGGGCTGAGATAGCCACGCTCTACAGGAAGAACTGGCTTCGCTTCTTCCAACCTGATATCCTCGTCCAGAACCTGCGAATGAAGACGGATGGATTGCCCATCCAGATGGGGTCAGGCGTTGTGCTTGCGCCAACAGGTAGCAGGGACAACATCGCGAACCTGTACGTTTTCAAGAACGGCGCCTTCAACAGGCAAGCCGCCGAGTTCGTGACATCTGTTGCCGGCAAGTTCACATTGGCGGACATGGAATTCTTCGGGATCTATGGCATCTACAAATACCGAGGCAATGTGATCTTGGAGGAGTGGGAGCAAGAGGCTTCACCTACCAAAGCGCAAGGGTGACATCCCTGGTGCCTTGAAGAAGCTTGCGGCCCGCAATCCTGCGGGCCGTTTCTTCTTGCATGACGCTCTTGCACCCTTGCGGGCCCAAGATGCTGCATGGGCGAAGAACGCGCCCATGCATTTTATTGCGGCCCTCAATCTGATGCACCTGCAGCCTTGCTGCTACAATCCGGTGTCGCGGGTGCAAGCACCCGCTCTTTTTACTACGGCCTTTAACTTTGCATGTGCAAGCACAAGCAAAGTAGCGGCCTTGGTGGCCTATCGGCCACCTGTTCAACCTGCAGCGCTGGCCCCATTGCTGCCCCAAAAATGCTGCATGGGCGAAGAGCGCGCCCATGCACTTTCATAGCGGCCTTTAACAGCTGCATTCGCTTGCCGCTCATGCATCTGTAGCGGCCTTGGTGGCCTATCGGCCACCTTGCCAGCAGCTACCCCCCAATTGTGGGCGCTTGCATTGCAAGCGCAGCATTGCGCCAGCAATGCGTAACTTGCCCGACAGGGCAAGAGCACCCGGATGTCAGCATCAGGTCAGGTCACCTAGCCTGGCGCAGACCACCAATCCGGTCACCCCGAGCTGCTACCCTCATCACCCTTCCTGCTCTCATGCGATGGCTGGCACCCTCGCTAGGCCTCAGGCTGGCGGTCGAATGTGGTTGGATATACCACATTCGCCCTTGCCTTCGGAAACGCTCGGGTACCAGCCATCGCATGCTTCGCTGCCAGTGAGTAGGGGAGGCATCGCCGTTTTCGTCGGGATCCCTAACGGGACCCCTCCGAAAACTCGGCGGCTCAAGGCTGAACCTAAAGGCCGTCACCTGTCAAACCTACCGAATCCTTCGGCCTCGCTCCGCTCGGTCCGGTGTCGCGGGTGCAGGCACCCGCTCCATTTACTGCGGCCTTTAACTCATGACCATGCAAGCATGCTCATGAGTAGTGGCCTTGGCGGCCACCTTGCGAAGCGCTTCCCCTGCGGTAGGCGGCTGCATTGCAGCCGCAGCATTGATCCTCCTCTTGTGGGCGTCTCCATCGGAGACGCAGCATTGACCCTCCCCCAATTGTGGGCGGCTGCATTGCAGCCGCAGCATTGCGCCAGCAATGCGTAACTTGCCCGACAGGGCAAGAGCACCCGGATGTCAGCATCAGGTCAGGTCACCTAGCCTGGCGCAGACCAACAATCCGGGCATTTCGG
The DNA here is from genome assembly GCA_910588435.1 of uncultured Eggerthellaceae bacterium. Taxonomy (GTDB): domain Bacteria; phylum Actinomycetota; class Coriobacteriia; order Coriobacteriales; family Eggerthellaceae; genus MGBC163016. The sequence goes on along the minus strand of CAJUPL010000006.1, from coordinate 61,461 downwards.
GTTATCACCCTCATTACGCTGTGCTAGCGCACAGCTGCGTTCGCAATGCGAACGCCCACTGGAAAAGAGGCGGCTCCAAGTTAATTATGACCTCTCAGGTCAATGACACTGCCCCATGCGCAATGTCATTGACGTTTTGGGTCATATATTGGGTTGTTGCCCCATATCTCACAGTGCTTGCCGCACCGCAACAGCCCTGAACAACAGCGCGCGAAATGCTCTTTGGAAGATGCGCGCTTCACGTGCGCACCTCTGCGTGTGGAACCCTACTCCCCATACTCTCCTCGGGCGTAGGCGGCGTCGTACTTGCCGCAGCCGTTCTGATAGCAAGTGGGCTTGAAGTCAAGCACTCGCTTGGCCATCTCCGGCTGTGTTCGCAGCTTGACCAGCATGTTGTACACTGCGCCACCGTCGACATCCACAAGGCGCCCGTTGCTAGCCATCATGGTGCGATAGATCTCTGGCGCGGTGAACCCTTCGATCTCCATCTGATCGTCAAGCGCATCGAAATGCCTTGGGGCAGGCAGGTCTATGAACCGACAGAACTCCTGGTAGATGTCATCGTTCTCGGGAGCGAACAGCGTCTTGGAATAGTCTGGCCTGTGCGTCAGATGCGTGGCCTCCTCAGACACAGCCGCATCAAGCTCAGCGAAGTAGTCAAGCGCCGCCTGTCCGCGCTTTGCCTTGCCCTCAGCTATCAGCTGTTGTTCGCGTTCATAGCAACCCATGATGCCTCCGATCGTTCGTGTCTTGCCTGCCATAGCCTATCGTATAATCTCCCCCATGTTGCAGTGCCGCATGCGCATGTCCTGAGGGGAGCGTGATTGACAGAACAGGCGAACAAGAGGCGTCTTGCCACCTGGACGGTCTCTGTCTTCCTGATCTGCGCCGCAATGATCGCGGGGATATTCGCCGTGGCCCACAAGACATCAGAAGAGATGTATGACTCTGCCATCCAGAGCCTGAACGAGAACCTGAACCTCATGAAGAGCACCATCGATGCCATCGTCGCCAGCGAGGCGCGCTTCCAAGAGGTGATCGGCGAAGAGGTGGCGCTCTCGCAAGACCCGGCCGCATACATCCAAGGCCTGCACACAACTGACGCTATAGCCATGCTCTCCGTCGTGATGGAAGGTCAAGCGCAAGGCATCTCAAGCGACGGCAAGGAGTTCTCTCCAGAGAGCCTGGATTTCTCCTCCAGGAGCTCCCTCCAAGGCCATCCCGTCTCCCAATCCTTCGTCAATAGCACGGGCACCTGGGCATACACCATCGCAAGCCCGCTCGTTCGCAACGGCGAAGACATCGGCACGCTATATGTGGAGTACACCTATGACACCATCAATGACGCGCTGCCGAAGAGCTTCTACAACGGGCAAGCGGTCTTCTACCTGATGGATTCTGCGAATGAGCGCTTCGTGCTGAAGCCCGACGGCATGGGTGAGCGCGAGGCGGGGCACCTGAACCTGGAGGACTTCTACCGCGCCAACAACATCACCGATGAGCAGACCATAGAGATGGTGCGCGACGGCGTGGAATCTGCGCAGAACGTGCTGTTCGCTCATGACGTGAAGGGCCAAGAGTCGCTCTGCTTCCTCTGGCCGGTGAACGGCGGCGCTGACTTCATGGTGGGATACGTCCCCATGGACGCCATCCAGAAGGAAGCGCATACGGTGAACGCCGCTATAGCCGCGGTCACGGCCATCACTTTCATCTCGCTTGCGCTCTGCGTGGCGCTCTACGCGCACAACCGCCGCAAGCAGATGCAGATCCAGCGCGAACGCGAGGCCGAGCGCGCCCGTCACCAGGAGCAGCTCACGCAAGCGCTTCGGGCCGCAGAGGTTGCGAACGAGTCCAAATCCGCGTTCTTGGCCAATATGTCGCACGACATCCGCACGCCGATGAACGCTGTGATCGGGTTCACAACGTTGCTATCGAAAGAGGCTGATGACCCTGAGAAGGTGCGCGAATACGCCGCCAAGATCATCGCATCGGGGAAGCATCTGCTAGCCCTGATCAACGACGTGCTGGACATCTCGAAGATCGAGAGCGGCAAGGCCACCCTCAACTTGGCTGAGTTCGCCCTGCGTGATTCGATCCAAGCTGTTGAGGCCATCACGGCACCGCTTGCGGAAGCGAAGCACCAGACCTTCATCACTGAGGTAGAGGGCATCACCCATGAGCGCTTCATAGGGGATGAGACCCATCTGAACCAGGTGCTCCTGAACCTATTGTCGAACGCGGTGAAGTACACCCCTGAAGGCGGCACCATCCACCTGCGCTTCCTCGGCGGTGAGCAGCGCTCCGGCCAGTTCGCCCCGCTCACCATAGAGGTTGAGGACAACGGCTACGGAATGACACCGGAGTTCCTGGAGCGCATCTTCGACTCATTCACCCGCGCTGAGAACAGCACCACGAACAAGGTCCAGGGCACGGGCCTTGGCATGGCCATCACCAAGAGCTTGGTGGACCTCATGGGCGGTAGCATCGAAGTGACTAGCGAAGAGGGCGTGGGTTCGCTCTTCCGCGTGTACCTTGAGCTGCGCATCCCCGATGGGAGCAGCGCCGCCGATGATCAGGATTGGCTGTCCGCAACCGCTGTTTCCGCAGATGATGTTGACGCGGAGCGGTTCGCAGATGCCCTCAAAGGCAAGCATTTCCTGGCTGCTGAGGACAATGCGTTCAACATGATGCTCTTGGAGGAGCTGTTAGAGATAGAAGGGGCCACCGTTGAGATAGTGGAGAACGGGCAGCTGGCCGTTGAGCGGATGGAGAGCGCCCAGGCAGGTGAGTTCGACGCCATTCTGATGGACGTTCAGATGCCCGTTATGAACGGCCATGACGCAACCCGTGCCATCCGCAAGCTGGATAGCGAATACGCACGCACCATCCCCATCATCGCCATGACGGCGGACGCGTTCGTGGAGGATGAGCGGGCAGCCATCGCGGCGGGCATGGATCGCCATCTGTCCAAGCCGCTGGATGTGGACAAGCTGAAGAGGGTCATCGTTGAGATCAGCGAAGAGAGGAATGCATGATGAAGCTGAACAGGAAAGCCGCTGTGGCCCGCGCCATAGCCTGCGTTGCAGCCGGCGCACTTGCCTTGAGCATGCTTGCCGGGTGCTCATCGGGGGATGGGCAGGCCAAGAACCTGGCGCAGCAATCTGGGGACGGCGGTAAGGCGGTCTCATTCTTCTCGCCCATGGAGAAGGCAACCGCCGGATCTGAGAACACAGCGCGCACTGCAAGCGACCTCACCATAGCCATGGCTGAGGAAGAGCTAGGGCTCACGGTGTCATACCAGACCTACACGGCCGAGAACTACCAGGACAAGACGTATGACGAGGTGTGCCTTGAGCGGGCGCGCAATGACCGCGACGATATGTATCTGCTGAACACGGATTCCATCGTGGCGCTTGGCTCTGAAGGCAAGCTGGCTGACCTTTCTGGCCTGGACTGCGCGAAGAACCTGCGCGATGTGGTCAAAATGGCGAACACGGTGGACGACAAGCTGGTGGCTATCCCGCAAGAGGTGGTGGCCTATGGGCTCTTCGTCAACAAGGACATCTTCGATGACTGCCAGCTTGAGCTGCCGAACACGCCAGAGGAGTTCCTGGAGTGCTGCCGCGTGCTCAAGGAGAATGGGTACGACACGCCAGTTGGGGCCAACCGCTGGTGGCTGGAAACATTCGTGTTCGCGCAGGCATACGCTGACCTCTACAACGGTGGTGACATCCAGGCTGAGGTGGCTGCGCTCAATTCCGGTGAGGTGAAGTACAGCCAGTACATGCGCGAGGGCTTCGAGTTCCTGAAGACGATGATGGATGCAGGCTATATAGATGCTGAGGATGCTCTGGTGAGCGAAGCGTTCGAAGGCAAGGGCGAAGGCGAGGACTTCATGGCGGGCGAATGCCCCATCGTGATGGCGTATTGGGGAGCTGCGAACACTGACACGGCGTATGGCAGCCCCAGCTTCAATATGGAGGTCATCGGGTTTCCCAGCACGCATGGTCAGATGCCCGTGCTCTCCATGACCGGGTTCGCGGTGGGCGAGGAGTCTGCGAACAAGGAAGAGGCGCTTCGCGTGATGGACGTGATCCTCTCAGATGAGGCACTGCAGCTATATACAGAGACGAACCGCGTGATCTCACCTTCGAAGAACATCCAGGTTGACTGCATAGAGGCGTTGGATCCCCTCAATCAGAAGGTGGAGGATGAGATCTATGTGCTGGCATCGAACGCCAGCATGGATGTTGAGCAGTGGGGCAACGTCTGCCTCATAGTCCGCGATCTGCTTGGCGGGGCTTCGGTGGATGAGTGCATGGCTAAGCTGGACGCGCTGCAGGCAGAGGCGGTTGCCGCTCAGTAGCGTCCTTGCGCATCATCTGCTGCGCATCAGCTGATCTTCGGCTGGATTATGTAGATTTCCCTGAACATGCGTTCGCTGGCCTGCACGTTGCCGCACTTCAAGGCGCACGATGCTACAATTTCGCAAAACTCATGACGGAAGGATGTGCATGGCATCACGCGCCGTAAAGGGCAGGTATCACGTCAAGAAGAAGACGGGGAAGGCGATAGTCCTCTCCGTGCTGGCAGTGATCTTGGCGGTCATCGCTGCATTCAGCTTCGGAGCCATAGCTCTTGCGAACTCTTGGCTGGAAGACCTTCCGGATTATTCCGAGACGGACAAGTTCGCCACATCATCAACGTCGGTGGTCTACGCCTCAGACGGTGAGACGGTGCTGGCGGAGTTCCAGCTTGAGAACAGGGAGCCGGTTGAGCTTGACCAGGTATCCCAGTACGTGAAGGACGCAACCGTTGCCACAGAGGACGAGCGCTTCTACGAGCACAACGGCGTTGACCTCATGGGCACCGTCCGCGCAATGGTGAACAACCTGATGGGGCGCAGCCGTGAGGGTGGCTCTTCCATCACGCAGCAGCTGGTGAGGAACACAGTGCTCTCTGAGGAGATGCAAGAGATCTCATTCAAGCGCAAGATCCGTGAGATGGCGCTTGCCACCAAGGTGGAGGAGATGTATGACAAGGACGACATCCTCCTCATGTACCTGAACACCATCAACTACGGCTCTGGCTCATACGGCATCCAGGCTGCGGCTGAGCGCTACTATTCGAAGGACGCTGCGGACCTCACGCTCTCAGAAGCGGCAACGCTGGTTGGCATCCCGCAGTCTCCCACGTACAACAACCCCATAGATCACATAGAGAACTGCACCGCGCGCAGGAACACGGTGCTCTCGCGCATGGAATCTAACGGCTACATCACGGCTGAGGAGGCGCAGGCCGCAAAGGATGAGCCCATCACGCTGAACCCAACTGAGAACTCCTTGACCGGTATCACGGCATACCCCTACTTCACCAGCTACGTCCGCAATCAGCTGATGAACCAGAACGGCAAGTACGCATTCTCAACGGCGGACCTCTTCGAAGGCGGCCTCAAGATAGTCACCACGCTGGATGTGAACGACCAGCAGGCGGCTGAGGCGGCTGCAGCTGAGAAGGAGGAAGAGGTTGGGGAGCCGTTCGAGGTGGCTATGTGCGCCATTGACCCTGACAACGGCTACATCAAGGCCATGGTGGGCGGCCATGACTATGACAACCAGCAAGTGAACATGGCAACTGGCGAAGGTGGCTCCGGGCGTCAGGTTGGCTCCACCTTCAAGGCGTTCACGTACGTGGCAGCCCTTGAGGCGGGAATCGACCCCGAGACGCTGATCGACGCGGGCTACTCCGTCAAGCTTGACGGCGCGAACGAGGTGTTCAACGTCAACAAGATGAACTTCGGCACGCGCCCTATAGAGAGCGCGCTTGCCGTGTCTTCGAACACGGCCTTCATGCGCCTGATCATGTCCGTTGGCGTTGAGAACGTGCGCGATGTTGCGCAGCGCATGGGCATCACGTCCAACATCCAGAACGTGGCTGGCATCACGCTTGGCATTGACTCTCTGACCCCGCTTGAGATGGCGGATGCCTACGCAACGCTAGCCAATGGCGGCATCCACTATGACCCTGAGTGCATCATCTCCGTGACGGATGCATCTGGCCGCGTGATCGTTGATAACTCTGCGCCGGAAGGTGAGCGTGTGCTTTCCCCTGAGATAGCGTGCGCAGCCGTTGAGGGCCTGCAGGGCGTTGTTGAGAACGGCACCGGCAAGGAAGCGCTGATAGATTCGGCGCAGCCCATGGCTGGCAAGACCGGAACCACTGATGACAAGAAGGACAGCTGGTTCGTGGGGATCACTCCGCAGCTCTCTGTGGCCATCTGGCTGGGTGAGCGTGCGCCAAGCTATGACCAGGCATCCCGCATCCCCTCGTGGGCATCAGCGGCAAGCACGTTCGCCTACTTCATGAATCGCGTGATGGAGTGGACTGACATAGAGCAATTCCCAACCGCGGACAAGCCGAAGTACCTAGCTGATTACAGGGATTCCAAGAACCATATAGGCGGTAAGGGCTCTGGCTCTTATGACAACGTTGACATAGATGCCACCGGCACCGTGACGGGCGGCGTGCCCAACGCGGGCGGCACCGAAGGTAGCGGGGAGACGCCTGGCATCGGCACCACTCCTGGCACTTCAAGCGGTACCACAGGTGGCAATGAAGGCGGCTCAGGCGAAGGCGGAAGCGGCTCTGAGAGCGGCGGTGACAGCGGTGGCACGGATCCTGCTCCGCCACCCGCAACCCCTGACCCGGCTCCCGCAAGCCAGTGATGTTGCGCTTGGTCTATACTTCTCGTTCACGTTGAAACAGGAGATGAGCATGCCATTCGCGAACATCATGAAACGCACTTCATACATAGCAGCCGCAGCCTTGCTGGCCTTGGCGCTAGGGCTTGTTGGTTGCGCTAACCAGCAGGCGCAAGAGCCAGCTGAGGAGGAGCAGACAACATCGCGCAGCTTCATGGCTGACATGAATCAGGCTGCTGCTGACTTGTCTGAGAAGATGACCGCATTCACTGACGCAGTTGCGCGCGAGGACCTGGTGTCCATGCAGACGCAGGCGGATAGCGCGTACGCTGTGATCAACCGCATCTCTGAGATAGAGGCTCCCGAGGAGCTGGGTGAGCTCAAGCAGAAGTACGTGGACGGCGCCAACCAGCTGAAGGATGCCATGTCTTCCTACATCGATCTCTACACTGAGATCGACACGGCGACCACGCGCGATCCGTTCGACTATGATACCTACAATGACCGGATCTCCCAGATCCAGGCTGCATATGACGCTGGCATCCAGACCATCAAGGACGCAGATCAGTCCGCAACTGAGATGTAGCTTCTAAGCTCAGCGAAAGATGCAGATACCTGAACTCCTCGCCCCTGCTGGCGGCCGTGCAGCGCTCAATGCTGCCGTGCGCGCAGGGGCGGATGCTGTCTACCTTGGCCTTGATAAGCTGAACGCCCGCATGGGCGCGGACAATTTCACGCTGGATATCTTGGAGGAAGCGTGCAACTACGCGCACCTCAGGGGCGTCAGCATCTATATCACTGTCAACACGCTGGTGCTCCCAGATGAGCTGCAGGATGCCGCTGAGCTGGTGCGGCAGGCTTACAGGCGCGGTGCAGACGCGTTCATCGTGCAAGACTTGGGGCTTGCGGCTGAGGTTTCGCGCAGCTTGCCTGCGGATGCGCTGCACATCTCAACGCAGATGAACATCCATTCTGAGGACGGCATGCGTGCGGCGGCTGAGCTTGGCGCGTCAAGGGTGACGCTTGCACGTGAGCTCTCTTTGGAGGAGATCGCGCATCTGGCCCGCGTGGGGGAGGAGCTTGGCGTAGACGTTGAGGTGTTCGCTCACGGCGCCATCTGCGTTTGCTACTCCGGGCAGTGCCTGATGTCGTCCATGATCGGCGGCCGTTCCGCCAACCGCGGCGCGTGCGCGCAAGCATGCAGGCTGCCGTATTCGCTGGTGAACATGGAGGACCCTGAGCGTGAGATGAGAGCGCCCGGTGAGTTCCTGTTATCCCCTAAGGATATGTGCACGGCCGAGCGCATAGCTGACCTTGCGAACGCGGGTGTAGCGTCCCTCAAGATAGAGGGCCGCATGAAGTCTCCGGAATACGTCTTCTCCGTGGTCAAGGTTTACCGTCGCCTGCTGGATGAGCTGGCTTTGGCGGCTGCTGAGGACGGCGTGGCTGCGGATGTTCCCGTGACATACGAGGATAAGGAGTCCTTAGGGAGCGTCTTCTCGCGCGGCTTCACGGACGCCTATCTTGATGGTGTCAGCAACGATGAGCTCATGGGGTATAAGCGCCCGAATAACCGCGGACAGCTGGCAGGACGCGTGAAGTCATTCAAGGACGGGCAGCTTGTGATGTCCGCGGATGTTGACCTCGAGCCGGGAGATCTGCTTGAGGCGTGGACGCGCAAGGGCAACGTTCGCCTGCAAGTGCCGGATGCGGTTGAGAGGGCGAAGCGCTCCGTCCAGTTCGAGGTGGATGATCCGCATGTGAGGCTTGGCACGGGCGATCGCATCTTCCGCATCAGGTCAGCGGCCGCGGCATTCCACGAGGATATGCTGCTGCCCAAGGTTCCCGTGGCGGCAGAGGTTTGGCTGCAAGAGGGACGCCCGCTTCGGATGCGGTTCACGCCTGCGAACGCGGGTGAGATGCTTCAGGGGCTGGCTTGTTCAGGCTCTGCTGAGGGTGCTGTTATTGAGGCTGCTCGCACGCGCCCGGTCACAGAGGAGGACGTGCGTGAGCACGTGGGGCGCATGGGGTCAACACCGTTCGCGCTGGCTGACATGACGCTGCATATGGATGCGGGCGTGGGGATCGGATTCTCGGCGCTGCATAAGTGCAGGGCTTCTGCGCTAGAGGCCTTTGAAGAGAGCATGCTCCAGCCTTGGCAAGACAGGCACTTGCCCAAGATGAGCCATCGGGACAGGCCAAATGGCTCATCACGCGGAGGGCAGAGCTGTCTGATCGCCGCACTATGCACCAGTCCGGAAACGGCGCGCGCAGCCAAGCGAACAGGCGCCGATGTGATCTATGTTCCGGCCATGAACTTCCAGCATGGAGGAGCCGAGGTTGCGGGCGTTCGATCAAGGGAGGCCTCACAGACAGGGTATCCGAAGGGCTGCATCGTTGACATCCCGTCCGTTGAGCGCGGAGCGTTCGATGCGTGGAAGAACGTGCCGGAGGACGGAGCTGTGATGGTGGGCTCATTGGGGGCGCTCTGGCATGCGGCACACCTTGGGTGCAGCGTAGATGTAGGGCCGAAGCTCCCGCTTACTAACGCTGATGCCCTTCGCGTGTCGGAGGCGTTCGGTGCTGAGCGAGTGTGGCTATCACCTGAGCTCACTTTGAGCCAGATGCACCATCTTGCGAATGCGTCCAACATGCAGCTGGGAGTCAAGGTGTACGGTGCGCAGGAGCTGATGGTGACCGAGCATTGCATGCTGCAGTCACAAGGGCCCTGCAATGAGGACTGCCAGAAGTGCCCAAGGAGGCGCACCAGATTCGGGCTGAAGGACAGGAAGGGCTACATCTTCCCAGTGGTGACGGATGACGCAGGCAGATGCCATCTGTACAACAGCGTGACGCTTGATGTGGTGCATGAGCTTCCTGAGCTTCTGGCTTCTGGTATCACCATGTTCATGGTGGATGCAACGCTCATGGATGTGGAGCAGACGGCGCAGGCAGTGGGCCGCGTGAAGCATGCGCTAAAGCTAGCGCTCGACGGCACCGGCGCCGTCAGCAAGATGCCGCACACCACCAGCGGGCATCTGCATCGCGGAATATCCTGAGCTGCCGCTGCACTCTCGCTGCCCTCAAAAGTGCTGTACAGGCAAAGAGCATGCCTGTGCACTTTTATAGCGGCCTTTAACTCATGATCATGCAAGCATGCTCATGAGTAGCGGCCTTGGTGGCCTCCCGGCCACCTATCAACCTGTAACTCTGGCTTCCTTGCTGCCCCAAAAATGCTGCATGGGCGAAGAACACGCCCATGCACTTTTATAACGGCCTTTAACTTTGCATGTGCAAGCACCTGCAAAGTAGCGGCCTTGGGGCGCTCACGCGCCCCGTTCCGGGTGAATCATCTCCTGCAGGATAGCCTCCCAATTGTGGGCGCTTGCATTGCAAGCGCAGCATTGCCCCAATCCTGTGGGCGGCTGCATTGCAGCCGCAGCATTGCGCCAGCAATGCGTAACGCAGGCGCTAGCCTGCGAGCACCCGGAAGCCAGCCTCAGCTCAGTCAACCTGGCCGGGCGCAAGACACCAATCCGGACAATCCCGGCACCAACCCTCACCTTGCTCGCCTGCGATGGCTAGCACCCTCGCTAGGCCTCAGGCTGGCGGTCGAATGTGGTTGGATATACCACATTCGACCTTGCCTTCGGAAACGCTCGGGTACCAGCCATCGCATGCTTCGCCGCAAGTGAGTAGGGGAGGCATCGCCGTTTTCGTCGGGACCCCTAACGGGACCCCTCCGAAAACTCGGCGGCTCAAGGCTGAACCTAAAGGCCGTCACCTGCCAAACCTACCCGATCCTTCAGCCTCGCTCCGCTCGGTCCGGTTTACGCGGCTTACGCCGCGCTTCTTTCATTGGAATTCTCAGATTGGAATACCTTCTTGTGGGCGGCTGCATCGCAGCCGCAGCATTGCGCCAGCAATGCGTAACGCAGGCGATAGCCTGCGAACACCTGGAAGCCAGCTCCAGATCAGGCAACCTAGCTTGGCGCAGACCAACTATCCGGGCATTTCGGGCTTTCGCCCTCATTACGCTGTGCTAGCGCACAGCTGCGTTCGCAATGCGATCGCACACAGGGAAAGGGTGCTCACTCCTAAAGCGACTTCCTAATTATGATCTCTAAGGTCAATGACATTAAGCACGGGGAAATGTCATTGACCAAAATGGTCATAATTAGATCACCTTATGGGCAGGTCCTCCACCTCAGCCTCCAAGGGAAGCGGCGGGTCTGCTGGGCCCTCTTCCGCCTTCGGGGCATTCTCACCCCATGAGGCTTCATACCCAGGCAAGATGATGTTCAGCAGGATCCCCACGACAGAGCCAACCGCAAGCCCAGAGATGGAGATGGTGACGCTGCCTGCGGTGAACACGATGGCGCCTGCCGCGCTGTATGAGATCCCAAGCGCTAGCACCAAGATCAGCGCAGAGATCAAGACGTTCCGGCTCAGCATGAAATCCACGTGGTTCTCAACCAGATTGCGGATGCCCACGCTTGAGATCATGCCGTACAGGACCAGCGACACACCTCCGATCACGCATGCGGGCATGACTGATATCACGGCTGCGAACTTCGGGCAGAAGGAGAACACGATGGCGAACACGGCCGCTATGCGCACTACACGCGGGTCGAACACGCGGGTGAGGGCCAGCACTCCTGTATTCTCGCCGTAAGTGGTGTTCGCAGGCGCCCCGAATAGCGAAGCGATGATGGTGGCAACGCCGTCACCCAGAAGCGTGCGGTGAAGGCCGGGGTCCACTAGGTAATTGCGCCCGCAGGTGGAGCTGATGGCGGACATGTCGCCGATGTGCTCGATCATGGTGGCGAACGCTAGCGGCAGGATGGTGATGATAGCCGTGATGGCCAGGCCTGTGTCGAAGCTGGGCCCGAAGAGCGAGAGCGCCGTGTTGTCCCAGAGCACCGGCATCCCGATCCACGCTGCGTCGGCCACGGGCGCGAAATCCACCACGCCCACAGCGGCGGCAACAACGTATGACACGATCACGCCAAGCAGGATGGGGATGATGCGGATCATGCCGCGCCCCCAGATGTTCGCGATGATGATGGTTGCAATGGCCACTAGCGCGATGGGCCAGTTCGTCTCGCAGTTCGAAATAGCAGAGCTTGCAAGGATGAGCCCGATGCAGATGACGATGGGGCCAGTCACCACCGGCGGGAAGAAGCGCATGATGCGCTGCGTGCCGAATACCTTGAAGAGCGCTGAAAGGATGAAGTACAGAAGCCCCGAGCACGCAACGCCAAGGCACGCGTAGGGGAGCAGCTCCGGCTGGCCTTCAGGCGCAATGGCCGCGTATCCCGCGATGAAGGCGAATGACGATCCCAGGAACGCGGGGACCTTGCCCTTCGTGATCAGGTGGAACATGAGCGTGCCTAGCCCCGCGAACAGAAGCGTTGCGGAGACGGACAAGCCCGTGAGCGTGGGCACTAGTATGGTTGCGCCGAACATGGCGAACATATGCTGCAGCCCGAAGAGCGCCATCTTCGGCTTGCCCAGCACGCGCGCGTCGCGCACCACCTCGCTGCGTTCGCCCTGCATATCCTTGGTCTCTGTCATTTTGGATCCCGATCCTTTGCACAGTCAGCCTTGCATGCAAGGATTCTATCCTGTCCTCGCGCCCTGTCATGCCCGATTCGGTTGCTATATCATTGTTCCCCTCGAAAGGCAGGGGGAAGTCACAATGATCATCGGCATCACCACTACGCTGAACGAATCCGACAACTTCCAGCGAGTCAACGTGGAATACATCAATCGCGTGGCGGAAACGGGCGCCACGCCCATCCTGATCACGCCCGTGTCGAAGGGCGCAGAGGCGAACCGCGCCCTAGCTCATGAGGTGATCGGGCTTGTTGATGGCCTGCTCCTCACGGGTGGCGGGGACATACACCCGAAGTGCTACATGAATATCACCATGGATCACGTTCGCGAGACCTTGCATCCTGAGGTGGCAGAGGCGCAAGCTGCTCAGGAGACGCCGTATGGAAGAGCCCGGCGCGCCTCTGACAATGCATCTGACTGCGTGCATTGCCCGGTGGATGACGCCATTCGCAATGCCGTTGACAACATCGCCACAGAAGATGAGCGCGTCATCCTGGATGGCCGCGAGGTCACGGCTTCAGGTGGCCAGAACAAGATCCCGTGCCTGGATGGGCTCCTTGCGGTATCTGATGCGCGCGATGCCCTTGAGCTTGAGCTTGCGCGCCTTGCGTTCGATCGCGACGTACCAACGCTTGGGGTCTGTCGCGGCATGCAGGTGCTGAACGTAGCGCTTGGTGGGACGCTCTACAGGGACCTTCGCGTGTGCGGGATCACGCAGATGCAGCATATGCAGGAGAAGCCCTATGCGAACGCAGAGGAGCGGGCCTCTGTCGTGCCAGGGACCAAGCTGGCAAGCATCCTCGAGGGGCATCAGCGCGGGCTGATCAACAGCATCCATCATCAGGGCGTGAACCTGCTGGCCGCGCCGCTTGAGGTGAATGCCTGGGGCGAGGATGGCATCGTGGAGGGCGTGGAGGCACCGAACAAGCCCTTCTTCATGGGAGTGCAATGGCATCCGGAATACCTTGAGAACCACGCCCCCTTGTTCCAAGCCTTGACAGACGCTTGCGCCTGAAGCTGCAACGCTCCTTGCTGCCCAAAAATGCTGCATGGGCGAAGAACACGCCCATGCACTTTCATAATGGCCTCGGCACGCGTTGCTGCCCTAAAAAGGCTTACAGGATAGGCGCACCCTGTGCGCCTATCCTGCTTCATTCATAACGGCCTTTAACATGGTTGTTCATTTCATTCACAACCATGTAGCGGCCTTGGCGCCCTACCGGGCGCCTGATCCGGGTGAAGCCAAATCCAGCACGTTAGCGATCCCGCTTGCTAATGTGCGGCAAGGCGCAAATGCGGTGCCTTGCCCTACGTCCACCAGAGGCTCAACCTCTGGTCAGACTCGTTATCAACAAAGTAGGTGTTTCAGGTTGACGTAGGGCGCGCCACCGCTTTCGTGGCGTACCGCAACGCAACAACCCTGAATGCTGGCGTGCGCAACCTGGTCCCAACCCCCCCCACCTGTGGGCGGCTGCATTGCAGCCGCAGCATTGCGCTAGCAATGCGTAACTTGCCCGCTAGGGCAAGAACACCTGGATGCCACCACCAGCTCAGGCTACCTAGCCTGGCGCAGATCACCTATCCGGGCATCTCGGGCTTCCATCCTAATTATGACCTTCTGGGTCATATATAGGGTTCAGGGGGCGTGGTGGTGGAGATGCCTATTTGTCCCAGCTGATGAAGGCCCATGACACGCGTCTGGGCTCCTTCAGGGTCAAGGCATCCAGGTGGTCTGCGTCATTCGCACAGATCAGATTCTCTCCAAGCCAGCCACGGATGGCCTCAGACCAAGGCGCTGGGTCTTGCATGGTGGCCATCTTGACCATGTTGCTGTATTTGGCGAATGCCGCATCCATGTCATCGAACGCATCGCGCCTATGCGTATGGACGATGCTCATCTCCGGGAGATATCCGTCAGCGCTCAGCATCGCCAATGCATAGACATCATCCAAGCAAGGAGCGCATCGGATCCCGATATCCTCTAGCATCTGGTCATGGATCCTTGGGGATGATCCTGTCCCAAGTGTGATGCAAGCACGTCGCCTTGCAACCTGGGTCAGCTTCCGGAGAGCTGACAAGAGGTCATCTGTGATGAGGGACCTAGAGGCTATGCACACATCTGCGCTATGGGACATGACGCTCTTCTCCATCCAGTCATCATCCCAGGATAGCTTGAGGGTGCGCACTCCTGATATCCCATCATCGTCCAGGCGACGCTGCAAGATCTTGAGCATGGCACCAGAGATGTCTGCGGCAAGCACTTCGTGGCCCTGTCTAGCAAGCGGCAAGGTGAGCAGACCTGTTCCGCATCCCATGTCGAACACGCTCTCGCCTGGCAAGAGAGCTGCCAAGGATAGGAAGCCGTCTGCATAGGTGTCAGGCGCATCCTTTGAGCTGAATGAGCTTGCTCGCTTGTCCCAGAAGGCTTCGTCGTGATTCGTCGGGCGTTCAGCTTGCTTCAGCTTCCAGAGGGAATTCCAATCTTCTGCGCTCTTGGGGATATGCGATGTCATGCTCATGCCGTAGATTATAATCATAGCAATGTATGATCCATCCAGAGCATTCGCATCTGATCCAAGGCAGGGGTCCAGTGGAGAAAGGCCAACATAGAGCGGGCATGCCCATAACCTTCTCTGGCTACGTTGATGCCTTCGATGGGTCGCCTGAGCAGGACATAGCAGCCGTGCAGTTCTCCTTGGATGACGGAGCGCATTGGACTGACTACCCATTGGATGGATGCAACGATGATGCTGGGGTGTCATGGACATTCCAGTTCACGCCCCATGAGCCCGGAAGCTATTGCCTGCACGTGAGGGCTCTAGGTAGCGAAGGGGCCTCAAGCCTCATATCCTCCACCCCCTTCATGGTGGAAGACGATGCCCGAAGCGATGCACGCTCGAAAGTCCCAGCTCCAGGCAACGTACGCTCGAAAGACGCCCTCTCGGATGTGCTAGCCCAAAGCCGCCTGCGGCTTCGCGCCGTTGGCAAGCTAGACCCAAGGCGGGCAAGGCTCTTTCGCTCCTCGGAGCTTTGGAGGGCAACATCGGCTGACGCTGATGCCATAGATGCGCTTGGGATCAGCACGATCTATGACATCCGAACGCAAAGGGAGGTATCGAAGCACCCTGATCCTGTGTTCAATGGGGTCACAACCGTGTCATTGACGCCAGATGATGCGGGCCGCGCCAAGAACGCAAAGGGTAGGCTGGTGGCTGGCGTGATAGGGGAGTACGGCCAGCCCGAAGAGAGGATGCGCCATAACTACAGGCGCTACGCTAAAGAGTATCCGCTCATGGGCAAGGCCTTGAGGTCATTCTCAAGCAAGAGCTCTCCATGCTTGGTGCACTGCGTGAACGGCAAGGATCGGACAGGCGTGGTCTGCGCTGTTGTCATGCGCATCGCCGGCTTTCACGAAGATGACATCATGGATGACTACCTCATGCACAACACCCTCTATGCTGATGAGATCCAAGCTGAGGAAGAGGAGATGAGCTTTGGGATGACGGATGCTGAGAAGAAGATCCTTCGCTCCTTCATAGAGGCAAGGCCAAGCTATCTCCAAGCTTTCTTCTCAGAGGCTGATGAGGCGTTCGGGAGCTTCGACAGATACGTATCAGATGGATTGCTCTTGACGCGCGCCCAGCGCGATTCCCTGGCTTGCGCGCTCGCCTGATCCGGCAGATCTAGCTGCGCAAGCGCTGTGATAATATGAGACGAACCAAGAAGGTCTCCAACGAATCAGGTAATGTGTTCAGCTCTCTTCAGGTAAACGACAAATCTGGCGTCCCTGTTTGGATCCAGATCAGAAATCACATGATATTCCTGATCAGGTCTGGGCAGCTTCGCCCAGGAGATGTCCTTCCAACGGTGCGAGACCTTGCCGTCAGATTGGGCGTGAATTACAACACCATCCACAAGGTCTATCAAGACCTTGAGACAGATGGGTTGATCTCATCGGGAAGGGGCCGTAGATCCACCATCGCTGACGTGGATCCCTCCCAGCTATCATCTTATGATTCTCCAGTGGATGCCATCATCGAAGAGCTGGTGCGCGTGGTCAGAGAATCAGGCATCCCTGAGGAGGAAGCGCTGATGAGGGTAAAGGAGGCGCTGTCGGATAAGGGTTGATCCTGCTCGATGGCTAAGAGCGGATCGCACAGAGGGGGAAGTGCTGTTCGGTGAAGGCGGCCAGAGGAGGGTTCGCTTTTGCCGGCATATTCATCTTGCATTGCTAGGAGGTAGCACTGATGGATAAGGGCTCATATTTCGACGAACCTGCAGAAGCCATTCCCAATAGCGGCGGAATGGACATAGAGGCGAAGCTTACTGAGAGCACCACCAGCAGGGCTGGTGCAGTCTGGCTCAGAGTGGGCATATCCTCCATCCCGTTGCTTGCAAGCATCATCTTGGCCTTCGCGCTCAAGGCCATCTTCTATCCTTGGGCAGTGCTATTGGTGGGGCTTGCCTGCTCAGCGGTGCTGCTGGGATGCACTCATGTCGTGCTGGAGTGGGAGCGCGCCGTGGTCTTGAGGTTCGGCAAGTTCTACAGGGTTGCAGGTCCGGGCCTTATCATGATGGCTCCCTTCATAGACTCTGTCACGGCAACGGTTGACATGAGGATCAGATCCACCGCATTCAAGGCTGAGCATGTCCTCACAGCTGACCTCGTTCCAGCTGATGTAGACGCCATCCTCTTCTGGACGGTCTGGGATGCAGAGAAGGCATGCACAGAGGTCAGGAGCTATGAGCGCCTCATCTATTGGGTAGCGCAGACCACCCTGCGCGATGTCATGGGCGCTGTGACCATCGCTCAGCTCTCTACACGCCGTGAGCAGATAGACAAAGAGGTTGCGAATATCCTCGAGGCCAAGACCAACGAATGGGGCATAACCATAACGGCCGTGGAGATCAGGGACATAGAGATACCTGAGGACCTGCAAGAATCCCTGTCAGCGGAAGCGCGCGCAGAGCGCGAGAGGAACGCGCGCATGATCTTGGCAGAGGTTGAGAAGGACATCTCAGACCTCTTCGTTGAAGCGGCAAAGGTCTATGGCGATGAGAGCGCTGCCCTTCAGTTGCGTGCCATGAGCATGGTCTCAGACAGCGTCAAGGAGAAGGGGGACCTGGTGGTGATACCAAGCTCCCTAGCTGATGCATTCGAAGGCTTGAAGAAGCTGGGTGCGTCAAGGTAGGTGCACGCGCCCAGCTTCAGGACGATGGGCTCAGAACAAAGGACCTTGCTAAGATATCGGGTTCAATAGACTGAAATCAAGGTAGGGGATGTTGGCGCGCCATGTGTAGTAGTGCGTCTCACCATTGTCATCTACCCGAACCAGCTCTTGCGGGTGATAGCCCGTGTAATCCCAGCCGCCCCCTACGTTGTACACCTTCTCAGGGTCCCAGCCCTCGTACTTCAGCAGCTCAGTCATCATGTGCGCGTATCCCGCGCCGCCGCACATGATGAAGTTGGACTTATCCTTCGGGAAGAGGTCTTCCAGGATCTGGAGGGACTCTTCGTAGCGCGGAGTTGCGCTTGCGATGGTGCCGTCCTCGTTCCACTCTATGTCGAAGAGATGGTTCCCCTCATAGGCTCCATTCACAGGCAGCTCCTCTAGCGTGCCGATGTAGGGGAATGGCACGATCTTGAATCCCTCCACTGTGACCGACAGGTCAGAGTCACCACCTATGGCGGCGTAATCTGCAGGGTCATGGATCATGCGCATGTCCGTGTACTCCACGTCCTGTCTGCCCAAGAAGTTGTCGATGGAATCCATGTTGATGTTCTCATCTACATGGAACTGGGAATCATCTGGCGTTGCGGGAGGCAGCGCTATCTCCTTCGAAGACTCGCGCGCAGCCTCCTTCGGGTCAGTGATGGCCTCATCAGTGGACGCGCTTGGCTGGGCAGAGCAGCCAGTGATGGCGAACGCGGCAGAGACAGCCGCCGCGCCCACGGCTCCCGTGAGGAACTCGCGCCTTCCTATGACGCTCTCTCTTCCTTCTCTCATGATCTCCTCCTTACGTAGAATCCCCATGCTTCCAGCTCATCAAGCTGAGCCCTTGTACGTTCATCCGTGTAGCTTGCTGTGGTGCGCTCATCGAACACCATCGGCAGCTCTGGGAACGAGTTGAACACGATGATGGCGTTATGCAGCACGCGGCAGGTGGTAGAGACGCCTGCGAACTCGATGTATTCGATCCGGGTGCCCTGAGACTCTATGAGCTTGATGGCATACGGGAGGTCAGGAGAGCCGTACGTGCCCTTGAGGATCTGGATGGCCCTTTGCGGGGTGAGGAGGCTGCGAAGCGATCCATACACCTCCCAGCCCGGAGTGCCGGGTATGCAATGCGGCGGGTTGAACTGACCCTCTCTGGTGTCAGCGTATGCGTCAGACGGATGCGTATCCATGGTGTAGATGACGACATCCCCTGAGTCCTGATACTCCTTGACCTTCTCATACAGGGCCTGCTCGATGGCAACAGCAGGCTCTATGCGCCCGAAGACGCCGCCATCAACGAAGTCCACTTGGTAATCCACCACGATCAGCACGCGCTTAGGAGATGAGGCGAGGTCTGCTTGAGTGGTGGTCACGGGCTTTGCGAAAGGCGGCATGCCCGCCATCTGGGGCGCACTTGTGTCAGCGGGTGCTTCTTCGGCAAAGGCTTGCGCCCCGGAGGCGAACAGAAGCGAGCTTGCGCCCGCTAGGCTGCCTGCCGCGATGGTGCCGATGAGGTCACGTCGTGTCAGCATCCCAGGCTCTCCCTTGAATCAAGTGGATAGCCAGATGCGCTCCAGGCTTCTATCCCGTCTGACACCACGAGGATGTCCTCTTTCGCGAATCCGGCATCCACCAATGTCTGCCAAGCCTCTCCCAGCCTTGATTCGCCGGAAGACACCAGCACGATGGTCTGTCCCTTCGGGATCTCATCCAGCCTGAGATCTATCTGCCTTCCAGCAGGGATGTTCTTAGAGCCCGGGATGAATCCGTTCGTGAACTTGCCTGCGCTCCTGATGTCCAAGACGAAGGGCGCATCTTGCGCATCCAGCATCTCATGGAGCTCTTGCGCTGTGATGAGCGAGCCTTCAGGGATCTGCGAGAACGGAACGTCCTTGTTCGCTTCACTGGACGCTTCTGATGGTGTTGTGCTGGCATCAGAAGCGGAGCTTTCCGCATTCGAAGCGGACGCAGCCCCATCTTCTGTTGTGGGCGCAGAGCACCCGAGCGCAAGAACTGATACGAGGGACAGCGCAGCCATGATGGCGAAGATCTCATAGACGGTCTTCTTCTGATGGACCATGCCTGTTCCTCCCTGCAAGATGGATAGCGAGGATATTATCATACATGCTTAGAATAAATATCGTATATCTATATGATATATGATAGTATGCAGCGCAATGGGCAACTATAGGGAGAAGAGAGGAGAAGGATATGAAGAAGCGCATCGTGATCGTTGCCGCGTTGTGCTGCGCCCTAGGGACCCTGTCCCTAGCAGCTTGTGTTCCAAGCCCAGGAGAGCAAGCTGAAACGGACGCAGCAACAGCGGAGAGCAATCAAGTGATGCCCACCATACCGGTAGGGACATCCATTGAAGACACCTTCGCGATAATGGATGAGGAGGCAGAAGAGTACGCTCCTGAGATCCGCACGCTGCCTGATGGCACAGAGGTGCAGAGGACGCCTGACGCCATCAGCAACGGCTATGCATGGAGCGGGGGACCGTGGGCGTACAACAATATGTACCTGAATGCTGATGGGCGCGGCTGCGAGTCATGCCATACAGAGGGGCTTGGGGACTTGGTCATGAACCATCTGAGCTACAACCACTGGCCCATCCTCAATGGTCTGGGATCCAACATCAACGTCCAGGATTGCCTTGAGTGCCATGACCGCACATCGCCCATTCCAAGGTCATTCGGCTCTTTGATCCATGGCATCCACAGCAAGGCCAACTTCCAGGGCAACTGCATGAGCTGCCACAATGGGACCGAGCCTGGTCAAGAGCTAACGCTTTGGGATAACGTGAAGTACGAAGAGCTCCAGGGCATCACTGACGTTGAGAACGTGCAGGGCGAATTCAGCTTCGATCAGGACACCATCGGTGGTGACAACACCATCCTGACTTACTGGCCTCGTCTCTCTGCCTTCGAAGACGGCACCTATGACCTGGCTTATGACATTCAGCCAAGCGATGACCTCTTCAACAACTGGGAGATCAACTTCTCTGGCACCGTTGACAACCCTGGCACCGTCAAGCTGGGAGACCTCGTCAACAACCCTGCAGTGGAGACCTTCACCAGCACCATCATGTGCGTTGACAACGGCTCTTCCGCTGAGCTGATCGCGAACGCTGAGGTCACTGGCATCCCGCTGTACACCGCCATGGCGCAAGCCGGCGTGAATCCAAGCGCTGATGCGAGGGCGTTCGACGTCATCGGCTCTGATGGCGGGTCGCCTCACTGGGTATCCATGGCGGCTGTGGCAGATCAGCAGCCTTGGATCATCTGGGAGATCAACGGCGAGCGTCTGCAGCCATATGAGGGCTATCCTTGCCGCATCTGGTTCCCGGGCGAGGGCGCACCCATCTTCCGCAGGTGGCTCACTGATGTCGTCTTCCGCGCAGAGGATGCAAGCATGGATGCATGGCGCGGCCAGCGCATCGACAAGCAGGGTCTTCCCTACCAGAAGGCTGAGTTCACTGAGGAGAACGCATACTTCACCAAGCCGGCTGTTGCCATCTGCAACACCCCTGAAGGCGAGATAGTCCCTGTTGGGCAGACCAAGGAATTCGAAGGGTTCTCATACGCATTCGATGAGCAGATCGTCTCCATCGAATACTCCATGGACAACGGTGAGACTTGGACTGCATTCAACACGCCGAACACAGACACAGGCAAATGGGTGTATTGGCACTTCAACTACACACCCGAGGAAGAGGGTGCCTATGTGCTGCAAGTCAGGGCGACCACTGCAGAGGGTCACACCACGCTCTACCCCGACAAGGTGATGATCAACGCAAAGGCTGCCTGATATCCGTTCCAGATATGTGCCATGCCTGATCGGCTCCAGGTCAGATCAGGCATGTATGAAAGAGAGGTGTGCAATGAGCACATTGAAGAAGACCCTCATATTGGGCACCACGTCTGCGCTGGCTTTGAGCGGAATGGCATCAGGCATCGCGGTGGCCGCCCCTGCTGAGGAGGATGTGCCTGCGGGTTCAGCTGTCGCAGCTGATGCAGGCGCTGAGACCTACTACAAGACAGACATCGTCACTCTTGATGTCGTGCCAGGAGAATTCAGCTACACGCAAGATGAGATAGATCCCACATCTGTCATCAAGGCCATAGCGGATGCTTCATCGTATCTTTGCAATGACCAAGGCCATATGGCAAAGGATGACTCCACCTTGGCTGAGGACTGGTCCATAGACGTGGTGGGCAAGGTCAAGAACCCTCAAGCCTTCACGTTCCAAGAGCTGATCGACTCTGACGCAGGCCAGAAGCTGAAGATGGGATGCACTTGCATGGGCAACCCGGCTGATGGGCGCATGAGCGCGAACGCCGAGGTCACCGGCATACCCGTTTCTGTATTCCTCCAGAACACCGGCATCGAAGAGGGTGCGAACACCATCGTGTTCACGTCCGCTGATGGCTATCAGGTAGCGCTTCCGCTCACCTATGTCATACAGCGCTACTGCCCCATCGTCTTCGATATCAACGGTGCACCTATCGCCGAGGTAGTGGGTGGCTCCAACCAGCTTTGGCTTGGCGCAACATCCGCGAACTACTTCGCTCGTGACATTGTGACGATCGAGCTGGAGGAGCGCCAAACGCCTCCGCCAAGCCCGTCTAGCGATGAGGCGAGAGAGGCATATCAGAACCTTCCCAACATCGGCGTCCTGCTTGGTGGTGAGATCAGATAGATGATCGGGACCATCTTTGCAGATGCGGGCAATCCCATTGAGATCAAGGGCACTGCCTATGATTTCGGTCACAGCGTCTCCGCTATCCAGTTCTCATTGGATGGCGGGGAGCACTGGACCACGCATGAATGCAAGGATACGAAAGACCATCTGAATCTGACATGGACATTGGTGTTGACCTTAGATGAGCCAGGTTCATACAAGATGGACATCAGGTCAGTGAACGATAGAGGTGACGTGAGCCCAGAGTGCGCTCACGTCCATATCGAGGTCTCTTGATGTGAGCCTGGACCGAATGAAAGGAAGGAGGAGGGATATGCAGGAAAGTGTTGCTCTATCACGCAGAGATTTCATGAAGGGCGGCATAGCCATCGGCTCATGCGTCATATTCGGTGCAACTGCGGCTACGCTTGCAGCTGGCAAGGCGAATGCAGATGACGCAGATTCGCTTGCAGGAGTGCAGTATGGCTTCTTGGTGGATCTGAACAAATGCGTCGGCTGCGAGAACTGCGTTGCAGCATGCAGGAAGTACAACCATCTTTCTGAAGATACGCCCAACAGGCGCAAAGTGACCAAGTTCACGAACAGCCGTCAAGAGGATGTCTACGTCTCTACCTCTTGCATGCATTGTGCAGAGCCCAGCTGTGAGCGCGTGTGTCCTTCTGGTGCCATATCGAAGGGCAACGCGGGGATAGTCTCAACTGACAAGGATAGATGCATCGGTTGCAAGTATTGCTTCCAGGCATGCCCCTACGGCGTTCCTCATTACAACTCAGTTGCAATGGACAAATGCGACTGCTGCTTGGATGCAGGGATAGTTCCAGGGCAGACGCCTTACTGCGTTCAGAATTGCAAGTTCGGTGCGCTTCGCTATGGCTCCATGGAGGAGCTCAAGGAATTCGCGCGAGGGAATGCAGTGCCCATCGGCACCCCCAACGATCCTTCGTGCTTGGTGATCGGGGAAGGGAGGTAGAGGCATGTTGCAATTGACATGGGGATGGCAGCCCGCCCTATATCTGTTCCTTGGTGGAATGGGCGCTGGTGCCTTCATAATGGCTGCTGTGCTCTATCTCCTTGATTCCACCAAGCATAGGCTCGTAGTATGCGCTTCCATGTATGCAGCGTTCGCAAGCTTGGCCATAGGATTGCTGCTGCTCTTGGCAGAGCTCATCAGCCCGGCTAGAGGATTGATGATGTGGGCAAGCTTCAGCCACTTCACATCATGGATGACATACGGTGCATGGGGCGCGTTCTTGGCCATGATCGTGTTCATCGTCTCTGCCCTGCTTGCTACCAAGCAGGTTGGGAATTGGCTCAATGAGAAGTGGAAGTGGTATACGCCGGAGAACTCATTGAAGCTTCGGCGTGGCCTTGCATGGGCAGGGATCGTCCTTGGAGCATTCGTTGCCGTCTATACGGGGATGCTGCTCATGAGCGCAGGCGGCGTGCCGCTTTGGAATACGCTGCTCTTGCCGCTGCTGTTCACTGTTTCCGCATTCGACACGGGCGTGGCTTTGGTTGAGATCATCGCCGTTTTGCTGCACAAGAAGGATCCGCTTGCTGAGAAGGCAGCTGCTCTCATGGAGCGCATCGTGATAGCTCTAGTAGTGATAGAGCTATTGGTGATAGCCGTCTTCCTTGGCAGCATGTTCGCCGGCGGAAGCGCGGCGGCAGAGTCTGCGGGAATGCTGGTGTCAGGCGGTCTTGCTGCACCATTCTGGATCATGATCATCGTCTTGGGATTGGCGCTGCCATTGGTCATGGCGCTTGCTTGCATGCTCTTGAAGAAGAAGGATGCGAACAAGGATGCTAGGCCCATGATGGTGATAGGGGCTGCAGGTGCTCTCATAGGTGGTTGTGAGCTGCGCTTCTTGATCTTGGCTGCGGGCATACACGCAGCTGTGGTGTCTGAGACGATAATGGGGCTCTTGCTCTGACCACCACCCCCTTTGCACGCATGAGAGGCTCTTCTCGTTCATCTCTCCAACTGCACCTCTTAGAGCCTCTCATGCATAGAAGGTGAAGGCTGCTGGGGCTCCCTCCAAGGCCTAGCAGCCAGCATTCTGCCCGGCAGCCAGTCTGCCGGGCTGCACGATGGAGGCCATCCCGAGAGGACGGCCTCCATCGTGCAATAGCTGCTTGGAGCGGCCTTGTGTTGCTCTGACAAGTATCATAAGATGATATGATACAAATTCGCGATAGCTTGCAAGATGGCATGGGAGGAGCATCCATGGGGGCGAAGATGAAGAAGCGGCTCATCGTCGTATCAGGCATCCTGTTGATCGTCGTCATAGCGATGCTCGCTGTGGTTGGTGGTGGAAGCGCCGCCACGAACATCTCTGTAGCTCAGGCAGCTAAGCTGAGCTCTTCTGATCAGAAGGTGCAAGTTTCAGGCAACGTGGTTCCGGATTCCTACAGCTCTGACGGGTCTGTGCTCACCTTCAGCCTGTATGACCCTGAAGATGATCCTTCAATTCAGTTGCAGGTGATCTACAACGGGTCAGCGTCTTCAACGTTCGGGAACAATGTGACCGCCATCTGCACGGGAAGGATGGATGGCTCTGGCGCTCTGCAATGCACTGAGCTGGTGACGAAGTGCCCTTCCAAATACGAGAATACAGATTCAGCATTGAGCGTCTCTCGCCTGCGTGGCTATGGTGATGGCGTCATAGGGAAGATGGTAAAGGTCACAGGTGTGGTGCAAGGGGACGTGAACCCCGCAGACCAAAGGGTGAGGTTCAAGCTGTCAGACCCAGCAGATGGCTCAACCATAGAGGTCATCTATGCTGGCTCGCTCTCTGAGGACGTGGTGGCTGGAGCTAGCGTCGTGATCACTGGCGATGTTGACGAAGAGGGTGCCTTCACGGCAACTGATGTGTCTCTTGAGGGCTGATCTGTGGACGTTACCGCTTCCATATCCCTCATAGGCACCATAGCGCTGGCAATAGCGCTCATATCATGCGCTGCATCCATCGTGCTCATCGTCTTCGCCTTCTCATCTGAGCGCTTCGGAGAGGGCAAGCACCAGATGCGCCTTCGAAAGCTGGGCAGGATCGCATCCTTGGTGAGCTTCGCAGCCCTCACTGCTTGTTGCCTCATCTTGGTATGGTGCTTCATGAGCGGAGATGTGCTGCTTGACTATGTCGTCAAGAACTCATCTGATTCAACTGGGGACCTGGCGTGGCTGTTCAAGCTATCTGGGCTTTGGGCGGGCAGGTCTGGGAGCTTGCTCTTCTGGGCGTGGCTCATATCCCTGTTCGATGCTCTGGTGATCTTCGCGTCTAGGAAGGATGCGCAGCGCATAGACGATGGAGCCCTTGGGGTCTCTCAGTGCGTGCTCTTGGCTTTTCTAGCGGTTCTCATGTTCTCAGGATCCAACATGCCCTTTGCCTTGCTGGATCCGCAATACCTCACAGAGGACGGCGCTTTGAATCAGATGGGAGAAGCCCTTGGGATGAACAGCCTCTTGGAGCATTGGGCCATGGCCATCCATCCCCCAACCCTGTTCATCGGCTACGCTGGCTTCACCATCCCGTTCGCATACGCCATAGCGGCTGTGATCTTCAACGACGATTCGGATGCTTGGGTCAGGCGTTCTTCGCCCTTCCTCCTGTTCTCATGGCTCTTCTTGGGGCTGGGGATCGGCCTTGGTGCGGTATGGGCCTATGTGGTCTTAGGTTGGGGCGGATACTGGGGATGGGATCCGGTTGAGAATTCCAGCCTGCTGCCTTGGCTCATTGGCGTGGCGCTGATCCACTCGTTCAGCGTGTACAAGAAGCGTGGGCAGTTCAAGCGCTGGAGCGTGATGTGCGCGTGCTTGGCGTTCTCGTTCGTGGTGCTGGGCACGTTCATCACCAGGAGCGGACTGGTGGAATCCGTGCACGCATTCACCGGGGATCCCGTGTCGCTCGTGCTCTTCTTGGTATTGATAGTGGCATCCATCTTGGCTGGTGCCATCGGTCTCATCTTCCGTCGCAAGAGCTTTGGCGTGGTGGAAAGGGATGAGCTGGATGAAGGGTCGTTGCTCTCGCGCGATGCTGCCTTCTACTTGAACAACCTCATGATGGTGATGTTCGCGGTGATCTTGGCCTACATGACGCTATCCTCCGCGCTCCCTCCGTTCTTGCCCCTAGGCGGCATGTCCTTATCTGCCGCAAGCTACGACGCTGTGGCGCGTCCTTTGGGGCTTCTGTATTGCGCGCTGATCGCCATCTGCCCGATGCTCGGTTGGAAGAGGACGCTTGGCAAGGAGTTCGCGAAGAGGGCCATGGCTCCAGGCATCTGCGCTCTAGCGCTGTTCGCAGTGCTGATCTTCTACTATGTCACCTACCTTGAGCCAAGCTATCGGGCCATGCTGGATTCAGGCACGCCTGCAGCAAGCCAGCTCTTAGAGCATGGGAGCCCGCTCTACTATGGAGCGCTGAGCGTCATAGGCTTCCTGGTGGCAAGCTTGCTCATGTTCAATTCCGCGTTCATGCTCATCAGGACCGTCAAGGCATCTGGGGCCACCGTCTGGAGCAAGGTACCGAAGATGTCAGGCGCCATCTGCCATGCGGCTGTGGGCATCATCTTGATAGGGCTCATTGGCTCTTCCATGTACGTCACTGAGGTGACCGGCACTTTGGCGTACGACGAAGAGTCAGATTCTGCTGAGAGCACCTTCAAGATCCAAGGCTATGACTTGATCTACAAGCACAGGGACATCATAGATGAGGGCGGAGATGTCCTCTATCAAGTCACCTTCGACGTGGAGCGTGATGGCAGCTATGTTGGCACTGTGCAGCCAGGGGTGATGGTATCGAAGACCACCCAGCAGCAGAAGCTCGAAGCGGGTGTCTTGGGCTTTCCCACAGAGGACCTCTTCGTGGTCTTCCAAGGGCTTGATCAGGATGGCTCATTCAACATGGACGTGCGCGTGAATCCGCTCATCAGCGTGGTCTGGGCTGGATTCGCCATCTTGATGATCGGCGCCTTCCTCTCATTGTTCTCTAAGAGGGATGGAAATGGAGTCCGTTGACGGCGCGCATGCCATCGTCGCGGATGGCCTGACGAAGCGCTTCGGCCTGAGAAAGGCTGTTGACGATATCTCATTCAAGCTCCCACAAGGCTCGTTCTTGGTGATCTTCGGGCCGAATGGTGCCGGGAAGTCAACGCTTCTGAGGATGCTGGCCACGCTCTCACGCCCAACATCGGGTAGCGTCTTGCTAGACGGCATCAATGTCAAGGAGGACCCTGCCGCTGCGCGGATGAGGTTGGGGATGATCTCACATGATCACATGCTCTATCCAGACCTCACCGCTGAGGAGAACATCATCTTCTTCGGAGAGCTCTACGGGGTGGCAGACCCAAAGGCAAGAGCGCTTGAGCTGCTGGATGCTGTGGGGCTCAAGCACAGGCGAAAGGATAGGGTCAGGACGTTCTCCAGGGGGATGGTGCAACGCACGGCCATCGCCCGAGCGCTGGTGAATGACCCGGACATCGTGCTTCTGGATGAGCCGTATGCGGGCCTTGACCCCAATGCAGTGGCTGTGTTCGACTCCTTGATAGAGAGCATCAGGCAAAGCAGGACGTTCTGCATGGTGAGCCATGACCTTGACAAGGGGCTTGGGCTTGCAAGCCATGTCATGGTGATGAGGAGTGGGCGAGAGGTCTATTCTGGCCTGCGAGACGATGTTGATGAGGCAAGCTTCAGCGCTCTTTACAAGAGCACGGTAGGACAAGGGGTTGCATGATGAGCGTCCCCAACAAGCCTTCTGGAATGAGGCAGTTCGCCGCTTTGCTTTCGAAGGACCTTCGCCGTGAGCTCAGGACGAAGGAGATGCTCATCTCCATGTTCGTCTATGCGGTATTGGTGATAGTGGTATTCGGGGTTGCATTGAGCTTCGCGCGCCCAAGCGATGATCTGATCCAAGTATCAGGCGGCCTCCTCTGGGCGATGATCTTGTTCACATCGCTTCTGGGATTGAACAGGTCCATGTCGCAAGAGATGGAGGGAAGGTGCATCGAAGGGCTTTTGCTAGCACCAATGGATAGGGGCGTGATCTTCCTTGCGAAAGTCACATCCAATCTCATGTTCTTGGCTGTGGTGGAGCTGATAGCTGTGCCCCTGTTCTGGGTGTTCTTCTCAAGCTTCGCCCATCCAGCAGATACGGCTTGGTTGATCGCGGTACCGCTCATCGCGGGCTCTATAGGGATAGCAGGGATAGGCACCATGCTGTCATCCATGACCGTGAACACGCGCGGCAAGGATGTGATGCTGGCGCTGCTCTTCATCCCCGTGATCTACCCGCTGCTCCATTGCTGTGTATCCGCAACCACATCAGCGCTCCTAGGCGGGGTGGCAATGGATGCGTTCACAATGTCCGTTGCCCTGGCCGTTGGGTTCGACATCATCATGATCTTGATCAGTTGGCTTTTGTACCAATTCATCTTGGACGCGTAGGAAGGATGGATCTGTGAGAGACAAGGAAGAAGGGAAGAGGGTGCCCGAAATAGGGGGCTGGCCGGATAGGCTTGCACCCATAGCGGTGATCATAGCCGCAGTGCTGACCACAGCAGGCTTCTTGGACGCATTCTTCTTGGTGCCTCCGGTGCCCGGGGCGTCAGTGAGCGAACCGGCATCCATTGGCGGCGTGCTGATACAGAACAAGCTGCTGATATCCCAGAAGATATTCTTCTTCCATATGCCGGTAGCCATGGTGTCGTTCTGCGCGCTGGCATTCGCGGGGTATTACAGCATCAGGTTCCTCATGAGCCGCAATGAGCGCTTTGACGCTTGTGCCAAGGTGGCCATGGAGATAGC
This sequence comes from uncultured Eggerthellaceae bacterium, assembly GCA_910588435.1. Lineage (GTDB taxonomy): Bacteria > Actinomycetota > Coriobacteriia > Coriobacteriales > Eggerthellaceae > MGBC163016. The sequence continues at coordinate 32,418 of CAJUPL010000006.1, read as the reverse complement.
GTTGGTATTCGTCTTGATGACCATGGCAACAGGAGAGATGTGGACGCGCTTCGAATGGGGCGTTTGGTGGACGTGGGATCCGCGGCTGACAACCTATCTGATCTTGATGCTGATCGTGATCGCGTACATGGTCTTGAGGAGCATGGTGGATGATGCTGAGAGGCGTGGGGTCTTCTCGGCGGTCCTGGCCATCATCGCCGTTGTGGATGTCCCCATCTGCCTCATGATCACGAGGCTCATCCCGTCGTCGGTGCACCCGGTGGTGGTCAGAGAAGGTGGCATGTCGCCTGAGATGGGGATATGCGTGGGCATGATCATGGTTGGCATGCTGGCGCTTGGGTTCGCCTTGTATAGGGCGCGCTTCAGGCAGGTGCTGCTCTCTCAGAGGGCAGAGGCCATCAAGGAGAAGATGGATGAGGGATCATCCTTAGGTTCAGAGGTGATGAAATGAATCCTGTGCTTGAAGAGATATATAGCACCGTCTTGCCGTCAGCCCCTTACGTCATCATCGCGTATGCTCTGATCTGGGTGATCTTGCTTGCATACATCTTGGTCATCATGCGCGGCACCAAGAAGGCAGAGGAGCAGCTTGAGCTCATAGAAGAGGCGCTGCAAGATCAGGCTGCCTCTGCCAAGCGCGATGAGGGCGAATGAGCCCGCTCATTGTTCTGGCCTCATGATGAGACGCATCTCATCCAACAGGCTCTGAGACCATGGAGGTCCTCGAATTCCTGCTCATAGCGTTCGGCTGCATCATCGCCTCCTCGGTGCTGAGCAGGTTCATGAACGATGCATCCTTGCCATTGGTGCAGATAGCCTTAGGGTTCTTGATGGCGCTGATAGCACCTGGAGTGGTGGAGGTGCAGCTCAGCTCAGAGCTCTTCTTGGCGCTGTTCATAGCGCCCCTCTTGTTCGATGAGGCAAGGCGCGCCAATAGGCGCCAGCTCTGGGAGAATGCTGGTTCCATATCCTCCATTGCCGTTGCCTTGGTGGTCTTCACGGTGCTAGTGGTGGGGTTCGCGTTGAACACGGTGGTCCCGTCGATCCCCTTGGCTGCGGCGTTCGCTTGCGCTGCTGCATTGGGGCCCACTGATGCAGCAGCGGTTGGGGCGCTAGGGTCTGTCGTTGGTCTGAAGGAGCGACAAGAAGCGCTCTTGTCTGGAGAGTCCCTCGTGAATGATGCTTCTGGCGTGGTCTCGTTCCAGTTCGCCGTTGCCGCTGCTGTCACAGGCTCCTTCTCTCTGCTCCAAGCATCTGAGAGCTTCGTCGTCCTATTCGTTGGCGGTCTCTTGTTCGGTGCGGTGGTCGGAGGCGTAGCTCAAGGTTGCATGAAGGCCTTCCAGCGCTTCGGCTATGAGGACACCATCACCCATGTCATCTATGAGGTATGCACTCCCTTCGTCGTATTCCTCTTCGCGGAATGGCTGGGAGTGAGCGGGATCTTGGCCGTTGTGGCATGTGGTCTTGTCATGGCGGATGAAGAGCCGCGCCTTGTGTCCGTCATCGCTGCAAGGAGGCAGATGGTCTCGAACACCTTCTGGAAGGTCATCGTCTTCTTGATCAATGGCATGGTGTTCGTCATGCTGGGGATGCAGCTGCCGCTTGCCCTTGGTCCTTCATTGGCTGAATCGTTCCCACTGCCAGTTCTCATAGGGCTGGTGGTCATGGTCACGGCTTTGATCATGGCGTGCAGATTCGCCTGGTTCTGCGCGATGGATCTCCTTCGCAAGGATCCTTCTTCGAACGAGCGTGGATACAGGCATCTCGCCGAATCTGCGAAGGACGCTCTTGTCATGACGCTTGCAGGCCCCAAAGGAGCCGTCACGCTGTCCATCATATTCACCTTGCCGCTCACGGTAGCCAGCGGAGAGGCCTTCCCTCAAAGGGATCTCCTCGTCTTCTTGACCGCTGGAGTGATATTGCTGACTCTGGTGCTTGCGAATGCAGCGCTGCCCAAGCTAGCTCCGGGTGCTTCGGGTCACGATGACCATGAATTGGAGCTGGCTTCCGTGAGGGTGTTGGAACGAACGCTGGAAGAGCTCAAGCGGAGGCTTGATTCGGGCAAGCCAGCCGAGTACATCCCGGCACTCAGGATGACTCAGGCGCAATACCAGGCCAGGCTTGCGCGCGCAAGGGAGAGCGCAGGTGTTTGCGGAGAGCGCATATCCAGGCTATCCAAGCGGGTCCTTCAGGTCCAGCAAGCTCGTGCAGACGAATTGCAGATGGATGAGAGCAACACGCTCACAGAATCTGAAGAGCTGCCATACTACGCCGCCTTGCGAAGCATTCGCGCATCTGTGGGCTATCAAGGGTCCGCGGCAACTGTTGGGGCAAGATTCCATGGATCTGTGGCAAAGCTGAGGCTGTTCTTGAGGACCTTCAGAGAAGAGCGGATAGAAGACGAGAGGGCGGCCACCGTCTATTACGACACATGCTTGTTCGCGATAGAGCTTGAGAGGGTGGCCATCGCTTACCTGAAGCGCGTCTCAGAAGAGGATGCTGAGATGAAGCGTGCGGCTTGTGCGCTGATCTCATATCACCAGGCTGCGATGGATTCCATCTGGGGCAGGATCCGATACGGTCAGGGAGGCTCTTATGAAGGGTCTCAAGGGGAGATCCAGATGGGTCCTCATAGAGGATTGCCCAAAGGGATGCGCAACACGTTCCCTCAGCAGTTCGCAGAGGCTCAGCGCTATGCGAAGGAGGTGGACGCGAACGCTCTCATCATAGAGCTTGATTGCATCAGGCAGATGCAAGAGGAGGGAGCCATCTCGAATGGCGTGGCATCTCAGTTGCGCCGACGCGTCAACGCACTGCAAGCAGCCCTTGATGGAAGCTAGCCGAGCCCCTGGTGCGCATGCCTTGCACCTTCTTGCTGGTCAACGCTTTTGGAAGGTGCGCACTTCACGTGCGCACCTCTGCAGGTCAGACTCGCTCACTAAGGTGCGCAGATGAACTGCGCACCTTCCGAAGGGTTCTCGGGTATCTTCTTCTTTAGTGGGCGCTTCCATTGGAAGCGCAGCATTGCGGTGAGCAATGCGTAACTTGCCCGACAGGGCAAGAACACTCGGATGCCACCACCAGCTCAGGCTATCTAGCCTGGCGCAGATCACCTATCCGGGCATCTCGGGCTTATGCCCTCACCTATGGTGAGGCGCTTGCCGATCCATTCTGCAAGATCAGACCAGCGATCGTTCTGGGAGAGCATGGTCAGGTGATACGTTGCGTGCGCGTCCGCATCCTCTATGGGCACGATCCGCCTGTTCCCTACGAAGCGCTCCGTCTCAGAGGCGTCCGTGATGAACCCCGGCAGCGGTGAGGTCTGTGAGAGCTGGCTGAAGATCAGGTAGTCATCTTGCAGCACGTAGTGCGCATTCGGCACATGCTTCTCAAGCACCTCGCGCCAGAACCCCACCCCGTGATACATCAGGAACGTCTCTCCATCCAGCTCCGAGAGCTTGATGGAGCTTCTGTTCGCTAGCGCATGGCCTTCAGGGAGCGCGGCGCGAAGGTCTTCGCTCATGAAGGGGATGGCGATGGTGTTCGGCAGCCTCAAGTCAAAAGGGAGTATGGCCATGTCTATGATGCCGCTCATCAGATCCCGCTGGATGGCCTTGAGCGAATCCAGCTTGGGCACCACCAAAAGCTCTGGGCTGCGCTCTCCTATCACCGGGACCATCCGCCAGAGCGGCGCGGGCGCGCATGAGCTCACGTGGAGCGTGAAGCGCTTGCGCGAATGCTCGGCAATGGCCTCCTTCAAGCGCGTGGCCTCGGCAAGCACTGAGCGCGCATGCTCCAGCGCAATAGCGCCTGCATCATTCAGGCTCATATGGTTCTTCGTTCGGCTGAACAGGGGACAGTCAAGCTCTGCCTCAAGACGCTGGATGGATCTGGAGAGCGCGGACTGCGATATGTGAAGCTGCTCGGCCGCCTTCGAGAGCGTCCCGCATTCTGCAATGACAGTCAGCTGTTCCAGCTGCTCAAGCTCCATCATCAGCCCTTTCACTATGCATCAGACGCAATCTGAATCGCCCGATGAGCATTGTACATCGCAGGATGAGGAGCGCACACTGTGAAGCAGCAAGAGAAGATCATGAGCGAAGGGAGATACCATGGCGAAGCTATTCGAAGAGCGCGAGTTCACCCCATTCAATGGGAATCAGTTCGGACTGGTGTACGAGGAGCCGCTGACGGAGAACGCCCCAGGAGCCGTCAACATCCACGGCATCAGCTATCCTCTGCGTGACATCACGGTTGCTGCGAACGTATACACGCCTGCCGGATATGACGCAAGCAAGACCTACCCGGCTGTGGTGGTGGCGCACCCCAACGGCGGCGTGAAAGAGCAGGTGGCGGGCCTCTATGCACAGAAGCTTGCGGAGAATGGCTACATCACGCTGGCCTTTGACGCCTCTTATCAGGGTGAGAGCTCGGGTGAGCCGCGCAACACGGACATCCCGGCGAACCGCATAGAGGACATCCGCCGTGCAGCTGACATCCTGTCAACCTATCCGGGCGTGGACGCGCAGAGGCTGGGCGTGTTCGGCATCTGCGGTGGCGGCGGCTACACCGCGGCAGCTGCTCAGACTGACAAGCGCTTCAAGGCCGTGGCCACGCTGTCCCTGTTCAACTCTGGCATCGTTCGCCGTGATGGCTTCCGCGCAAGCCAAGCTGACACCATTGGCGAACGGCTCCAACAGGCAGCCGCCGCTCGTCAGCAGGAGGCAGAGGGCGGCGAGGTCCTCTACACGCCGAATATGTGTGAGACGCTGACGCCTGAGCAGGCAGACGCGCTGCCCTATCCGCTGTATCGTGACGGCTACTACTATTACGGCAAGACGCACGCTCACCCCGGCTCAAGCTTCGCCTACACCGTATCCAGCCTGATAGAGCTGGCAGCATTCGACGCCGCGTCAGGCGCACACCTCATCAGCGTGCCGCTTCTCATGATGGCCGGCAAGGAGGCCGACACCTTCTACATGACAGTGGACGTGTTCGCGAAGGCCACCGGCACGCCCAGCAAGGAGCTCTTCGAGATAGAGGGCGCGCAGCACATCGAGACCTACTGGAAGCCGGAGTACGTGAAGCAGGCAACTGACAAGCTGGTCAGCTTCTTCGGACAGAACCTATAGGACCCACAAGGGCGCGAACACGAGCGCAAGCGCAAGCGAAAGGAACAAGGTCATGGAGTTCGCAACATTGAGCAACGGAGTGAAGATGCCCATGCTTGGATATGGTGTCTTCCAGGTCAGCAACGAAGAGACGGAGCGGTGCGTGACTGATGCCATCCAGGTTGGATACCGCCTGATAGACACCGCGCAGGCGTACGGCAATGAGGAGGGCGTAGGTGCTGCCGTTGCGAAGTCAGGCGTGCCGCGTGAGGAGCTCTTCCTCACGTCCAAGATCTGGATATCGAATGCAGGTGAGGAGAAGGCAGCCGCGTCCATTGACGAATCATTGAAGAAGCTTGGCACTGACTACCTGGACCTGATGCTGATCCACCAGCCGCTGTCTGACTATTACGGCACCTACCGCGCCATGGAGCGCGCTTATGAGGCGGGCAAGCTCCGCGCCATCGGCGTTTCGAACTTCTACCCTGACCGCTTGGTCGATCTCTGCAACTTCGCGAAGATCGCGCCCATGGTGGACCAGATAGAGACGCACGTGTTCATGCAGCGCAAAGAGGATCACGAGGTCATGCAGGAATACGGTGTGGTGCATGAGGCGTGGGCGCCGTTCGCAGAGGGCAGGAATGACCTGTTCACCAACCCAGTGCTGGTGGCCATAGGCGCCAAGCACGGCAAGTCATCCGCGCAGGTGGCACTCCGCTTCCTCATCCAGTCAGGTGTGGTGGTCATCCCGAAGTCCACTCACAAGGAGCGCATGGAGCAGAACATGGACGTGTTCAGCTTCGAACTGGATGCGGCAGATATGGACGCAATTCGCGCGCTTGATGAGGAGAAGAGCCAATTCTTCAGCCATTACGACCCGAAGACCGTTCAGTACCTGGCCGACATGGGCAAGAGCAAATAGACATCCGAAGGAGACATCATGAAGGATACGCCTATATCACGCAGAGGGTTCCTGGGGCTTGCAGCGCTGACCGCCATGAGCGCAACATCGCTTCTGGCTGGGTGCGCATCTGGGGGAGCTTCGTCCTCATCTTCCGCCGCCGCATCCGCCGCGTCCGCATCCGCTGCGTCGTCAGCTGCAAGCTCTGCATCCGCTACCTCATCAGCGGCCGCGCCAACTGACCTGGGGAAGACCCTTGTGGCCTATTACTCAGCATCTGGCAACACCCGCGCCGCTGCAGAAGAGATCGCCACCGCGCTTGGTGCTGACACGTTCGAGATAACGCCAGTTGACCCATACAGCACAGATGACCTCAACTGGACGGTTGATGGAAGCCGCGTGAACATGGAGCACGAGGACGAGTCATTGCGTGACATCGCCTTGGAGCAGGTGACGCCCGATGGCTTCGCTGACTATGACACCGTCATCTTGGGATACCCCATCTGGTGGGCGATCGCTGCGTGGCCGGTTGACGGCTTCGTGTCTGGCAATGACTTCACCGGCAAGACGGTGATCCCGTTCTGCACGTCAACCTCTTCGGGCATCGGCCAGAGCGGAGAGCTGCTAGAAGAGCTTGCAGGCACTGGCACTTGGGAAGAGGGGCACCGCTTCTCAGGCAACGCACCGGCCGATGAGGTGCAGGCGTGGGCGAAGAGCCTGTAGGCGCGTTGAGCAAAAGACAGACAGGAGACATCATGAAGATCCTATTCATAAATGGAAGCCCGGAGCGCGAAGGCAACACTGCTCGTCTGGCGAATGTCCTCCTTGAAGGGCACCAGTTCGAAACGCTTGAGATAGCGGACATGAAGATCTACGACTATGGGCAGCACTTCGAAGATGACCAGTTCAACGAAGCGCTTGAGAGGATGAATGCAGCTGACGTCCTGGTCTTCGGCTCCCCGGTCTATTGGCATGACCTCTCGGGGATGCTGCGCAACCTGCTGGACCGCTGCTACGGCCCGGTGCCTGAGGGCGGCTTTGCAGGCAAGAGGCTCTTCTTCCTCTTCCAGGGCGCGGCGCCAACGCCCGCCATGCTGGATAGGGGAGAGTACACGATGAGCCGCTTCGCAGGCCTCTATGGCGCTACATATGAGGGCATGGCCACCAATGATCGCGAAGCTCGTGAGCTGGCCGCCAAGCTCTGATGCGCGGATGGTGTGGGCTAGATGAGGGCATCCGTTGCGTGTGGAGCTCTGCTCATAGCGGCCTCATTGGCCATCAGCGGCTGCGCTGCACAAGGGCAGCTGCAGGAGGAAGCGCAAGGTCTGCAGCAAGGGCAGGCGCAAGGGCGTGAGGTCAAGACCCCCCAACCCATTGTGAGCATGGCATCTTCGGTGAATGAGGACGTGATAGAGGGCGATCAAGTGCCAAGCGATCAGATCACAGAGGCATCTACGGTAGAAGAGATAGAGAGCCTGCCAGAGTTCGAAGGGTTCGGCAGGCTCCTCTTCCCGGTGGACAGGCCTGTTTCAGGCGATGACACGTTGTCAGATCTGGCTAGCAACGGCACCTTCGCGTGGTATTCGAACTTGCGCGCTGATGCCTTCGCGGGTGAGCTTGAGCGGTTGCGCCAAGATGCAGCATCTGGTGAGCGCATCTTCTATCCCATCTACACGGATGCGGAGATGGTGGCTGATCCAAGCCTTGAGGATACGGGGCTCTTCTTCTTTCGCGGCAAGCCAGGCGCGCCGTTCGCGATAGTGAATGCGGGTGGAGGCTTCGCCTATGTGGCAGCGCTGCACGATAGCTTCCCGGTTGCGCAGGCGTTGAGCCAGAAGGGCTATAACGCCTTCGCGCTGATATACCGCACAGACCGTCCGTATGAGGACCTTGCTCGCGCCATCGAATTCGTGCATGACAATGCGTCTGAGCTGGGCGTGGATGCGAATGGCTACTCCCTTTGGGGAGGGTCCGCCGGGGCACGTATGGCGGCAGCACTTGGGAACCGCTCAGCGCTTGATCAGCTGACGGGCAGGGATGACATCCCGCAGGCATCGATGGTGGTCACCCAGTACACGGGGCTCTCTTCTGCATACTCAGACGACGCGCCCACGTATGCGTGCGTTGGCACCAACGATGGCATCGCGAATTGGCAGACGATGCGAAGGCGGCTGGACGCGCTGTCTCAGATGGGGATCCCAACAGAGTTCCATGAATATCAGGGGCTGAGCCATGGATTCGGGCTTGGCACGGGGACGGTGGCTGAAGGCTGGATAGATGACGCAGTCAGGTTCTGGGATGCGAACAGGAAGTGAGAGATGAGATACAGGAAGCTTGGTGACATAGAGGTCTCTGCGGTTGGCCTTGGGTGCATGGGGATGACCCACGCATACGGCAAGCCCGCGGACGAGCAGCAGATGATAGACCTCATAGGGGATGCAGTAGCCTTGGGCTGCACGCTGTTCGACACCGCTGAGTGCTACGGCACGCCCGCCAACCCACATGAGAACGAAGAGCTAGTGGGACGCGCGCTTGAACCCTATAGGGACCAGGTGCGCATATCCACGAAGTTCGGGCTTGCCTTTGACTGGGATGATGGCAAGATCAACCATTCGGTCATCGCGGACTCAAGCCCTGAAGCCATCCTGCGCTCCATCGATGGATCCTTGAAGCGCCTGAAGACCGACCGCGTTGACATCTACTTCCAGCACAGGCAAGACCCTAACACCCCCGTTGAGGAAGTGGCCGAGGTGATGAAGGACCTCATCGCAGCGGGCAAGATCTTGGGCTGGGGTCTCTCTGAGGTGGATGAGGACACCATCCGGCGCGCCCATGCGGTCTGCCCGGTCACGGCCATCCAGAACAGGTATTCCATGATGGCGCGCTGGCATGCTGACCTGTTCCCAGTGTGCCAGGAGCTGGGGATAGGCTTCATGGCCTTCAGCCCGCTTGCGAACGGGTTCCTCTCGGGCAAGTATGCGGACAAGAGCGCGTTCGAGGACAATGGGGAGGATTACCGCATCGAGATGCCGCAGTTCTCTGAGGAGGCCATCGCTCAGAATGCGGCGCTTCTGGAGATGTTGCGTGATATGGCGAACGAGCACCATGCAACCCCTGCCCAGATCTCCCTTGCTTGGATGATCTGCAAACAGCCGCATCTGGCGCCCATCCCCGGCACGCGCAAGCGCCATAGGCTTGCTGAGAACCTGGGCGCGGCTGACATCATCCTCTCTGAAGCGGAGCTGGCTGAGATAGATTCCGCCCTTGAGAGCATGGAGCTCTCAGGCGTATATGGCGGCACTGAGGTGAAGGCGGCCCAAAGATGAAGAGCTTCAAGTTCCAGAACCCAGTCACTGCCATCTGCGGAGATGATGCGCTTGACGCCCTTGAGCGCGTAGCTCAAGGCAAGCGCGTCCTTCTGGTCAGCGGTGCTGGGTCTGCGAAGAGGAGCGGCTCGCTTGATGCTGTGATGGGCGCGCTTAGCGCAGCGGGGGCTTCGGTGGGCCAGTTCGCAGGCATCACGCAGTGCACCTATGAGCGGATAGTGGAGGGAACGCGCGCTGCACGTGAGTCCAATGCGGAGATGGTGGTTGGCCTTGGAGGGGCCTCTGTGATGGATACGGCCAAGGCCATCGCGTTCTGCGCGCTCCATGATGACTACGATGACTACCTTACGGGAAAGCTTGAGCAGCACAACGACGAGAAGCTGTGGCTCGTGCTGATCCCAACCTACCCATCCACCGGCTCTGAGGCCAATGGCGTGAGCGACATCATGGGGTATGCGGGCGGCATCCATGGCGTGTTCGCGGACTATGCGCTGCTCTACCCGCCCTTCACGTTCTCTCTGGATGCGCGCAACACGGCGTTCTCCACCATGGTGCTCTTGGCGCAGACGGGGTATAGGTACTTCACTGATGCGAACCCCATCTCCCGTGGGTTCACGGCTGCGTCGTTGCGTGCGGTCTTGGGCGCGTATCCGGTGCTCTTGGAAGAGCCGGAGAACGCTGATGCCCGCCAAACGATGCTCTGGGCCAGCTTCCTTGAGACTAGCGGGCTTCTGGGGCTTGGCATGGAGGGGAACTGGACGTACAGCATCTTCTCCGCAGCAGGGCTCCTTCGCTTCACGCTTGGCACTGTGTACCGTGAGAACCTGGCCATGGTGTATCCGCGCTGGCTCGTCTTCGCGGCACGCCATCATCCTGATCAGGTGCGCGAGTTCGCGGTCAGCATCATGGGCGCAGATCCCGATGCGTCCGTTGAGGATGCCGTGCGCTTCGCCTTCAGCCGCGTGATGGGCATCCTTAGAAGCGGCGGCCTGCCGCTCACGCTTGAGGCGTATGGGGAGATGCCAACTGACGAGGCCATTGCCGAGGCTACGAACAAGGTGAGCAGCAAGGAGTTCTCGGTTGATGAGTACATCCAGATGATCCGCGCCTGCGGAACTGAGGGATTCCCCGGCTTATGAGCGCAGACACGCTGTGCCCGCTCTTTTCATAGCGGCCTTGGGGCGCTTACGCGCCCCTTATCCGGGTGAAGCTTGCGCCCTGCTCATGTGCGCTCCCGATCGCTAATGGGCGGCAAGGCACAAATGCGGTGCCTTGCCCTATGTCCACCAGAGACTCAGCCTCTGGTCAGACCCGTTATCAACAAAGTAGCTGTTTCAGGTTGACGTAGGGCACGCCACCGGTCTTGTGGCGTGCCCTACGTGGCAACCCAGAATGCCAGCGTGCACGGATCAGCTACAACCCCCCCCACCTGTGGGCGGCTGCATTGCAGCCGCAGCTGCGCCCTCCCCTAATAGTGGGCGTCTCCATTGGAGACGCAGCATTGCGCCAGCAATGCGTAACGCGGACGCCAGTCCGCGAACACCCGGCGCCCAGCAACTGGCCAGGCAAGCTGGCCTGACGCAGAACAGCTATCCGGGCATTTCGGGCTTCCGCCCTCGTTACGCTGTGCTAGCGCACAGCTGCGCTTGCAATGCAAGCGCCCACAGGGAAGGGGCGCTTACTCCTAAAGAGACTTCCTAATTATGACCATTTTGGTCAATGACATTAAGCACGGGGAAATGTCATTGACCTCCTGGGTCATATATAGGGTTGAGGGGGCTTGACTTGAAGCGTGCTTGAACCTTTAGAGTAGGGTCATGCAACTGACACAGAGAGGAAGAGCAATGGATAAGCAAGCATACGAAGAGAGCATCATATTCCCGATAGGTGAGCCGAACGACGGCTTCGCGCAGTACTTCATCGGTCAGAGCTACCTAGCTCCCGTCTCCACCGAGCAGATCCCGTTCTTCAACGTCACGTTCGAGCCGCGCTGTCGCAACAACTGGCACATCCATCACGCAGCAGATGGCGGCGGTCAGATGCTGGTGTGCGTGGGCGGCCGCGGCTGGTACCAGGAATGGGGGAAGCCCGCGCAGCAGATGCTCCCCGGGGACGTGGTCCATATCCCTGCGAACGTGAAGCACTGGCATGGCGCCGCAGCTGACAGCTGGTTCAGCCATCTGGCATTCGAGGTCCCGGGTGTTGACACCTCCAACGAGTGGTTGGAGCCCGTCACGGATGAGGAGTACGACAAGCTGGCTTGAGGCGGAGTTCCAGGCGCATCCAAAGCATGTCCAAAGCGCACCCAAGCTGCTTCAGCAGCACGCTTCGCTTGAGTTCCTGATGCCTCAGAGGTAACAGCACAGACGCACCTTCGCGTGAGCTGCGTTCGCGGGTTTAGAATGCAGTCATGAGCTCAACGGGGAGGAGATGCGCATGTCCAAGAAGCTGCTAGTTGCCTATGACGGGTCTGAGCCATCCAAGAAAGCGCTCAGGATCGCAGAGGACATCGCGTCCCTTGATCCCAGCATCCAGATAGTGCTGGTGCATGTGATGCGCCTGTTCTCGTCGGGCGCGGCCGCGGCGGGGATAGACACCGTGATCATGGATGAGAGCGCATCCATCACACAAGAGCTGGCGCAGATAGCAGACAGCATCCCCAATCCCGTTGAGGTGAGGATCCTCAAAGGGTCATCTCCGGCGGACCTGATCATCAACGCGGCAAAGGATGAGGGCGCGGATATGATCATCATGGGCAGCCGCGGCGTCGGCGGCGTCAAGGGCTACCTTGGCTCGGTCAGCTACGGCGTTGTGAAGGACTCGCCCATAACGGTCATGATCGCGAAAGAGGCTGACTAGACAGCCCTCATGCCTGACTGCGCTGACAATACCGGAACCTTGAGCCCCGCGAACTCGTCCGCCACGCCAAAGCGCGCCAAGAAGGCTCAAGCGCCGCTCTGGACCAAGGACTTCGTGGTGGGCACCATCACGAACTTCGTCCTGTCATGCAACTACTTCATGCTCACGGTGGTCATGACCGCCTACGCAATGGACGTCTTCCAAGCACCCGCGTCCCTTGCGGCGTTCTGCGCCAGCATCTTCATCGTTGGCACGCTGTTCGCGCGCTTCGCATCCCCCGCTCTCATGCGCAAGGTGGGCCGCAAGCGCCTGCTGCTGATCGGGGCATTCCTAGGTGCGTGCCTCACAGGCCTCTACCTGCTTGACATGCCGCTTGCAGCTCTCATGGGCGTGCGCTTCGCTCACGGCTTCATGTATGGGGTCTGCTCCACAACGGTGGCAACCATCGTCACAGCCATAGTGCCAACCACGCGCAAGGGCGAAGGCATTGGCTATTACATGCTGTCGGTCACGCTGGGAGCGGCCATCGGCCCGTTCGCGGGCATCCTGCTGTCAAGATATGTGGGGTATGCGGCGCTCTTCATCGTGGCAGCTGCTGTGCTGGTGGTGGCACTGCCGTGCATCCTCGCCATCCGTGAGCCGAAGCGCGCCATGAGCGCAGATCAGGCCGGAGAAGAGCTGGCATCTGATGAGCTGGAAGGCTCTGCTGAGGGCAAGCGAGAAGAGCGCGAATCTGAGCGCACGCAGCGAAAGGGCGCGCGCAAGAGACGCAGCGGGCTTGATGCCTTCATCGAGCGCAGCACCATCCCCATAGCCATCGTGTGCTCCCTCACGTTCTTCGCGTACTCGTCCCTGCTCACGTTCCTGACGCCGTTCTCAGAGACGGTAGGCCTCACGCGCGCAGCCAGCGTGTTCTTCATCGTGTATGCGTTCTCCATGTTCGTGACGCGCCCCTTCACAGGCCGCGCGTTCGACAGGCAAGGGCCGCTGCCGGTCATGCTGCCAGCGTTCATCTCGTTCGCTGCCGGCATGGTGGTCCTGGCGTTCGCCTCCAATGACTGGATGATGCTGGGCTCCGCCCTCCTTTGCGGGTACGGCGTTGGATGCGTGCAGGCCTGCGGGCTTGCCATGGCGGTCAAGGCCGCTGCGGACTCGCGCCTGTCCGTTGCGAACGCTACCTTCTACATGAGCCTAGACATAGGCGTTGGCATCGGCCCTTTGCTGCTGGGCGCTCTCGTGCCCATCATCGGGTATGAATGGCTGTATCTTTGCATGGGCATCGTTGGGATCGTGGCGCTTGCCGTGTTCTTGGTGGTGCGCAGGTATTACGAATGAATAGGGGAACTGGGTGGAGCGTGAGCAATTCAAATCAAGGCTAGGGTTCATCCTGATATCAGCAGGGTGCGCCGTGGGGCTTGGGAACGTTTGGCGCTTCCCCTACATAGTGGGGCAGTACGGAGGCGCCGCGTTCATCGTCCTGTACCTCATCTTCCTCATCATCTTGGGCGTTCCCATCATGGTGATGGAGTTCGCGGTCGGACGCGCATCCCGCAAGGGCATCGCCCGCGCCTTCAACGTGCTGGAGCCTGCGGGCACCAAGTGGCATCGCTTCAAGTGGATAGGCCTTTGCGGGCTCTACCTCTTGATGATGTTCTACACCACTGTTGCTGGATGGATGCTGGCATACATCCCAGAGATGGCGGTCACGCCGTTCGGCCAAGGCGAGGATGTGTCAGCCATATTCGATGCCATGCTCGCGAACCCCGTTGAGCAAGTGGGCTGGATGATCGTTGCGTGCTTGATATCGCTTCTGGTGTGCTCGCTGGGGTTACAGAAGGGCGTTGAGCGCATAACGAAGGTGATGATGGTGGCGCTCTTGGCGCTGATCGGCATCCTTGCTGTGCGCGCATGCACGCTGCCTGGTGCGGGCGAGGGCATCGCATTCTACCTGCTCCCTGACTTCGGGAAGCTCTTCGGGAGCTGGGATATCTTCGGAGATGCCGTGTTCGCTGCATTGGGGCAGGCGTTCTTCACGCTGTCCATCGGCCTTGGCTCCATGGAGATCTTCGGCAGCTACATCAACAAGAAGTACTCGCTTGCGGGCGAGGCTGTGCGCATCGCCAGCCTGGACACGTTCGTGGCGCTTGCAACAGGGCTGATCATCTTCCCGGCGTGCTTCGCGTTCGGCGTGTCACCTGACTCTGGCCCGGGCCTCGTGTTCATCACGCTGCCCACGGTCTTCGAGCAGATGTGGATGGGGAATCTATGGGCCACGCTATTCTTCGTATTCATGGGTTTCGCAGCGGTGTCCACGGTGATCGCGGTCTTCGAAGGGATCCTCTCGTTCTGGATGGACGAATGGGGGATGAGCCGCAAGCGCGCGGTTGCCATCAACTGCGTGCTGATCCCGTTGCTGTCGCTTCCGTGTGCGCTTGGGTTCAACGTGTGGGCTGGCGTTGAGCTTCCGGGGATCGGAAACATCCAGGCCATCGAGGACTTCCTGGTATCCAACAACCTGCTTGTGATCGGGTCATTCATCTTCGTGCTGTTCTGCGTGACGAAGCGCGGTTGGGGGTGGGACAACTTCCTGGCTGAGGCGAATGCAGGCCAAGGGATGCGCTTCCCGAAGTGGCTGCGCGGCTGGATGCGCTTCGGCGTGCCTGCGCTGATCATCGTGATCTTCGTCATGGGCTGGATCCCCATCATCCAGGCTTGGATCCCTTGACCGATTTGCGCCTTGTATCAGGACGATAGTGGGCGCTTGCATTGCAAGCGCAGCATTGCACCCCGACCTTGTGGGCGCTTGCATTGCAAGCGCAGCATTGCGATGAGCAATGCGTAACGCAGGCGATAGCCTGCGAACACCCGAGATAAAGCAACCGGTCAGGCAACCTTGCCTGGCGCAGACCATCTGTCGGGCCATGCGAGCAATTCTCCCTGCATGTGTCAGCTTGCTTACATGCCGGGGGTGCGCTCATGAGGGGAGGGCAGTTCGCCCTATCTTGAACATGAATAGAGCAGATCGGATCTCTAGGAGGCGCATCATGACGATAGGGATAATCTTCTGGACAGGCACTGGCAACACTCGTGACATGGCTGAGCTCATCGAGCAGGGCGCGGCGGCCAAGGGCGCGAAGGCTGAGCTCATCGAGGCAGCTGACTTCACGCCGGATGCAATAGCAAGCTACGAGGCATTCGCGTTCGGTTGTCCAGCATGCGGCTCAGAGGAGCTGAACCAAGATACCTTCCAGCCGATGTGGGACGCCGTTGAACCCACTCTGGCAGAGAGCGGCAAGCCAACGGTGCTCTTCGGCTCATGGGGCTGGGGTGGCGGAGACTACCTTGATGAGTGGGCAGATCAGGCAAAGGACGCAGGCGTCAACGTCGTCGCCACCTTCTCTTGCGAAGGGGACCCGGACGATGAGGCTTCTGCTGAGCTGGTAGAGCTAGGGGAGAAGCTGGTATCCTAAGCTCCTCATGGAGCAAAAGGCGCAAACAAGCAAGGGTGCGATAGCTCGTCGCACCCTTCATTATTATTGGCTGGTCACCCGGCAGAGGCTGGGCGCGTTCGTGCTTGGCATAGTGGCCACCATCGGGTTCATCGGGCTTCTCACATACGCGAACACCTACGTCATGGGGCTGATCGTGGACCAAGTGCAAACAGGCCCCGTGGCGCCCGACCAAGTGTGGGATGTGTTCGGCGGGTACATCATCGCACTCATCTTGGTGAACGTCTTCGGGCAAGCATGCTCCAAGCTGCAAGACTACGCCGTCTTCAAGCTTGAGATCAACGGCAGCTACAACCTGGCGCGCCTCTGCTTTGACACTCTATCCAACCAATCCATGACCTTCCACACGAACCGATTCGGCGGCTCACTGGTAACGCAGACCACCAAGTTCATGACGTCGTATTCGCTCTTGGTGGAGAACTTCCTGATGTCCATCCTCCCAACCATCATCGCCATCATCTGCACGGTGAGCATCCTGGCTCCCGCGGTGCCAGCATACGTTGCCATCCTGTTCGTGCTGCTTGTGGCATACGTGGCGGTGGCATACTTCATGTACAGGAAGATCCTTCCGCTGGCGTCGAAGGCGGCCGCGAAATCCAATAAGCTCTCCGGCGTGCTGTCAGATGCGGTCACGAACATCATGGCCGTGAAGACCTACGGCCGCGAGGATCACGAGCGCGCGCTGTTCACGGCAGCAGACCAAGAGACGGCGCAGGCCGAATCGGTCAACATGCGCGCAACTCTCAAGCGCGGTGTGATGACATCATCTATGATCGTGCTGATGATGAGCGTGGTCACCATCTTCATCGCTGGCGGCAACGCATGGTTCGGCATCAGCGCGGGCATGCTTGTGATGATGTTCACCTACACCTACAACCTGACCATGCGCTTCAACATGATCAACTCCATGCTGCAGCGCCTGAACAAGATCTTCGGCGACGCATCTGAGATGACGCAGGTGCTAGATGAGCCAACCCTCGTGGCTGACGCGAAAGGTGCGCTCCCGCTCAAGGTGGACAACGGCGCCATCACCATAGAGGACCTGGGGTTCGCCTACACGGATTCCGGCAGCGGAACGCCCGTGTTCAAGCATCTTGACCTTGAGATCCCCGCTGGCCAGCGCATTGGGCTTGTGGGACAGTCCGGCTCCGGGAAGACCACGCTTACCAAGCTCCTCCTTCGTCTGTCCGACGTGCAAGAAGGCCGCATCCTGGTGGACGGGCAAGACATCTCCACGCACACGCAGCAAAGCCTTCGCCGCCAAGTGGCTTACGTGCCGCAAGAGGCGCTGCTCTTCCACCGCACCATCGCGGAGAACATCGCGTACGGCAAGCCGGACGCAACGCAGCAAGAGATAGAGGAGGCCGCGCGCCTTGCGAACGCGTATGAGTTCATAGAGGAGCTGCCGAACGGGTTCCAGACTCTTGTGGGCGAGCGCGGCATCAAGCTCTCCGGCGGACAGCGACAGCGCGTGGCCAT
Source organism: uncultured Eggerthellaceae bacterium (assembly GCA_910588435.1). Taxonomy (GTDB): domain Bacteria; phylum Actinomycetota; class Coriobacteriia; order Coriobacteriales; family Eggerthellaceae; genus MGBC163016. Next base: position 15,233 of record CAJUPL010000006.1, on the reverse strand, counting down.
CGCGCGAGCCATCCTGGCAGACGCGCCCATCCTGGTGCTTGACGAGGCCACCAGCGCGCTTGATTCTGAGTCAGAGGCAGCGGTGCAAGACGCGCTGAAGACGCTCATGCGCGGGCGCACTTCCATCGTGGTTGCGCACAGGCTCTCAACGGTGGCGTCCCTTGACCGCATCGTGGTCCTGCGCGACGGCGTGATCGTGGAGGACGGCACGCACGAGGAGCTGCTTCGTCGCAGTGGAGAGTACGCGTCCCTCTGGAACCGCCAGACCGGCGCGTTCCTGGAATAGGTGCCAAGCGTGGCTCACTTCATGTACGTGCTCCGGTGCGCGGACGACACGCTCTACACCGGATACACCGTTGACGTTCAGGCGCGGGTGGCAACGCACAACGCGGGCACAGGCGCCAAGTACACGGCCGCGCGCTTGCCGGTGATCTTGGAGGCGTGGGCGGAGTTCGCCACCAAGCACGACGCCATGAGCGCTGAGGCGCATTTCAAGCAGCTTGCGCGCGCTGAGAAGATGGACATGATCGTTGCCGCCACAACACCTGAAGATCTCGCGAACGCCATCCGCACGAGATTCAACCTATAGGTGCTAGTAGGGCAATGGGGCTTGCTGCCCCAAAATGCTGCACAGGCAAAGACCATGCCTGTGCACTTTGAAAGCGGCCTTTAACTTTGCTTGTGCAAGCACAAGCAAAGTAGCGGCCTTGGTGGCCTAACGGCCACCTATCCAGGTGAACCCCCTCCCGCGGTAGGCGGCTGCATTGCAGCCGCAGTTTCCTCTCCCTACCTGTGGGCACTTGCATTGCAGCCGCAGTTGCTTCCCAATTGTGGGCGCTTGCATTGCAGCCGCAGTTGCTTCCCAATTGTGGGCGCTTGCATTGCAAGCGCAGCATTGCGCTAGCAATGCGTAACGCAGGCGATAGCCTGCGAACACCCGGCACTCAGCAACTGGTCAGGCAAGCTTGCCTGGCGCAGACTACCAATCCGGGTATTTCGGGCTTCGCGCCCTGAGCCATGCGAAAATTCATTCGCATGGCGAGGAAGTGCACCTTGGGTGCCCCTCATTTCGCTACCTTTCCGCCCTTTGGGCTTCCAGGTAGCTGCGGCTGCAATGCAGCCGCCCACTCTTGAGGGAGGCTGAGTGTGACATTAGATGTGTTCTAATGTCACACGCTGATGGGGGTGCGCTGGCGGGCCACGTATGAGCGAGCATGGTGTTCGCGGGATGAGATCGCATCTGCCAGGGCCGCTTCCGCCAGGGAATACATATTGTTCTCCTGGGACACATGCATGGCAACCACCGCTTGCAGCATCCCGCCGCCAAGCGAATCCAAGAGCGCCCCTAGCTCTTCAGCTGCCTGCGCGTTCGACAGATGCCCCAGATCTGACGCGATGCGCCGCTTCAGCGCATACGGATACGGACCTTCGCGCAGCATCTGCGGGTCATGGTTCGCCTCAAGCGCCAACGCATCCACATACTGCAGCGCCTCATGCGCCGCCTCGGTCACGCACCCGGTGTCCGTCATGTAGCCTATCGTTGAGAAGCCGTCACCGGTCACGCCCTCTATCCGGAATCCGAACGACTCAGCTGCATCGTGAGACGTGGGAAACGGCGTGACGGACATCTGCCCACCACCCACGCTTAAGGCTTGCCCGCAGGCTAGCTCCCCAAAGCGGATGCCATCCACTTCAAGTGCCTCCTCTATGTGAGGTGACGCCGCGCGAACGGCCCTGCTCGCATGCAGCGTAGGGTGGACGCCGCCCTTGGCAAGCGCGCGCACGCAGACGCCCAGGCACTTCGTGTGGTCTGAATGGTCATGCGTGATCAGGATGTCGGTCAGGCGCGCAGCATCAAAGCCAACAGCCGCGAATCCCGCCAAGAGGTCCCGCTTGCAGATGCCGCAATCGATCAGGATGCCAGGACCGCCGCTGGATTCGATCAGGCAGGCGTTGCCCTTGGATCCGCTTGCCAGCACATGCAGCCTCAAATGCCATCCCCTTTGCGCCCAGCCTTACCAATGCAGCCCATTATATTTGCTATCCTTGTCCGACGCATCTCGCTTGCCGTTTGAGGCAAGCTCACACACCTCGAAGGGGGAGCCTCCATGCAGCTCACACCAGCTGAGATCTCAGAGACATTGGCAATGGTCTCAAAGCAGCACCTTGACATCCGCACCATCACGCTGGGGCTGAACCTGCGCGGCTGCGTTGACACTGACATCAACAAGGTGGCTTCGAAGGTGTACGACAGGATGGCGAAGGCGGCGGAGAACCTGGTGCCCGTGGCCGATCAGCTTGAGCGCGAGTTCGGCATCCCCATCGTGAACAAGCGCATCTCCGTGACGCCCATCGCTGAGATCTGCGCGGCTGTGACGGCTGAGGACCTGACGCCCGTTGCGGTTGCCATGGACAAGGCTGCAGCGCAAGTGGGCGTTGACTTCGTCGGCGGCTTCACGGCGCTGGTGCAAAAGGGCGCGTCACGCGGTGACCTCAAGCTCATCCGCTCCATCCCCGAGGCTCTCTCAGAGACGGCATGCGTCTGCTCGTCTGTGAACGTGGGCTCCACGCGCGCTGGCATCAACATGGATGCGGTGCTGTTGATGGCGAACACCATAATAGATACGGCGAAGGCCACCGCTGACAGGGATTGCATCGGCGCGGGCAAGCTGGTGGTGTTCTGCAACGCCGTTGAGGACAACCCGTTCATGGCCGGTGCATTCCATGGCTCCGGTGAGGCTGATGAGGTCATCAATGTTGGCGTGTCTGGTCCGGGCGTGGTTCGCGCGGTGCTTGCGGACATGCCTGAGGATGCTGGCATCAATGCAGTGGCTGAGGCAATCAAGGCAACCGCTTTCAAGATCACGCGTGCAGGTGAGCTGATGGCGCGCGAGGCATCAGCGCGTTTGGGGTATCAGAAGGGCATCCTTGACCTGTCTTTGGCACCAACGCCCGCTGAGCATGATTCCGTGGCAGAGATATTGGAAGCCATCGGCGTAGGCGTTTGCGGAGGCCCCGGCACCACGGCAGCCCTTGCCATGTTAAACGACGCCGTGAAGAAGGGCGGAGCCATGGCAAGCTCATCCGTTGGCGGCCTGTCCGGTGCGTTCATCCCCGTGTCTGAGGATGCTGGCATGATCCGCGCCGCTGAGATGGGCGCGCTCACGCTGCCTAAGCTTGAGGCCATGACAAGCGTCTGCTCTGTGGGCCTGGATATGATAGCCATCCCGGGAGACACCAGCGTGGAGGCCATATTCGGCATCATCGCGGATGAGATGGCCATCGGCATGATCAATTCGAAGACAACGGCAGTCCGCATCATCCCTGCCATCGGGAAGAAGGTGGGCGACATGCTGGATTTCGGCGGCCTTCTGGGGCAAGCGCCCGTGATGGAGGTATCGCCGTATGCTGGCACCGTGCTTGCGCATCGCGGCGGCCGCATGCCTGCTCCACTCAATTCATTGAAGAACTGATAGCGCTCCAGTGTCAGGGAGTATCAGGGGTCGGGTGATCTGACATATCAAGGTTCTGTCAATATGTCAGTTCACCCCGCTCCTTGACACCTTGATGCCTTATCCTGTCTGGACGCTAACAGAAGAAAGGATCCAAATGGCAGATATCACCAAGCGCTCATTCTCAAAGGCCTTCGCGGGCATCGCACTTGCATGCCTGCTCATGGCAGCAGTCCTGCTCACAGGTTGTGCAAGCAACAGCTCAAGCAGCTCCAAGAGCACGTCATCATCTAGCGCTACCACCCAGGCCGCTGATGGCATCGGGGAGCACCACGCAGTGCTGGAGGTTGAGGGCTATGAGCCTGTCACCATCACCCTTGATGGGGATGCCGCACCGCTTTCCGTGCAGAACTTCATGGACCTTGCGAACGAGGGCTACTACGACGGCAAGACCTTCTACCGCATCGTGGATGACTTCTGCCTGCAGGGCGGCACGCTTGGCAACAACGCTGCGGGGAATGACCCTAACCTGGAGACTGTCCGCGGAGAGTTCTCAGGCAACGGTATCAAGAATGACCTGGCAGACAACTTCGACAAGGGCGTGGTTGCCATGGCGCGCACCAACATGCCTGACTCTGCAACCAGCACGTTCTTCATCACGCTGGGCTCAGCCGCACAGGTGGCACCCAGCCTTGATGGCCAGTACGCCGCGTTCGGCACCATCGATGACGCGGGCATGAAGGTGATCGACCAGATCGTGACTGACTACCTGCCCAACGTTGATGAGCCTAACATGGGTGCCATCACCTCTGAGGCGGCGCAGCCTGTGATCAAGAGCATCACCATCACGGACTAAAGCCAGCAGATCTCAGATCCAAGCTTCAATGAAGGGCGCGCTTACGGGTGCGCCCTTCTCATTTGCAGCCCTCCTTGCCAAGCATGCGCGAAGGCTGCGCTTGGCTGCGGAATGTGGCCGATAAGCTTACGCTTCGGCTACGCGGGGTGTCGCTCTAGCGTGTGGGTGGCTACAATCAATGCATGGATGAATTCTTGCACATAGCAGAGCATGTCCTAGAGCATGCCATCGCAGACACTCTTTACCTGATCCCATTCCTATACGTGACGTATGTCTTGATGGAGTGGCTAGAGCACAAGACGGGCAGCAAGACCCAAGACGCCATCAGGCGCGCAGGGGCTGCAGGCCCCGCCATTGGCGCTGTCCTTGGCGTTGTCCCGCAATGCGGCTTCTCTGCCGTGTCCGCCACGCTCTACGCCGGGCGCGTGATCACGCTGGGAACCCTGTTCGCAGTCTTCCTCTCAACATCTGACGAGATGCTGCCCATCTTCTTGGCAGAGCAGGTGCCGCTTGGGCAGATCGCCTCCATCATGGGCGCGAAGGTCATCGTTGGCATGATCATGGGCTTTGCGGTGGATGCCACCATGAGGGTGGCCAGGAAGAGCTCTGACGGATACAAGATCCATGAGATATGCGAACACGACAACTGCGGTTGCGCCCCTGAGTGCGGCACGTGCCAGGAGAGGCCTGAGCTTGTGTATGAGCACGCGGATGACTGCAAGCAGGGCTGTACGCATGATCATCACGCGCATGACCACTCCCATGACGACCACGGCTGGAAGGGCATCCTGCTCTCAGCGCTCAAGCATACGGCACAGGTCATCCTCTTCATCTTCTTGATCACGGTGGTGCTGGATGGCGTGATAGAGGTAGTAGGGGAGGACGTCCTTGGGGATTTCCTGATGACGAACCCGGCCCTCTCTGTCTTCGGCTCTGCGCTTGTTGGCCTCATACCGAACTGCGCTGCTAGCATCGTGATCGCTGACCTCTACGTTGAGGGGATCCTTGGCGCGCCGGCCATGTTCGCAGGGCTTTTGGTATCAGCTGGCGTTGGCCTTCTTGTGCTGGTGCGCACCAACCACCACTGGAAGCAGAATGTGGCCATCATCGCCGGACTCTATGCCATGGGCGTCTGCTGGGGTTTCATATGCATGGCCTTCGGCATCACCTTCTGACGCATTCTCCGTGTATCATGCTCGCTATCAGGAAATGACGTGAAAGCGAGGCATTGATGACGAAGCTTGAAGCTGGCATGACGCGCGATGAGGCCTTTGAGCTGTTGCAGGCTCATAACAAGGAAGAGTTCCATATCGAGCATGGTGAGACGGTTGAGCAGACCATGCGATACTTCGCCCGCGAATATGACCCGGAGAACGAGGAGTTCTGGGGGATAGTGGGGCTTCTGCATGACCTTGACTGGGAAGAGCATGACGATGAGCCTCTTCTGCACACCATCTATGCGGCGCCGCTTATAGAAGAGGCTGGCGGCACGCCGGAGCTGATCCGTGCCATCCAGACGCACACCTCTGACTTCAACCCAGAGCTTCCGAAGCCTGAGCTTCAGATGGAGAAGATCCTGTTCGCAACCGAGGAGCTCACCGGGCTCATCGGGGCGGCTATCGTGATGCGCCCGTCCAAGAGCGTGATGGATTTCGAAGTGAAGTCCTTGAAGAAGAAGTTCAAGGACAAGCGCTTCGCGGCAGGCGTTGACAGGGAGGTCATCCGCAGCGGCGCTGAGATGCTGGGCTGGGAGCTGGATGAGCTGTTCGCCCGCACGATAGAGGCCATGAGATCATTCGCGCCTGACAAGGACACATTCCAAGCATAAGGCTTGAACGCAAGAAGGGCGGGCTTGGATAGCCCGCCCTTTTCATTTATGGCACCATTCGATACCTACCCGAAGTGGCGTTTCCAGAAGGATTCCTTCTTCTTCGGCATGCTGACCTCGCGCGGCGGCTCTTCCTCATACGTTGTGCGCTGTTGATACATTGGCATGTTGGATAGCGTCACCTCATTGCCGCCCTGGTCATATGTAGGCATTGGCGCTTGCGCTGGCATGGGATACGGCATCTGCTCGGGCATGTGCTCTGGCATCTGTTGCAGCATCTCTTGCGGGATCTGCGGCAGCGGCTGCGTCACGGCTGCGTCGTAGAGGTCAGGCGCTGAAGCTTCCTGCACGCGGACCATCTCAGGCTCTGGCATGGGCTGGCCTGGAAGAACGGCTTCCTCTGCAACCTGCATCTCTTCAACGATAGGCTCAGGCGCTGGCTCTGGAGTGGATTCTGGTTCTGGCGAAGGTTGCACCTCCGGCTCAGGAGTGGGTTCGGGTTCAGGGACGGGCTCCGGCTCTGGCTCAGGCTCTGGCTCCGTTTCCGGCTCCTCAACATGCTCTACAGGCTCTGCCACTGGCTCTCCTTGAGGCTCTGCATGCTGGAACTCAGAGGCTTCCTCGCCGTACGCATCCTCCATAGCCTCTTGCTCAAGAGCTTGGCGAACGTTCGCCAGATCCATGGGCGAGGCTGCCACTGCAAGCTCTTCGGCCTCCATGTGCTTGCGCTCCGCTTCCTCCATGAGGAACGCTTGAGAATCGAAGAGCGTCACGTGCCCGTGAGCATCCTCCTTCGCGAAGAAGCCGATGGGCGTGTATTCCTTGTTGGGCAGCAGGTCACGGAGCTTGGCCGTGTCAGCCATGCACGTGCCGATGTATCCGATGATGATGCGCTTGAGCGGGGTGGACATGACAGGCCATGCTATCTCTATGCGCTTGTCCATGTTGCGCGTCATGAGGTCAGCGCTTGAGAGGTAGATGTCTATGTCGCCATCAAGCGGGCCGAACGCGTATATGCGCGAATGCTCCAGCAGGCGCCCTACTATGGAGACCACGCAGACGTTGTCCGTATAGCCTTCGATCCCCGGCACCAAACAAGAGATCCCGCGAACCAGAAGCGTGCACTGCACGCCCGCCTTCGAAGCCTCCACTATCTTCTCTATGACGTCCTTGTCAGTGATGGAGTTCGTCTTGAAGAACAGGCCTGCTTGGCCGCCCGCGCGCTTGATGGCGATCTGCTCATCTATCTTGGCGATCACGTTCTGCTTGATCTGCAGCGGCGCCACCCAGAGCGTCTTGTACTCATCAGATGTGTTCTCGAGCGCCATGTTGCGGAAGAACCGCATGGCATCCTTGCCGATCTTGGGATCAGTGGTGATGAACGAGAAATCCGTGTAGAGCTTGGCCGTCTTCTCGTTGTAGTTGCCGGTGCCAAGCTGCGTTATGTGTTGGATCCCGTCTTCGGTCTGGCGCGTGATGCAGCAGATCTTGGAGTGCACCTTGTAGTTGCGGAAGCCGTAGATCACATGGCAGCCGGCTTGCTCGAAGCGCTGCGACCACTCTATGTTGTTGGATTCGTCGAAGCGTGCGCGCAGTTCGAACAGAGCCGTGACGTCTTTCCCGTTCTCAGCAGCAGCGATGAGCGCTTCTGCCAGGTGCGATTGGCTTGCCAGGCGGTAGAGCGTGATCTTGATGGAGATGACGCTTGGGTCCATTGCAGCTTCACGCAGAAGCTGGATGAACGCATCCATTGACTCATACGGGTAGTTCATCAGCACCTCATGCTGCTGGACCTGCTTGATGATGGATTCCTTCTGGCGGAGCATTGCCGGCCACTGAGGCGTGAATGGCACGAACGTGAGACGGCGGCGAACGTCAGCAGGCACGCGAGATGGCAGGGAGAAGACATATGACATATCAAGCGGCACAGATGACACGAATGTCTGGTGCTCTTTAAGCCCCAAGCGGGAGAGCAGCTCACGCTTGACCGTTTGGGAGAGCTCACGCTCAGACTCAAGGCGAACAGGCGCCAAGCGGCTCCTCTTCTTGAGGATGCGCTTCATGTGCTCACGATAGTCCTCACCCTGCTCCTCAGAGCCCTCCGTTGCGTCCAGATCAGCGTTGCGGGTCACGCAGATGACGTTGGTGTGCTTGACCTTGTACATGGAGAATATCTTGGCTGCGTTCATCTCTATCACGTGCTCTAGCAGCACGAACTTGAGGTTGCCGCCGGGCAGCTGCACGATGCGCTCGCACTGGCGCGGAAGCGGGATGATGCCAAGCGTCACGCCATGAGCGCCTAGGTTCTTGGCCGCTTTCGCAGCCTTCTCATCCTTGGCGGCCTTCTTGCTGGCCTTCTGCTTGGGGCCTGCATGCTCATCTAGGCGCACGACTATGTAGAGCGCGCCGTTCTCAAGGTGAGGGAACGGGTGGCGCGCATTGATGATCTGCGGTGCCAGGAAGGGCATGATGTTCAGATCGAAGTAGTCATCCAAAAAGCCGCGCTCTTCATCTGAGAGCTGCTTGGGCTTGAGCGCCATGATGCCCTCTTGTTCCAGCTCTCCTTTGAGCGTCTTGAAGCATGCCTCGTAGTAGGGGTAGAGCTCATGGCAGCGCGCATAGACCGCATCTAGCTGCTCAGATGGGGTCATGCCGGATTTGGAATCTATGATGGTCTTCTTGATGAGCTCAAGGTCAGTCAGGCTGCCTACGCGCACCATGAAGAACTCTTGCAGGTTGGACCAGAAGATGGAGATGAAGTTCAGGCGCTCGAACAGGGGGACAGCGGGGTCTGCGCCTTGATCCAGCACGCGCTTGTTGAACTCAAGCCATGAGAGCTCTCTGTTCTGCATGTATGGGGCATGGCTTCCGTGCACTGGCGCCATTCCAAGACCAGATGCGGACGTGTCAGCCTTGTTGCTCTGGCTTGTGCGCGCTTTGTCCTTTGACGAATCTGCCATGGGAAACATCTCCTCCACCACGCTTAAGGCATGCATTATGCTAGTCAGTATACAGCGCTCATGCAGCCCTGATCCAAAGCATGAGCAGTGCTGTTCGCATACCGTCAGATGGGAAGGGATATCACATGCTAGAGAGAGTAGATCTCGCATCTGAGCCGCTCAGCAAGGACGCTTACAAGCAAGAGTATGACCAGCTGATAGAGAAGCTGGTGGTGCTCCAACAGCGCGCTGTGAACCAAGGCACAGGGCTTGTGGTCCTCTTCGAAGGGTGGAACGGGGCTGGCAAGGGCAGCCGCATCTCTGACCTGATGTACAACCTGGATGCGCGCGCTACGAGCGTGTATGTGTCCCCAGATGCAGATACTGAGGCTGCGCGTGAGCTCAAGGCGCTTGGTGAGGGCGTTTCCAGCTATTACCCGCTGATGCAGGAGTACTGGAAGTCATTGGGAGAGCGCGGGCACATCACGTTCTATGACCGCGGTTGGTATACGAAGGCAACTGAGCTCTTGTTGGCGCAAGACCCCTCTGACCTGGTGCTGCCGAAGGCTGGAGCGCGCCATTACCTGGAGTCCATAGAGGATTTCGAACGCCAGCTCGTGCGTGATGGATACACGGTTGTGAAGTTCTTCATGCACGTTCGCAAGAAGGCGCAGAAGAAGCGCCTTGATAGGCTCTACGATGACGCGGCAACGCGCTGGCGCGTGCCCGAGAAGAAGCTGGTGTCCACCAAGGACTACGATGAGATGTATGAGCTCTATGACAAGCTGTTGGAGGGCTCTGACTTCCCGTTCGCGCCGTGGGTGCTGGTCAATGGCGAGGACAAGCGCGCCGCCAACCTGCAGATAGCGCGCACGCTCGTGTCTGCCATAGAAGGGGCGCTGGATGCGAAGGCGCAAGATGTTGCTAGGCAGGAATCTGAGCAGGAGCGCTTGCGCGTCAGCGCAGATGAGGGGAAGCGGGAAGCGGAGGACGCGGCTGAGATGTGGTCGGCTCCAGATGCGGATGATTCGCCCGCTGTTGTGGAAGCCAAGGCGAAGGCGCGTGCTCAGCATGCGTTCGCGCCGGAATCCTCCAAGTTCCAGATAGTGAAGGACTACCCGCGCGTTGAGACGATGGATCACTCCCTGACGCTTCCGCGCGATGAGTACAAGCGTGAGCTGAAGGAGCTCCAGAAGCGCCTGTTCGGGCTTGAGAATGAGATGTATCAGGCGCGTGTGCCGCTGATGCTGGTCTATGAGGGGTGGGACGCTGCTGGCAAGGGCGGCAACATCAAGCGCGTGGCGCAGGCGCTGGATGCGCGCGCGTACAACATCTTCCCGTCCCCGGCACCCACCAAGCCCGAGCTTGCGCATCCGCATCTTTGGCGCTATTGGACTCGCCTTCCGAAGGCGGGGCACGTTGGGATGTATGACCGCAGCTGGTACGGGCGCGTGCTGGTGGAGCGCACAGAGGAGATCACGCCGCCGGAGAGGTGGGCGGAGGGTTACGATGAGATCAACGAGTTCGAACATGACCTGGTGGATTGGGGCGCTATCCTGCTCAAGTTCTGGGTTGATGTTTCATCTGAGGAGCAGCTTGCGCGCTTCGAGGCTCGTGAGGAGAATCCGGCGAAGAGATGGAAGATCACTCCTGATGACTGGCGCAACCGCGAGAAGTACCCGCAGTATGCATCCGCCATCAACGATATGTTCCGCCTGACGTCCACAACGTATGCGCCATGGATCGTGCTTGAGTCCGATGACAAGAGATACGCCCGCGTGAAGGCTCTTCGGATCATAGTGGAAGCGCTGGAGGAGCGTCTGCATTCGTGAGGGCGCACGCTTGGGGTTTTCCTTTATAATCACCTGATGCAGTGGGCCGTTAGCTCAGTTGGTAGAGCAGGGGACTTTTAATCCCAAGGTCGCGGGTTCGATTCCCTCACGGCCCACCATCTTCGCTTGATCTCATCCAAGGAGCATCTCTTGCTTGAATTCATATGGCATGCACGCGGCGGACAGGGCGCCTTCACAGCGGCGCGCTGCTTGGGCGCGGCAGCGGCGCTGTCCGCAGGTCAGCATGCGCTAGCCTTCCCAACATTCGGACCAGAGAGGCGCGGCGCGCCCATGCGGGCGTTCGCCAAGATATCAAGCGCGCCCATAGGGGACAGGAGCGCGTCATCTTCGGCGCAATTCGTGCTGTTCTTGGATCAGACGCTCTTCTCAGATGGCTTTCAGGAGGAGCTTGCCGAGGGCGGAATTGCGCTGGTGAACGCGAAGGAGCCTTCTGGGTTTGCGGACGCGCGCGTGCTGACGCTGGATGCGGATGGGATCTCAAGCGCCATCCTGGGCAGGCCCTTCCCGAACACGGCCTTCTTAGGGGCCATCCCGGCGCTCACAGAGGCTGTCTCCATCCAGGACATAGAGCATGGCATCCGCGCCACCATGCCGCCTAAGCTGGCTGACAAGAACGTAGAGGTTGCGAAGGCCGCGTATGAGGCCATGCAAGCCAATGGCCTTTCAGACCAGCCTTCCCGTAGGTGCTCGCATCGCTCTCATGCGAACACTGCTGATCCTGATGGCATCCATGACCCTCTGGTGTCTGCTTTGCGCCCAGACGATGGATGGACCCCGCACCTTCGCGAGGCCTTCAGCGCACGGCCCGCGGATTTCGCTTCATCCACCGCCTTTGAGGCGGGATACCTCACAACCCCGAATGCCGGCTGGCGCAGCTTGCGCCCTGTGATAGACCCGGATGCATGCACGCTATGCATGAGCTGCTATCTGTATTGTCCGGATGGCACCATCGTGAAGGAGAGGGACGCAGCGGGGGACGTGGTAAGCCTTGCTGTTGACCTGGCCTTTTGCAAGGGTTGCGGCGTGTGCGCGAAGGTGTGCCCCGCTGACTGCATCCAGATGGTCCCGGAGGGAGGTGATGCCGCATGACGCGCATGTTCTTGTCTGGGAATGAGGCGTTCGCGGAGGGCATTCGCCTGGCTCGCCCCAATGTGATCAGCGCATACCCCATAACGCCGCAGACCACTGTGGTGGAGGCGCTTGCGAAGATGGTGGAAGACGGCAAGCTTGCCTCTGAGTACATGCATGTGGAGAGCGAGCACACGGCGCTGTCTGCGGCCATTGGCGCGTCTGCCACCGGTGCACGCACGTTCACTGCCACGTCTTCGCAAGGTCTGCTCTACATGGCAGAGTGCTTGACGTATGCGTCAGGCGGGCGTTTTCCCATCGTCATGATGAACGCGAACAGGGCGCTTGCGCTGCCGTGGAACATCTACGGGGACCAGCGGGATTCGCTCTCCTTGTTGGATCACGGTTGGATCCAGGTGTATGCGAAGGACAACCAGGAGGCGCTGGATCTTGCGCTCATGGCTTACGCTGTGGGGGAGGATGCGCGCGTGTCATTGCCTGTGATGGTCAACATGGATGGCTTCGCGCTCACGCACACCTATGAGGCTGTGGACGTGCCGGATCAAGCTCAGGCGGACGCATTCCTTCCGCCCTATGTGACTCAGAACCGCTTTGACTTCACTAACCCGAAGAACATCGGATATTCCGCAGGGCCTGAGTACAACCGCTTCTATCAGGTGGCGCATCATGAGGCCATGCTGGCCGTGCGCGATGTGGTGGCAGAGGTTGAGGCCAGGTTCGCGAAGACGTTCGGGCGCGAATACCCCGGGCTCGTTGAAGCGTACATGACCGATGACGCTGACTTCGTGATGGTGACGCTGGGCTCTGTGTCTGGGATCGCGCGGGATGTCGTTGATGATCTGCGCCGGGCTGGCAAGAAGGCCGGGCTTGTTCGCATCAGGTACCTTCGCCCGCTGCCTCAAGAGGAGATAGCGGAGGCTCTGAAGCCCGCGAAGGCCTTTGGCGTGCTTGAGAAGGATGTCTCGTTTGGGGCTACGGGGGCGGTGTACGCTGGCGTGCAGGCTTCCCTTGCAAGCTCAGGGCGCGCGCTTCCGTCCCTTGGCTTCGTTGGCGGCCTTGGAGGAGATGACATCTCCAGGCATCAGGTTGAGGACGCGTTCGCCTCCCTTGAGGCTCTTTCGCTAGGAAAGGCGCCCGCTGCGTGCGGGCATCAAGTGGGAGACGTGGTCTTCTTGAATGTTGCTGGGGAGGTGGCATAGTGGCTCTGAACGCTAGGACCATGCCAGATGAGGAGCTCTTCTATGGGCACAAGGCATGCCCTGGGTGCGGGGCGTCTCTTGCCGTTCGCGCTGCGCTCAAGGTGCTGGGGCCGAATGCGGTAGCGGCGCTTCCTGCTGGGTGCATGAGCGCTGTTGGGTTCAACTTCCCGCAGCTGGCATTCGGCAACAATGCCATGATCACCCCGTTCGCATCTACGGCCGCTGTGCTCTCTGGCATAGAGGCGGGGCTTCGCTCTCAAGGAATCAAACCGGATGGATGCACCGTTGTGGGCTTCGCAGGAGACGGCGGAACGGCAGATATAGGGCTGCAGGCGCTCTCGGGTGCCATAGACCGCAATGATGACATCCTATACATCTGCTATGACAACGAAGCCTATATGAACACCGGCATCCAGAAGTCAGGGCTCACGCCTTACGGCGCGTCAACCACCACAACGCCTGCAGGGCCTGCGCATCCCGGCAGCTTCACGCAGAAGAAGCAGCTATTCCAGATAGTGGCGGCGCACGGCATCCCCTATGCGGCCACGGCGTCTGTGGGGTACATGGCTGACTTCCTGAAGAAGCTGGAGCGGGCGCGCGATATGTCTGGCACGCGGTTCATCCACGTGATGGCGCCGTGTCCTGTGGGCTGGGGATTCCCATCTGCTGACACCGTAGATGTGGCGAAGGAGATAGTGGATACGGGGCTATGGTTCCTGGCTGAGTACGAGGGTCCCGGCGTTTGTGGCAAGCCAGGTGGCAAGTTCCGACTGACGCGCAATCCCAAGAGCTTCGCGCCAATTGAGCCCTATCTTCGCCGTCAGAAGAGATACTCGGCGGATGCAGATACTGACCTGGAGCTCATCGAAGCTGCGCGCGATGCTCAGTGGGAGCATATGAGGGAAGCGTGGGTGTAGGCTATGACGCTTCAGCAGCTCAGATATCTGATAGCCATCGCCAATTGCGGATCCATCAGCTCGGCCGCTCATGAGCTGTACGTTTCGCAATCAAGCCTGTCCATTGCAGTGCGTGACGTTGAGCGGGAGTGCGGCGTCAAGATCTTCAGCCGCTCAAGCAAGGGGATCACGCTGACGTCTGAGGGCGCGGAGCTTCTGGGATATGCGCGGCAGGTGGTGGAGCAGGCAGACCTCATGGAGGCGCGCTACAAGGGGCACGCTGCGGATTCGCCGCAGAAGCTGGCCATCTCTTCGCAGCACTACGCCTTCGCCGTTGAGGCGTTCCTTGCGTTCGTGGCTGACTACGAGGGTGAGGGCTATACGTTCTCATTGTCTGAGACGCGAACCGCTGATGTGATCTTGGACGTCTCAGAGTTCAGGAGCGACATAGGCATCCTGTATCTGTCCTCATTCAATGAGCAGGTGATGGGGAAGGCCTTAGAGGATGCGAACCTCTCCTTCACTGAGCTGTTCTGCGCCAATCCGCATGCCTTTGTTGGCGAGCATCACCCGCTATCTTCACGGAAGTCCTTGAAGATAGAGGAGCTTGCGCCCTATCCGCGCTATTCTTTCGAGCAAGGGTCCAGCAACTCCTTCTACTTCGCGGAGGAACCGTTCGCTGAGCTGCCCTCAGAGAAGCGCGTGATCATCTCTGATAGGGGCACGCTGTCCAACCTGCTTGCGCACCACAATGGCTATACGGTTGCAACGGGCGTCTTGTCCTCTGAGATGCATTCGGGCATCGTCTCCATCCCGCTTGAGACGGACGAGGTCATGCGCGTAGGCTACGTCACGCATGCAGAGCGCCAGCTCACGCAGCTTGCCCAGCGCTACATCGAAACCCTGACCCGCGTGATCGAAGAGCACTCCTAACTGCAATACTGCGGCCCCGCTTGCTGCCCCAAAAATGCTGCACAGGCAAAGAGCATGCCTGTGCACTTTGAAAGCGGCCCTCAATCTGATGCACCTGCAGCCTTGCTGCCACGATCCGGTGTCGCGGGCACGTTGTGCCCGCTCCTTTTATAACGGCCTTTAACTCATGATCATGCAAGCATGCTCAT